>JALOOX010000007.1 GCA_025454175.1 Syntrophobacteraceae bacterium | reverse complement strand
GTCAGTGGCTGCTGCGCGCCACCATCGATTTCGAGGCCTTCAACTCCCTGGTCGAGAGCATTCGGATCGGCGAAACGGGATCCGCCTTCATCATCAACCGCGAAGGGGAATTCCAGACGCGGCCCCTGATCGCACCGGCCCTGGGCGAGGAGTTGCTTCGCCAGATCCTGGCCCGGTCGAAAAACGCGATGGCGGGCGGCAGTGGAGCCCACCCGTTGATCGAGAAAATGGGGATGAGCGGCCTTCACGAAGACGCCGGAGACCACAATGCAGCCATTGGAGAGGTGGTGCTGGCGGGGCGGGAGTTCCTTTATGTCACGACCCCGCTCAAGAGCGGCGAGTGGATTCTGATCTATCAGCAGGATGAATCGGACGCCTTCAAGAGCCTGTATCAGACCCGGCTGCTGGCGCTGTTCATCTTCCTGGTGGGAGGCGTCGGCATCGTGGTGGTGGCCTTTGTCCTGGCGTCCCGCATGTCGCACCACGTCGAGGAGGCGGACCGCGAGCAGGAGATGATGAACGAGCAGGTCATCGAGGCGGGCAAACTCGCATCGGTTGGGGAGCTGGCGGCCGGAATCGCCCATGAAATCAACAACCCCATCGCCATCATGGTGGAGGAAGCCGGCTGGATCGGCGATCTCTTGCAGGAGGAGGATTTTGAGGAGGGCGAGAATCTGGCGGAATTCAAAAGAGCCCTGGATCAGATCCGTGTTCAGGGCGAGCGCTGCAAGGAGATCACCCACAAGCTTTTGAGCTTCGCCCGGAGGACCGATCCGCGGGTCCGCGAGGTCCAGATGAACGATCTGGTCGAGGAGATCGTGAGCGTTTCGGAACAGCGTTCCCGGTTCGGCAACGTGAAGATGACCCTCAACCTCGACCCGCTTCTTCCCGCGGTGGCCGTTTCGCCGTCGGAGATGCAGCAGGTGCTCCTCAACCTCATCAACAACGCTATCGATGCTATCGGGACGGGCGGGGGAGAAGTCGAAATCACCACCCGTGTTGAAGACGACAATGTGGTCATCGATGTTCAGGACAGCGGGCACGGGATCCCCAAAGCCATTCTGCCCCGAATCTTCGATCCCTTTTTCACCACCAAGCCGGTGGGCAAGGGAACGGGGCTGGGCCTCTCCATCTGTTACGGCATCGTGAAGAAACTGGGGGGGGAGATCACGGTCAACAGCGCCGTGGGATTGGGGACCACGTTCCACGTTTACCTGCCGATGCACAGGAAGTGAAAAGAAGCGAGCAGACTCCGAAGAAGCGGGTTCCGCCGGGGACCTGTGAAACCCTGTAACTCAACGAGGAGGAAAGCCAATGCTGTCGACAAACGTGCTCCTGGTCGATGACGAAGTCCCTTTCGTGGACACCATGACCAAGCGGCTGAGCAAGAGGAACCTCACGATTCTGAAGGCTTACAGTGGGCCGGAAGCCTTGGAGGTTCTCAAAGACAAGAAGGTGGACGTGGTGATTCTCGACGTCAAGATGCCCGGCATGGACGGTATCGAGACCCTGAGGGAGCTCAAGAAGGAATTCCCCCTTGTGGAAGTCATCATGCTGACGGGTCATGCCACCATCGAGACGGGCATCGAGGGGATGAAGCTGGGGGCGTTCGACTACCTGATGAAACCATGCGACATCGAGGTCCTGCTCGCCAAGGTGCTGGAGGCCAGGAGCAAGAAGGCCGCTCATGATGAGAAGATCACCCAGGCGCGGATCCACGAAATCGCTCTGCGCCGCGGCGACTGAGGACGGGAGAAATGACCGAACAGGCGACGGACGCGCCCGGACGCATCAAGCTTCTCATTGTGGATGACGAGGCGGGTTATGTCAGCGTCCTGGCCAAGCGCATGGCCAGGCGAGGCATTGACGTCACCGCGGCCCTCAGCGGCACCGAGGGGATCCAGACCCTCCGCAGATGGACCTTTGACGTGTCGGTGCTGGATCTGAAGATGGAAGACATGGACGGAATCGAGGTCCTGAAGGTCTTCAAGAAGATGGACCCGGATATGCCGGTCATCATGCTCACCGGGCACGGTTCCGAAACGGCCGCCCGGGAGGGCATCGCTTTGGGAGCTTACGACTACCTGACCAAGCCGTGCGATCTGGAGGAGCTCATCGCCAAGATCCGTGACGCAGCCCGGCGGGTCCCGCTCAAGCGCGGCTGAGAGCCTGTTTGGGAATTGCTCATCCTGCCCTGTCGGGGGCGGGGGACAAGTGCCGCCAACGCCGGCCGGGACGCAACTCGCCCCTGCCGTTAGATGACCGTGCTGGTAGGGCCGGGTTGCGTCCCGGCCCGATCTGACTCCTCCGTGCCGGCAAGCCATCCCAAAGAGGCTCTGAGGGGGTGGGCCCGCATTCCCCGGAAGCGGTTCGGGATCGATACAAGCTCCGGAGCCCGTCGAGTGGAGGAAGGAAGCCGCAACCGGAACGTTCTGAATGGAGAAGCAGGATGAAGCATCTGGAGAGACTCATTCAACGCATTATCGGTCGAGTCAACGTGAACCTCAGGGAGCCCGCGTTCGATGTCGAGCCCTACATCGCCGGTCTCATCCAGCCCGAGAAGTTCGTGAAGTTCTACGCCTTCTACGGGTTGACGCCGCACCATCCCCTGTATTTCCGTTTTCACAACTCGAGCCTGGCCGGAAGCTACTTTCTCGGGAAGTGCACCGTGGAGCATTCCGTCCTTTACAAGAGCGACATTCGGGGCGACGAGCTCAAGAGGAGAGGGGAGGTCTTCAAGTCGGGCGGCTTTGAAGTTCCTCTCTACGAAGACGAAAAGATTCGGATTCGGGACAGCTTCCTCGTGAAGACCCTGGTGCACAACAACTCCCACGACCCCGAGAACCCCGAGGAGCTCCTCATCCAGAACACCGTTGCCATGCACTACGCCAATATCCACGGCTCGCCGGCCGAGGGTGCTTTCCTGGGACCATTCAGCACCGTAGACCTGACCACCGTGCGCAATTGTGTCATCGGAGCCTTTGCCTATGTGCAGTGCGGCGAGGCCATCCACCGGCGCTACGAGCCGGGCCAGGTCATCATTCGCGCTCCCGGAGCCTTTTCCTTCAGCTATCGTTTTCACCCGGAGGATCTGAAGCATTACGTCGACCTCGAGCCCGGGAAGGTCCCAACGGGGGTCTTCATGGATTTCGTTGAATCCAGGAAGCATCGGTTCGCATCGGCATTCGAGGTGGTGGAATCCAGGCCGACGATTCCGGTGCCGGTGGGAGCTTCGCTGAGCCGCTATGCCGTGGTCGCGGGAAGCACGAGCATCAGCGAGAATGTGCTGGTGGCCCAAAGGGCGTACCTCGAGGACGCGTGGCTCGGCAGGGGCTCCAACGCCCAGGAGAACTGCTACATCGTGAGCTCCCGGCTGGAGGGAAACAACATCACCGCCCACGGGGGCAAGGTCATCCACGCGACGCTGGGGGAAAAGGTCTTCGTGGGCTTCAATTCGTTCCTCAGGGGCGGAGAGGACCGACCGCTGATGATCGGCGCCGGGAGTATCGTCATGCCCCACACGATCATAGACCTCCAGGAGCCCCTCGAGATCCCGGCGGAACATCTGGTCTGGGGGTATGTACGCAATCGTAGGGAGCTGGCGCGGCACAGCCTGCCCCTGGAGAAGGTCGCCCAGGCCGAATCGGAGCTGGTCCATGGAGCCATGATTCTTCAGGGGAGCGGGAGTCGCTTTGTGGAGGCTCTCCGGCATCGCATCGAGCACATCCTCGAGGCCAACGGCGCATATTTTGACGGGCGGGACAAGCGGGGGCATGCCCAGAAAGCCCGGCAGATTTCCTTCAACATCATTCAGCCGTACCTTCAACATCATTCAGCCGTATCCAGCCGGCACCCTCAAGGGACTGTATCCCACCATCGACATATCGCTCCCCCTGGCGGCCATGGGGATACAGAAGAATCTGAGCAACCGCGCGGCATGAAGACTCCCGCGGAGCGATGTCAGAGAGAGCCCCGGGCGGAGATGACGATCAAGTCCGTACCCAGGGCGATTTGATTGAAATCCCGGTCGTTGTGCAGCAGCCGAACCTTGTGCTCGATGCATACTGCAGCAATCATGCAATCCACCGGGCTCCTGATGGTTATCCCCTGCGACCGCAGTGTACGATAGATTTGGGCTGCGAGAAGGAAAGTCTTCCTGCGCATGGGGAGGAAAACCAGGCCTGAAAGAGTTGACTCCACCCTGGCGTGCTCCTCATCGTCCCGGATGCCCTGCAGCACTTCCGTGAGCACCACGCCGCACAAACACAGGTCTTCCCTGTCCTGGATCAGAGACTCGAGAATCGCCACCTGAGCCGTATTCCGCGCCGCAAAGAAATCGATCCAGACGGAGGTGTCCACAAGCGTCATTCCAAATCTCTTTCTCGACGCATGGTCGACAGGTCGCCCTCCCAATGCACGGTGCCCTTGAGCTCAAGAATCCTCTTCTGAGACTCCCTTCTCAAGAGCTCCCGGAGCGCATGGTCGATCAGGGCTCGGCGACTCCTGATTCCTGTAATCTGCAGACCGGCTTCCACCAGTTCTTCATCGAGAACAACATTGGTCCGTCTCTTCATCACATGCTCCCGGATGGATGCTCTGCTGAAATCGTTCACAACGTTCACAATTGTACGCATTAGAGCGGCAAGAAAGGTGTGAGTCAAGGCTCACGTAAGAAGGCCCCGGAGCACCCGCAGATTCTCCATGTCTTCTGCCAGGTCCTTTCCCTTGGGGGTCTCGAGGACCATGGGGTGGTCCCGGAACCGGGGGTCGTTGAGCAGGAGACGGAAGCCCTCGAGGCCGATGCCGCCCCTGCCGATGTGCTCGTGCCGGTCGACCCGCGCCCCGAGCTCCCTTTTGCTGTCGTTCAGGTGGAAGAATTCCAGGCGGTGAAGCCCGATGATTCGATGGAAATCGGCGAAGGTGGACCGATAGACCTTTTTGCTCCTCATGTCGTAGCCGGCCGCGAAGCCGTGACAGGTGTCGAAGCAGACGCCGAGGCGGTGGCCGTGGGATGACGCGCTGAGTATGTGTGCAATTTCATCGAACCGGGACCCGATTTGCGTCCCCTGCCCCGCCGTGTTTTCGATGAGGATCCGAACGTCAGCGGTTTGGGAGAGTCTGATGGCCAAATCCAGGTTGCGGACAAAGCGGTCGAGGCCATCCTCCAGCGTCCCCTCGATGTAGGCGCCGGGATGGGCCACCAGGCGGGGGATGCCCAACCGGCTGGTGCGTTGGAGCTCATCGGCGAAGGTTTCGACGGATTTTCTCCGAATGGTCTCGTCGGGGGAGGCCAGGTTCACCAGGTACGTGTCGTGCACGGCCACCACGAGGCGACCGGCATCCGCCAGGGCGGACCGGAATCGATGGGCGGATTCATCGTCCAGATCCGTCGCATGCCACTGCCTCTGGTTCTTGGCGAAGATCTGCAGCGATTCCCCGCCGACCCTCAGGATTCTCTCGACGGCCAGATGCAGTCCCCCGGCGATGGACATGTGCGCCCCGAGAAGAGGCATGCGTCACCCTGCGCTTCCTGTGCGGTCCGGCCGGCCCGCGGGACATGGAACCGGCTCCCTGGCAAAGATTGCGAGCCTATGGTATAGGGTGTCCCGCTGTCAGGCAAGGGATTGACTGGAAATGGCGCTAATGGGAGCGAAATGGCATGATCGATCGATATTCGAGACCGGAAATGGCCCGGTTGTGGACACTGGAAAACAAGTACCGCAAATGGCTCCAGGTGGAGATCGCCGTCTGCGAGGCCCTCGCCGGGCGGGGCGACATCCCGCCGGATGCCATGGGGGAGATCCGCGAGAAAGCGGGCTTCAGCGTGGAGCGGGTTGCTGAAATCGAGCGGGAAACCCACCACGACGTCATTGCGTTCCTCACCAGCGTTGCCGAAAGCGTTGGGCCCTCCTCCCGCTATATTCACCAGGGACTGACCTCGTCGGACGTGCTCGATACGGCCATGGCTCTGGTCATGGTGGAGGCGGCTGACCTGCTGATCGAGGATCTCGACCGGTTGCTCGAGGTGCTCGGGCGCCGGGCCCATGAGCACAAGGACACGGTCATGATCGGCCGCTCCCATGGCATCCATGCCGAGCCCATCACGTTCGGGCTGAAGCTGGCTCTCTGGCATTCCGAGATGTCCCGGAACCGGGAGCGCATGGAGCATGCCCGTGAGACCGTGCGGGTCGGAAAGATTTCGGGGGCCGTGGGCACTTTCGCCAACATCGACCCCGGCATCGAGGAATCCGTCTGTCTCGGGCTGGGATTGAAACCGGCTCCCTGCAGCAGTCAGATCATCCAGCGCGACCGGTATGCCGAGTATTTCACGACGCTCGCCATCATCGGGTGCACGGTGGAGAAGATTGCCGTCGAGATCCGCCATCTCCAGCGCACGGAAGTGCGGGAGGCCGAGGAGTACTTCGCTCCGGGTCAGAAGGGCTCCTCGGCCATGCCCCACAAACGCAATCCCATTGCATCGGAGAACCTCTCGGGCCTGGCGCGCGTGCTCCGGGGCAATGCCCTGGCGGCCATGGAGAACGTGCCGCTGTGGCACGAGCGGGACATCAGCCACTCTTCCGTGGAGCGCATCATCGGGCCCGATTCCACCATTCTACTGGATTACATGCTGGCCCGACTCACCCGGGTCCTCGATCGCCTCGTCGTTTACCCGGAGAATATGCGGAAAAACCTGGATCTCACCGGTGGACTCTTCTTTTCCCAGCAGGTTATGCTCGCCCTTACGGAAAGGGGAATGACCCGGGAGGACGCTTATCGCCTGGTGCAGCGAAACGCCATGGCCGTCTGGGAGGAAAGCTCGCGTCTCGAGGACCGGCTGAAGCAGGACCCCGAAATCACGGCGCACCTTTCTCCCGCGGAAATCGAGGGCATTTTCGATCTCCGTCACCACCTGAAGCACGTGGACACGATCTTCAAGCGGGTTTTCGAATCGGCCTGACAGGGCTTCCCCGCCGCCTTCGACCCGGGGCCGGGCAATTTGAATGGATCGCACCCATTGCACCGGGAAATGCACGGGACACGGGGGTCCCCAGGGGAATGGCCTTGAGAAGCGCCATCTTCATGCTTTGCGGTCTTTGAGCCTTTGTGGTGAGAGAGGAGTGAGTCTTGGCCGGTTCGATCCCGGAGCTTCTGGCCCCGGCGGGGCATGTGGAAGGGTTTCTGGCCGCCGTGGAAAACGGGGCGGACGCGGTTTACGTCGGCCTGAAGCAGCTGAGCGCCAGGGCATCCGCCGTGAACTTCTCCCTCGAGGAGCTCTCCTTTCTCGCCTCTTTCGCCCGAAAGCATGATGTTTCCGTCTACGTGGCTCTCAACAGCCAGGTCGCCGCCCAGGAAGTGGGGCAAAGCCTCGACATCCTCCAGGCCCTGTCGGACATGAAGGCGGATGGGCTCATCGTCCAGGACCCGGGATTGTTCGTCCTGGCTCGCCAATGGTTTCCAGGGCTGAAGCTTCACGCCAGCACCCTCATGACGGCCCACAATCATGCGGGGGTGAGCCAGCTGGCCCGCATGGGGGCCGAGCGCGTGGTCCTGGCCAGGGAGCTCAGCCTGCGGGAAATCGAGCAGATTGCCGCCAGGACCGACGTGGACCTCGAGATCTTCGTCCATGGCGCCTTGTGCTTTTCGTATTCCGGAATGTGCCTCGCCAGCAGCTTTCGAGGCGGCAACAGCGGTCTCCGGGGACGCTGTGCTCAGCCCTGCCGCCTTCCGTTTCGCCAGGGTCGCAAGGAGGGGTTCTTTCTCTCCTGCAGCGACTTCTGCGCCCTGCCCTTCATTCCACGTTTGAAGCGGATGCGCCTCGCCTCCTTCAAGATCGAGGGGCGCATGAAGTCGGCGGACTATATCGCACAAGTGGTGCGGGCCTACCGTTTGGTGCTCGACGCTCCGGCCCACGAGGAGAAGGCTGCCATCGAAGAGGCCCGTGGGTGGTTGAATCTCACCCCTTCGAGACGGCTCACTCCCGGATACCTGGCGGGCGACGCCGAAAAGCAGGTTTTGGCCCCGCACCGGTCGGGCTCGAGCGGCCTTTGGGTGGCAACGGTCCGGCATGTGGACGGGAAATCCGTCGCGGTTCAGCTCCGCCATGCCCTTGCGGTGGGTGACCGTTTGCGGCCCGAATCCACGGAGGGCAGGGAAGAGAGCGTGCTCGAGGTCGAGGGATTGACGACCCGTGACGGCGAGTCGCGATCTCGAGGCGAGCCGGGGGAGCGACTGCGGCTTCTCACGTCCGCTGCGTTGAAGCCGGAAATGCGGCTTTTCAGAGTGGGCCGCAAGCCTGTATCACCCCAATCGCTTTGGAGACGCATTCGAGCCGAAGCTCCCAGGCCGCATGGATTCAGGAGAAAGTTCAGAGAGCCCCCGGAGGGCGGGATTCCGGCGAGCCGAGGCACGGGTGGTCGGCCATCCCGGCAGGGATTGATCTTCAAGGTGGGTGAAGTCAAGACGCTTATGCAGGCTCTCGAGCTTCCCGTTCAGAAGGTGATGATCACGGCTTCGCCCGCCAACCTGGAGAGGCTGTCCAGGATGAAGCTCTCGGCCGGTCAGAAGCACCGCTTCTGCTGGTCATTGCCCGCAATCATCGTGGAAAAGCAGGTGGGATATTTTCGGGCCGCCGTGGAATGGTATTCCGGGAAGGGATTCAACGACTGGGAATTGAACAACTGGGCTCATTTCGACCTGCTTCGGGAGATTGGGGAAAAAAGCGTCACGGCGGGCCATCGGCTGAATCTGAGGAATATCGAAGCCTTGCAATGCATGGCTGACCTTGGCTGCCGGCAGGCGGTTCTCTCCCTGGAGATCACCCGGAGCGAGCTGGAGCATCTCGCCGGGGGCTCCTGGCCTCTGGACCCCATCGTCTGTGTCTACGGCTGGCCGCCCCTCTTCGCCTCCCGCCTCAAGCCCGGCCTGGACGAGGGGAAGCCCTTCCATTCGCCCCGCAGGGAGCCCTTCATCTGGAGACGAAGGGGGGAGCTCAGCTTCATTTATGCGGAGCAGCCCTTCGCCTGGTTTTCACAGGTGGACTTTTTGCGCTCAAAGGGCTTTCACACTCACATGGTGGATGTGAGCGAAGGGCCGGACGGAGAGGGGATCTCTCTGGAATCGCTCCTTCAGGCCTATCAGGGAAGTCGGCCCTTTCCGCCTCAACCCCTCTTCAATCTTGAACGCCATCCCTGAGCTCCGGACAGCGGTCTCGGCCAGTCTATCATGCGCCACAGAGGAAACCCTTGATTTCCCATAGTCTGGTGCATAGAATCTGGCCTCGATTCGAGGCGAGCATGTCCTTTGCGGAGGTGGCCGTGGCTGCGCGCGCGGCATCGAGCATGGTTTGAAGGATGGAGTCGAGTCGCGGCGAAGCGGCAGCTGGAAGGGGGATCCCGGTGGGGCTCCCTTTTTGGTTTTTGGGAGAGCCCAGCACGGGGAGAAAGCGAGAGGTTTCGCTATGAGTTTGAAATACCTGATGATTTTTGCACTTGTCTCGGTGGTGCTCATGGTGGGCTGTCGGCAGGCCCTGGCAGCTCCGGTCGATCCATCCCAGGAGCTCCTGGAGCTCATGAAATCCGAACAGCGCATCGCCCTGGTGATGGGCAATGACGCCTACGAAAAGGCCCCGCTGCGCAACCCTGGAAATGACGCCAGAACGATGGCCGGGACCCTCAGGGAGCTGGGGTTTCAGGTCACCGAAAAGCTCAATCTGAGTCAGAAGGAGATGAAGCAGGAAATATACAATTTTGGGCAGCGGTTGCTCAAGGGGGGAGTGGGGCTTTTTTACTATGCGGGACACGGGATGCAGGTGAATGGACGAAATTTTCTGGTGCCCATCGGGGCCCGTGTCGAGCACGAGAGACAGATCGAATTTGAAGGAGTCGATGCTTCGTCGGTTCTGGCCGAGATGGAGTATGCCCGCAATCGCTTGAACATCGTGATTCTGGATGCCTGTCGCGATAATCCTTTCGCCCGCACCTTCCGATCGGGAGCCCAGGGGCTCGCCTCCATCAATGCTCCGACGGGGACGCTCATTGCCTATGCCACGGCCCCGGGAGCCGTGGCCAGTGACGGGCCGGCCGACCACGGGGTGTACACGGGAGAACTGGTCAAAGTCATGAAGACCCCGGGCCTGAAGATCGAGGACGTCTTCAAGCAGGTGCGATCATCGGTGAGGGAGGCGACCCTTGGAAAGCAGATCCCCTGGGAATCCTCATCCCTGGAAGGGGATTTCTATTTCAAGCTGCCCGTGCGGGAGGCGGTTTCCGTTGCCCAGCCCCAGGTTCCCGGTCCAGTGGTGACCGCGGCGCTTCCACGGGGTGACATGTCCCCGAGGCAGTTCAGGACATGGAAGGAGCCCGTGACCGGGATGGAGCTCGTGTGGATTCCCGGCGGATGCTTCCTGATGGGGAGCCCCCAGAAGGAAGAGGGCCGCAGCCAGGACGAGGGGCCGGTGCATGAAGTTTGTGTGGACGGCTTCTGGATGGGAAGACACGAGGTCACCAACGGGCAGTTTCGCAAGTTCCATCGCGAGCACGACAGCCGGAGCTACGAGGGCATTTCCCTGAACGGGGACCAGCAGCCCGTGGTTTATGTCAGTTGGGAGGACGCCAGGTCATTCGCTCAGTGGCTTACGGAGCAGAACGGAGGCCAGTACCGTTTTCGCCTTCCCACGGAAGCCGAATGGGAGTATGCGGCGCGAAGCGGGACCCGCGGCCCTCACTATTGGGGAGATGAGGGGGACCGGGCTTGTGAATACGAGAATATCGCCGACCTGACGGCGAAGAAGCTCTGGAAGTGGGAGGACGTTCACGACTGTGAGGATGGCTACGCCGCCACGGCGCCTGTCGGCAGCTTTCAGCACAACGGGTTTGGGCTTTTCGACATGCTGGGGAATGTCTGGGAATGGTGTGAGGATTATTACGGTGTTGATTTTTACGCCAACTACGAGCGGCGGAACCCGGTGAACCAGAACGCCCGCCTGGGGCCGGACCGCGTCATGAGGGGCGGCTACTGGCACGGCGGACCGGACGGCACCCGGGCCGCCGGCCGCAGCAGTGGACTGCCTTCCGTCGGCAACAATGATGTGGGATTCAGGCTGGTCCGGGAATCTCCGAAGCCGGCCGAGTGAATGGAGCGGGGCGGGAGCTTCGGCTCGCCGCCCCGATGTGCTTGCCAGGGATTTCGCGCGCCTCCCCCCCCCGGAAAGGTTGATCCTTAAATCACAAGAGAGGACTCGGTGCGCCGCATGTTCGCCTCGCCGGTCAATGCTTGCAGTCTGGCTTCCCGGAGAATGAGCATCCGGAAAAGTAAAAGAACTCCATGACCTTCTATTTGAGAATTACACGGGCTATGGTACTAATATATTGCAATGCGATTGAAAAGTGAATTTTTGAACAACATTGCAGGCCGAAATCCAGGGTGAGGCGAATTTTGCACAGGGAGGGAGATGGCTGATGGTGGATCTCTATAATTTTCTGGCAGGACCCGCGCTGTGGCTGACTTTTTTCATCTTTTTCGGTGGACTCGTTTTCCGCATCGCCTACCTCTATGGCCTCAGCAGGGAAAGGGACCGTGTTTTTTACAACCACATGGATGCCAGGTGGGCCTTTCAGTCCATCGTGCGCTGGCTCATCCCCTGGGGAAGCGTATCCATGCGCAGCCAGCCCGTCTTCTCGCTGGTCTTTTTCGTCTTCCACGTGTGCCTGCTCGGGATTCCTCTATTTCTTTACGCTCACAACATGCTCTGGGAGGAAGCCTTCGGCGTGAGCCTTCCATCCATTTCAGACAGTCTGGCCGACACCCTGACCATTGTGTTCATGGTTTGCGTGGCCTTCCTTCTGATTCGCCGGTTGGTTCGCCCGGAGGTTCGAATCCTGACCACGGCATGGGATTACACGCTGTTGCTGCTGACTGCGGCCCCTTTCGTGACCGGTTTCCTGGCCTATCATCAGTGGGGGCCTTATGCATTGATGATGATCCTGCACGTCCTGACGGCTCAAATCCTGCTCATCATCATCCCGTTCAGCAAATTGGGACATCTTATTCTTTTCTTCTTCACACGCGCCTTCATCGGGTTCGAGATGGGGGGACGGCGGGGAGCGCGGTCCTGGTAGACCCTGTCCAAGGATGAGTGTCCTTTCGGATATGTTTGGTTCACTGTGAGAAGGAGTCAAGGCTGTCATGAGTGAAGAGCTTGAGAAGCCGGTCAACACAAAAAAAATCAAGGAAATCCTCAGCGCAAACGACAGCGCGCGCATCAAGACCTGGTTGAGCATCTGCGCGCGGTGTGGACTTTGCGCCGAAAGCTGTTTCTTCTACCTGGCCAACAACCGGGATCCCAAAATGAGTCCCGCCTACAAATTCAAGCACTCCCTCGGCGAGATGTACCGGCGCAAGGGCGAGGTGGACCGGGAGTTCCTCCACAAGTGCTATGACATGATCTGGGGCGAGTGCACCACTTGCAAGCGTTGCTCCATGTTCTGCCCCTTCGGCATCGACATTGCCACGATGATCGCGGCGGCGAGGGCCGTCTGCAACTCGCAGGGCATTGTCCCCGAGGGGCTGGCCCGGACCTCCGTCAATTACCGCGAGACGGGAAACCAGATGGGCATGGCCACGGAGGATTTCATCGACACCTGTTCGTGGATGGAGGAGGAGACCGGGGAGGAAATCTTCGGCCTGACGATCCCCATCGACAAGCCGGGGGCCAAATACATGTACACGGTCAACGCCCGCGAGCCCATGTATTATCCCCAGGATATCGCCATGGCCGCCAAGATCTTCACGGTGGCCGAGGAAGACTGGACTATGCCCTCGATCGGCTGGGATTGCACCAATCTGGCCATGTTCGCCGGTGATCGGGCCCTGGCCGGTCAGGTCGTGAAGTACATGTACGACAAGGCCCTTGAACTGGGAGTTCAGAACATTCTCATCACCGAGTGCGGTCATGCATACCGCTCGGCGAAATATGAAGGCCCCTATTTTCTCGGATATCAGGATGGAAAGCCGCCGGTCAACGTGGTTCACTCGGTGAGGCTTTTTTACGAGTATCTTCGGGACGGACGCATCAAGATCGACCCGGAGAAGATGATCGAGGAGCCCGTCACCTACCAGGATCCCTGCAACGTATCGAGAAACGGGGGGCTATGGGAGGAAGGCAGGCTTTTGACACAGTTCCTGTGCAAGGACTTTCGGGACATGAGTCCCAACAGGGACTTGAATCATTGCTGCGGCGGCGGTGGCGGCTACATCCCCATGGGGCCGGAGTTCAAGAAGCGACGTATGAAATCGGGACAGATCAAGGCCGATCAGATCAAGGCCACGGGGGCCAAGATCGTCATTGTGCCCTGCCACAACTGCTTCGACCAGATCAACGACCTGAACAAGGAGTACAGTCTGGGTGTCAAGGTCATGTCCTTCAAGGAGATCATCTGCGAGACCATGATCATTCCGGAAAGATTCCAGCCCAGGGATGAGGATGAGGAAGAGGAAGCCGAGGGGGGCGAGGAATAGGTTCCAGTGAAGCCATAAACCGGGGAGGGGGTACATGAAGCGAAGTCATACTGTGGTGGCACTGGCCGTGGTCGGCCTGTTCTTTCTGGTTCCTCTGGTCTGGTCCCAGGATCCCATGATGGTGATGGAGCACAAGGAAATCGGGCCCCACCAGAGGCCCCTCGTGGATTTCAACCACGACAAGCACACGGCTACCCTGGAGTGCATCCGCTGCCATCATGACTACGACGAGCATGGGAACAACCGGGGTGGGGATGACAGCGCTCAGTCCTGCGCCGGCTGCCACAATCCGACGGCCCGGGGCGGGAAGGTCCCCCTGCTGCAGGCTTTTCACGGCCAGTGCAAGGGTTGCCATGAGGTCATGGGAGGCCAGGGTCGCAAGAGCGGTCCGGTGATGTGCGGGGAATGTCATGTCCGGAAGTGAGGCTCGACTCATGCGCGGCGAATGAGGAGAGCATCGAGGTTCAGGGCCTGTGGCGAGGACCTGTTGGCTCACGTGTCCATCGGCTGGTGGGCTCGGACTGTGGGGCCCCCTTTCAGACAGGGGCCCTCTTTTTTTGTCCTTGTTCAGGGGCCTCTCCAGGGCGACTTCACCTGCCACGACCACCCCGCCGGCCGCCCACCGGGAGACCGCACCCCCGCAGATATTTGAAGCCCGAAGCATGAAGCCCGCAGCCCGACCTCGGGTCAGGCCAAGGAAATGGCGTTTGACTTTTCATGGGAGAAAAGGCATCAGAGGGTGTCCCGTGGAGGGGCGAAAACCATGGAGAATGAGGAGGAATGGAACATGGAGCGGACTTTGTCCATCATCAAGCCCGACGGAGTGAAACGAGCACTCGCAGGCGAAGTCATCAGGCGTTTCGAGCAGGCCGGCATCCGCATCGCCGCAATGAAGATGCTGCATCTCACCAAGGCGCGGGCCATGGCTTTCTACGCCGTGCACAGGGAGCGACCCTTCTATGAAAGCCTGACGGATTTCATGTCTTCGGGACCCATCGTGGTCATGGTTCTGGAGGCCGAAGGAGTGATCCAGAGGAACCGAGACCTGATGGGCGCCACCAATTTCAAGGACGCCGCGCCGGGCACCATCAGGCACGATTTCGCCACGGACATCGAACAGAACGTCGTTCATGGATCGGACGGTCCGGACACTGCCCAGACCGAAATCGCGTTTTTCTTCAGCTCCCTCGAAATGGTCTGAGCGGCTATCCGGTGGGCAAGCTGCCCTCGCCACTGGTGTTGAATGTTCGAGGTTTGAGCACATGAATCATCCATGACGGTTGTATGAATGGTCTTCGCGAGCCGCACCGGCTTTTTGGCCTCGGCATTGATGGGAGGCGGGAATATGAAAATCAGCGGAACGGGTCGATGTATGCTGTGGGGGATCGCCCTGATCTGGGTGTGGGCGTGCGGTCCGAGCGTGCTTGCTCAGGCGGTGGTGCCTGAGTCGGGTGTTTTTCCCATCCCTTACTATCCTCCGCCGCCAGAAATGGATCTCTGTGGGGAATCGGTGCCCATTCACATCGAGGACGTGCGGGAGCGGTTCGACCGGGAATTCACCATTGTGGTGTACAGTCACGCACAGGTGTTCCTCTGGCTGAAGCGGAAAGAGCGATATTTTCCCTGGCTGGAAAAGCAGCTGGCCCAGAGCGGGCTTCCCGACGACCTGAAGTACGTGGCGGTGGCCGAGAGTGATCTTCTGGCTTTGGCGGCCTCACCCGCCGGGGCTGTCGGGCCGTGGCAGTTCATCGCCAGCACCGGCAGTCGTTACGGGTTGAGCCAGAATCGGCAGGTGGATGAGCGGCATGACTTCGAGCGCTCGACCCAGAGCGCCTTCGCTTATTTGAAGGAGCTGCGCGACACCTTTCAGAACTGGACCCTGGCCATTGCAGCCTATAATTGCGGTGAGAATCGCGTTATGTCCGAAATGAGCAAGCAGAAGGCGAATGACTACTACTCGCTCAAGCTGCCCCTGGAGACCGAGCGCTATATTTTCAGGATCCTCGCCATCAAGGAACTGCTGCGGAATCCCGAGAAATACGGCTATTCGCTGCCCAGCGGCGCGGGTTATCCTACCCAGAATCTGGATCGTGCTTCCATGAATCTGCCCAACGCCCTGCCGCTGCTGATGCTGTCCGAGGCAGCCGGCGTTTCATTCAGGGAATTCAAGCGGCTGAACCCGTCGTATATTTCCGATGAAATCCCGGCCGGCGATCACGTGTTCAAGGTTCCGGCGGGTAGGGGAAAGGAGTTCCAGTCCAGGGTGGAAGCCTTCAAGTCGAGCTATGCGCCGACGTTCTCCTATCACACGGTCGGCAGGGGAGAGACGCTCTTCGGCATTGCGTCAAGGTATAATGTCAGTGCGGAGGATGTGAGGAAGTGGAACAATCTGACGGATACTAAAGTAAAAATAGGGCAAAATCTGAAAATAATGAAATAGTGATTGCTCGCCTTCAGGATGGTTCGATCAATCCGACCATTGTCCTATGCTGCAGGGTTTGCTTCAAGTTCAGGTTGCTTCCTCGTCTGGGTGCGGATATTTTTATCCACTAGCATCAATGCTATGTTTTTATGCGCATCCCGGTACGTGTTGCAAACACCTTGACATCCACAAGGGAGCACTTTAGGATGTCTCCAAGCTAACGCATTAGAAATGCATTAGAAATTCAAAGAGCTTGACTGCAGCTGACAGGTGATGAAGGAAATCAGAAGAGCAGCTCAATTGGTGGCGAGAGGGCGTTTCGCGGTGGCGCTCACCGGGGCCGGGATTTCGGTGGAGAGCGGCATTCCGGATTTCCGGAGCGAAAATGGCCTTTGGTCCAGGTATGAGCCCATGGAGTACGGGCACATCAGCTCGTTCAGGGCCAATCCCGGCAAAGTGTGGAAGATGCTTCTGGAGATGGATGCTCTGCTGGGAGCGGCCAGGCCCAATCCGGCCCATGTGGCTTTGGCGGAGCTTGAAGAGCGTGCGCTGTTGAAGTTGGTGATCACCCAGAACGTGGACAGCCTCCACCAGAAGGCGGGAAGCCGCGGGGTCATTGAGTTTCACGGCCACGGGCGGACGCTGCGCTGCGACCGGTGCGGAAATCGCGTGTCGCGCGAATCCCTGAGACTCTCCGGGGAGCCGCCCCTCTGCGGCTGCGGAAATGCGATGCGGCCCGAGTTTGTTTTCTTTGGCGAGCAGATCCCCCGGGAAGCGTATGCCGGGGCCGTGGATGCTGCGCGCAGCTGTGATGTGATGCTGGTCATCGGTACTTCGGCGGCGGTGGCTCCCGCATCGCATCTCCCCGTCCTGGCCAAGAAGGCCGGCGCCGCTATCATCGTCATCGATCCACGGGATATAGAGATCCCGTCGGCCTGCATCGATCTGCACATCGCCCAATCGGCGGGTACGGCTCTGCCGGCCATGGTCGGGGCGCTGGACGAACTGGACACTTGATAAGGAAGACGCATGTTCTTGAACGGAATTGTTTCCCTGGCCCATGCGGCCGAGACCGCGGGTGCTCCCTACCATCGGGGCGGCGTCATGGACATGATGATGAGCGCCGGTCCCATGGTGAAGTTCATCATGCTCCTGCTGCTGGGGCTTTCGTGCGCCTGCTGGTGCATCATCGTGATGAAATACCTGCTCTTGAGGCGGGCCAGAAATGAGTCGGACCAGTTCATCGAGCAGTTCCGGCAGCGCAGGAGCTACGCGGCGTTGTATCGCGAAAGCCAGAATTTCGAGGACAGTCATCTGGCCCAGATTTTTCGCATGGGGTATGCGGAGTTGAACCGCCTGGGCAAGTCCCTCGAAACCAAGAGTCTCCAGGATGTCAAAGTGAACCCCGAGGTTCTTCTCGAAAACGTCGAGCGGGCCATTTTGGGGGCGACCACTTCGGAGCGGCAGCGCTTCGAGCGCTTCCTGCCGTTGCTGGCGACCACCGGCAGCACGGCGCCCTTCATCGGTCTTTTCGGGACCGTCTGGGGCATCATGACCAGTTTTCACGAAATCGGGCTCAAGGGTGCGGCGAACCTGGCTGTCGTGGCCCCCGGCATTTCGGAGGCCCTGGTGGCCACGGCCATGGGACTTGCGGCGGCCATCCCGGCGGTCGTGGCTTTCAACCACTTCTCCAATCGCATTCGGGTCATCGAGAATGAAATGAGCCACTTCTCGGCGGACTATCTCAATATGCTGAAGCGGGATCTCATGCGAAAGGGAAGGCAGGACGAGCCGGTGGTCGAGGCCCAGCGATTGGCGGTCCTTCAGGATTAGGTCGACGGAGGGATTTTCATGGGCATGCAGGTGGGTGGAAACAGCGGTTCTTCGCGCTCGATGCTTTCGGAGATCAATGTGACGCCTTTCGTGGACGTCATGCTGGTGCTGCTCATCATCTTCATGGTGACGGCTCCCATGATGACCCAGGGTATCGATGTGAAGCTTCCGGAATCGTCTGCTCCCGCGATACCTTCGGACGAGGAGCGTCTGGTGGTCACGGTTCACAAGGATCGCAATCTCTTCATCAATGAGCATCCGGTCAACCTCGATGTGCTGGGGGAGAAGCTCCTCGCCATGATTCAGAATCGGCCGAGCCAGCGGGGGGTTTTTCTTCGAGCCGACGAATCCGTCCCTTATGGGGTCGTGATGCAGGTCATGTCCGTCATTCGGCAGGCGGGAATCGACCAGATCGGCATGGTCACGGAGCCTTCTCGCGAGCCTGCCGCGAAAGGCGCGAAGAAGTAAGGGGTCAAATGAGCACGGGGGCGAGCCCCTCCTGGAGGTGCGCCGCGATTTTCTTTGTGTTTCAAATGGCCTGTGTTAAGGTGAATGGCTGTGATTTTTGGAGATATCGAAAGCACCCTGGAGATTTCTGAAGATTATTGGGGATCACGACCATGGAATCTCTGGCCTATCTGGATCAGCGGTTGCCCCGCCGAGACCTTTTCAAGGGGTTCTGGGTGTCCATTCTGGTGCACGCTCTGGTCTTCAGCTCGGCGATGGTGGGAGGCTGGGGTTTGTCCAGGAAGGGCTTTCAGGGGGCGGTCACCACGGTGAGCCTCGTGAGCCTTCAGGACATTGGACTCGCTCCGGCGCCACTGGCGAAGGGATCGAGGAGCGCCACGGGTGAAGGCTTTCGGGGTCCCGAGACTCCCAGGACAGCCGCCTCGTCGCCTCAGACAAAGACCGCGCCGGTTGTTCCGGTCAAGCGGCTTCAGGTGAGGGATTCCGCGGAGAAGCCCCAGGCTGAGCTCAAGAAGCTCGACGCTCCGGATGTACCCAAGCTCCCGGAAAAGCCCCAGAGCGCGGCGTCCATCGACAAGGACATCGAGAAGCTCATTCCGAAGCCCAAGTCTCCTCCCAAGGTTGCTTCTCAGCCGCAGCCGGATTCGTCCACCAAGGGGGCCCAGCTGGCGGCGGTGGACAAGGACGGGGAGCGGAGCCCCAAGGCGGTGAAGGAGGGCCCGGCCAAGGGTGCTCCCGAGGGCTCCGCCAAGGGAGATCCCGAGGGAAGCCCCAAGGGTGTGGCCGAGGGCGTCGGCAAAGGGGCCGGGGGCGCGGGGAGCGGCGGCGGCGAGGGAGGCCGCGTGGCTTCATCGCTTCTGGGCTTCTATGGCGACCGGGTCAAGGAGACCATCAGCCGGAACTGGGTGTTCTCGGAGGCCATCAGGGCGCAGGGGCTCGAAACGCGGCTCATGTTGGTCGTCAACCGGGATGGAAGCATCGTGGATTTGCGCGTGGAAAAGACATCCGGCAACGCCATTTTCGACGAATCAGCCCTGAGGGCCGTTCGGAAATCGGCTCCATTGCCGCCGCTGCCTCAGGTGATCAGCTATCCGAGGGTGGAAATCGGCATCAGGTTCAGCCCGGAGGGTTTATCCTGAGGAATCGGTTGGCGAGGGTTGGAGGGTTTCATTGATGCCGTTCAGACTTCGGTCATGCACCATAGCTTTGTGTTTTTGCCTCGGGCTTGTCTTGCCGGGCGTGATGTTGCACCCGGCAAGGGCTCAGAAGATCGAAATCGATATCACCAAGCCCGGTTTTCAGCGCATACCCATTGCCATTCCTGACTTCAAGTTTCAGACGGCGGAGCAGCCGCAGCTCGCCAGGGAGATGGGAGAGCTGCTGTCGGCCAACCTGGACTTCTCCGGGCTGTTCATGCCCTTGGACCCCAGGGGGTTTCTGGAGGATCCGCAGTCCATGGGAGTCACGGCAGGAGAGATACGGTTCCCGGACTGGAAGCGGCTGGGGGCGGACTTTCTCGTGCGTGCATCCTACCAGGCCCAGGGGTCTTCTCTGCGGATGGAGGCCCGCCTCTTCGACGTTGTTGCAGGCCGGATGGTTGTGGGGAAGGTCTATGAGGGCGAAGTCCGGAACTGGCGCCCCATGGTACACCGCCTGGCCGATGAAATCATCATGGCCATTACGGGGGAGCGAGGGGTCTTCGACACGAAGATCGCTTATGTTCAGGTTCAGGGGAAGGTCAAGGAAATCTATGTTGCCGATTTCGACGGCAACAATCCCGTGCCGGTGACGCGGGATCAAAGCCTGGCGCTCTCCCCGGCATGGAGCCCCGACGGGTCCCAGATCGCCTATGTGAGCTACAAGGAGGGGAACGCCAAGGTCTACGTGGCCAATCTCCATACGGGGGGGCATCGCCTGGTGGCGGGCTTTCCCGGCATCAACATCGCTCCGGCCTGGAGACCGGGAACGAATCAGCTTGCCGTGACCCTGTCCAAGGGGGGAAATCCCGACATCTACCTGGTGAGTGCATCGGGTGAGCTCATGCAGCGGCTGGTGCAGAGCTGGGGCATCAATGTCTCCCCCGCGTGGTCGCCCGACGGGCGGCGACTGGCTTTCGTGTCCAACGAAGCGGGCAGTCCCCAGATTTATGTGATGGACGTGTCGAGCGGTCAGAAGCGCCGGATCACCTTCAGCGGCAATTACAACACATCTCCCAGCTGGTCTCCCAAGGGCGACTGGATTGCGTTCAGCGGGATGGCCGGCGGCCGCCACAACATATTCGTGGTCCGCCCGGACGGCGGAGAGGTCCGGCAGTTGACGCGCGGGGAGGGAGACAACGAATCCCCCACGTGGTCGCCCGACGGCCGCATGCTGGCCTTCAGCTCCACACGACAGGGAGGTGCGGCCATTTGGGTGATGTTGAGCAATGGCACGGGATTACGGCGAATCACCCGGGGTGGTGGGCAGGAAATGCCGGAATGGTCGCCCCGCATGGGCGGACGGTAGGCCGGCGGGAACCGATGGAAAGGATGCTCGTGCAGGCTGAGGAGGCGCAGACCTTTTCAGGAAGGACAGGGAGGCAGTGATGAACGTTTGGTTCGACAAAGCGTTGCGGGTGCTCCTCATGTTGATTCTGGCAGCGGGGATGACGGCTTGCGCGAAGAAGAAGGTCGCTCCCCAGGCGGGCATGGGGCCTGCGGGGTACGGGCCGGGGGACATGGGCGGCCCGGGGTCCGGTGGTGCCCTGGGAGCCGACGATGCCCGGTGGCGCGAGCTCGGGCTCAACACCGAAGCTGAGCGCCAGGAGTTCATGACCCAGGCCCAGCGATTCGAAAACGAGGATATCTATTTCGATTACGACGCCTACGTCCTGACCGAGCCCGCGAAACGGATCCTGGATGACAAGATTCAATTCCTGAAACGGTATCCGAAGGTCCGGGTCACGGTGGAAGGGCATTGCGACGAGAGGGGCACCAACGAATACAACCTGGCCCTCGGTGAAAGGCGCGCCAACGCCGCCATGCAGTACCTGGCCAATGCGGGGATGAGCACGCAGAACCTCAACGCGGTCAGCTACGGTGAAGAGCGTCCCCTGGCCACGGGTCATGACGAGGCGTCGCATGCCCGCAATCGACGGGCCCACTTCGTTCTGAACAACTGATGAACATCCGGCCTCATTTTCCCGCGGTGTGACGGAACGACCGCAAGCCGGCGCACGCCGCATGCCGGGCCTCGCCAGTCGGGACGCGCGACGGGAAGCCATGGGGTATGGATTTGTTTTGCCGGGAAAAGGAATACCCATGAAGAGATCTCTCGAGTCTTGGGGAAAGCTCCTCACCTTCTGCTCGATGGTTGTGATTTTGGGCACGGGCTGTGCCACCACCCAGGAAACGTCAACCATGCAGCAGAGCCTCAGCATGCTCTATGACCGTGTGTACAGCCTGGAGAGGCGCGTCCAGACCTCGGAAGGACAGGGGCAGCGCAGTGCCGACCTTTATTCAAGGATCGAAGAGCTCCAGATGAAGGTTGGGGCTCTCAACGGCCGGATCGACGAGCTCCAGTATCGGCTGGATCAGATGGGTAAGGCTCAGCCTTCGGTCGCCCCGCTGCCCGGCTCGGACCTGGGGAGCTCAGCCCCTCCACCGATGGTTCAGCCGCCCGCCGCCTCGCTTCCTCCCACGGTGCCTGCTCCAACGGCAACGTCGAGACCCGCTGCCCCGGAGGCCAGGGTGACCCTTCCCGAGCCCGAGGATCCGGAGAAACTGCAGTTTGAAAAGGCCACTCAGCTTTTTTCCCAGGGCAAGTACGAACCGGCGCGCAAGGAATACGCGACCTTCGTGAGCAAGCATCCCAAGTCGGACAAAGTGGAAACGGCGCTCTTCAATATTGCCGAGAGCCACTATGCCGAAAAGCAGTACCAGGCCGCCATTGAATCCTACCAGAAGGTCCTGGATCGTTATCCCAATGGAAGCCGCGTCCCGCAGGCGCTGCTCAAACAGGGGTCTGCATTTCAGCAGATCGGGGACTCCACCGCGGCTCACATCCTGCTCGAAAGGCTTGTGGATCGGTACCCCCATTCTCCCCAGGCCCAGGAGGCACAGAAGAAGCTCAAACAGCTCCGCTGACGGCAGAACATCGCTGACGACGGTCTCGCCCCTTCCATCCTGGAGTCCTTCCGAGGGCATGTGAAGCTGCCACCCCGCCGTGGGCGAGAGGGCAGCTTCCCCATAAAGGAAACGGCTCGCCCCATTGCATCCTTCAAGGAAGTGCTTAAATTTATGTTTGATAAAACTTGTCCTTGAAGGTCCTCAGGTAGCGACAGCGCTCACAATTCAACTCATGCTTTGAACTTTATTCTTCAAATTGTCTTGAGCGGCGGCCAACCGTTGCAGCGGGGGGCATGTCCCTTCAACAGTGATTTGTCCCGGGCCGCTTTCATTTCGCCCAGATCGATTGCGAGGGCGACATGCAGCACCGCCATTGAGCGTCACAATCCATGGCGCCGGAATGGAGGGGAAAATGCAGGCTCCCATAAGACTCGACAAGTGGTTGGCCCAAAAGCAGATCTCGATCAAGATGTCGCGAGTGATGTGCAATCCCAACATGGCTGGGCAGCAGGCGCCGGAAGCGATGGAGCACTTCCGATGCAGGCTTTTCAAGCGTGACCGCCATGTGGACCTCTACCTGTCCATCGTTGCCGAGGCTGAAGGCGTCAGCCCCTATGAAGCCCTTTTCCTGCTGGCGATGGATGGGGCCAGCTGCAGGCTCTTGGAGGACTATGAGCAGTTCAAGGATCAGTGGCTTTCGGAGTTGGGTGATTCCGACAAAATGATGGGGACCGAGGCCAGGTCATTCTGGAAGGAATACACCGCCAGGTGCTCCCAGCAGCGAAGACTCAGGTCTTTTCTCGGAGAATCGGTTTACGAGGAAATGCTTCACAGGCTTGAAGCCCAAAGCGATCAGCCGAAGGCTGTTTAGAGGAGGAATCTCGGGGAGGCGGGCTGAGGCATTAAGAGCTCCCGCCCAAATGGCTAGAGCCCCTGGGCGCAGCTGCCGGACGGGCAATGGCGGGACAGGGCCACCATCAAGTCCAGGTAGATCTCGGCGGCGGCATCCACCTGCGAGAGAGAAACGGATTCATCCGGCGAATGCGCCTTTTCGAGCTCCCCGCATCCCAGCAGAATTGGCTTTATGCCGGCGGCCCACAGGAGATTGGCATCGGAGTGGCTGGGAAACGGCTGGGGATTCCAGTCCATGGAGCGCTCGGCGAATGTGTGCTTCAGGGTTTCCACGATCAGGCCTTTTTCTGGCAGGGAGTATCCCGCATGGACCGTAGCGAAGCGGAAGATCCCGTCAAATGCCGGATTGCTCTGCTGCTCCGCCGTGATGATCTCCTCGATGTCGAGGGTGATGTCGCCGATGGGAGCCAGGGGAGGGAGGTGGAAATCCAGCCACGCCTCGCAGCGCTCTGGAACCGCGAACCCGGTGGGCGAGCTCTCAACCTCCCGAATATTATAAACAATATCTGGTCGATGTCCCCGGATGTATTGTGAGATCTTCAGCAGCATCTGCAGCATGGCCTCCACGGGGTGGAGCCCTCGGTTGGCGAGGGATGCGTGCATGCGTCTGCCTCTCGTCACGATCTGGAGCTCGAGATAGCCGTAATGGCTCAGGCAGGGTGTCAAGTTGGTGGGCTCTCCGATGAGCGCCCATGGGACGTGAAGGTCCTTGATCAACCGTTTGGCGCCGTCGCCTTCCTCTTCCTCTCCGACCAGGAGGGCCAGTGCGACGGGGGCCTGCCGGATGCCGCTTTCCCACAAGGCTAGGAAGGCTTCGATCATGGCGGCGCAGCCCCCCTTCATGTCTGCCGCCCCCAGCCCCATTATGACGTTGTCTTGCTCTGAATGAGCGAAGTGCTCGAGGTCGTAGGCTACCACCGTATCGACATGACCGACCAGGAGCAGTCGAGGCTCCTGGTCCGGCGGGACCACCAGGAGGTTGAACCGGTGGCTGTCGACTGCTTGTTGGACCACAGGCAGTCCGTGGCGCTTCATGGTGCTCTGAAGGTAGTCGAGGACCTCCTCCTCTTTTCCGCTGGGGCTGTAGATGTCGATGAGGCGTCGAAGGATATGGCGGAGTCGCCGGCGCTTGATTCCGGGGCGGATGTCAGTCGTCGTATCGGAGCCGGTAACGGGAATGGGTCTTGTCATTGGCTCTCCTTCCTTTCTTCTGCTTGAGCTGCGGGTCCAGGTTGAGAGCAAGGTAGATGTGCTCCTGGGGATTGCCGAATCCCATTTTCCTGAAGAAATGAAGCGCCGCGAGATTCTCTGCCTCCGTATCCACCAGGAGGATGCGTACTCCGTCCGACAGCATGAGATCCCGAAACCGATGGAAAAGCTTCGATGCGATCCCTTGTCCATGGTAGGTGGGATCGATGCCCAGCCAGACAAGATATCCATACTTCCAGGCGGAATGGCTTTTGGTCACGGTGGTTCCAAGGGCGAAACCGACGATCTTTTCCTCGTCTTCGGCAACCAGGCAGAATTCGGAGTCTGACTGGAAGAGCGAGATCACCTCGTATTCATCCCAGGTGCGGTATAAATTGGGAGCCTCGCGGGCTGTGAAGAGGCGCTCGCCCAGGTGAAACACGGCCGCCAGATCGTCGATCTCCATCTGGCGGACCGTAACCAGTGCTTTCTTCTTCTTGGAATCCATAATCTCCTGCATGGCCGTCACGATGACCTCTCATTCCGTGGCCGGTCCTTCAATGTTTTTGCATGCACGATCAGAAACGTCTACAATCAATTCCATGAAAATCCGGATTCCGCTTGTTTGCAAGTCTATACGATGTTTGGCCCGTTGAGTAGCCCTTGAGTGGGGAGTTGGAAGGACCGATTCAAGTGGTGTAAGTGAAAAGGATCACACTGAGACGATAGGGGCCTCCATTGCATCTGACATCGTTCATACACCGTGAGGAGCTTTTCGAAATGGTGGACCGCTGGTTTTGCGGTCGCCCCGAGCCCAGCGACGCGCTCCGGCTGACGGAAATCCTCATCTGCGACGGGTTCGTGATCGGGGAGACCCTCGGCACCTTCTCGGAGATGCTTCTGGCCACCATATATCAGGAGCCGTTCCAGAAGCGGCCCATCCAGTTCAAGGGCGAGCTCAGGGACACGCTCTGCAGGGCGGCCAATGTCGAGGACACCAGGGTTTTGGAGCTTTTCGCGGAATACAGGCGGAATCCTGACTTCTACTATAGGGAAGCGCCCATCAACGGAGTCCTCTACCTGGATGGAAAAGACCAGCTGCTGGGGCTCTACCGGGTGAAGCGGCCGAGACGGATTGCCGAGAAAGCCAACCGCAAACTGGCTCACTGGATCTTTCAGACCGTGCAGGATCTAGCCCATCAAAAGGCTGAAGAGCGCGCCTGGAGGCTTGGCATCCCCCTGGATGCGCTGGTCACCCCGGAAGTGGAGATGATCCAGGAGTTCATCGACGCCGAGAAGGAAATCGCGCGCGCATTCAGGGAGTGCAGCATCAGGCTGGATCGCGCCGCGCTGAACATTGCCGATGTCGGGGGGCTCAAGATCATCGCGGATGCCGAGAGACTTCACCGACTGGAGACGATCCTGGACGGTGATCCGACCATTCGGATTCATGAAAAGGAAAACTACACGGGAAGGTACCAGGCCAAGAGCATGATCGTGGATATTTTGTGGGATGCGGAGCAGGTGTGCCGCAGATTTGTCGACCATCGAAGCTGGACCAAATACCTCAATCGGGGCATTCCCGAGGATCGGCTCAGGAGGGGCTTGGAGCCCATGATGGTGAAGCCCAAGCCGAATCTCAAACTGGAGCTCATTCTGGCCACTTTCCCCGACATGGTTGAATCGGAATTCGGGGCCAGCATCCACGAAGAGCGCATCATCGCACAGCGCGACAACAAGATTTACAAAGGCTACATTCCCACCAATGTGGAGTTTCTGATCGGGTACCTGTTCGATGTCGGCTTCAGTCCCAAGGTCGACATGGCGGAAATTCCATTCAAGCTCTGGGGGCGCTATCTGCCGGACACCCTCATTTCCCACACTCGACGCCTTCACGACATCCCCGAGTACGATCTGCTCTATTAGAAACGACCCCTTGCGATTCAAGGAAATGGCGCCAGGGACCGATTCTAAACGGTGCCGGCACAGGATGACCTCGGCGGGCTGACCCACGGATGGGCGAGAGCGGTATTACCGGGGTGATCCAGGGTGAATCCAGTCATCATGCACGTATGTGAGAAAGGAGTCTCCTACGTCACCCCAACTCCCATTTTCAGACCAATGTTCATCCAGCAAACCTGGGAACGGCTCCATTCAGCGCAAGTTGACGCTGAAAGGCGTGCTCGGCGACCTCGTGGCCGACGGGATCGTTGTCCCGGAGGACGCCGGCAAGCTCATCAGCGAGCTGGTGTCAAAACAGACCGGCGAGGAATCACATCCTTTCATCCAGATCGCCAATCGCCGCCTCGCCTGCGCCACGCCGCCTCACGACACCCTGACGGTGGAAACGCTTATTCTCTGGCTTTCCAGAAAGACGGGTATTCCCTTTCATCGGGTGGACCCGCTCAAGGTGGATGTGACCGCGGTGACTGGCGTGGTTTCTTATGCTTACGCCACGCGCCACAAGATCCTTCCCGTCGAGGTTCATGAGGATCACATCGTCATCGCCACGGCAGAGCCGTTTTTACAGGACTGGGAGGAGGAGCTGACCAGGATCCTGAGGCGCCCCATCGTGCGGGTCCTGGCCAGTCCCGTCGACATCTCCCGATACCTGGTCGAGTTCTACACTCTCACCGAATCGGTGAAGCGGGCCGTCCAGAAATCCGACAACGGTCGCTTTTCCGGAGCCATCAACCTGGAGCAGCTGGTCGAGCTTGGACGGGCGGGCAAGCTCGATGCCAATGACCGCTACGTGGTCAATATCGTGGACTGGCTTCTGCAGTACGCTTACGATCAGCGAGCCAGTGACATCCACCTGGAGCCCCGCCGTGACACCAGTGACGTGAGGTTCCGCATCGACGGGGTGCTGCATCCCGTCTATCAGCTTCCCACCGTGGTCATGAGCGCCGTCGTCAGTCGACTCAAAGTGCTGGGGCGCATGGATGTCGCCGAGAAGCGCCGGCCGCAGGATGGTCGAGTCAAGACCAAGTCGCCCGCCGGGACGGAGATCGAGCTCCGACTGTCCACGCTTCCTACGGTTTTTGGCGAAAAGCTGGTCATGCGCATCTTCGATCCCGAGGTCACCATCAGGGGTTTCGAGGAGCTCGGGCTCAATCCTCATGAGCTCAGCCGCTGGAAGCGCATGGTTTCGAAACCACACGGGATCATCCTGGTGACGGGACCGACGGGATCGGGAAAAACGACGACGCTCTACTCCACCCTCAAGCAGCTGGCCTGCCCCGAGGTGAACGTCTGCACCATCGAGGATCCCATCGAGATGGTGGAGCCCAAGTTCAACCAGATGCAGGTGCATTCCGGGATCGGGGTCGATTTCGCCACGGGATTGCGAACCCTGCTTCGGCAGGACCCGGACATCATCATGGTGGGCGAGATTCGGGATCTGGAGACGGCGGAGATGGCGATCCAGGCGGCTCTCACGGGACACCTGGTGTTTTCGACGCTCCACACCAACGACGCCCCGTCGGCCGTGGTGCGTCTTCTGGACATCGGAGCCCCTCACTATCTCATCAAGGCCACCCTCCTGGGCGTCGTGGCCCAGCGGCTTGTGCGGACCCTGTGCCCGCATTGCAAGAAGGATGGCGTGCATACCGAGGAGCTCTGGAAATCCCTCGTCAGCCCATGGCGCATCGCTCCACCCGATCCCGTCTATGTCCATGGCGGCTGCCTCGAGTGTCGAGAAACGGGGTATCTGGGGCGTATCGGAATCTACGAAATCCTCACCATCACGCCTTCCATCCGGAGCCTCATCGGGCCGGACATGGACCTGGCCAAATTGCGGGAGCAGGCCATCAAGGAAGGGATGTATCCCCTGCACATCAGCGGTGCCCTCAAGATTTGCGCCGGCCTCACGGGAATGGAGGAGGTCTTCCGCGTGGCGGGCGGAGGAGAGGCCTCATAGGGAAGCCTCCCTCCCTGATGGGCTCCTGGCGCACGCAGGAGTGCTCTCCCCATCCATGGCCGCGGCGGCAACCGAGGTCATGGATCCACCGAAGCCCTTCCTTCAGTCTCCAGTCCTTCCTTCAGATTCCATTGGAAATCACTGGGAAATAATCTGCCGAAACCGGTGCGATGGTCAGCAATCCGTTTGAATGTTTCGGGTTGTACGACTATTATGGCCTGAACGACAGGGTCCCAAGCCGGCTCCGAATCCCTTCGTGCTGTTCAACTGCCGTGGTGCTTGGAGGCCAGGTCTCAACGAGCCACCCGGAGGCGACCTCCTGATGAGGCTTTCCCCGTGCCCGGTGTTGGCCGACAGGGCGCGGAGATATCCGGCCGGTTTCCGTCCATGAATGAATGGAGTACGCAGATGAGGTTCCCAAGGACCAGGTGGATGAGGCGGATGATTCCCGTTCTTCTGTCGTTGCCGTTTCTGAGCGCTCTTTGGATGCCCATTCCGGCCTGTGCGGCGACGTATTACGTGGATCCGGTGAACGGCAGCAATGCCGGCGACGGGCTTTCACCGGCCACGGCCTGGAAGACGCCGCGCCCGGTGGGGTCCGGGCATGCGGTGCTGATCCTTGGCGAGATTAGCGCCTCAATGGATGCCACCGATTCGGGCCGCCGCTCTGCCGGCGCGTTGAATACCAGTGTGCCCCTGAGTCTCCCCAAGGTGCACCGCGTGGTGCTTGGAGCGGAAACGGTCACCGGTTGGGAGCCCTTTTCCGAGACGATCTGGGAGGCGGCTCTCGCGGAAGCACCGATATCGGTCACAAGCGACGGTGCATGGATTCCCGAAGGGTGCGCCGGGGACTTTCTCTCGGAGGGGGAATGGTTCTGGAATTATGCTTCACGTTATCTTTACTTGAACGATCCCGAGGGCAGCCCCGACCAGAATGGAAAGATCATCACAGCCTGGGGATTCGATGACGAAACGGGCTATTGGCACGTCAACGTTTCAGGCTGGGCACGCTCACAGCCGCGGGTTTTCAAGGTCCCGATGTCCGATCCCCCTATTCATCTGCTGGTCGATGACGAGCTCCATCCGGAGACGCATTGGTGGTGGGGGCAGCTTTCATGCGGTTCTTCCGGGCAGGACGAAGGGAAGAGCCTCTACATGAGGTCTCCGGCCGGCAATCCCGACGCGGCCGGCCGAAAGGTTGAGGTGGTTCGCGAGGGGGGAGGCTGGTCCTCGACTTCCGGTGATTTCAATGGGGACGGTTTCAGCGATGCCGTGACCAGCAACCTCGCCGGGCAGGTTTTCGTGTATTTCGGAGGTCCGGCCTTCACCGGGCTTCCGAACCAGGTCCTGACAGCGCCCGAGGGAGAGAGCATGTTCGGCTTCCAGGTGGCGTCCGCCGGGGACGTGGATGGCGACGGTCACGATGATCTGCTGGTGGGCCTGGACTGGGTAGTTAACCGGGTCTACCTGTTCTGGGGATCAGGCAGCGGTTTCCGCGCCGGGCCGAAGGAATCAGAAAAGCGACCGCCCTTCACTATCATCGAGCCGCCTCCGGGATATCCCGGATATGGGTTCGGGCACTCCCTCGCCACTCATCCGGGCGACATCAACCGTGACGGATTCGAGGATGTTCTGATCGGCGTCGGGGGGGAGGAGAGTTATCTCTGCATTTATCACGGCTCCTCCCGGGGCATCCGCCAGGCTCCGGATCGAATCATCCGGTTTCCCGGCCCGGGGAGCATTGTCAATGTGTCCCACGTTGGGGACTTGAACCGGGACGGGTTCGGGGATATAGCCGTCTCGCCGAGCCGCATCGACACGGATTCACTGAGCGTGCTCGTCTACAGGGGATCGAGAAGAGGAGTCGGCACGACGAATCCGGTTGTGCTGAATCTCCCGGCCGGCTCCGTCGAATCCTTCCGGAACCTCGTTCCAGCTCCTGCCGGTGATCTCAACGACGACGGTTACGCTGACTTGATCATTGGGAATCAATGGGCAGCGGGCCAATACCTCAACGAGGGGAAAGCCTACATCTACCACGGCTCTCGCCAGATGGATCTCCTTCGTCCGGATGTCACCATCGACAACCCCGTTCCCAGTGACAATGCGCGCTTCGGCGTTTCCGTCAGTGGCATCATGGATTTCGATCATGACGGTTACAATGATTTCTTGATCGGATGCCCATATTCCGAGGATGGGGGGTTTGGAGCCGTTTACCATGGTTTGACCAATGGGGTGCCGCGTGATCCATCCTTGATGCTCAAGACGCCATATTCACTGGGATGGTCAATGGCTTATATCGGGAATATGTTCAAGATGAACAGCAATGAGATCATCCTGGGAGATGAGTTTAAAACATCTCTTGTTTACAGTATGAGGATTGGTCAAGTTTCTGTAAGAATTGATATTAAGCCTAATGACAATAATAACATTCTGAAGAGGAGCGAGCGGAGCACAATACCTGTCGCCATATTCGGAAGCAAGGGCCTCAATGTCAGAGATATTGACATGGCATCCCTGTCCCTGCAGGGGCTTACCGTCAAAAAAGTGGGCAACCGCTACACCTATCGTTACAGGGATGTCAATCGGGATGGTTTTGTCGATCTGGTCGTTTCATTCTCCAACAGCAGTTCGTGGCCCATCCCGGAAGATGGCTTGGCCATCCTTTCAGGCCGGCTTTTCGACCAGACTCCTCTTCTGGGAAGGGACCTGGTTTCCGTGGTGCCCTGAGCCCTCACCAGCGGAAACCTTTGAATGAAATGGCCGGAGCCTAATTGGCGACGCATGTCTCCATGCTTTTGAGGCGCTCCTCAAAGAGTCGCACGTGGGCTCTTTCCTCCTGGATGATGCGATCCAGTTGAATCAGAGTTGCCGCATCGTCCACGAAAGAGCGAATCAGCTCATAGAACACGATTCCGTCATTTTCGAATCCAATGGCTACCTTCAAAAGGGCCGTTACGTCCGGGATGCTCGAAAAGCTCACTTCGTCGAGGGAAAACCCGTGCTCGCCCATGGCGCTCTGCAAAATGGCCCCGCTGGCCTCCTCGGCCCATCGATCCTCGAGTGCGCGCTTGACGTCGGACTTCATTTTGACAAATGATTCCCTGTGATGCATTTCCTGTTCGGCAAGCCAGATCAGAAGCTCCCTCAAGTCTTCATCCCTCACCTGCAGGACCGCCTTCCGATAAAACCGCTCCCCATTCTCCTCGAGCTGAATGGCGATATCGAATACCTCACTTGCTGAAAACATATTCCTCCTCTCGATCATGATGACACGCTCGGGGACGGTGGACGCATCAGCCGAAGAATCTCTTCCACCAGGATTTTCGGGATGCGAGCCGTTCCAGTTCCAGCTCCAGTTCCTTCAGCCGCTTCTGCGTCTGCTCCAGTTCATAATCCTTCCATTCCGTTTCGAGAAGGATTTCCTTGATCTCCTCCAGTTCCCGGTCCTTTTCCTTGAGCTCCCTCTCCTTGTCCAGGATGGTGCTCTTGTAGTCGTGGATCATTTCCTTGAGCTTTCGGAGCTCACCCAGTTCTATGAGCAGCTGTTCGTAGCGTTCACGCTCGATCGTCACCAAGTCCGTCCTGGCAGGTTCGGAATTCCTGGTCATGGTCAATCTTTCTCCAGATGCAGATCGTCACTCGATGTCCGCTCAAAGGTCCCCATCCAACACATGCCGCTCCCGGGTCGTGTATCCGACGATCTGGGCGCCCTCTCAAAACCAGATGTGGCCATGATGTCCATTTTGTGACAATATTGAAGCCGAAAACGGTGGTCAAGCAATAGTATTTTGAACGGTTGTGCTCTGGTTTGGAGTAGCGCTGATGCGGCGGGCCTCGATCAACTTCCGCAGAATCCTTTCGGAAGAGCTGGACACAGAAAAGCTGCACCGGAATTTCCTCATGGCTCTTCTGGAATTGCAGAAGGTCGAGCGGGGCTCCATCTGGGTCAGGACCCCCACGGGTTACCATTGCGTTGAAGCCCTTGGGAACCAGAGTGAAAAGGTCAGGGGCATCACCATTCCCGCGGACCGCCCTAGCATCGTGGGGTGGGTGATCGAAAACGGTGAGATGACCGTGGCCAGGCCCGACGAGGATGAAAGACACTACAAGGACCTGGAGGAGCAGCTCGACATCAAGAGCACCCTCATCCTCTGTTTTCCCCTGCTGCTTCGGGACGGCACCGTTTACGGGGCGGTTCAGATCATCGACACCAGTGCCGGCGGAATAAGGCTCAATCTCAACAAGACCTATCTTCAAACTCTGCAGGAGATCGTGGATCTCGGCTCCATCGCCTTGAGCAATTCGCTGCTGCATGCGGACCAGGTGCGTGAAAACCTGAAGCTCAGGGAGACCATCGAGGCCATGCGGTCTTCGGACCTCCTCATCGGGAAGAGCGAAGCTTTCCTGAGGGTAATGAAGGTGGCCCGGGACTATGCCAGGACCGATTTCCCGGTGCTCATCACCGGCGATAGCGGCACTGGAAAGGAACTGGTGGCCCGCGAGCTGCACCGGCACAGCTCGCGTCGTGACAAGCCTTTCCTGGTGCAGAACTGCAGCGCCATCCCGGAAACCCTGCTGGAAAGCGAGCTCTTCGGTTACCTGAAGGGGGCATTCACGGGGGCGCTGAAGGATAAGGTGGGGTTGTTCGAGGCCGCCAATGGAGGCTCTCTCTTTCTGGATGAAATCGGGGACATGCCCTTCCACCTGCAGGCCCGGATGCTGCGGGTGCTGCAGAACAGCGAGATCAAGCCCCTTGGCGGCACGCAGGCCCGCAGGGTGGACGTGCGCATCATCTCGGCCACCAACAAGGACCTCCAGGAGGCCATTCTGCGGGAGCAGTTCCGCGAGGATCTCTTCTATCGTCTGAACGTCCTGCCGTTGCACATTCCTCCCCTTCGGGAACGGATCGAGGACATTCCCCTGCTGCTGGATCATTTCCTTAAGAAGGAGACGCTGAGGCTGGGTCTTCCTCCCAAGCGCTTCACCAGGGAATCCCTGGATTACCTGGTGAAGCATCCCTGGAAAGGGAACGTGCGGGAGCTGGAGAATTTCGTGCGCCACATCATCATCGTCTGCGGCGGCGACCGGATCACGCTGCAGGACCTTTCCGAGCATTTTGCGGGAACTGCCGGGGGTGTGGCCTGGCCGGCGGTGGGGGATCGCGCTTCGGAGCCCGACGTCGGACTCCAGGAGCCGAAGCCGCTGCTGGATGTGTCGCCTTTTGCGGGATACACCTGGGAAGAGCTCGAAAGAGCCTATGTCCTCTACCTGCTGGAAAAGAACAAATGGCACATCACGCGGGCGGCGCAGGAGGCCGGGTTGAACCGGTCGACCTTCGATTCCAGGATGCGCAAGCTTGGAATTCGGAAGTGATGAGGGTGCCGCGCCGTGAACGGCTTTGAGTCATCTGGAAACCATTCAAGAAATGACCCCGTCGAGGCAAGACGTTGACCGTTCAGCAGAAGATCGAAAGAGTCAGGGAAGTTTTCGAGCAGCACGGAGAAAGTCTGAGGGATGAGCCCGTGGTCGCGCGGCTCATGCGGGAGCTCGAATCCCACTGGGGCTCCTCATGGCGATTGATGGAGGAAACCGGCATCGTGTCGGCCTGCAGGCATTGCGAGGAGGAGGAGGGGGGAAGCTGCTGCGGCCGCGGCATTGAAGACAAGTACGGCGAAATCCTGCTGTTCCTGAATCTGCTTTGGGATGTCGACCTGCCGGAGGATCGACTTCTTCAGGACAGCTGTCATTTCCTCGGAGACTCCGGCTGCCGGCTCAAAATCCGAGATGTGCTCTGCGTGAACTACCTGTGCACGGCGATCCAGAAGCGTCTCACCCCGGCGGATCTCGCCCGGGTGCAGCAAGTGGTGGGCTGTGAGCTGGACACGACGTTCGTCCTGCAGGAAACGGTCAAAAGGCTTCTGAAATCCCGCTGCGGCGTGGCCATCCTCTGAGGACTGGAGCCCCGCCTCGAGGGTCTGCCCCCGTGACGCCCTCCCATGAGCCCTCGATCGTCGGTCGTTTGGCGGCATCCTGAGCGCAGCTCCACGAAATAAGATGTCTATTTCGCCCGTCGTCATGCCGGCAGGCTTTAAGCCGGCATCCAGCCCTTTTCCGTGGATTCCGGCCAGGAGACTGCCGGAATGACAGCTCGAGCGGCTGATACTCTATTGTTTTGAGTTGGAAAAAGAGCTGGACCGTGTGAATCTCTGGATCAGATCCGCATGCTGGGGATATTGTGCGGTCAGTGCGTCCCGGTCCCCAAGCTCGAAATCCTCGTAGCTGAAACCGGGAGCCACCGTACATCCGACAAGACTGAAGGATGCGCCGTCCCGAACGGCGGCCGCGACCCAGCAGCCGGCTTCAACCACGTGCTGGAAGCATTCCCCCTGTTCGATATCGGGGCCCAGGACTTTCAGGGACAGCCGCCCATCCGGATCGATGACATGCAGATTCAGGGCGCTTCCCGCATGGAAGTGCCACATCTCGTCGGACTGGATTCGGTGGAATGCCGAGAATTCATCGCCGGGCAGCAGGTAGAAGATGGCCGTCGAGAAAGGCCGCGCCCCGCCGTAGCGAGGGGGAAGATGCTCAGCGGCAATCCATTCCCGGGCGAAGTGAGTGCGGACATAGTAGCCGCCCTCCGGATGCTTCACGAGATGCAGCTTATCGATCCAATAGCTTGACTTCTCATTCATGGCTCACCGTCAGCCCAGCCGCAATTGCAGGCCCGGATCGCTATTGCCCGAGCAATTGGTCGAGGCGAATCACCTGGCCGTTGAGGCTCAGCAGGCCCCCTGAAAATCTGGCGCTGGCGCTGTAAATGCCGTTTTCCAGGAGCAGATATTTCTGGGCCACGAGGACCGCCAGCGTGCTTCGGACGTCGGCCTCCGGATCCTTCGCCGTCTCCGATCCCGCGGGGCCGTTCACGTCCGCATCCGCGACAGCCGCCGGAGTCTCCCGCGATCCCATGGACGCGAGCAGCCTCACGAGCGGCGTTTCGGCAGCGGTCAGGGTTGTCTCCATTTGAGCCGACTGCAGCAGCATGGGAAAGGAGAGAGGACTCCGAATCCTCGCGCCGTCAAACGAAAGCCTGGCGCTGGCCCGGACTTCGCCCCCCGTCGAGACGAAGCCCACCTCTTTGAGCTCCACCTCGGGCGAATGCTTCAGAAGCCTCGGCAGCAGGATCAAAAAGGCGGCAAGGGTTTCCTCGGAAAGCCGCTCCGTGCTGCCGTGCTGCCTCCGAAGCTCTTTCATGGTCTTTTGAAAATCTCCGAGGGCTGCGGAATCCAGCTTCCGGAGCTCAACCTCGAAGCCCGCCCTCTCGTAGCTCTCCGGACCGGCATTGAGCCGATCGAGGGCCAAAACGGCCGATGAGGAAAGGTTTGGTCCAGATTCCCGCGCCTGAGTCCTCAGGGTAAGGCCCTGGAAGGAGAAATCCTGGTTTGCATCGGCCGGGTCTGAATGCTTCATTGCCATCCGCTCCAGCCCATAGTTCACATCTCCCAGGTAGAACCCGCTTTGGCCCTCGAACTGGTCGAATGTGCAATGCATGCCCTTCAACGAAAAGTCGACTTCCCCGGGAGAAGCCGCCGTGAGGCCATCCAGTGATAAAGTCCCCTTGAACTGTTTGAAGCCCGGGGAGAAGTGGATCGTGGATTTGAGACCGTGGAAATCCAGCCCCAGCTTCGACTCTTCGCCAACCTCGCCGCGATAAGGGTGAACGATCAGATCCGTCTCCCCGTCGCCACCCCACTTCAGAACCGTGATGACATCCATGGTGGGGAATTCCTGATCGTTGAGCCTGATCTTCTCGAAGAGCTCCCTCAAACGCGGATCGAGGGTCAGCTTCGTCTCGATGACGCCCAGGGCGGGACGCAAGACCCTTGCCCCATTGGGGAACATGCCGAAGGGAACCGGACCGTGGGTTATCTCGTGAGCCAGGATAACCGTGAACGGGAAGGATTCCTCGTCTGTCGAGGCGTCCTGGACGGATGGAGGAGGCTCTCTCAGCTCCAGCGTGGCTCTCGCCTCCGAGTGGAAGACCCCACGGGTGTATTCGTGGGCGGTGAGCTTGAAATGCTGCCACTCCGCCGAGCGCTGGATCATGGCATTGTACTCGCTCTCGGTCCGAATCCCGAACCAGTAGGAGGATGCGGCCAAAGCCGCAAGCGCCCCCAGCGCCAGCACCAGAATACCCCCCATCATTCGCTTCATTGGTGATCTCCTTAGGATATACGCAGGATCGTGACTGGCCCGTATGCTTCCGCCGAGGGTCTCATCGAAATTCCTTTTGGTCTACATTAGCACAAATGCCGTGAAGCGTGCATTCTTGTAGATCGGGCTGCACGCTGGAATCGACTTCGGGTTGGCGGGGAGTGATGGAGGACGAGTGTCCCGGGATGCGGACCTCTTGCGCAATGCTGCTCCAAACCTTACTATAGAGGCGTTTTAGAATAGTTAATAATTTTATGGGTGTTAAATTAAGTATTGCATTTTGAATATTATGAGGTTCCCCATGATGAATATGGCCTGTTGAATTGAATGATGAGAATAAACTCTGATCGATGGCTCGGTCCCCTTGAATGGATGTGATCAAATGAATATTACGACCCTTGCGAAGCTTTACCTCCTCACCATTCCCATATTCCTGGTCATTGATCTCATCTGGCTGGGCATCCTGGCCCGGAGCTTCTACCAGAAGCACCTGGGCGGCTTGATGGCGGAACAGGTCAACTGGGGCGCGGCATTCCTGTTTTATCTGCTATTCGTAGCGGGGATTCTGATCTTTGCCGTTGTTCCCGCCCTCGAGCGTCGCTCCATAATGCACGCATTGATCTACGGCGCGTTGTTCGGACTTTTCACCTATGGAACCTACGATCTGACCAACCTGGCGACTCTCAGGAACTGGCCCGTGGCGGTCGTGTGGGTTGACATCGCCTGGGGAATCGTGCTCAGTGGCTCCGTGGCCGGATTGAGCTATACGGCCGGACGCTGGATCGGATAGGTTCATGGACGGGATGACTCGGTGGTCGGCTTGGATGCGCCCTGGGACTGATGGTCGGGGTGGCGAATCAGCCAATCGAGCATCGAGTGGGATAATTGGAATGAATTTGAAAATGAGTCACGGGAGCGGCACGTGATCCATTCATCGTCATCCAGACAGCTTCTGAGAGCTCTTGGCGTGCTGTTCATGATCGCTTCGGTGTGGAGGGGTGTCATTCATGCGGCGCCCCTCGATGTCGATCTCATGGAGGCATCGCGGTTGAACCATGAAAATGGCGGGTGGGTCATTCTGGATGCCAGGCCCGTTGCGGAGTGGCAGAGGGGGCGAATCCCCGGCGCACTCTCCTTCTCGTGGGAGGACCATATCCAGAGCAAGTCGTCGGGAGGTGCCTATGAGTGGCCTGGTCCGGAACGACTGGCGTTGGCCCTCGGCGGTCTGGGCGTGACCGAGTCATCACCGGTTGTGATCTACGGCGATTCGGACCGCAGCTGGGGTGGGGAAGGATGGGCCGTATGGGTTTTGTCCTGGCTTGGGCACAGAGGTCCCATACGCCTGCTTGACGGCGGAATGCAGGCGTGGAAGAGGGAGGGATTCCGTGTGGTCTCGGGCGACGAGGGGATGCGGCCCGAGGTCCGTCCCTATGCATTGAACGTGCGCCACCATCTGAATGCCCGAGCGGATGAACTGGATGACCGGGGCAGACCCTGGGTTGTCATAGACACCCGGTCATCCATGGAGAGGCTGACCGGTCGTCTGCCCAGCTCCATTCATATTCCGTGGTCCGAGTTTTTCCACGGTCGGGAACGACGTCCCATCAACGGGGCTCGACTGAGTCGGCTTCTGCGCAAGCACGGCGTGGACCCTGGAGCGCCCGTGGTTTTCTATTGCACCGCCGGGGTTCGCTCCGCCTATGCGTGGACGGTTTTCACCCTTGCGGGGTCCCGGACGGCCAGGAATTACTCCGGCGGGATGTCGGACTGGATGGAATACACGAGGCGCATGGCCTCAGGGCGGGAGGCTTGATCCCCTTGGAAAGGAGCGCGCCGTGGGTGAATCCAAATTCCTCAGGATGCACCCGGAGCTCGAGGTGACCCGCCTTCGGCCTGAAAGGCGGGTGGGTCTGGTGGTGGTTCTCACTGGATACGGCAAGGGGAAGACCTCGTCGGCCGTCGGCATGGTGGTTCGCGCCTGCGGCCACGGCATGAGGGTCTTGATGATACAGTTCATGAAAGGCGACATATTCTCGGGCGAATGGGATGGCATCGGCAAGATGCGGTGTGACGTGGAGCTCATCCCCGCGGGTATGGGCTTCTGCGGTATTCAGGGCAATCCGTTCACCCATGCCGTGCACCGGCAGGCCGCGCGCGACGCGCTGCGCATGGCACGCGAAAAGATAAGCACCGGAGCCTACGACATGGTGGTTCTGGACGAAGTGAACAATGCCATAAATCTCAAGCTCCTGGACCTTGATGGGGTGCTGGAGCTGCTACGGAGTAAGCCTCCACTCATGCACCTGGTCCTCACGGGGCGCGATGCCGAGCAGAGCATCATCGATCTGGCCGACACGGTGAGCGAGGTGAGGGAGGTCAAGCACGCCTTCCGCAAAGACATCGAACCTCAGCCCGGTATCGATTATTGACGGCAGTTGTCGCGGCCGGCGGCGTGCTGCTCTAAAAAGTCTCCAGTCTCCAGTTTCTAGGTTTCTAGTTGAGAACCAGCCCGGTCGTGGGCCTTTTCATCGTTCAGTGCAACTTCACGGAACAGGATGTCCATTTCGTCACTCGTCATGCCGGAATGACGACTCGATCGGTGTTCACAAAGACGAGGATTTCGATCAATCGGGAATCCGGTTGAGTGCCTGGTCCAGATCTTCCCTCAAGTCTTCGAAGTCCTCACAACCCACCGAAAGCCTCACCAGGTCATCACTGATCCCGGCCTCCTCACGCTCCGCCACGGGCACCGACGTATGGGTCATGGACGCGGGGTGCTCGATGAGGGTTTCAATGCCGCCGAGGGAAACGGCCAGTGTGATGAGGCCCACCGAATCCATGACGACAACGCCGCCCGCGAGGCCATTCCTCACCCCGAAGCAAAGCATCGAGCCGAAGCCGTCCATCTGCTTTCGGGCGGTGTCGTGCTGCGGGTGGTGGGGGAGTCCGGGATACGTGACCCAGGTGACCTTGGGGTGCCGGTTCAGGAATTCGGCGAGCCGCATGGCGTTCTCCTGCGCCTTTTCCAGTCGCAGGGCCAGCGTCTTGATGCCCCGCAGAATCAGCCACGCCTGGTGCGGGTCCATGGTGGACCCGAAAACATTGAGAATACGCCGAATGCGCTTGAAAAGATCCTCCCTGGCGGTCACGATCCCGCCGCCCACCACGTCGCTGTGGCCGTTCAGGAACTTGGTCAGGCTGTGGACCACGATGTCCGCCCCCAGTTCCAGGGGGCGCTGCAGGTAGGGACTCGCGAAGGTATTGTCCACCATGACGGGGATGCCATGGCGGTGGGCGATGGCGGCGGACTCGCGGATGTCGGTGATCTTCATGGTCGGGTTGGTGGGAGTTTCAATGAACAGCAGTCTCGTGGACGGCTCGATGGCCCGTTCGATGTTCGTGAGGTCCGTCGTATCCACAAAGGTGGTCCTCACGCCGAACCGGGTGTATTCGCTCTGCAGGACCACACGGGTGGCTCCATAGACGCAGTCCGTCGAAACCACGTGGCTGCCCTGGTCCAGCAAAGCCAGGAAGACCGTGTTGATGGCTGCCATGCCGGTGGCCGTGGCCATGGCCCCGAAACCCCTTTCGAGGGTGGCGAGGCTGTCTTCCAGGGCGCGGGTGGTTGGGTTGCTGAGACGGGTGTAGATGTAGCCCGACTTCCGACCTCCGAACCGGTCCGCTCCCTCCTGGGCGCTGGGAAAGGCAAAGGTCGAGCTCTGAAAGATGGGAACCGAAACCTCCCCGAAGATGGGATCGCCGAACTGTCCCGAATGGATGATCTGGGAGGCCTTCTTCAGTTCGCGGGATTTCCTGCCTTTGCTCATCGATCACCTCCATCCAGTATACGAATGTCAAGGGAGCTCCCTCACTCCTGAGCCCCCTCGGATTTCAATATAGGAATGAACGGAAAGGGTTGAAAGGAAAGGTGGGGAATTTGCCGCTAAACCCCGCCGGCGTTTTTGAGCTCCCAGTCGTAAGCGTCGCCGTACTCCCGCAGCCCCGGGACGAAGAGCTCCATGAACATGCCATGGTCGTTACCCAATGAATCCAGGAAGCGGCCGACGAGCTGACGGCGCTCTTCCTTCCACCGCCGGGTCAGGAATCCGTAACGGTACATGTTCACGTACCGGTCCGCCGAAGCGTCCCAGGAGGCATCGATGGCCATGGCGGAGCGGACCATCTCCCCGTGGCGGGCTGGATTGCCTCGAAACGTGTCGATGGCTGCGGCAACCTGCCCGAAAAAGGCGCCCGCCTCGCCGGCTCTGTCGCTGATGTCGAGCCACTGGTAGAGGTAGGCGCAATGGGCCACCTTGGTGAGTCCCCCCGTGGCTCGCCCGATGACGACGTTTCCGAGCAGGGACGATTCATAGTCCACGAGGCCGCAGGGCTCGAAGCGCGATGGGATGAGGGAGAAGTCTCCCCCCGCGAGAATCAGCTTGGAGAGGGGAAGGTTGAACGAGGAGTTGAAGGCGACCCGATGGGGGTACAGCCGGGAGAGGTAGAAAAAATGCGCCTCGATGCCCTTGCCGGCTGCATCGCCTTCCGGGGCTGAGGCGAGGATGATGAATTTGGCTCCCGGGTCATGGGCCAGTGTGCGCTCGACGATGTCCGCCACCAGACCAAGGTTCTTCTGGTCCACCAGGCGTCCCACGCAGGTCAGCAAAATGGGCTCGGGCCCGCCCTTCGACGGCTCGAAGTCGAACATTTCCAGGTGAAGGAGACGCTTCAGCTCCTTCTTGACGTGCAGGCGCTCGAGGTCGAAGCTGTGATCTTCCCCCAGCATGGCGGAATGGACGGCCGGGTTGCGGAAGAGTGGAGCATGAGCCCCCCTGCTCCTTTGAACCTCCCTCAGGACCTCGGCCTTCAGCTCGGGCAGATGCTCCGGCCGGTTGAGAACGCTCATTCCGTTGGTGATGCCGGCCACGGGCAGCTTCTCGAAAAGATCCAGGTGGCGGTTCGGAACGAAGACCTCGCCCGGAGGACTTCCCTTGATGGCGAGGGCTTTGCTCCAGATATCCGCATGGGCTTCCCTGAGCTCGGCGGCATAGCCCCAGGTTCCGGCAAGGTCTCCGCTCACGGTGGTGATCTTTCCTCCGTTCTCGTGCACCTTGAGCATGCAGGCCTTCAGGAGGTTCAAATTATCAAAGAAATCAAAATATTTATGAAACAGCTTCTCCCCGGGCAGGTTGATTCGGTCCAGCGAGGCGTAGCCGCCGCCGATGAGAGGGATGATCCCCTGGTAGGACGCATTGTGGATGGTGAGATGAACCGGAGCGTCCCTGAGGACATCATCCCCCAGATAGAACGGGATCAGTCCGACGTGATAGTCGTGGAGATGTATGGTCTGGAAATCTCCCTGCCGAATATAGCCCGCCATGGCCTGGGACATCGCGGCGTAGAGCCTCAGCCCCATCTGGGGATCCGATGGATAGACGGCGGCGGGGGTGGTCCAGTTGAGCTGAAAATCATCCCAGAAATAGGCCACCTTCTGGCCATCCGGGAAGGTGTGCTCATAGACCTCGAATTCGAAGGTGTGGCCCGAGAGGGTGACGGGCAGTCGAAGGTCCACGGGTGTCAGCCTCGCTCGGTCGATGAAGGCGAAGCAGGGTGTCAGGGTCACCACCTCCAGGTCGATGCCCTGCCTGGATGCCGCCTTGACCAGCTCCGGCGGCAATTCCTCCACCACCACGGCCAGGCCGCCGATCTTGGCTCCAAGCCCCATGTTGACACGCCCGATCTCCCAGGCCGGCATGGCCACCCGCAATCGTTTTCTTGCTATTTCAGCCATCCCTCTCCTCGTGTCGCTTTCAAGCCGCTTCACTTCAGAAGGGGCTTGCGGTCTGTCACGAAAAGTTTCAAATTTAAAAATTTCAAGATCTTCGTTTCAGTGAACGAGTGGGGGCCGGCGGCGGGTTGAGACCTCCGAAGTCTCTCAACGGATCGCCTCTTCGACCGGTGTGTAGAGATCGCCCAGGCCGAAAGCATCGGCCACCGGTTTGAAGGTGATGCGTCCCTCGTGCATGTTGAGGCCCCTTCGGATGGCGGGAACACTCCGGCAAGCCGGAACGACGCCCAGGCCTGCCACCCTCAGCCCGTAGCGGATCGTCCGGTTGTTGAGGGCAAAGGTCGAGGTGCGCGCGTAGGCTCCCGGCATGTTGGCCACGCAGTAATGGATGATTCCGTCCACCACGTAGACGGGGTTTCCATGGGTGGTGGGTCTCGAGGTCTCCGCACAGCCGCCCTGGTCAATGGCGACGTCGACGAAAACCGACCCGGGCTTCATGATCTTGAGATGATCCCGCCTGATGAGCTTCGGGGCCTTGGCCCCCGTGATGAGCACCGCCCCGATGATGATGACGGCCTCCCGCAATCCCTTTTCGAGGTTGAAGCTGTCCCCGAAAACCGGGAATACGTTGGCGGGAAGAAACCTCCCCAGCTCCTCCAGCCGGTCGGGATTGATGTCGAGGATCGTGACCCGGGCTCCCAGGCCGGCGGCCACCTGGGCTGCATTGCTCCCCACGGTCCCGCCCCCGATGATGAGCACGTCGGCCGGCGCCACCCCGGGCACACCCGTGGGCAGCAGCCCCCGCCCTCCCTGGACCTTGGTCAGAAAGTAGGCGGCCATCAGCGGAGCCATGCGGCCGGCCACTTCGCTCATGGGCTTGAGCAGGGGCAGGGCGCCGTCCTCTTCCTGGACGGTCTCGTAGGCAACGGCCGAGATCCCTTTTTCGGCGCACGTTCGCGTCAGGCGCTCATCGGCGGCGAAGTGAAAATAGGTGAATACGGTCTGGCCGTGCTTCATGCGGTGGAATTCCTCGGGAAGGGGCTCCTTGACCTTGACGATCATGTCCGCCGCCGCCCAGATTTCATCGGCCGATTCGATGATCGTGGCGCCGGCGGTGGCATACTCGGCGTCCGTGATTCCCGACCCCAGCCCCGCTCCCTTCTCGATGACCACCGAATGACCCGAATCAATGTAAGTCTTGACCGCGGCCGGAATGAGGCCCACGCGGTATTCGTGCTCCTTGACCTCTTTCGGGCAACCGATTTTCATCTTCATCCTCCCTCAATGAGCCTAGAAGATACTGTCTCCAAGTCACGCCGGATTCATGGCGGCCCCGTCTCGGAAGCCCTGCTGCTCAGCAGCTCAAGAATCTGGTTGTCGTCGAGCACATTTCCGCCATCCATGATTGTTGAGGCTGACCACTGTCGTTTCTGAATTCACCGCGGAGACGCAGAGCCCGCGGAGAGTGACAGGATGGATGGCGGACCACTCATGAAAGGCCTCCTCGCTTTATATCGTGGATGATTCGAGTGCTGAAAATCGGGCTCAAGGTCAATGCTCCCGAATGGCCACTCCGCGAGAGGTGAAAGAGATTCCCTGCTGCCCGCTGGAGCCGATAATAACGGTTTCCATGATGGGTGGATTGACCTCGCGCCCCGATTTCCACCTGACGATGAAATGAGCGCCGAAGCCGCCGCTCCTGTCCGATTCCCTGATGATGACCTCTTCGGATCCCTGAGGTCCGATCAGAACGGGTTTCTCGATGCATTTCCTCAGGAGCTGCCCTTTGAAGTCATGATAGTTGATTTCGTGAACGGTGATGGGATGCGCCGGATCGACATTCCGGATGCTCAAGGTGGTGGTGACGTAGAACGGCTTCTCCTTGTCGCCGTGATAGACATGAGAATAGGCTGGAACGTAGAAGGTCCCGCCCCTGGTCAGGTCTGAAACCTTCCCGGCCAGGACCAGCGGACGAGATATCAGCATGAGAGTCATCAGAGTCACCGCAACGATCAACCCGATATTCCTGGCACTCGTGACCATTTCGTCCTCCCCGTTCTGATTCAGACACGATGAAGAGCCTAAGACCGGACTTCAGAGATGGCGGCGGCCCTCTCCCGCGCAGGCTCCGCAAAGGCCCTGAACGCTTCCCGCTCCTCGGTCCTGCCGATGACGGCCACCAGGTCGTCCTCGGCGAAACGGTAGTCCGCGTCCGGATTGGGATGGAACCTGCCGTCATGCAGGACCCCGACCACCGATACTCCGGTGACCCCTCGGACGTTGAGCTCACGAAGGCTCTTGCCCTGCAGGTGCCCTCCAGCCGGCAGCCTCACCCAGGTGAGCTCCAGGAGATCGCGCGCGTTCCTGAGGCAGGCCATGTCGTCGCAGACAGCCTCGGTCTCGGTGATCGGCGTGTAAGAAGCATGCCGCACACGGTCCGTGTAGCTCTGGATCTCGTTGGTCGGAACGCCGAGGGTGAGGAGGGCCTGGGTGGCCATCTCCAGTCCGGCCTCCATCTGAGGCAGGATGACCATGTAGGCGCCCTGCTCATAGAGAGACTTGATCTGTTCGGAAACTTCCGCGGTGGCCACGATTCGGAGATTGGGATTCAGGCGGCCCGCCTCGCGCACGATGGCCCGCACGACGACAATGGCGGGGACCGTCACCAGCAGGAGCCGTGCATTCTCGATCTGGGCCGCCTTGAGGACGGGCTCCTGTGCCGCGTCTCCGAACACGATGGGGTGGCCGGCGGTTCTGAATTGCTCCACCTGGTGGTAATTGAGCTCGATGATCACGAAATCCACGCTGAGGTACCTCAGCACCTGAGCGATGTAGTAGCCGGTCCTGCCTCCGCCGGCGATGACCACGTGCCCGCTGAGGCCGTGGGCGGGCATGTTCATCGTCTGCAAGGCTTCACGCCGGAAGTAGCGCTTCCGCAGGGCATAAAGCGGAGCCGTCAGGCTCGAGAGCACGGGGGTCAGCATCATGCTGACGATGGCCGTCGACAGAATCAGGGAATAGAGCTCCCGGTCGATGGACTGGGTTTCGATGCCGACGCGGGCCAGCACGAAGGAGAACTCGCCCACCTGAAACAGCGTGAGTCCCAGGGCGATCGGCACCACGTTGGAGTAGCCGAAAACGCGGGCCAGCACGGCGAAGATCACACCTTTGCCGGCAGCGACCAAACCGACGAGCAGGAGCTCGCTGCGCCAGTTTGCGACAAGAAAAGCCGGGTCGAGCAGCATGCCCACCGACGTGAAAAAGAGCAGCCCGAAGATGTCCCGCAGCGGAATGATGTCGCTCAGGGCCTGGTGACTGTAATCGGACTCGCTCAGCACCATCCCCACCACGAAGGCTCCGAAGGCGAAGGAAAGGCCGAACCAGTGGGTGGCGTAGCCGATTCCCAGCCCCAGGGCCGTGATGGCCAGCAGAAAAAGCTCCCTCGACTCCCATCGGGCGATGAGCGCCAGCAGGCGAGGGAGGATTTTGGTTCCCAGGAGGAACATGAAGAGCAGGAAGACGGCGGACTTCACCGCGGCCAGTCCCAGGATGGGCAGTCCCGCCTCGGGATTGGAGAGCTTGGGCAGAATGATCATCATGGGGACGACGGCCAGGTCCTGGACGATGAGCATCCCGATCATGACGCGGCTGGAAAGGGTCCCCATCCATCCCTGGTTCATGAGGGTCTTCAGGATGACCATGGTGCTGGAAAGGGAAATCATGGCGCCGAACCAGATGGAGGGAACGGCTTCCCAGCCGAGCCATCGACCGATGGCGAAACCGTAGGCCACGGTCAGAAGGATCTGGATGGGGGTCCCGATGAGGGCGATCCTGCGAACCGGCTTGAGCTCGTTGAGCGAGAATTCCAGGCCGAGGGCGAACAGGAGCAGGGCGACGCCGATTTCCGCCAGCCGCTCGATCTCCTGGACATCGGAGACCATGATGCCGCCGGTGTGAGGACTGATGACCACGCCGGCCACGATGTACCCGAGTATGAGCGGCTGTCTCAGTTTGTGGGCGATCATCGCCCCGGCGAGCGCTGCAACGATGATGATGACGATGTCCGTGGCTATTCCCATGCTCTTTCCCCAGTTGGGAAAAGTATAAAGTGCCCTCCATCACTCTGCAATCTCAAAGGGCACTGCAGGAGGAGAGGAAGTGCTCCCCTTGCGGAGTCCTCGATGGCGATTGACAGGGGGGGCTTTTTGTGCTGTAAGACAAGCGTTCCGACTCATCTCGCTGATTATTCTGGCACAACATTGACCTGACGTTTTTGCTCACGACTTCGTGTCGAAGGGCATGGGACCGGCTGATGGGCGCCATTGATCCTCGGGGAGCGCGCGATGGGGCGCCGGTCGGCCACGGGCTTTCTATCATTCTGGGTCAATCATGGAAGAGGAGGGCAGGATGCGAAGGGCGGTCGTGGTTTCTTCAGTGGTTCTGATGGCGGCGCTGATGTTGCTCGCCCCTTGTGGGGCCGGTGCACAGACCATCAAGGTGGGCTTCAACATCCCCATGACGGGCGATATCCCCAAGGTGGGCGAGAGCTCGAAGTACGCAGCCGAGATCTACCTGGCCGAGATCAACGCGGCCGGTGGTCTCAAGGTGGGCGACAAGACCTACAAGCTGCAGTTCGTGTACGAGGACAACGAATCCAAGGCGGAGTCCGCGACCGCGGCGGCCCTGAAGCTCATCACCCAGGACCAGGTGCTGGCCATGATCGGGCCCCAGGCCAGCAAGCAGGCCATTCCGGCCGGTGAAGTGGCCAACGCCAGCAAGACCCCCATGATCTCCCCGTGGTCCACCAATCCCAAGACCACCGAGGGACGTCCCTTCGTCTTCCGGGCCTGCTTCCTCGATCCCTTCCAGGGACCGGTGGCCGCCAATTTCGTGACCGAGGAGTTCAAGGCCAAGAAGGCCGCCGTTCTGTATGACATCTCCAGCGACTATCCCAAGGGCCTTGCCGAGTACTTCAAGGAAGCCTTCGAAAAGCTGCACGGCCCCGGGTCGGTGGTGGCCTTTGAGACATTCACCACCAAGGATGCCGACTTCAGCGCCCAGCTCACCAACATCGTCAAGTCCGGCGCCGACGTTCTTTTCACGCCGCAATACTACAGCGAAGTGGCCCTCATCGTGAAGCAGGCCAAGGACCTGGGCTGGAACAAAGCCATCATGGGCAGCGACAGCTGGGGCTCGGCGGAGCTCATGAAGCTCTGTGGCGATGCCTGCAAGGGCGCCTATTTCAGCACGCACTATGCCGCCGCCGGGGCCAAGGGGGCCACCAAGGAGTTCATCGACAAGTACAACGCCAAGTATGGTTATGTTCCCGACGACGTGGCCGCCCTCACCTGGGATGCCATTGGCCTCCTGGTACAGGCCATCAGGAATGCCGGGACCCTCACGGGGAACGTGGACAAGGACCGCCAGGCCATCCGCGACGGGTTGAGCCAGGTGAAGGACTTCGAGGGCATCACGGGCAAGATGACTTTTGCTTCGGTTGGCGACCCCATCAAGTGCGCGGTGGTGGTGAAGATCAGCGACCAGGGCGAATTCGAGTTTTTCAAGCAGGTTTGTCCGTGACGGGATTGAGCTTTCTAGATTTTGAATGACGATATGGACAAAGGCGGGAAGCGATTCCCGCCTTTGTCTATGATATGAAGCGGGCCGCAACGGGGCCTGGGGAGCATGCCTTTGTTCTTCGAGACGTTTTTCCAGAACCTCCTGAATGCGCTTCAATGGGGGAGCTTTTACGCTCTCATCGCCCTCGGGTACACCATGGTTTACGGAGTGCTCCTGCTCATCAACTTCGCCCATGGCGACATTTTCATGGTGGGGGCCTACATCGGGTGCTTCATCGCCACATTCCTGCTTGCCCAGTACGCCGTGGCCCTGCCTTTCGCGCTGCCGCCCACGGCCATATTCTTCCTCACGCTGCTTTGCAGCATGATCCTCACGGCGATGCTGGGGGTGACCATCGAGCGGGTGGCCTATCGCCCCCTGCGGCGCAAGGGGGCCTCGCGCCTCTACGTCGTCATCACCGCCCTCATGTGCGGACTGCTTCTGGAGAACGGCAATCTCCTCTTCCTGGGGGCCAGCCGAAGGAATTTCCCCGAGCTGCTTGAGAAGACCATTTACACTTTCGGTGGCGTAACCTTCAGTAACATCAAGATCATGGTCGTCATCGTGACGATCCTGGTTTTCGTGCTGCTCGAGACCATCGTGCGCAAGACCAAGCTGGGAATGGCCATGAGGGCCATTTCCTACGACCGCATGGCAGTGCCGCTCATGGGGATACCCCTCGATTCGGTCATCGCTTTCACATTCGTCCTGGGATCCTCCATGGCGGCGGTGGCCGGAGTGCTTTACGCCACGGCCTACCCGGTTCTCGATCCTTACATGGGAGCGCTGGTCGGCTGGAAGGCTTTCATCGCGGCGGTCCTCGGGGGCATCGGTGAAATCCGCGGGGCCTTCGTGGGAGGTTTCATCCTGGGCTTCGTGGAGATTTTCGTGGCCGCGTTTTTTCCTTCCACCTTCCGGGACCTGCTGGCCTTCAGCATCCTTCTGATTTTCCTGTGCATCAAGCCGACGGGGCTTTTCGGCGTCGCTCGGGCCACCAAAATTTAGCGGAACTGCACCATGCGCCGAATGATACCTCTCCTTCTCTACTCGATGGTCTGCGTGGCCGTGATTTTCGGGGCGGACACCGGTCTTTTCAATGCCTATGTGCAGCTGGTCATCATGTACGTCGGCATCAACATCATCCTGTCGACCTCCCTGAATTTGATCAACGGCTACATGGGCGAGTTCTCGGTGGGACATGCGGGCTTCATGGCGGTGGGAGCCTACGTCACTTCCATTCTGAACGTCTGGCTTTTCACCGACAGCAGCGTTTTCGGCCCAGGCCTGCTGAACGGGTCGAGCGCCCTTTACCTGTTTCCGGTGACGCTCCTCATCGGCGGCGTGAGCGCGGCCCTGGTGGGGCTTCTCGTCGCCATTCCGTCATTCCGGACCCGGGGGGATTACCTCGCCATCATCACCCTGGCGGTGAACTACATCATCAAGAGCTCCATCGAGAACATCCAACCCATTGGCGGCGCCCGCGGCTTCATGGGAATGCGCAACGTGGTCAATTCCATGAACGAAGTGGTGGATGCCCCCTGGATCCTCATCTGGATCCTGGTGTTCGTGGGTTTCACCGTCTGGGTCCTGCATCGGCTGGTGACCTCGACCTACGGTAAAGGGATCGTCGCCATACGCGATGACGAAATCGCTTCCGAGATCATGAGCGTGGACACGCGCCACATGAAGGTCGTGGCTTTCATGCTGTCCTCGGGGCTGGCGGGCGTTGCGGGCGGGCTTTTCGCGCACGTTCTGGGGTACATCAATCCCGGCACCTTCACCATCATGAAGTCCACCGAGATCCTGGTGATGGTCTACCTGGGCGGAATGGGGTCCCTGAGCGGCTCGATCCTGAGCGCCATCGGGTTCACGGTGATTCTCGAGCTGTTTCGGCCCCTGCAGATGGCGAAATGGGTGGTCATTCCCCTGCTGCTCATTCTGCTCATGCTTTTCCGACCCGAGGGGATCATGGGGCATCGGGAGCTCACGGATGTTTTCCCGCGGCTCCGCCGCTTCCTGGGCTCCCAAGAAAGGCGTTCCTAGATGTCGTTGCTGGAGATTCGGGAGGTCTCCCATTATTTCGGGGGCCTGCGAGCCGTCTACAACCTCAACCTGAAGCTGGAGGGCGGTGAGCTCATGGGCCTCATCGGCCCCAACGGCGCCGGAAAAACCACGGTCTTCAACCTGGTGTCCGGCTTCTACACGCCGACGGAGGGCGAGGTCCTCTTTCTGGGGCAGAGTCTCGCGGGTCTTCGGCCCCACCAGGTGACGGCGCGGGGCATGGCGCGCACCTTTCAGAACATCCGCCTGTGGAACAGTCTCACGGTGTTCGAGAACCTTTGTCTTTCTCAGCACTACCACCTGGGCTACGGCCTGCTTGGAGCCATCCTGCGCACCCGCCGCTTCACCGAGAATGAGCGGCGCATCCGGAAGACGGCCCAGCAGCTCCTGGAAATCCTCGGCCTGTCCCACTACGCCGACGAGCTCCCAAAGAACCTGCCCTACGGCATGCAGCGCCGGGTCGAGATCGGTCGGGCCCTCTCCCTGCATCCCAGGCTGCTGCTCCTGGACGAGCCGGCGGCGGGCATGAACCCCTCCGAGGTCGATCAGCTCATCGACCTGGTGCGGTGGATTCGGGAGGAGTTCAAGCTCACCATCTGGCTCATCGAGCACCAGATGCGGGTGGTCATGAATCTCTGCGAAATCATCAAGGTGCTTGATTTCGGCGAGACCATCGCCGAAGGCGCTCCGGTCGAGGTGCAGCAGAATCCTCGGGTGGTCCAGGCCTACCTGGGAGACGAGGAGGATTCCCATGCTTGAGGTGGAAAACCTCCATGTGAGCTACGGCAATCTGGAAGCCCTCCACGGGGTGGACTTCTTCGTCGAGGAAGGGGAGATCGTGGCGCTCCTGGGGGCCAACGGGGCCGGGAAATCCACCACCCTCATGAGCATCATGCGGCTGCCGCCACCCGAGGGTCCCCTGGTGACCAGCGGATCCATCCGATACAAGGGGAAAGACCTGCTCAACGTTCCCGCGCACCAGGTGGTGGCTCGGCATGGCATCGGCCTCGTACCCGAGGGGCGTCACATTTTCGGAAACCTGACGGTGGAGGAGAATCTGAAGCTCGCCACCTACGCACGCAAGGATGCGGAGCGGATTGCCGCTGATTATGACCGGGTTTTCAGCCTTTTTCCCCGCCTCTCGGACCGCAGGCGCCAGCGGGCCGACACGCTGAGCGGGGGCGAGCAGCAGATGCTGGCCATGGGGCGGGCGTTCATGAGCGGAGTTCGCTTCATCCTGCTGGATGAGCCTTCCATGGGGTTGTCGCCGCTGCTCATGCAGGAGCTTTTTCGGGTCTTGAAGGAGCTCAATGAAGCGGGAACGACAATCCTGGTGGTGGAGCAGAACGCGCGGATCGCTCTCAAGTATGCAAACCGGGGCTATGTCATGGAGGCGGGCCGCATCGTCATGTCGGGTTCCGCCCGCGAGCTTGCCGATGACGCCGAGATTCGCAAGGCGTATCTCGGATAGCTCACGGATTCACGGATTGTTTCAGCACCTCCGCTCTCGGCGGGAGAATGCCTTTGGACAGGGATGACCGATGAAGATACTCATCAGCGACGGCATGCATGAAAGTGGGCTCTCGATGCTCAGGGCTGCCAGGGGGGTCGAGGTGGATGCGCCGGACCAGCCGAGCGCCGACGAGATCAGGAAGATGCTTCCGGACTACGACGCTCTGGTGGTGCGCAGCCGCACGAAGGTGACCGAAGACCTCCTCGATCGCTCCGGCAAGCTCAAGGTGGTGGGCCGCGCCGGGACGGGCGTCGACAACATCGATGTCCAGGCGGCCAGCAGCCGAGGGATCCTGGTCATGAACACGCCGGGGGCCAACGCCATGGCGGCGGCAGAGCACAGCCTGGCCATGATGTTCGCCCTCGCCAGGCATATTCCCCAGGCCACCCAGTCCATGAGGGAGGGGAGATGGGACAAGAAGCTCTTCACGGGGACGGAGCTTTACGAGCAGACCCTCGGGATCATCGGTCTCGGGAAGATCGGGAGCATCGTGGCCGATCGGGCCCTGTGTCTCAAGATGGAGGTTATCGGATATGATCCCTACATCATTCCGGAGGCTGCCGCGGTCATGGGTGTCGAGTGCGTGAGCCTCGACGAGCTTCTGGAGCGCTCGGATTTCATCACCCTGCACACGCCCATGACGGCCGAAACCCGGAACGTCATCGGCCGGGAGGCCCTGCGGAAAGTGAAGCCGGGCGTTCGCATCATCAACTGCGCCCGGGGAGGACTCATCGACGAGGACGCCCTCTGCGAGGCTCTCCTGGAGAAGCGCGTCGCCGGGGCGGCACTGGACGTGTTTGCCCAGGAGCCGCCCACCGCAAGTCCTCTCCTCGGCCTCCAGAACGTGATCTTCACACCACACCTGGGCGCTTCGAGCGTTCAGGCCCAAGCCAACGTGGCCCGAACCATCGCCTCCCAGATCCTGGACTACCTGCAGCTCGGCATCATCCGCAACGCCGTGAACTTTCCCTCCATTCGCGCCAAGGACTACGAGCGCATCCGCCCCTACATGGCGCTGGCGGAGTCCCTTGGGCGTCTGCAGGGCCAGCTTTTCACTCCCATCCAGCGGATCGAGATCGAGTACAGCGGCCCCGAATTCCAGGAGCTTCCCCTGCAGCCGCTGACTCAGATGGTGGTCAAGGGGCTTCTGGAGCCCGTACTGGGTGAAAAAGTCAACCTGGTGAATGCACCCATCTTGCTGAAGGAGCGCCAGGTCGAGCTGGTCACCACCACCACGTCTCACTCCAGGGGTTACACCGGCCTCATCTCCGTCCGGGTGCGCGGTGGAGACCAGGAGGGGGCCGCGGACGGCACCGTGTTCCAGCACGACGAGGTGCGGCTGGTTCGCCTCAACACCTATCGACTGGAAGCCGAGCTGGAGGGCGTCAACCTCATCATTCAGAACCTGGACAAGCCCGGAGTCATCGGGGTCATCGGCACCACGCTGGGCCGGTATCAGGTGAACATCGCCAATATGCACCTCAGCCGCACGCCGGACAAGGACCGGGCCATCGCCATCATCCGCATCGATGATGAAGCCCCCGCCGAGGCTCTGGACGATCTCTTGAACCATCCCAACATCATCTCCGTCCAACAGGTGAGACTCTAGGAATGCCAGGCGCAATCCCCTGACCACTCACCGGCTTCCAATCACTTGCCAGCTCCCAACCACTCACCGGCTCCCTAACCACCGGCCGGCTCCCAAGCTCCAGCCTGGGAGCCGGCTGATGGGGAAATCCCTTCCGCAATATCCCAGAATAAATTCAAGTTCTCCTTATCTCTCCCGATTTCTACCCTTGATATCGGTATTCCTGAGGTTTCCCGCGGCAGATCGTCCAAAGTGACCGCGCGGACTCAGGCATTCTATCCGGTTCCATGCTTCCGATTGCGCACTCGGCTCTCACCTTCTCGACTTCGGTTCTCTCTCTATGCAATTGGAGGCAAAGACCACCCATTGGGTTGGAGGTGAGAAGTCATGCGTCGATTCAGATTTGATCCAGTTGTGGTGATCCTGGCCCTGGGACTCTGCGTATCCCCGGTTCATGGTGTCACCGACCAGGAGGTCCTCATCGGTCTCAACGTCCCTCAAACCGGTCCGTACGCCCTTCAGGGCAAGGACCAGATCAACGCCTATGCGCTGGCTAAACTGGAAATCGAGCAGCAGGGGGGGATTCTCGGGAGGCAGATACGCTATCTGGTCGGTGACAGCCAGTCCAGTCCCGAGGTCTCTATCAGAAACGTCAAGCAGTTCATCGAAGAGGGTGTCGACATGGTGACCGGAGGCTCATCCAGCGCCGTGGCCATCGCCGTGAGCAACTTGTGCCAGTCGCAGTCCAAGCTCTTCATGGCCACGCTGACCTACTCCAACGACCTCACCACCAAGGACGCCCACCGCTTCACCTTCCGGGAGACCTATAACTCCTGGATGGCCTCCAAGGCGCTGTCGAAGCACCTCAACGCCCATTTCCCCGGCAAGAAGTACTTCTACGTCACTTCCGATTACTCCTGGGGGTGGACGACCCGCGACTCCATGAAACAGTTCACGGGCACCAGGGAGGCCAGCGATGTTCTCATGCCCTTTGGCGAGCCCATCGGGTCGCCTCGGTACAGGGCCGCCATCCAGAAAGCCATGGATGAGCGGGCGGAGGTGCTCGTGCTGGTGCTGTTCGGAAGAGACATGATGGCGGCGCTCCAGGAGTGCATGAGCATGGGAGTGAGGCACAGAATGCAGATCGTTGTGCCGAACCTCGAAATGCACATGGTGCTGGGCTCGAGCGACGAATCCACGGACGGAATCCTGGGAGCCGTCCCCTGGTATTGGCAAATCCCCTATAAATACGGCTTCGAGGGCGGCAAGCGGTTCGTGGAGTCGTATCGAGCACGCTATGGAAAGCCGCCCTGCTCCGGCGCCGCGACGGCTTACACCAACATCATGCTCTACAAGTGGGCCGTCGAGCAGTCCAAGTCCTTCGATCCCAAGGCGTTGGTGCGGGCGCTGGAGGGGCATACCTTCACGATGTTGAAGGACGAGCAGACCATACGCTCCTGGGATCATCAGACCCTTCAGAGTGTTTACGTGGTTAAGGGAAAGGGCGCGGGAAAGAAAGACATCTGGGATGTCTTCGATGTGCTCGAAGCTCACAAGGGCGAAGAGCTGGCTCAGACCCGGGAGGAGAATCCCGTTCGACTGGAGCCCCTTTACAACTGACAGCGGCAGCCTCCGCAATGAACTGAACGATGGTGGAATCCGATGATGTGGGTCACCCTCTGGGAAGGCACCAACAGTGTTCCGGGCCTGGGCAAGATCCTCGGGGCATTCTGGGAGCTGACCGCCGACGGCACCCTGGCTCGCTACAGCGTGGCCAGTCTGTTCAGGGTCACCGTTGGCTTCTATATCGCCATATTGGTGGCAGTCCCCCTGGGAATAGTCCTCGGGCGGATGGAGAGGGTGAACCGACTGGTGAATCCCGTGATTCAATTCCTGAGGCCGGTTTCTCCCCTGGCGTGGATCCCTTTCGCCATGCTCTGGTTCGGCATCGGGGACAAACCGGCTCTCTTCATCATCTTCATCGGAAGTGTGTTTCCCCTGCTCATCTCGACCGTCAAGGCCTCCGCCTCCATTCATCCCATGTACTTTCAGGTGGCGGCAAACCTGCAGCTCGGGCTGGTCGAGACCGTGCGATTCCTCATCCTTCCCGCCGTTCTCCCGCAGGTCGTGCTTGCCCTTCGGGTGAGTCTGGGCATTGCCTGGCTGGTCGTCGTGGCGGCCGAGATGATCGCGGTCAAGAGTGGTCTCGGATACCTGGTCATCGATGCGCGCAACGCCCTTCGACTGGATCACGTGGTTGTGGCCATTGTGACCATTGGCGCCATCGGGCTTGCCCTGGACAGCATCATGACCCGGCTCGAGCGGCTCGAATCCTTGAGGTGGCGACTTGAGCAAGCCTAAGATCCGTCTCGAGCAGGTCACCGTCCGCTACGGAAACGGCGGCTCCATGACGCGGCGAATACGAGATTCGGAGCCCGCTGTCGAAGGGTCGTCCCATGGCGAGAGGATCATCCTGAATGGCATCGATCTCGATATCCATGCGGGTGAATTCGTATCCATACTGGGGCATTCGGGGTGCGGCAAATCAACGCTCCTCAAGATCATTGCGGGCTTCCTCAAGCCTGACGGTGGAAGCGTCTGGATCGATGACAAGAAGGTCGAGGGACCGCAGTCCAGGCACGTCTTCATTTTTCAGGAAGGAGCATTGTTTCCATGGCTGACCATCATGGAGAACGTCTCCCTGGCTCTCAGGAGCATCAGTGACTCCCGGGAGCGACACGACAAGGCCAGGGAGTATCTCGAGCTGGTGGCTTTGGAAGGCGTCGAGAGCCACTACCCCTACATGCTGTCGGGAGGCATGCGCCAGCGGGCCGAAATTGCCCGGGCCCTTGCCGCGCAGCCTGACGTGCTCCTGATGGATGAGCCGTTTTCAGGCCTCGACCAGCTGACCCGCCTGCATCTGCGCGAGGAGCTCCTCTACCTTCATGTGATGCTGCCGAGCACGACCATTCTCTTCGTCACCCATGACATCGACGAATCCCTGCAGCTGAGCAACCGCCTGGTGATCCTGGGGGAGCCACCCTCGAGGATCAAGTGCTGCCGCACCATAAGCATCCCTCACCCGAGAACCTTGACGACTCCGGAGCTTGGTGAGCTGCGATCCCTCATTCATCACCATCTGGGGGTGCATTCCTCGCTATGATGAAGGTACATGTCCACAAGTTGCCGACGGGCATTGCGGTTATGGCCGTTTCCATCGTCTGGCTCATCCTGATCAGCGTGCTCCATGGCCGGCTGAACGGCGAGCGCGTGGAGGAGCGGGCAATCATTCGAATGGGGTATATGCCCGTCATCACCAATCTGGCAGCCCCCCTCATCGATCATGCCTCAAGGCAGTCCGACCTGCGGTTCGAGGCGATCAGATTCGCCGCCTTTGCGGAGATGGCAGAGGCCTTTCGCGCGGGCCACATCGAAGTCGCCTTCATCATCGCGCCTCTGGCCCTTGCCCTGCGCCAGCAGGGGGTGCCGCTGAAGATCGTCTACATCGGAAACCGGCATGAAAGCACCCTGGTGGTGAGGAGCGAGAGCTCCATTTGGAGCATGCGGGACCTCGTGGGCAAGAAGGTGGCCGTTCCCATCCGCTTTTCGGGCCATCTTCTGGCTCTCAAACGCTATTTCAGAGAAGCCGGCTACGGAGATTCAGCAGTCCAGCTGGTTGAAATCCCACCGCCGGACATGCCCTCGGCCCTCTCGTCCGGAGGCATCGACGGGTATTTCGTGGGTGAGCCCTTCGCCGGCCGCTCCATTCAGAGCGGTGTGGGCCGGAGACTGATGGACGTGGAGCTCATTTGGCCGGACTTCATCTGCAACCTCATGATCGTCCAGGAAGATCTCATTCGATCCCATCCCGAGCGCGTGAGGCGCCTGGTGTCGTCGGCCATTCGTTCGGGGATGTGGGCTCAGGCTCACCCGGATGAAGCCGTCGAGCTCGCGGCGGGCACCTGGGGCCAGTCCCCCGACCTGGTGCGCTTCACCTTCAACAACCCGCCGAACCGCTTTCGCTTCGACAGGCCGGTCCCTTCAGCCCACGAGCTGACGATGGTCGCCCGGGAAATGGCCAGGGCGGGGCTGGTCGGGGAGGAAATGGATGTGGCGGCGGCGTTCGACGACCGGTTCGCCGTCGAAGCCATGGCGGAGGGCACCCATTCGGTTGCCGACCTGCTGGCGATCTGCGGGCAGGAGCGTTTATGAAGGTCCTGGTGCTGGATCCCCGGAATCGTCTGAGCGAGGTCGTCGAGCAGCTGGAGCGGATCAGCGAAGACATGGAGCTCATCACACCCAGACTTGGCGATGCGCTCCCGTCTGAGGAGCATGGCATCGACATCATCGTTGCGGATGGCTCCCAGGTCGGCAATCCCATGTTTCGTGACGGCCTGCTGAGCTGGCGCACCCATCCCGACACCCAGATGACCCCGTGCTGGATTTCCGGCGATCCCCACCATTTCCATGACCACTGCCTGTGGCCGCGTCTCTCCATCGACGTGTTTCGGGAGCTGCGGGCGCCACAGGACTTTGCAGACTGGGTGAGCGAAGTCCACGAGTGGCAGCAATCCCGCATGATCATTCAGGATCGGGGCGCGCTTTCCTCAAGGACCCCGCTCGAATTCATCGGCGCCCTGGCTCTCCGGAACGCCACGGGGAGGCTCAGGGTTTTTGACCCCAAAGGCATTGAGGGAGAGCTCAAGTTCCAGAAGGGCTGCCTGATCGACGCCAGGGTGAAGCACCTTTGCGGCGCTGAAGGTTTTTTCGACTTCTTCTGCTGGTCGGAAGGGGACTATATCTGGGAGAACGCGGCATCGGCGAGCCGAGCCACCGATCCTCAGCCTCTGGCGAGCCTGAAAAACGAAGCCTTGCGCCTTATCCAGGATGCCAATCTCATCTTTCATTTCGTTCCAGACCTGCGGCAGCTGGTCGGCAGGACCAGCTCCGAATCGGCATTGGACGACGGGGCCGTTGCTCACTTCACTTCGATCAGGGAGATCTATTCCATGATCGACGGTGAATCATCCATTGCCGAGATCCTGGAAGTCTCTCCCCTCTCATTTCCCAGGACCATGAGCTGCCTGGCCAAGTGGTTCTCTCTCGAGGACATCCGCGTGGACCGGCACGCAACGAGAGATGCTTCGTGCAGGGTTTTGATCGTCGATGATTCAACCTTCATGTGCAAAGCGCTCGCGGCGGCACTTTCCTGGGACCCGGACCTCATGGTGGTCGGGGAAGCGCACGACGGAATCGAGGCACTCAAGATGATTGACGAGCTGGATCCGGACGTCGTGACGCTGGACCTGCAGATGCCGCGCATGGACGGTCTCACGGCCTTGAAGCACATCATGATCCGTCATGCGAAACCGGTGGTCGTCCTGAGCGCCTTCACTCCCCAGACCTCTCCCCTCACATACCAGTCCTTCAAACTGGGGGCTGTGGATGTTCTGACCAAGCCCTCCACAGGCTCCCGCTGCTGTTTGAGCCTCGAGCAGGAGGAGCTTTGCAGACGCGTCAAGGAAGCCGGCGCCGTGCGCATGGAGGCGGCTCAGGTCATCCGGTCCAGGAGAGCTGGATTGGAGGATGGCGGCGAAAGCCCTTCAACTCCGATGGCGCCGGTGCAGCTCGTGCCGGTAAGGGGAGCCGCACTGATCCTTTGCGGTGTAGGCGGGTTTGCAGGCCTGGTTCGCATCCTGCTCTCGATCCGGCGGAAGGATCTTCCCTGTGTGGTTCTGGCATGTCTGGATATGCCGACTCACGTTGTGGAGGCATTGCTTCCCAACATCGAAAAGGATGTCGCCATCCCGGTGGAGTGCCTCAAGGAAGCTAAAAACCTGGAAGCTGGGAGATGTTATCTTTGCTCCAGCCAGACCCTGTGGAGCTTCGAAAGAGACCTGGAAGCCATAATGGCCAAGCCGGATGCGACCGATATTAATGGTCGCCGGCCCTTTGATCGGCTCCTGTTCAGCGCAAGAGCCTGCTTCGGAGCGGACATGGTGGCTTTGCTTCTCTCCGGCGGCGGGACGGACGGCATCGATGGGATGCTCGAGGTCAAGGGCGGGGGGGGGAGTGTGTATGCGCTCAGTCCCGGTGCATGCTTGAAACCAGAATTGCCAGGAATTGTCATAGAGCGCTGCGGTGCGGTCGAAATCAAGAGCGCCGCCGCGATGGCTTCACTGATTGAGCAGATCCAGTGAGACGGCAGTGAACCACCATTCCCTTCAGGGGAGGATTGAACATGGGATTGCCTGCTTTAATGGCACGTACGCCCCGCGCGCTCGATGACGAGCCGCGGCAGACCCGGCAGCTGGTCAGCTTCCGGATCGGTGAGGAGGAATTCGGGGTCGACATCCTGATGGTTCAGGAAATCATCCGGCTGCCGAACATCACGCCCATTCCCAATGCGCCCAGCTTCATCCTGGGCATGATCAACCTGCGCGGCAAGATCATTCCAGTGATCGATCTTCGGCAGAGGCTCCGGATCAACGGGGGAGGCCGCAGCGAAAACGATCGCAGGAGTCGCATCCTGATCGTCGAGATGTTCACCCATGTCACCGGCTTCATCGTGGATTCCGTCTCGGAAGTGATGAAGGTCGCCGATGCCGAGATCGAGCCCACTCCACACCTCGTGGCGTCCAGCATCAATGCGCAGTACATCCAGGGCGTGATCAAGCTGCCCAACCGGCTGATCATGCTCCTTGATTTCAGTCGCATCCTCGACCCACAGGAAGGAAAGGATATGGAGCGGCTCGATCTTCAGAATGCAAACCATGACAGAGACGTCGGAGCACCCAGGCCGGGGGCTCCCAATGTGGATCATCTTGAGAGCCAATGAGAAGGCCAGGGAGGTTATCATCATGTTTCGTTTGAGCTTTTTCAGGAGATCATTGAGAAGTTTTCTGCTGGCGATCCTTCTGCTCATCACACTCGTCCCTCTGGGCGTCCTAAACTTCATCAACTATGAGACGGCGCGACGGCAGCTTTACGAGGACCAGAATCAGCGGCTGAGCGGGTACTCGGAGCGTATCACCAAAGCCATCGATATGGCCCTCGCTCAGCGCGTGGCGGACGTTTCGGCCTGGTCCAATCTGGAGACGGTGAAGACGGCCATCGAAATCGGCGGCGGCCAGGCGGGCGGCAACAGCCTTTTCGAGAATCTGGTCAAGGGTTACGGGACCTTCGACTTGATCATGCTTCTCGATCGCTCGGGCAAAGTCATCGCGGCGAGCATGCCGGCAGCCCTGGGCAACCGGATGGGTGATCAAGCCTGGTTTGCCTCCGTACTCGAGGGAAGAGAGGTCGTGGGGGATTTCGGAAGCCACTCCATCATGAAGAGCCTGGTTCCCAGTTCCAACGGGTGGTCGCTGCCCGTGGCCATACCAGTCAAGATCATGAATGAAGTCAAGGGAGCCCTCGTGGGCTACATGCGATGGGAGGTCATGAACCAGATCATCGATGCCTTCCCGGTCGGCAAAACCGGTTACACGTACATGATCAATCTGTCCGACATGATGGTCATTGGTCACCCCAACCGTGAGATCATCGGCATGAAGCTCACGGACCCCAAGATCAACCTGCCCCAGGTGGCCGAGGCCATGGGCTCCAACGAAGTCGGCTTCCTGATCTATGAATTCAAGAACCCGGTCACCAATCAAAAGTCCATGCGAACGGTCGGTTTCCATCACAACAAGGGTTATGCCAACGTTGCCAAGAAATGGTCCGTGGGGTCGGGCGCCAACTATGAGGAGGTGTTCGAGGCCCTGCCCACCATGAGAAACCGAAGCATCGCGATTTCCGCCCTCTTCATCGGCATTCTCATGGCAGGGGCCTTCCTCCTCAGCCGGTACATCTCGAGGCCCATCCTCAACACAGCGGAAATGATGATCGATATCACCAGGAACCTGGATTTCACCAGGCAGATCGAAGTCAAGGGCGAGAACGAAATCGCCAGGATGGAGGAAGCTTTCAACTCGCTCCTCCGGAAGCTGCGTGAAACCTTCGGCTCCATTGTCGATGGCAAGCAGCAGGTTTCCAGCGCCGTCGTGCGCGTGAAAGAGATCTCCGGCCGGATTGTGACCAACGCCTCGGAGCAGGCGAAACGCGCCCAGGACGTGCTCACCCGCATCGAGACCATGGGCGTCACGGCCAGCCAGGTCCAGGAGAACGCCCAGGAGAGCCAGCGCTCCTATGATGACACCGCCGTGTCCATCACTCAGCTGACCTCCAGCATCCAGGAGATTGCTCAAGCCGCACAGACCCAGGCCACCATGGTTGAGGAGGCGCGCCAAATCATCAACCAGATGGGTGAAACGGCTCAGGAAGTTTCCGCTCGCGCCCATCAGCAGCACCAGGCGGCCGCGGAGACGGCGGAAGCCGCGCGCCAGATGGCTGTTTCCATCGGCGACGTGGCTGACAAGGCGTCCAGGGCTGACAAGCAGTCCGATCTGTCGCACGGTGCGGCCATCGAAGGGCGCCAGGCGGTTGAGCAGGTGGCGCAGGGCATGCAAAGTATTGCGGAAAGCTCGGAGCAGATCACGGAAATCATCGAGGTTATTTCGGACATCGCCGATCAGACCAACCTCCTGGCCTTGAACGCCGCCATCGAGGCTGCGCGCGCCGGTGAGCATGGACGCGGTTTCGCCGTCGTTGCCGAGGAAGTCCGGAAACTGGCTGAAAGGACGGCCGAATCGACCAAGGAGATCTCGGTTCTGATCAAAAACAGCGTCGAGCGCGTGAAGGAAGGGGCCGGCCTGGCCACGTCGAGCCAGAAAGCCCTCGATCACATCGTGTCCGCCGTCGAGCAGACCAATGCCCTGGTGCGCGACATCGACAAGGCCACCAATGAGCAGGCCAAGGGCATCGAGCGCGTGGTTCAGGAAATGGATCGACTGCGGCAGCTTTCGCAGGAAATCACCGACATGACCGGTGAGCAGGGCAAGCGCCGTCTGCGCGCCGCCGAGATCACCGAGGAGATCTCGAAGCTCTCCCAGAACGTTTCGCTTTCAACCCAGGAGCAGGTGCGCAGTGCGGACCAGGTTATGAAAGAGGTCGTGGAGGCCAACCGACGCGCCGAGAACATCACCCAGATGACGACTCAGCAGAAGGAACGGAGTCAGAATCTCAAGGATATCATGAATGAAATGAGCAGCGTCGCTCTCACCAATGCCTCCGGCGCCAAGAACTCCCAGGATTTCAGCTTGAGACTCTCCGAGGTGATGGATCACTTCAGCTCACTGATCGAGCAGTTCAAGATCGGGGACGGCAACGGCAATGGGAAGGGCAACGGCCGCTCCGGGGCCAGGGGGGGCGATGGATTCAGCGTCGACCTGACCGCTGCCCGGAAGCTGGATGAGCGTCTCGAATCCACTGAGCGATCGGAAGGCGGCAGCGCCTGATTTGTTGAACCTGGTCCCGCGGCGGGATTCCCCTTCACGGGACCAGGACTCCCCGCTGCTCGGCATGGCTGGTGTCCAGAAAGGTCTGAGGTGATCCAGATGTCAAAGCGTGTTCTTGTCGTGGATGATTCCAATCTCATGCGGCATCGTATTGTCCAGTGCCTGACCGAAGCGGGGCACAGCGTCGTGGGAAAAGCCAGGGACGGTGGCGAGGCCATCGACCTCTACCGGCAGTTGTCTCCGGACGTGGTCACCATGGATGCAACCATGCGAGGGAAGGACGGCATCACCGCCGCAAGGGAGATCCTGGATATCGATCCCCGAGCCACCATCATATTCTACACCTTGCTTGACGCTCCTCATTTGACCGCTCAAATCGAGAAGCTTGCCGTCAAGAAACTGATCCGCAAGGGTGACGAGCACGGGCTGCTGCAGACGCTGGCGTCCATGAGCTGACCGGATCACAACCACGGAGTTGAGGACGCAATGGAACCTCAGGATTTCTTGCAGGAATACGTTGACGAAGTGAGGGAGCACCTTCAGGAGTTGGAGCAGTCCCTGCTGATGCTGGAGCGCGAGGGCAAGACCCGGGACGAGATCAGTCAGCTCTTCCGTGCGGCCCACAGCATTAAAGGGGCTTCCGCGTACATGGGATTTGAACAGATCGCCCACCTGACGCACGAGCTGGAGAGTCTGTTCTCGGAAGTGCAATCGAGCTCCCTGGAAGTTACCCCCGCGGGCATCAGCACACTTCTGTCCTGCGTGGATTATATTGCCGGCGCGGTGGGACAGTTACAGGATTCCGGGTCCGAGCCTTCCGTTCCCGATTCCCTCCTGTCCGCCCTGCAAGGCATCCGTGAAGGGGGCTCGGGCGAGGAGCCCGAAGTCCCTGTGGCTCTGGAAGAAGTATGCAAAGGGGATGTCGGCGACTTTGAAGTGGATTTCTCCTCCGTGGATTTCCCGGACCTGTCCCCGCCTGCGGAAAGAGCTTTCGAAAGCCAGCCGGTCTCGGCATTTGCTCCGAGCGAAGGTTCGCGGGAAAAGCGATCCATGGAGCTGGAAGAGGATGATACCGAGCTGATGAGCATATTCGTCGGCTCGTTCAAGGAGAGTGTGGACCAGGTCACTTCCATCCTGGCGTCTCCCGCGGACTCTCCCTTGACTGAAAGTGAGCTCGAGCAGATCACCTCCAGCCTTCGGCGGCTCCACGCATCGAGCCAGTACATGGATTACGAGCCGGTTGCGGACCTGGTGTTGAAGGCTGAGGAAATCATCTGCAAGGGCCACGAGCGGTCCAGGTCCCGAATTGCCCTCCTACATGAATTCCAGGCCTCCTGCGCGGAGCCGCTCAAGGCGCATCTGCCGCAACTGGAGCTGCCTCACTTCCATTCAACCAATGCAATACCTGAGAAGCCCTCCGGGGAGAGTGTCTTCCAGGAGGACGACGAAGAGCTCCTGTCGATTTTCCTCGAGACCTTCCATCAGCATTTCGCCGAACTGGCCTCCTTGAACGATTCATGGGAAGGAGGCAGGATAACGGCAGCTCAGCTCGACAGGGCCCGAGAGCTCATCCGCAAGCTCATCGCCTCATCCCAGTACATGGACTACGACCATGTGGCCGGCATCCTCATCGAGTGGGAGGAAAAGCTCGCGGAAAGCGCAAAGAAGGGGGTTGATGGGCCATCCGGGTATGGTGATCTCCTGGTCGCCAGCGCCGGCCGGCTCGAGAGTACCTTTCCCGCCCTGGGATCCCTGCTGCCGCCACGGAAGCCATGCGAATCGTCATCCATGCTTTTTGACCTGGATGAAGCAATCGACCGCTCCTTCGATGCATTCGAGTGCGCAACTTTCGGGGAAGCGGTCGAGGGGTGCCCCACTGCCGTGAGTGAGTCCGAGGTCAACGGCGCCGAAGACGAATTCACCCGGGAGGCGGCGGATAGCGAGGAGAAAGTCCCGGAGACGACCCTCCACCGCGGAGGGCAGTCGGAGCGATCATCCGCGGCTTCGGAGGAGATGCCCTCTTCAGCCACGTTGCGCGTGGATGCGCAGAAAGTCGACCAGCTCCTCAATCAGGTCGGGGAGCTTGTGGTGACCCGGTCCGAGTTCGTCCAGACGGTGATGACCTTCCGAGAGATGCTGCGCGAGCTTGCCACCCAGGGCAAGCTTTCCAAGCAAGATGTCAGACGACTGCGCCTGATCGGTTTCCGCCTGCATGAATCGACCCTGTCCCTGGGGAGAGTGGCCAACGATTTACAGGACTCCTCCATGCGGATCCGAATGCTTCCCATCGCCCAGCTTTTCCAGCGCTTCCCGCGCATCGCCCGGGACCAGGCCCTGAAGCTCAACAAGAAGCTGGAATTGTTCATCGACGGGGGTGAGACTGAAATCGACAAACGCGTTCTGGAACAGATGCATGATCCGCTGGTGCAATTCCTTCGAAATGCCATTGCTCACGGCATCGAATCGCCGGAGGAGCGCATCCGGGCTGGAAAGCCCGAAGTGGGCTCCATCCGGCTGGCGGCCTATCACGAAGGGGATTATGTAGCCCTCGAGATCGAGGACGACGGACGCGGCATCGATACGGAAAGACTCAGGAAGGTTCTTCAGACTCGCGGCGAAATGAGTGTCGCGGAAATCGAGCGTCTTTCCGAGGACGACCTCAAGTATGCCATCTTCCTGCCCGGGCTTTCGACCCGCGAGCTCGTGGACGGCAATGCCGGCCGTGGAGTCGGCCTGGACGTCGTCAAGGAAAACGTCGAACGGATGAACGGGACCATCGAGGTCTTCTCGGTTCGAGGTCACGGAACGCGATTCCTGATCCGCATCCCCCTCACCGTCGCCATCATTCGAGCCCTCCTGGTCAAGGCGGGCGATCAGATCTTCACGCTCCCCCTGACTGCAGTCACGGAGATCCTCCGCTACAAGCGGGGGGAAACGCATAGTATCGAGGGTTTCGAGGTGATCTCGCTGCGGGGCAAGACGATACCCATCGTTCACCTCAACCGGCTCCTGAATCTGCCAGAAGAAGCCCACGACAAAGGCAGCCAGTTCACGATCATCGTATCGACCAGTTTTCGGGATGTCGGCCTGGTGGTGGGGGGTCTCATGGGTGAGCGGGAAGTGGTCATCAAGCCCATCGAGGATGATTTCCACGCCTTCCGGGGGTTCTCGGGAGCCACGGTGCTGGGTGACGGCACGGTCTCCCTGATCGTGGATGTCTCGTCCCTGCTCAGGATGATGAGAGATACGATGGGCTCCAATCCGGGGACAACCGGTGACGCCGAGCGGGGACTGCTTCACTGATCGAGGCGTTCCGCGGCTGCCCCGGGAAGATCTCCGCTCGAGGTCTTCCTTTCCTGGACGTGATTCAAATCCCTTCAGCAGTGTTGGAGCAGTAAAAGGCCGATCCCATGCCCATGCAAGCAGACCAGGCCGCATGTAGCGGATTCACAGGGATGATAAACCTGTCGCTGACCGACTTGATCCAGATGGTCTGCCTCTCCCGTTCCGACATTGTCATCCGTGTCCGGTCCGGTGCGACGGACGGAGTCATCTGCATCAAAAAAGGCCAGGTTCTGCATGCGGAGACGAATACCCTGCAGGGAGAGAGGGCCTTCCTCGAGATCCTTCGATGGAAGGACGGGATGTTCGAGATTCAATCCTCGGGGAATCTCACATCGAGCTCCATCGATAAGCCCTGGGAGCATCTACTTCTCGAGGCCATGCGCGAGCACGACGAAAGACTCGACGAAGGAAGATCGGAACCCTCGGCCGATGGGGTCGAAATCGCGGTACCCCAATCCATTCCGCTTCTGGGGGCGGAGAATGTCGCCACAAGGGTGGACATCGCCGGAGACCACTGGGAGGAGCACAATCAGTCTGCCGGTCCGGGGCATGGGGACGCTCAGCCCGGGACGACATCGCCCCGCATCATCCGGGTGCTGGTTGTGGATGACTCGACATTTTTCACCCGGCAGCTCAAGAGACTGATCGAGGCCGACCAGGACATCGAAGTCGTCGGGATCGCCGCGAATGGAAGGGAGGCCGTGGATTTTTTGAGCCGCAACCCTTCGGTGGATGTCATCACGCTGGACATCCAGATGCCGGTGATGCAGGGGGACACTACCCTGAAGCACATCATGATCCGTCATGCCGTACCGGTGGTCATCATGAGTGCGTTGAATCCGGGCCAGATCAACAAGGTGATGGATTTCCTTCAATTGGGAGCCGTGGATTTCGTGGCCAAGCCCGCGGCTCACGAGGAAGCGACCGAGTATGGCGGTCGGCTCAGGGCTCTCATTCGGGGGGCCGCCCTTGCCGAGGTGAACTGCTTCAAGCGATTCCGCAGGAGCGACCTGCACGCAGGACCGGATCACCAAACGGGACTGGAGCAGGGGGAGAAGGCTCTTCTGCTGGTCGGAGCGGAGGGGGCTCACATGGAATGGCCGCGGCTCCCGTTGAGGCAGCTGTGCAGCCGAGGAATCGTGCTGGGGGTGCAGAGGATCTCGGCATCCCTGCTGCCGGCATTTGCGGAGTGTCTCGGTGAGCTGTCGGGAACCGTGACCGTTCCCGTCGGTGATGGAAGCTCCCTGAGACCAGGTGCTCTCCATTTGGGCAACGCAGGCATTGACGCCGATTTCACTCTTCGCTCCGAACCTTTCCGTCTCGATATTGAAGCCCGTTCGTCGGGCTCCCTTTCCTGGAGCACCGGTCTCTCATCATGGATGGAAAGGCTTTCGACTGCATTGGGCAGCCGGCTGTCGGTCTGCATCCTTTCAGGGAGCGAGCCCATCAGCCACGACGCGCTGAATGGATTGATGATCAACGGAAGTCGTCTCATCATCCCATCCACCCCGACCATCGTATGTAAACGGATGATCCAGGGCGTCGAGCGATATGCGAGGGAGAATTCCATCGTTTTCACCGGTGCGAGCTATGAAAACCTGAAGGAGGTCTGGGCTGAAAATGCTTCCCATGAATGATTGCACCCGGAATGGTCATGTGCGTGTGTTGATTGTGGACGACGCGCCCATGATGCGGAGGGCCATCCGCGAAATCCTTTATCGGAAGGAGGGTATAGAGGTCGTCGGCACGGCGGCCAATGGCAGGGAAGCCCTGGAGAAGATTGAGCAACTGCAGCCGGATGTCGTGACGCTGGACATCGACATGCCCGTCATGAACGGTATCACCACGGTGAAGAATATCATGATCCGCCACCGAATCCCGGTGGTCATGATCAGCTCGCTGGTCGAGGACGGATACTTCGCTTTTGAAGCCCTGCGACTGGGGGTGATGGACTTCATCCCCAAACCGTCGAGGGTCAACGGCGGCAGCTGGGAAAAGGACGAGGAACTGCTGACCCTCAGGGTTCGGATCGCTTCGGGCATGCAGGTTCAGCGCATGCGGCGGGTGCGCAGAAGCAAGATCAGGAGGCCCGAAGGTGCGGTCCGTGGCGCTCCGCCCTCGACGGCCATCGTCGTCGGAACCACTCTGGCTGGACCCAACAGCATCATGCACATGGTCTCTCACCTGCCCAAGAATTTCGAGGGGGCCATCGTGGCGCTGCAGGAGATCCATCCGCGGATTCTCAGGCCTTTCTGCCAGTATTTCAATGAGATCAGTCCCGTCGAAGTGGTCCCCTTGACCGAGGACACGCCTTTCCATTCCGGAAAGGTCTACATGGGCTCCACTCTCGCGGGTGTCCGGGTCAGTAATACCCAGCCCGACGGAGGGTTTCTGCTTCGGGTCGGTGCGCCCCTCGACTCTCCCATCGATCAGCTGTTCTCGAGCGTTGCGGATCAATTCGGGAGAAGGGCCTGCGGAATCCTGCTGACGGGGCTGGGGGTGGACGGCACCGATGGCATGCGAGCCATAAAGGAGGCAGGGGGCCTCACGCTGGGCCAGGATCACGAATGCTGCGTGTATCCAAACCTGGTTCAGCACGCCGTGGACAACCAGGTCGTCGATGCGCTGCTTTCCAACCACGGAATCGCCCAGCGCATCGTCACATGGACGCGGCACCTGCATTGATCAACAGTTCTCAATAAGGTGAACGGGCATAAAAATACTGAGCCTGTAACCATGCCCGAGAAAACAACTTGCATTTCGAAGCGGGATTTAATATCAAGATCCATGAGGTGTGGGTCGCTATTTTAAGTTATCTCGGAAGTTGGTCTTCCCGCCAAGAGGGGCCATTCTGAAGTAGCTAAAATGACGTACCAGCAAAACAATCAAAGTAAAAGAAAGGTTCAAGCATGGCGGAAGGTCGAGTGAAATGGTTCAATGAGAGCAAGGGGTATGGTTTTATTGAAACGGGTGAAGGCCGGGATGTATTTGTACATTTCAGCGCTATCGAAGGAAGCGGTTTCAAGACTCTTAAAGAGGGTGAACGAGTGAGCTTCGATGAAGAAAAGGGGGCCAAGGGGCCTCAGGCCGCTCGCGTTCGAAAGATCTGAGCCCCTGCGGGCTGTTTCTCAAGGCGTCATCAAAGCCGGAGCTCCCTCCGGCTTTTTTTGTTATTCGCCCCGGACTGTTCAACAGGATTGCCCGGAGCCCCCGGTGGCGGTGTAGTTGGAATCGACGCTGGAGAGCGCGACGACTCACTACCAGGGACACGACATGCACCCCGAGTCGAGCTTCCCGCCCAAATGCCTGCCGAGGTCCTTTCGGTCCGATGGTTGGGCCGTGAAGGTCCTCCTGGTCATGGCCGGAGGAAGCCTGGGGGCGCTCTCGCGCCATGGTGTTTCGCTGCTTGCCACAAGCCTTTTCGGAAGCCGGTTCCCCTGGGGAACTCTCATCGTGAATCTTACGGGCTGCTTTCTCATCGGCCTTTGCTTCGCGCTTGCCGACCGGGGCTTCAGGCTCATGACCCCTTCGGCCCGTCTCTTTTTCATGACCGGTTTTCTGGGAGCGCTCACGACGTTTTCCGCTTTCGCCCTGGAGAGCGTGAACGCCATGCGGGCCGAGGCCCATCTGGTCATGGCCGCAAACCTGCTCTTGAACAACGTTCTGGGTGGAGCCCTGGTCTTCCTGGGCATGTGGGTCGGGCGACGGCCCTAGGAGCTAGGGTTTCATGCTTCAGTACAGAGTTATCGAGATATATACTATTATTTTAAGTCAATCTTGGAGTTGACCTCTTGAAATTTCACCATTCCTCACAAGGATTTCCCATGAGAACCGTTAAGATCGTCCATTGGCGGGAACCGGATGGGATGTGGCTCGGATACCTGGAAGCGCATCCGGAGTATATGACTCAAGGCGAAACCCTCGATGAACTGAAGGAAAACCTGAAGGATCTACTGAAGGACATAGATGAGAAAGCCATTCCCTTCATCCGCACTCACGAGGATATGGCTGTATGAAGCGCAAGGATCTCATGGAAACGCCTAAGGGTATGGGCTCCGTATCTATCCGACATGGAGGAAGGCACGACTGGTACCAAAACCCATCGACCGGCGTGAGTCAGCCTGTTCCAAGGCATCGAGAGATCAACGAGCGACTTGCCAAACACATCATCAAAATGCTTTCCACTTGAGGCAGTGAGATCTTAGCGGTACGGACTGGTGAAGAACTTATAATTTTCACCGATTCGGATTCGGGAACGATCGCGGCAGGGAATGGACATGTTGAAGTACAAAGTCATCGAGATCTTCACCGGCGAGGAGGCGCGCCGCGAGGGCAAACCCCTTTACAGCGCCGTCGTCGAGGCCGTGAACGGCCTCAAGATCGCTGCTCGAACGATGGTCACGCGCGGCATCGAAGGGTCCTACGAGAACGGCGAGATGGCCACTGGAAAGATTGAGGTGCTCTCCTACAATTTGCCCGTGCGGATCACCATCGTCTTGCCGGCGGCGGATTTCGACCGTGCCCTCTCCCGGGTTACCGAGATGGTGACCGACGGCATCGTCGCAACCCTGGACGTCACCGTCGTCTCTCATAAGACCCGGGGGCTCCTGATGCCGAAGCAGACCCGGGTCCGGGAGATCATGACCCTTGACCCCAGCAAGGTCGGTACCTCCACGCCATTGGACGAGGTGGCGAGGATTCTGCTTTCGTCTGCCTTCACGGGGCTTCCCGTCGTGGACGAGCAGAGTCGGCCGGTGGGAGTCATCTCGCAGGGTGATCTCATCTACAAGGCCGGCATGCCCATGCGACTGGGGCTCCTGGCCGCATCGGAGGGCGAAAGGATCGGCCCCGTGCTGGAAAGCCTCGCGGCGAGGAAGGCCGGGGAGGTCATGACGCGCCCCGCCATCACCGTGGCCGAAGACGATTTCGTGACGGATGCCGTGGCACTCATGCTGGAGAGGGGAGTCAAGCGGTTCCCGGTAGTGGATGCGGAGGGAAAGCTGGCTGGAATGCTCTCGCGCGTGGACGTGTTCCGCACCGCCATGAGGGAATGCCCGGACTGGAAGGCTTTTCAACAAAGGGATATCCAGATCGAAGGTCTGCTGCACGTTTCAGACATCATGCGCAGGGACGTTCATACCGTGGCGCCCGATACTCCCGTGGAAGAGGTGCTGCGGACCATTGACTGCAACGACATCCAGCGCGTCTGCGTGGTGGACCGGGATGGGACGTTCCTCGGCCTCATTTCGGACCGGGACCTGCTCATTGCCTTTTCCGACTGTCATCCGGGAATCTGGGACTATTTCGTGGGCAAAATCCCTTTCACGGAGCGCGGGCGGAGGCACAGGGAATTGAGGGAGTATTTGCGGGCCAGGACCGCCGCCGAGGTCATGAGCACGGACATCGTGACCATTCGAGAGGACGCTCCCATCGAGGAGGCGATCCGGGTCATGCTCGACGGGGCCATCAAGCGGCTGCCGGTGCTCGATGAGGAAGGGAAATTCAGGGGAATGATCAGCCGGGACTCCCTCCTGCACGTTGGGTTTTCATCTTCGGGTTGAACCACCATTTTATGTTGCCATGAATGGAGAGGGCTCCTTGACTTTGCTTCACTTCGTGGCGATTTTATTCTTGTTGTAGTGATGCACTCCTCTTCACATTTCAGAGATAATGGAGTCTGCCTGAACCGCCCCATGATGCGGGACGATGACTTCTACTCGAGAGGGTAGAGGCTTTTCTGTTTTTATCATCGTGTTATCCGGTCTTACAGAGTGGCCAAAAGGTCGGTGTGCTGGCACCCGATGGAGGTTCCTGACGGAGTGAGGTCTCCTTTTCGGAGGACATCGCAACCGTTTTGAGAGGGGGAAGTGCCATGATCGAAACACATGACGACGTGATGCGACAGAAGAACCTGCCGCGAGTGGGACAGACGGTCCGAAACAAGAAGTTTGGAACGCTCTGGCGAGTGATGGAGAAACGCGAAGTCTGGCAGCACACCTCGGATGATCCGGAGACGGGCAAGCCGAGAATGCTGCCGGCGATCTATCTTTCCTTCTGGAAGGTCACGGACAATGTCCTGCCCGGCGTGGGGCATATGCTCGGGTACGTGTACACGCTTCACGACACCACTTTCGAGACCAACTGGGAAGTTGTCGGCTGAAGACGCTCTACCATTGAAAAAGTCACTCCCGTCACACATTGACACATCTACACAGGTCCAGGACATTCATTCAGTTGTGAAACATTGGGTGCCAGCCCTTTTTACTCGTTCAGCTTCGACTGCATCGTTTCGCTCCACAAGTTGTTTTCAGGATGAGCCGCGGGACAAGCATCAACCGGACCGGCGCGCGGCTCTCGTGGTTCCTGTGCGTCGGGACTCCTCGGCGCCTCGGGGCCCAGGACGTGTTTGAAACCTGCAATGTGGTCCTCACTTCTCCGAACATTTCCCTCCAAGCTCCGGCCCTCGGTGGAGGATGCCCGGGCCTCTCATTGAGCTCCGCGGTCATCCCCTCAAAAGTCCAGGCCTCCGATCCACATGCCGAGCAGCGCAAGGGCTGCACCGAAGACATTGTTGCACAGGATATTCATCACCGGCACCAGGCGCGTTCCCGCCCCCATGGAGCTCACGGTCTCGAGGGCAAAGGTCGAGAAGGTCGTGAGGGACCCGAGATAGCCGGTCACGAAAAAAAGATAGGCGGTGGGGCTCATGGGAGCGAAGCCACGTTCGACCAGGGCGAAGGATAGCCCGATGAGGAAACAGCCAGAGAGGTTGGCGACGAGCGTTCCGAAGGGAAACCGGGTCCCTAGAAGCCTCACGGCGAGGAGGGTCGCGGAGTAGCGTGACAGGGCCCCGAGGCTGCCGCCGAGCATGAGGAGCAGGATTTTTGTCATGCATGAGCCCCCCGTCGCCATGGGTCCACCGGAGGCCCCGATTCTCCCCGGGGCCAGGACCCTCATCGTCTCCAGAAGTTGATCGAGAACTCAACAGATACCATACCGGGTAGTCTTGCGGACGGCAAGGTTTTGCGCACCTCCGACGAAGGCCGCCGATGTCCACCTCAAGAAGCCGCGCCTCAAAAAGTCATCAGAGCACTAATATTAATAATAACCAATGGATATGAAAATCCTGAGCAGGAATGCGGCAGGCGCGATGCAGGCCGCGACAGCGATAAGGCTTGCACAAAGAGGATCGATGCGCTAGGAGACGTGGGAGCGGACCTCGCGGGCGGCATCGATGGAGAGAGCCTGGACCCGGAGTCCGGGGTGGCTCGGCCGGAGCGGCGGCTTCCCTGCCCGGGGGCGGTTCCCGAAGGGAATTAAGGCCGGTCCATGGTGGTTTGGCTCACATGAACAGAAGCATGAAAGGGGGCCGATGATTGACTCCTGTTTTATGTCTGGCAAGTCCTTCCGACCTCAGTCCGCACTCCATCAGTCAATTCAACCCGCTGGAATCCCGAGAATCGCCGGATTGCTGATGGTTCTCGTGGCTCTTGCCCTGCTTGCGGGGTGCTCCACCTTCTCTTCCCGTCAGACATCTGCCTCGCTCTCCGCGCACGCTTCGAAAGACGAGGCCGGCAGCCTGCAGGGGGAAGGGCTTCGGGCCGGAATGCGCAAAGGCGCTTCCGGCGGCTCCAAGTCGGAGCTGGTCATTCCCGACCATCCCTCCATCGATACCTGGACAGCTTATTATGCGGAGAAGAAGCACCAGTCCTTCCAGACCCTTCTGAGGCGAGCGGAGCCCTATGTGCTCCCGGTGCAGCGGATCTTCACCGACCAGGGATTGCCGAGCGACCTGGTTTACGTGGCGCTGGTGGAAAGTGGGTTCACTCCCACGGCCCGATCCAGGGCCGATGCCGTCGGCATGTGGCAGTTCATCGCTTCCACGGGAGAGCGATTCGGACTCGAGCAGAACAAGTGGGTGGACGAAAGACGCCATCCCTTCAAAGCTGCGCAGGCAGCGGCTGCCTACCTTTCCGTCCTGTATGATCAGTTCGGTTCGTGGGATCTGGCCCTGGCGGCGTATAACTGCGGAGAGAACCGGGTGCAGAGAACCCTGGATGAGAGCGGCTACAGCACGTTCTGGGAGCTCCGGGATGCTGGACTTCTCCCGCTCGAGACCCAGGATTATGTTCCCAAGTTTTTTGCAGCCGCCCGAATCAGCCGCAATGTGCCGCAATATGGGTTCCATTTTTCACCAAAGCCGGACACACCCCGTCATGAAACCGTCCCGGTCCCGGGAGGGGTGAAGCTCGCCTGGCTCGGAAAGAAGATCGGTGTCGAGGAATCCGTCCTCCAGGATCACAATCCGGAGCTCTGCTCACCGACCACGCCTCCCGGCGTCGCCTGCTATGATTTGAGTGTTCCCAACGGGCTCAAGGAGACCATTCTGGCGGTGTTGAGCGAGCCCCCCCCGCCCGAGGAGAAGCCGGTGTCAACTTCTCCCCGGAGTCAGCGCGCGACTCGAGCCCCTGCCGCCAGGCCTTCAAGCGGCAAAGCTGCTGGACCGGTTGCCGTGAAGGATTCCCGCAAGGGCAGGCCGGCAGCCCAGATAGCCGCCTCCAAGGCAGATACATCCGTCGCTTCGAAGGCCGCCCCCGGTGCCAAGGGCGGCAAACCGACGAAAGATGGCAAGGTCGCCAGGAAAGACAATCCAGCCGGCATTGGCTCTTCCAGTGCAAGGAAGAACGAGACTGCACGGCCGGGCCAGAAATCCGGCAAAACCTTCTGGTATGCCATTCGGCAGGGAGACACCCTGCCCTCCGTCGCCCAGCGCTTCGGAGTCTCGGTGGAGGCGCTGGCCTCTGTCAATCAACTGTCGCGCAACCAAAAACTGGTTCCAGGCAAGCTCCTCACCATCTGCACCCAGGAGCGGAGCCTGGCGACCTCCCAGAAGAAGCAGGCCAACTGACCTTTCCCATCTGCTGGATCGCCTTGAAGTCGACCGGCCCGGCGGAGAGTCCCGCAATACTGTTGACTTAACGTCACCCCGGCGAAAGCCGGGGTCCAGGGAATCCGCATGGAACGCTGGATTCCGGCTTTCGCCGGAATGACGACCAGAGCGAATCATGGGCTTAAGTCAACAGCATCGGGAGAGCCCTGGCTCATTTCCGTTCTGACGGGATACGCCGCCGGATTGCTGTAACTCGATGGCTCTGCGAGGGTACGGAAAGGATGAGGCATGCCCAGCATCCGTAGACTCGTGCTGACCATGGTGATCGCGATGTTCACCTTCAGTCCCAGTGAGGGGGCCGCTTCCGCGCCTGAGGCCGAACCTCTGCCTGTTGGTGGTAATGAACGTTTCCTGAAGGCTCTTCATCACCCTCCCTTATTTCGCAACAATCTCGACGGCTGAAGATATCACCCTTTCGAAGCTGAGCCTCGGTGACCATGTCCCGGTCGCCCGCCAGAACAACCCGCTTTGATGGCAAAGCGCTCCCGGACTTTCTCGATCTGGCTTCCAAGCGTGGTGGATGGGAGCACATTGCGTCGAGCTGCGGATCATGCTTGTTGCGATGATGAACCGAAAAATGGATTGAGAATTGCTAATAGAGCCATGCACTTGAAAGCCTGTGCGCTCGAATGGCAATCCCCGCAATGGGACGAGCCGGGTTTGACGCCGCGCGGTTGCCAGTTGAACCCATTCGCGGGACGGTTCGGACCGTTGAAATTCCGACATTGTCCATGCAGCCTGAAATGCGAGGAACGAAGGAGGGATCAGATGCCCGGTAAGCAACAAAGTGCCCTGGATGCACTGAAGCTGATCACCATGGCCAAGGAATACAAGGCGCGAGCTGAAAAGCTGATCCAGACCCCGAAGCTGGTCAACCAGTCGACGTTCGGCGTGTGCGGGATGGCGTCTGTCCTGAGAGCCCTGCTCGAGATTGAGCCGGAGCGTTTTGTGGCTTTGTTGAAATCCATCTTCGAGACGAATCAGTTCACCACAGCCGAGGGGATGACCATCAGGCTCGACAGGGCCAAGCTGCAGTCCATGTTTCGAACCAATCTGACCAAGGGCTCCTCACACGTTGAGCTGGCAAAAAATCCGAACCTGGAATTCGAGCTGGATTTTGTCGTCAGTCGCTGCCTCGGTCAAATTGCCGAGAAGATGGATCCTCATCTATTCAAGGAGCAGGTGGATTTCACAAAGCTTTTTGTGGATCCCAAGTCTGGAGGTATCAAGGACTTACTCTCACAGGGCCACCTGGCACTTCAGACCAAATGTCTCGAATTCATCCTTGAAAAAATCGTGGGTGTTACACGATTTCGGAAGTTAAAGACCGACACTTCCGATGCGTTCGACCGCTTCGTTACCGGAGTAAATAAGTTGTTCGCCAAAAGCTCCGATACGTTCGTTATCGTCGCAATCAATGATTTCTCGAAAATATTCGATTCAGTCATGAAACTTGATTATAATGGTAGTGGAAAGTTCATAGGATATTCAAAGAAGCCAATACCTGATCTCATAGCAAATAGCTTTGATTATAAAAATAATAAGCACTTGGTCAAATATACTCATTGGGTAGTTGTCAAAAAGTCAATATTTACAGCAGGGAGCTCTTACAAGATTTCGTTCTGGAGTTGGGCAGAAGACATAGAGGATGCCAATATAAGTAAAGCAGTTGCTCATACTTATATGAGAGAGGTGATCATCGCATGCATGACGGATGCCCCTTCGTATATTGATGAATTCGATCGGGTCGTCAAGGACGACTTGCAGGTCAAGAAGCCTGCTTCGATGGTCTTGCCGAAGGACCAGTCGCATATTCCCTCTTTGGCTCAATGGAACCAGAGCATCATGATGCTGAAAAACAAAGACTACTCAAAAGATATCGGAGATCTCATTGAGAAATATCACAAAGTGAGAACTAACGCAAAATCAAGTAATCGAGACAGATTTTTTGCCCTCAAAGTCTTGGCTCATAAATTATCTGATTCTAGGCATAAGATTCGTGAAAAGTGCAATAGTGAATTTGAAAAAAGTATCGCAAAATCTTTAAATCTAGATCCGAGATCCAGCAAAAATATTTCAAAAGTCAATGAAGAGTATAATTCAAGAATTTCAGATTTCAGAGATTATGAAATTAAGAGCTATCCAATTGTAAAATCCATGGAAGACCTGGAAGAATACATTAAGAATGAAAAAGCAAGCATGAAGCTCGATTATCAATCGTTCACTTATATCTACTCGCCAGCTGAATGGGTTAACGAAAGTTGGATTTTGTTTGGAAAACGGAAAGATATAAAAACTATTGACCAGGCGGTGGAGGATTACAGTAGTGTCTTCGCCAGGGGTGGGGCGAAGGAGGAAAGGCTCTCGGCGCTCAAGGCGGTCTCCGAAGCGACGACCCGTTATGAGCAGCTCAAGGGAGGAGCGGGGAGTCCGAGAATGCAGGCGGTTTTTGATCTTGAAAGACTCATCCGGAAGGAATCCGACCTGCTGAGAGCTACCTGATTCATCACTGAGCTTTCTGAGCCGGAAAAGAACATCGTAATGGGGGTTGCACCGCCGGGGCAGCTCCGCTCCCGAAGGTGCGGAACCAAGGACCCGAAGGCGGCCGAAGAGCCCGAGCGCGCCGTGATGACGCCGTTCATTCTCATCGGCTTGCCGCAATGACAGGCATAGGCCCGCAGGACGCACTGGAGGGACTTCTAGCAGCTCAGATGGTCTCTGCTCACAACCAGGCCATGAAATGCCTTCTTCCGGCGAATCGTGAAGGAGAGCCCCGCGATGGTCGGAAACTGTACATGTCCTTCGCGGATCGTTTCATGCGAACCTTTGTGGCTCAAATGGAGGCGCTCTCAAGGTATCGAAAAGGTGGCCCACAGAAAGTCGTCTTCGAACATGTTCATGTCTACCCGGGCGGACAGGCCATGGTCGGCAACGTCAACCAACCTGAAAGCGAAGGGGGCAGGGAGACTGAGAAACAGCCTCATGCGCCGGCTGCGTCGAGCTTCACCAAGCAGGCAACGCCCGCACACCTGCAGCAAGTGCGAAGGGTAGACGAGGATCGCCATGATGCCGGGCTCCCCTCGATGCCGGTGGCACGAGTCCAGGATGGGGTAAAGGAAGCACTCCGTCTTCACGGATCCGGTTCCCCCGTGGCCACCAGCGTCGACCGCGGGCGCTCCCCGGAAAGCCTTTGGAAGGCACGCTCCTGGTGCAGGTAGGGCGGGAACTGCAGGGGAACGTCGGGGAAGAAGTCCCTGCCGGAAGGGAAGGTGGATGGAAAGATACTGCCCCAGGAAGAGCCCGTTCTCCTTACCGATCAAGGAATCCAGGAGATGATGAAAGTGCGGCGTGGCGATGGGGAAGGTGGTCCGGAGAAAGTCCTTCACTCCCTGCTGGACCTGGCTGGCAATGACGGATGGAATCATGGCTTGCTTCCAATTGGGACTTCTCGTGGGCGAGACTTGATCAAGCTCTTCAGTCTTTGCCGGCTTCGCGCAGAGCGAACTTGACAATATCCTCGTGAATCCAGTAGCCGCCCTCACGCATCTGCAGGATGATACGCTTTACAGATCTGAGAAGGCACTCCCGCCTGGCTTCGACGAGGACGCGGGCGGTGCCGATGACCTGAAGTCCGTAGACATTTCGAGCGACTCTTCGAGCTTTTCTTTCATCGAGCAGTACGGTTTTCACTCCAAGTTGTCGTGCGAGTTGAATGACCGAAGCCTCTCCAAAATCCAGGACGGAGCCAAGGAGTGGATCAAGCGGCTCCAAAATCCAGGACGGAGCCAAGGAGTGGATCAAGCGGACTGGTGAGGGGTCTCCCATCCACCCAGTCAACTTCCCCGTAGGCAGAGAGACCCGCCGATGAAGCCCCTCCTTGAAGGATTTCCTTGTGAACCGCTTCCGGGATGAGTACCCTTTGAAACAGCGACTGGAGAATCTGTAGATGGTTGACAATGGCCAAAGCAATGAGTGGACCCGTGTTGCAGACGATTTCGCGTGTCATGAGCCCAGATCCTCGAATTCAGCCTGCAGCTCACTTTCATCCCATTGAACCGATGCAGCACCGAATTGGCGGCAAGTCAAAAGAAACTCGGCCCGCGACACCCCAGCCAGCCCGGCCGCCTGCCCTGACGACAAGCGGCCCATCTCGAACAGCTTGACGGCAAGGGCGAGTCTGGCCTCTTGTTCGAAGCTTTCAGGACTGAGATTGAGGACAGCAGGTAGTGACTCGGGATAATCTACACACAGTGTTCCCATTTCTATCCCCCTTTCGGTCCTCCTCTTGGCTCTGCGGAGTTGGAGAAAGTTGCCTCAAATCAAAAACATCGTCTACCCGAGATGCCGGTTTGCATCGGATTCGGCCCTTGTCCGTGAAATCCAGTCCTGAGCATCTTCCAGGGTGAGCGGGTAGGGAGCCGTGCCGCGGATCTCACTCCACTTGCGGCGGTGGGATCGTTTCTGCGCTCCGAGGCGGCACATTCCCGCAAGGTAATCCAAGAGCTTCAGCTTTTCCAACTGGCTGAGCTTGTCTATCTGTCTTTTGACTTCCTCAAAATCCCTCTTTCCCATGGTTCATGCCCCGGTATGAGGCTCCTGGTTCAAGGATTCATGGATATCTTTGAGATTCTCCTCGAGCTCCCCCATCGACTCCCCCTGGGTCCTGTAATCAGGGTACTCTTCCAGCCAGCCGATGAACATTTCGGATCATCGTTGATTAGCGTGAGGGTGACTCCCTCTCCACCCTTCGGCTGACAGTTAGACACACTTAACCCCGTGGCTGATATGTGTCATAGTCGGGGCCATGAGATTATTCGGCCTCGAGCTCACATCCAAAGCGATCCACTTGATCCGCGA
>JALOOX010000048.1 GCA_025454175.1 Syntrophobacteraceae bacterium | reverse complement strand
CTGGATGCGCTGGACGCGTCCGGCCGTCGGTATCGACTCGATGGGCCGGCCCGGCCTGGACTGGACGAGCCTGGGACGGACGCTGAAGCCGTCGGCCTGGTCGGGATCGGGGCTGGGAAGCATGGTGATGGTCTGGTGATGGACTTTGCGGTCGGCTTCGACGGACACGTGGATCTGAAAGGCCTCGGATGGGGGAAACTCACCCTCGTAGGCCAGGAAGCCCGGATCCACGTAGGTGTTGGCGATGGTGGCCAGGTAGAGGCCTTCGGGGCTCCAGGCCAGGTGGAGGTCGCCAAAGGGCACGTAGGGCTCGGGAGCCTGAACGCCGGCAATGCGGGTCCTCTCCTTGTCCCAGTCCAGGAGGGACTGGTCGGAGACATTGGGCGGGCTTGCCGCTCGGTGCAGCGAAATCCGTTCTTCGACGGCGGCCTCGGCGGTGCTCGGGGACAGGATTCCGGAAGGTCTCCTCTCCCCGGTTCGAGCGAGCTGGGAGCGGATGATCTCGATATCGGCGTTGGCCGCCCGAAACGCCTCCGTCACTTCGTCATAGGGGCGATTGGCCGTGTCGATGAGCCCCATGTTGTAGTCCTCGCCGTCTTCACGCCCCCCGAAAGGCTGGTCGCGATACTGGAACCAGTGAGCCCCGACCACGTTGGGGAAGCGGGCAAACCGCCGCACGGTGGTCGCGACTCCCCGGGCCCTCTCCTCCTGGGTCTGGACCGTCATGAGGTGGCCGGGCTTGGGATGCTTGTTTCGGGCCGTCTCGTTGCGGTTTCCCGACCGGTTTTCCATGGCCGCGAAAAAGAACTCGGTGACGAGGACGGGCTTCGAGGACAGCCGCTGCAGTCCCTCGAAGTAGTAAGGGGAGACCCATCCGTCGGCGACGTCCACGTTGTAATTGCTGGAGATCACGTCCACGTTGTCGCCGATGGCGAGAACGGCGTCCTGATGGTAGTAAAGCGGCAGCCGGTCTCCAAGGACCAGCGCTTCGGGGTGAGCCTTTCGCAGGGCGCGGAACATGAGAGCGTAATACTGCCGGGCCACCCGGGCCATGAACCGGTTGACGACTCGAATGCCCTCACCGCCGGGCCGAAGCTTGAGCTCGACATCGGGCCGTTTGACGTCTTCAAAGCTCTTGACATCCTCCGGCACGACCCAGTCGGCCAAAAGCCGGTTCCAATCCCCGCCGTATTGATCATGGAGCAGCTGCCAGAGGACTCTCTTGGTGTGATTGTCCCAGCCTTTGTTCATGAACCACTTGAAGAGAGCCGAGCTCCACCAGCCCACCTCGTTGTCGGTGAAATACCCGATGAGCCTGGGATCGTTCCGGTAGGGATCCGTCAGCTTCCCGGCCCACTCCACCACGCGCGCTTCGATGTCGGGATGAAACGAATCGAACCAGTGAAAGTGGGAAAGGCGCCCGAGGTCGATTTCCACCATCAGGGGCAGGTCCAGGTCATGGGAGGGGTCGGACCAGCCGCCGCGGGTGTTGAATCCCCAGGCGCTGAGCTGATGGCTTGTCCGTTTTCGCCAGTCTTCAAGGGAAGGGAAGAAGTTGCCCCAGTAGTAGTCCTGTTTCTGACGGCTCTTGTGGGTGTCCTTCCCCGGATCGATGAAATTGACGCCCTTGGAGTAAAAGAGATCTCCCCGGGGGTCCATCAGCCAGTGAACGCCGTCCTTCTGGATGACCTTCCAGCGGGTGCCTGAAACGGCCCCGGCCTCGGCGAGGACTTCGGGTGTCCAGGGGAATCCCAGTCCAAGACACAGAAACAGAGTGAGCCATGGTGTGATTTTCAGCCGCACTTCGAGCCCCCGATTGATGAGAATCACTCAAAACGTCCGTACAAACGGAGCAGAAGAAGATCGCATTATCAAAACCTGGGCCAAATGCACGGGCCATTCCTCCACGAAGAACGAGGCCGACGGGTATCCGGCCGAGCGACCGCCGTGGCATCATGGCAGCGCGGGCCGCCGCCGGAATCGACGATCGCCTCATCTCCGGCTGCGAGTGTCGCGTGAGCCCGCCGTGGAAGGCCCCGCATCTCGACAAATTTTGCGCAGCCCTGGCCTGATGGTTACGAAACTTGCGCAGGGGCCGGGTCGGGACATCGCTGTTGAATTGAGGGGTGGCTAGGGCCAAGTGAACAACCCCATCAGCTGTTGGGCTTTCTGAAACGGGCAGCATACTCAACAGGGACTTCCATGATCTGGCTTGGCCGCAGACGGCCGAAAACCTCGTAGCGCACCAGGAAGAGGTTGAGAAAGGGACCCAGGGGCTCCATCTGGGAATCGTGGCGGGCCAGGGCCCTGCGCTTGCCCTGGAGCTCCGCGGAATCGATGGGCAGCGTGAGCCACTGGGTTGCCGCCAGGGACTGGCTTCCCGTGAGAACCCCGCCGGCGGAAGCCCGGTTTGCGGCGCTCACCCAGCCTTCGGCGTTGGGATAGGCGGGAAAATGCACCAGGTAGGTGAAGGCCTCGGTTTCGGAAAAGGGGGGTTCTCCAGCCTCCCGAAGCTTTCTGAGCGCGTCGAGGATGAAGGCTCCCGACGCGGCATGGTCCGGATGGTGATCCCGCGGATCGGGCAAAAGCACCCAGTCCGGGGAAAAGTCGCGCATAACCCCCATGATCTGCTCCAACAGGGCGGTCCCGGAATACTGCACGGCACGCCTGTAACTGTTTGGATAGGTCGACCGGCTCAGGCGGGTATGGGGCGACGTGTAGGGATGAGATAAAGACCAGTGCGCCTCCCAGATGGGATAGAGGCCACCGTCGGGAAAACCCAGGAAAACGGAATCGCCTTCCTTCAGTCCCAGCTCGCCAATGGCACTTGTGGCCTCCTTCTGGCGCATCTTGCCATACTCGATGAAATCATGGTCGGTGGGCTCCGTGACGTCGAATTCGGACCGAACGCCGTCCAGGAAGCCGTCGCCGTTGGTCATCCACACCACGCGCACCGATCCGCCCCGCTCGATCACCCGCTGAACCAGGCCGGCTGCCGCAAGGGTTTCATCGTCGGGGTGGGGAGAAAACAGCAGCAGACGAATCTGATTCGGGACGCGAAGCGTGGCCTCCGATTCCGAAAGGGGAAGCTCCATGTGGCGGCGTGAGGGGCCGGTATCACTCAGGAAGGCCAGGCGCAGCGGCGCGGGCCGGGCGCTCTCGACGGTCTCGGGCGCTCCGTTCTCTCGAGCTTCGGGAAGCGGATTGGGCGTGAATGCACGCAAAGGTTGAGTTTCCGAGGCCACGGCAAGCAGCAGGGTCATGAAGACGACTGTTGGAAGATGCAGCCGGTTCAAGGCATGGTCTCCTCGATGTGGGGGCCGGAGATCGTTGTCCCCGGTGTTGGTGGCACGCTAAAACGCGCTGTTATCTTCGGCGCCGAACTGCGTTCTGTAAAGGGATGCGAAGTAGCCGTTCCTTCGGATGAGCTCTTCGAACCCACCCTGCTCGACGACCTCGCCGTTACGGATCACCAGGATGATGTCCGCCCGCCGGACGGTGGAAAGCCTGTGGGCGATGATGAAGGTCGTTCGACCGGCGGTGAGCTGGTTGAGTCCCTCCATGATGAGGGCCTCGGTCTCCGAGTCCACCGATGAGGTCGGCTCATCCAGGATCAGGATCGCGGCGTTGCGCAGGATGGCCCGCGCGATGGTGATCCGCTGGCGCTCTCCTTCGGAGAGGGTGGCTCCCTGTTCGCCCACGACGGTGTCGTACTTCTGGGGAAGCCTTTGGATCGAGTCGTAGGGGCGGCTGAAGCACCATCCCGATCTGCCTCCGCAAGGCCTTGAGCTTGAATTCGCGCACGTCCGTGCCGTCCAGGGAGACGCGGCCCGTCAAGGGGTCATAGAAACGGGGCAGCAGGCTGACGAGGGTGGACTTGCCGACACCCGTCGGCCCGACGATGGCGACTTTCTGTCCCGGCTGCACATGGAGATCGATATCCTTGAGCACCGGCTGTTCGTTCACGTAGTGGAACGATACCCCCTCATAGCGGATCTCGCCGCGGGCGCCCGAAGGCGGGAGCTCCTTCCAGCCGTCCGGAAGGTCCCTTTCGACCTCCAGGATTTCGAAGGCGCGCTGGACTCCGACCTTGGCCCCCTGGATGATCCCCCAGGTCTGGCTGATGGTGTTGATGGGCGCATAGAGGGAAGCGAGATAGGTCGTGAAGACGATGATCTCCCCCACCGTGATTTCACCGGACATGACCTTGCGGGCGCCGAACCAGACCACGAAGGCCGTCCCTATGGCCATGACCACGTTGATGACCCCGGAGTAAAACGTCTGGAGTGTATACAGGCGAAGGCTGGCCCCCAGGCTCTCCTGGCTGGCGTGCATGAACTTGCGGTGCTCTTCCTCCTCCTTGGTGAACGCCTGGATGATCCGCATGGCCGACATGGCCCGCTGCACCACCGAGTAGACCTCGCTTTCCTGCTGGCGGGCTTCCATGGCGGCCGAGGATATCCTCCCACCCATGATGGTGATGGAGAGCAGCAGGGCTGGACAGACAGCGAGAGCCATGAGGGTGAGCAGCCAGTCGATGCGGATCATGACCGTGAACATGCCGATGAGCAGCAAGGCTGCCGTGACTATGGGAAAGAGCCCGTTCATGGTCAGGCTTTGAATGGCATAGGTATCCGCCGTCACCCGATAGAGCAGGTCCCCCACCTGCCGGCGGCTGTGAAAGGCCAGCGAGAGTCGCTGGAGATGGCTGTAGAGGTCGCGGCGCAGGTCGTTCACCATGCGCTGGCCGATGCGTATGGTCGTGAAATTGTTGGCGAGGGTCAGTCCGCCCAGGAAAAGGTAAATCAGCACGAGGCCGATGCATGCCAGGACCAGGAACGACTCAGGGCTCACGGATCCGCTCATCCCCCAGGGCATCGGCTTGTCTCCGAGGACGCTGTCGATGATCAGCTTCAGGGGCCAGGGCTTGAGCAGCTCGAATGCACTGATCAGGAACACCTGGGAGAGCGCCACAATAAAGGGCAGGCGATAGGGACGCAGGTAGGGCAGGATTCTTCGTATCATCGGGTTCGGTTTCACGAGGAAATTACCGGATTCCCCGGCTCCCTCTCTCAGGGGCACGCTCTCATTGATCATGAAGTGACGTCGAACGGTCAAAACGAACGATTTCTAGCCCATCCCCCATGGGGAATCAACTCAAAAGGCAGAAGCCCCGATGCTCCCCCGGGCCACCGGAATGGGCGCCGCCTGGATACCGGCGCCTCTTCCCCCGGGACCTGGCGTCGCCGATGCGTTTCAGAAGTCCATAACCGCATTGTCAAGGCCATGTCGATGCATTAGATTAGCTCAACCTTTTTGTCCTTGTCCCTGGCATGTGACTTGACTACTGAACGGTCCGCCCCGGCATGATGAGCCCGGGGAGGCCGAACCCGGAATTCACTGGAAAGGAAGATAGATGCACATTCGCAAACGTTGCGCCGTGACGGGTGGTGCGGGCTTTCTGGGATCGCACCTGTGTGAGAGGCTCCTGAACGATGGCCACGATGTCCTCTGTGTGGACAACTTCTACACAGGCAGCAAGCGGAACATTGTCCATCTTCTGGAGAACCCCTATTTCGAGCTCTTCCGTCACGACATCACTTACCCCCTGTACATCGAAGTGGACGAGATATTCAACCTGGCGTGCCCGGCCTCACCCATCCACTACCAGACGGACCCGGTGCAGACGACCAAGGTGAATGTGCACGGCTCCATCAACATGCTGGGGCTGGCCAAGCGCGTCAAGGCCAAGATCATGCAGGCCTCCACCTCGGAAGTCTACGGCGATCCCAAGGTTCACCCCCAGAAGGAAAGCTACTGGGGGCATGTCAACCCCGTGGGGCCCAGGTCCTGCTACGACGAAGGCAAGCGTTGCGCCGAGACTCTCTTTTTCGACTATCATCGGCAGCACGGTCTCAGGATCAAGGTGGCCAGGATCTTCAATACCTACGGCCCCCGGATGCATCCCAACGACGGCCGCGTGGTGTCCAATTTCATCGTGCAGGCCCTCAGGGACGAGCCCATCACCATCTACGGCGAGGGCAAGCAGACCCGTTCCTTCTGCTACGTGGACGATCTCATCGAGGGGTTCGTGCGTCTCATGAATTCCCCCGAAGGCTTCACGGGTCCCGTGAACCTCGGAAACCCCGGTGAATTCACCATCATGGAGCTGGCCACCAAGGTGCGCGAGATGACCGGCTCCAAATCGGAGCTCGTCTTCAAGCCCCTTCCCCAGGACGACCCGGTCATGCGCCAGCCGGACATCTCGCTGGCGAGGGAGGTCCTGGGCTGGGAGCCCAGGGTGGTTCTGGACGAGGGTCTGCGAAAGACCATCGACTACTTCGACGACCTGCTGCGCTCCGGGGACCGTCCGGATTGATCGGGTGGCAATGGGTTTGTGTGCCGGGAAAAGTTTCAAGTTTCGGGTTTCAAGTTTCACGTTGAAAACCAGACCCTCATGAAATCCTTTTCACCGGTTCGGGTGCCCAGAAAGGGGCATGAGGGACCGTCAAGAAATATCGCTTCCGATGGAGATCACATAAACGATGGAAGACAAGCGCCGAGAGATGCTCGACAAGCGTCTCACTCCCATGCATCTCTACATGCTCACCCCCAGGACCAATTGCAGGGAGTGCGGTTTTGAAACCTGCCTGGCTTTTGCCACGCAGGTCATCGTGGGACAGGGAGACCTGGATCTCTGCCCCTACCTGGATCAGGAAGCCGTTCAACCCCTGAGGGCTCAGCTGGCCGAGCAGCATGCGGCGGGGATCGGCATCAAGCGGGAAGGATTCGAGAAGGCCCTCCAGTTTCTGCGGGGGGAGATCCGGAAGTGGGATTTCCGAGAAGTCGCCCAAAGCCTTGGCGCAGAATACTCGGAGCCCGATGGGACGGCGACGCTCCGTTTCACCTACTTTGACCAGACCGTCGCCGTGACTCACGAGGACATCGTTTCGGATTCCAGTGGAGCCCTCGGTCCTTACGACAAGATTCTGCTTTACAATTACGTGATCGGTGGGGCAACCGATCCATCGGGCGCCTGGGTCGGGATGGAGACTCTGCCCAACTCCGTGTCCAAGATCAAGAGCCTGCGAGGACATTGTGAAGGCCCCCTGGCCCAGAAATACGCCGGGCGTTTGAGCCGGCTCTCGGAGTCGATTTCCGGGATCGGACGGGAGATTGAGCTCAGGGAGGAGCAGGTGGACTTCGCCGCTGAATTCCACATCCTGCCGCGGCTCGGGATTCGAGTCCTCTGGTGGGATGAAGACGCATCCGAGGGCTTTTCGGCAAGGGTCAAGTTCCTTTTCGACCGGAAGGTTCTAGAGACCCTGGACCTTGAATCGCTTCTCTTCACCTGTGAGCAACTGACGGATCGGCTGCTGGCGGCCGCCAACTGACGCCAGGCGGCCTTCGGTTGCCCATCGCCGGATCCTGAGTACAGCTCCATGGAATAAGATGTCCATTGTCGTCACTCGAGTGGTGGACACTAATGTGTTTAAGTGTGTTGAATTGTACCGAGGGGGGGACTCGATCTCCATATACGGCTCCGGGGATCGTGGTCGGCCCGCCCCCGTCGATCATGCGTCAGGCTTTTAACTCGTAACTCGAAACCGTCCCTTCCATGGATTGCCGATGACAGCCGCGCTGCTTCAGCCTTTTCGAGATCGCCGCTACCGCACGGCGCTGGACATCCTTCAGTACGTCGCTCTCATGACGGCACTGGCATGGCTCCTGGCGCGCGGTACCGAGAGGCTCGGCTATCACTGGCAGTGGTATCGGGTTCCTCGCTACCTTTTCACCTGGGACAACGGGCAATTCTCGGCGGGGCTGCTGCTCCAGGGGCTGGGAGTCACTTTGCAGGTGGCGGGCGTCAGTCTCATCCTGGCCTTTCTCTTCGGAGTCTCGGCGGCGCTGTTCCGCCTTTCCCGATCCCGGCTTGCCCGGTCCGTGGCCGTGGTGTACGTCGAGCTCATCCGGAACACCCCGCTGCTGATCCAGCTCTTCTTCATCTATTTCGTGCTCTCGCCGGTGCTCGACATCAGCCGGTTCATGTCCGCCGTCCTGGCTCTGAGTCTTTTCGAGGGGGCCTACGCCTCGGAGATCATGCGGGCGGGTATTGTCGCCGTGGACAAAGGGCAGTGGGAAGCTTCGCGCAGCCTGGGGCTGAGCACCCGTCACGCCTATGTCCACATCATCCTCCCCCAGGCCTTTCGGAGAATGCTGCCGCCCTTGACGAGCCAGGCCATATCCCTCGTCAAGGATTCCGCCCTGGTGAGCACCATCGCTCTCTACGACCTGGCCATGCAGGCTCAGGTGGTCGTTGCCGACACGTTTCTCACCTTCGAGATCTGGTTCACGGTGGCAGCCATCTATCTCGTCATCACCCTGGGGCTGTCCCTGGTCGTTCGTCGCATGGAGAATCGGTTTGCAGCGGTGTGAGGTAACGTTGGCCACCGCGTGTTTGTTGAGAATCCGGAATGTCACTGCGTGAGAAAGGAGGGGTATCATGAGAGAGCTCAAAAAATGGATGGGAGTGCCGCTGGCGTTGCTGGTCCTGGTCCTTGCGGCGGGAGCTTCCTCCGCCGCGAAGCTTCAGCAGCAGCTGGCCGAGGAAAGCATGATCGAGCAGGTCCTGAAGCGGGGCGTTCTGAAGGTGGGCTTCTCGACTTTCGTGCCCTGGGCCATGACCGACAAGTCCGGCCAGTACATCGGGTTCGAGATCGATGTGGCCAGGCGTCTAGCCCAGGATATGGGGGTCAAGGTCGAGTTTGTTCCCACCAAGTGGTCCGGGATCATCCCCGCCCTCCTGACGGGCAAATTCGACCTCATCATCGGAGGCATGAGCATCAAGACCGATCGCAACCTCAAGGTCAATTTCACCGATCCCTACTACCACACGGGGATGTCCATGGTCGCTCACAGGGAAGTGGCCAAGGGGTTCAGCAGGATCGAGGATTTCAACAAGCCCGAGGTGGTCATCGCGGTCCGCATCGGGACCACCGCCGTGGCCGCAGCCAAGAAGCACATGCCCAACGCTCAGCTGAGGCAGTTTGACGAGGAGTCCCAGGCGGTTCAGGAGCTTCTCAACGGCCGCGCCCATGCTTTCGTGAGCGAGGAGCCCCTGCCGGCTTTCCAGGCGGTCAAGAACCCGGACAGGCTCTTTCTTCCCGTGAAGGAAGCCTTCGACACGAGCCCCATCGGACTGGCGGTCCGGAAAGGCGATGTGGATACCCTGAACTTCCTCAACAACTGGATTCGAATGATCCAGGAGGAGGGGTGGATCCAGGAGCGCAAGCGCTACTGGTTTGAAACCCAGGACTGGGAAAGTCTCACCTGAGTTGTTTCGAGCTTCAAGATCCGACTGAGGAACGTTGTATCGATCTCGACAAAAGCGGTGGAGCATCACTCCCCTGGATGTGATCGTTCTGGCGGCGCTTACGGCGGCTGCGGTCTTCGTGGTTCTGGGCATCGAAACCAAGGTGCACTACCGGTGGAACTGGTCCGCCATTCCCCAGTATCTCGTCCGCTATGACGTTCAGGCCGGAAGCTGGACGCCGGGAGTACTCATCCAGGGTCTGATGACCACCATTCGCTTGAGCGTCTGGACCACCTTTTTCGCGACGCTCATCGGGGTCCTGATGGGGCTGTGGCGCGTCAGTCCGAGGCTGTTTCAACGGATGGTCGGCGCCACCTTCGTGGGGCTCGTGCGCAACACTCCACCCCTGGTCCTGGTGTTCCTCTTCTATTACTTCCTGAGCGACCAGATCATGCCGCTTCTCAGGCTGGAAGAGGTGCTGCACAGGCAGGCGCCCTTCATCCAGGACATGGTCGGGCTGGTGGCTGCTTCCCCGACGCGGTTCAACAGCTTCCTTTCCGCCGTCATCACGCTGAGCGTCTACGAAGGGGCCTACATCGCCGAAATCGTCCGGGCCGGCATTCGCTCCATCGACCGTGGGCAGTGGGAGGCCTCGGCGGCTCTCGGGCTCTCCCGGCACCAGCAGATGCGCCACGTCATTCTCCCCCAGGCGGCTCAGCGCATCCTGCCTCCCATGGCCGGCCAGTTCATTTCGACCATCAAGGATTCCGCCATCGTCTCGGTGATTTCGGTCCAGGAGCTCACCTTCCAGGGCATGGAGCTCATGGCCGCAACATACCTCACCTTTGAAATCTGGATCACCATCACCGCCCTCTATTTCGTCCTGACCTTCGGCTGCTCCCGCGCCGCGGCGCACATCGAGGGGGCCATACGGCGAAGCCCCGCCTGGGTGGGCCGCTGACTTCCCGAATCAAGCCAGGAGCCGCTCAGAGCAAGAACCACGGGGAGCCAGAGCATGCCTTACGAGGCGGGGCGCAGCCTTAAGCTTCCGGCCGCCTCCAGCACGTCGGCCGCCGTGATGGCTTCCATGCAGGCGTGATCGGTGGGGCAGGACCGCTTGAGGCAAGGGGCGCAGTGGACCGGTTTTCGGACGATGCGGACGTTGTCGCCCAGGGGAGAGGTGGTGGTGGGGTCCGTGGAGCCGAAAAGCGCCACGATGGGAGCGCCGAGGGCGGCCGCCACGTGCATGGGACCGGAATCATTGGTCACGAAGAGACCGCACCGCTCGATGACCGCCATCAGCTGCCTCACCGTCGTCCCGCCGGCAAGATTCAAACAGGGCGATCGCATGGCGGATTCGATGTCCCTGCCGATGTCCTCCTCGCCTGGACCTCCGGTGATGAGAATCCCGGCGCTTAGTCTGGAGGCCAGGGTGTCGGCCACCTCGGCGAATCGCTCGGGGAGCCATCGCTTGGCGGACCCGTAGGCGGCGCCGGGGTTGATGCCGACCCAGAAGCGATGGGCCGAGAGGAGCCGACGGGCGTATTCCTTCTCGGCTTCGGTGCACTCCAGCCGCGGGCGTCCGCTCCCGCCCCGAATTCCCGCACGCTCCAGCAGGGACAGGTAGTAATCCGTGTGATGCAGGAGCCTTTCCCCTGGGCCCACGTCCACTCCGTGAGTCAGCAGAAGCCCACGCCCATCGGTCCTGTACCCCAATCGAACGGGGATTCTCGCCAGGAACGCCATGGCGGCGGCTTCAAAGGCGTTCTGAAAAAGCACGGCAAGATCGAAGCGCTCGCGGTCGAGCTGCCGCGCGAAGCGCCAGAGCCCCCTCAGGCCGCCATGCTCACGCTTCTTGTTGAAGACCATCACCCGGTCGCAAAGGGGATGGGGTGAGAAGAGCTCGGCCACGGCCGGAGGCGCCGCCACGGTGATGGAGGCGTCGGGGAATGCGGCACGCACCGCGCCCATGGCGGGGGTGGTCATGACGGCGTCCCCAATCCAGTTGGTCGATCGGATCAGGATCCGGGATACGGACTGAAATGCGCTCACAGCCACCCCGTCACGGCTCCGCTGCTCAGCACGAGAAAGTAAGCGCAGGTCGCCAGCAGAAGGAACAGGCAGGGGGCCCAGAGGAGCCTGTAGAGAGCCGGAAGGTTGGTCTGGAAATAGGCGTTGGAAAGGAGCAGGCAGAGGTGCAGAGGGGAGAGGAGCACGCCGAGGAAGCCGCAGACCAGCCCCAGCATGAGGTATGGCAGCATCAGATGTCCCTGACCGAAGGAATGAATCAGGGAGATGAGGATCGGAAAGGTCGTTCCCACAAAGCCGACGGTCAGCCCGACAATGGCTCCGATGAGGAAGGGCAGGATCATGGTGATGGACACGAGGGGGACTCGCCAGCGCAGGAGCTCATCGCTGACCAGGGTGACGGCGCCGCTTTCCTCGAGCATTCCCTTGAACATCAGGATGGCGGCGACCATGGCGAACATATGGAGGAGCTCCCTCTGCATGAGTATCCGGCGGCGCTCCACGGGCAGAAGGCCGTTGACGCGCCAGACCCAGCCGATGGCCACGAGCAGGGCTGCGATGAGCCCAATTTCCTTGGAGACCGAGATTCTCCACGGCGTCAACAGCGGCGTCAGAGCGGCCCCCAGACTCAATCCCAGTCCGATGACGATGACGATGGGGGTCAGCTCGCGGAAGATGGGCAGGAGCGGGGGCCGGGGGGGATCGGGAGGCGCCGCGGGCCCGCGAGCCGCTGTTGCCGGCATTGGTCGCGGGAGCCCCCCGTCTCCCGTCTCCCGGCTCCCGGTCCGGTCTTCATCATGGTGGGCCGGATTGGAATGAGGGGGCGCCAGGGACTTCAGCGGCCAGTATCCCACCAGGGTGGCCACGCTGGACAGGGGCAGCAGAAAGATCACAAAGGTCCACAGGTCGATGTTGGCGAGGGTCGTGGTGAGCAGAACGCCGGGGTAGAGGGGCCACCAGTACTCCCAGATGTGGCGAAACCAGTAGTTGATGTAGCTCAGCAGGGAGCCCGGCATGTTCAGGTTCCTGCCCAGGGCCTTCACCATGGGGGCCGAAAAGATGGCCCCGCCGGGCATCGGGAGAAGGCCGATGAGGGCCGGAAAGACAACGAGGTTCAGGCGAGGTCTGACCACCAGCCCCTGGAACCGGTCGAGGAGCCTCTGCATCTGCCCCGCCTTCTCCATGCTGTGACTCAGCACCAGGATAAGCGACACGACCACCCCCAGCGAGACGGTCTTGGCATCGGTCACGGAGTGAGCCAGGGAACGGAGGATCGCCGACAGAGGCATGCCGAAGAAGAGGCCCAGCAGGACAGCGCCCAGGAGGAATGCGCTGCCCAGGGACCATTTCCTCTTGATGGCGAGCAGGATGACCAGGAAGGCAAGCAAGATGCGGGCAATGGCTGGAAGTGCATCGAGAAAGGTCACGTGCTGATCCACCCTCAACAATTCAAGAAGCAGCCATGTGCTTCATGAGCCCTTCGGCAACCTCCATGGCCTTTTGCTCGAGGTCCGGGCTGATGGCCCCGGTTTGGGCCAGGAACGCCAGCTTTTCACGGTCCACCATGAAGGGAGCTTCGCCGGCTCGCCGGATGACGTCCACTTCAAGATCCAGGTACCGGGCGCCGTACGGATAGAGCTCCACGGGAGTGTTGATGTTGAAATACTCGCCGATGGGCTTTCCGTCACGGCTGAAATAGCTGTGCCGGACCACCCAGGATCCCTCCTGAAGCTCCGTCAGCCCGTAATCGCCGTGGCGGATGGGAACGTCCAGCCCGTCATACCGGCCTTCGGAAAAGGAGCGCTTGAACACGATGCGGTCTTCACTGGACTCAATCAGCATGCCTTCCCGGAACCTGGCCAGCTTCCCCGAGGGTCGGATATGCTCCAGCCGCACAGTGCCGCATTTTTCGAGGGGCATCAGGATCGTCTCTTCCAGGAGTCGCCGCTCGATGGACTCCTTCTGATCGGGATGCTTCTGGAGGTCGATTTCCGCCCGCTCGACGGACTTGGGATCGATGGCGCGCAGCCGATGGTGCCTGGCCAAAGTCGGCGTGACCCCCACCCGAAGGACGTCGAGGGTCTCCTTGGAACAGCCCGGAAACTCGATGCGGCCTCTCATCAGGCTGTCGTTGTCATCCTCGGCTGAAAGCTGCACCACCACGGCGTCCAGGAGGCGCTCCTGAATAAAGGTGATGAACTGGCAAAGGCGCTCCGGCTCCCCCACGATCTCGATGCCCTGATGGTCATCCCGGTCGCAGATCAGGATGTCATGGGGACCTTCGGGAAAATCCAGGCCGAATCGCTCCCGAATCCTGGGAGACGGGTCCACCACGACATAATTCCAGTCCAGGAGCAAACGGGTGATGGCCGTGCTATACACTCCCCTTACCTTGATGCGAGCGTTCATGGCGTTCCCTCCCCATGCAGGGTTTACATCGTCTTCATGACCGATGATAGCCTATGCCGTCGATCCGTAAAAGGCTTCCTTCCCATTTCGCGCGGGCCCCGAGCATTTTTTCCACCAGCCAGAGATTCGAGCTCAGGTGATCCGTCAGCCTGGGGACCACGATCTCGGATCGTCCCGCCGCCAAAGCCGCAAAGAGGATGAGCTGGTCCGCCAGAAATCGATCCACGGTGGCGCCGGTCTCATAATCCTCGATCAGCGTTCTCACCACATGGGCGGCGATGGCCTCCGACCGTCTTCCCCGCTTGCCGGCCTGATCGGACCCCAGTCGGCATCCCGTTTCCGTCTCCATCCACAAAGCGAGGGCCGCCCCCTTCTGCACCGCGAGATCGTCCTCGAGCATATCGACGACGGCCGAAAGCCCGGCGTTTCCCATGAGCCGCCGCGCTTCCTCCGCCATGCGCCGGCTCACCCCTTCGGTTTTGAGGTGCGAAGCCAGGGATATGCCCCTCACCTGGCGAGCCCGACCCCGCTCCCTGGCGGTCAATGGATCGAGGGGCCCCTGCCGGGGTGCGACTTCCAGGACCAGCTCGCCCTCTCCCTGGGGAATATAACCCGGCCGGATCATGCGGAGGGAGGCCCGCACTCCCGTCCGTTCCAGAATCGGAAGGAGCACGTGCTGCATGTGGAAGAGCGATGGAGCGTTGTCCTGAAACAGCCCTCCACGGATTCGGAAGCTCGAAGGTTGAAGCGCGAAAACGCCCAGCGGCAGAACGCAGAAGGAGAGCATGGTGGCCGATCCCGCGGTGCCGATATCCCATTGGCGCGCTCCGCCCTCGATGAGCGGCCCCGGACGATAGGTGATCTCCCGTGACCCGACATGATCCCCCTCGAGATCGCCTCCACAAAGCTCGCGGCAGGCCCGGATCGCCTGCAGGTGCTGGGGCCTCAATCCCGGCTTGTCCCGCCTGGCCCGGATGCGAACAAGGTGCAGCGACTCCCCGAGCAGGGTGGCGAGGGCCGCCGAACAACGCAGCAGCGTGCCGCTCCCCGAATGCACCGAACCGTCGATCTCGATCATCTGCATCCCCTGAAAAAGAGGTCTGGAGTGTTGGCCTTCAAATCGGAGCTGCTCCGCTCAGCCATCCTCGGCGCCGTGGGCGGGTGAACCCTCCCTGCTCATGGAATCCAAGATGGACCGGATACCCTCGATGTCGGCATCAAACGATCCGGTGCCCCGGGCGGCCAGGTCGCGATAGATTTCCAGCGCCTCATCGAGAGCCTTTCGGGCCTCCTCATGCCGCTTCTCGTCACGATGGAGGATTCCAAGGTTTTGGAGAGTCATGGCCAGGTAGGGTCGATAAAGATCGGGGCTCGCGGCGGAGAGCCTCCTTCCGATCCCGAGGGCCTCCCGGTGGGCTTCGAGGGCTTCGCCTCGGCGGTCCATGCCGCCGTAAAGGATGCCCAGATTGTTGAGGGTCATGAGCGTATAGGGATCATAGGCTTCGGGCTGGCGTTCCAGCCCTTCCCGACAGATCTTCAGCGCCTCGCCGTAAATCCGGGCGGCTTCGTCGAGACGGTCCTGCTCCCGGTGAATGATTCCCAGGTTGTTCAGGGACGTCACCACTCCCGGCAGATACAGGTCGGGGCTGCTCGCCGCCATGTCACGGTAGAGACTCAGAGCCTCCTCGTGTGCCTTAATGGCGCTCTCCATCATCCGAAGCTCATGGTAGAAAGAGCCGAGCCTGCCCAAAGCGGCCGCCAGGTCGGCTCCATGCGTCTGCCTGCCCCCGGCGGCCACGGCACGCCAGGTCCTGACGGCTTCCTCGTATGCATTGACGGCGCTCTTCACCTGGCTCTGCTGGCGGTACACCTCGGCCAGGCCCGTCAGGACCGTGGCCGCATAAGGTCGATAGTGCTCGGGCCGTGATGATGAAAGGGCTCTGTAGCTTTTGAGGGCTTCCTGGTAAAGCCTGACAGCCTCCTTCCATCGCTTCTCCTCCTGGTGGAACCTGGCGAGAGCCACCTGGGAGAGAGCCAGGTAGGGCAGGTGGGTCTGAGGCTTTCGAGCCGCGAGCTCCCGATATACCTTAAGCTCATCCTCATAGGCCCTGACAGCCTCCCTGGTCCGCCGGCCCTCCCGGTGAAGATGCCCCAGGCTGTTCAAGGTCCCGGCCACCTGAGGCCAGTAGACCTCGGGCTTCTGGGCCGCGAGGTCTCGGTAAGCCGCCACCAGCTCTTCAAGGACCTTACGGGCCTCCCCGGGGCGGTTTTGCTCCTGGTGCAGGACGCTCAGGTTCTCGAGAATCAGGGCCAGGTCGGGTTGGGCTCTCGCCCGGTTCAGAGCTGCCAGGGACCGGCAGATTCTCAGCGCTTCCTGGAGGGACTTCCGGGCATCGTCGCCTCGCCCCATTGCCCGCTGGACGGCGGCGAGGTCGTTCAGGGTCATGGCGAGGTGAAGGGAGCCGGCGTCCGGGTTTTCCGCGGCCATCCGGCGATAGATTTCGACGGCTTCCGCACAGGCGGTTTGCGCCTCATTGAGATTGTCGGAATCTCTCAGAATCGGGACCAGGCTCCTCAAGACCCTGGCCACGTCCCGGCGATGCTCGGGCCGGCCCCCGGCCGCCACTTCCCTGAAGCTCCGCAGCGCCTCCTCGGCGCGCACACGGGCCTCCTTCGCGCGCTTCTGTCTCCAAAGAAACAGCGCCTCCTGGTGAAGGGTCTCCGCCGCCTGGGCCGCCGTTCCCCTCGCCCTGGAGAGCTTCAGGCACAATTGGTAGGCCTGCTGGGCCTCATCCGCCCGATTCAGCATGGCCAGGAAGAGCGCGCGGCCCGCTTGCACCCCGAGATCGTCCGGGGCAGCGGCCACGGCGGCAGCGCAGGCCTTGTCCGCCTTGTCGAAGCGCAGAGCCAGGGTGAGCCACTGGGCCTTGAGCAGGTGGCCCCGTGCACGCCTCACTGCCGAGGTCGGGTCTCCGGCCTGGTTATCCGCATTCTCCCCGCCATGTACCGAGGCCATGGCCGCATCCAGGGCTTCGATGGCTGCCTCGAGCTTCCCTCCGAGGAAGATGCGCATTGCTTTTCGCTGGCTGGGCCAGTCGGCTTCGAGCATCTGGTCGGTCAGGTGATCGGCCAGGACCGGCAGCGCGGCGGTGGCCTGGTCGTAAACCCTCTGCAGCTCGGGCATCCCTGAAAGCCCGTCCCCCTGCTGTTTTTCCAGCTCATCGAGTCGCGCTCTGAAGTGGTCCTCGACGGCTTCCCGGGCCATGAGCCTCATCAAACGGCCCGCCATTTCACGGCGGTTTCCCCTGCGGCAGATCAGCAGGGCTACCGGGGATGCCTCGGGGTCCTCGGGCAGGACCTGCTCGAGCCCCAGGTCATTGACCACTTCATGGCTGTCATTTCCAGGCTCGAGGGCAACGGTGTCTCCTGGGCGAAGACTGGGGAAGGAGAGGCTGAATCGACCCTCCGCGTCGGTGACTCCCGGCGCTTCGCTCCCCGCCGCACGGACCTCCACTCCGGCCGCGGGTGGTCCGCCCGTCTCGTTGAGAACGAGCATTCCCCTCAACATCGCCGCCTCGATGCGGGAGGCCGCCGTGATCATCATGAAGGTCGCAAGGGATGCCTTGAGGAGCCCCATGGGCGCACGTTCAGCACGCGCAGAAGCGCGGCTCGCCATTCTGTTCGATTCGGCGGATGTTTTCCGCCACCACCCTGACGATGCCACGGATGGAAATGTCCGTCGAGCCCGCCACGTGGGGCGTTGCCAGCACGTTGTGAGCAAAAATGGGGTCCCGGGGATCGGGCGGCTCGTCCCAGAAGACGTCGAGTCCGGCCCCGGCAATGGCGCCCGATGCCAGGGCGCGCTCCAGCGCGTCCCGGTCCACCAGTCCGCCCCTCGACAGGTTGATCAGGAAAGCCTCCCGCTTCATGTATGCCAGGGTCTTGTCATCCATGAGGTGCAGGGTCTCGGGAGTCAGGGGGAGGCAGAGCACCACGTAATCCGATCGGCCCAGCAGCTCGGCCAGATCCCGCGGGGTGCCGATCCACTCGAGGCCAAGCTCCGCCGGCCCCTCAAGGGGCTCCCGGCGCCTGATGCCGACCATGCGGACGTCAAACCCCCGCAGCCTCTGAATCAGTGCCCGCCCTATGCCGCCGAGACCCACGAGGCCCACGGTCTTGCCGCTCAGGGCCCTGCCCCTGGGCTCGCCCATCTTCCCCGCTTCCAGGCTTCGAGCCATGCCCCTGAAATCCCGGGAGAGACCGATCATCAGGTAGATGGCGAGCTCGGCCACGGAATCCGCATTGCCCGAAATGTCCGTGGGAACATTGGCCACCCGGATGCCCCGGTCCCTCGCCGCCGGGATGTCCACGCCCTCGAGTCCCGCCCCGCATTGCTGGATGAGCTTGAGGCGGTCGGCGGTCCTGAGCAGGTCTTCGGTGATGCGCGTCATGGTGGGGATCAGGACGTCGAATCCTTCCAGCGAGCTCACCTCAAAGCCTCCGGTGGCTTCGATCTCGACGTCGGGGAGCTCGGTGCGAATCTGGTGCAGAAAACCTCCCCACGCATCTTCTGGAGCAGCAAACAGCACTCTCATGGCAAGCCTTCACCTCCCGGTCCATTTACAGCACAAGCTCACAACCAGAAGGAAGAAAACTAGCACAAACGCTCACCCCATCAAAGGAGAGAAAACCGACGGGAGAGAAAGCCGAAAGTAGAGAAAGCCGACCCGGGGGGCCGGGAACGGCAATGCCGTTGACTTGAGGCCGTTAACCATACCCCGGGGAGTGCCATGGGCTAGGCAAACCTTCTCCATGGCCTCTCCCGATCTGGGGCAGGCCTGGCCTGGCCCGTGCCACGCCCCGGGTCAACAGCTTTGCAGGGCAGGGCGGTCTGTTGAGAACATCAATGGCGGAATTGAAAAGTGTGCAGGAACGTTTTGAAATGAAGTCTTTTACCTTCGCCGAGCATGAATGGGCGCATGGCTGATTCACCGAAGGGCCTCGATCAGGACGCGTGGACCCAGGCCCGGCTGCCGTGTGGGTGTCGGAGGGGTTGCACCGGCCAACCCTGTCTCCGTGTGCCTCGATGCACGGCGCTGTTTGATGAGACCGCTCACTGGCGGCGTACGAATGCTCCCTCCGCCATCGAACGAAAATACTCGTTCTGCAGAAAACGTTGCACCTGCTCGGGCTTTGGGTCATAACCCCTGCTCATGAGCTCGTTGACCAGCCGGTCGCGGTTCAGCCTGCAGAAGTCCGCCTTGTCGCAGGAGAGCTGGGCATCCTTGCGCACTGTGTCACTCCTGGATTCCAGCATGGCATGCTTTGCCTCGCGCGAAAGGATGAACTGGTCAACCAATGCCTCCATTTGGGCCCGCTTGACGCTGGATGCATCCATGCCATCTTCCGCCCGCGCCCCCGGACCAGGCGTCAGAATGAGAGTCAGTGCCAACGCCATGACCACTGCTGGAACGATCCGCCTCGCCGTCTTCATGTTCGTTCTCCTTTGCTTGCTGGGGAAGAGCATCCATGAATGCGGGTGACACCTCGATGGAGTGCAGGGAAGATCGCAGCTTCTTCAGTTGACTTCGAGTCTGTGATCGACGTGTGACGCGATTGAAATGGGCTTTCGAGGCTTCACCCTCTCTTCGACTTTGGCGACAGAATGTCAGAGAGAGGCATGGAGTTCAGTGAAGGGCTTCACAATGGGGCTGTGATGAATTCACCTTTTCGCACTTTTCTGAGATGACGACCGTTGCAGATGCTCCTGAAGGTAGCATGGAAGGCGGCGTATGGAATGTGACGGATGAGTAAACGGTTTATGTGTCCATGGAATTGCCGTGACCATGATGCATTGGGGTGCACATTCATGTTCCCGTGATTGTCAATCCACATCAAATCAACAAGCTGTCGCATCCCCTTGCCCAACAAATGGCAATCGAATATTCATCCCTCAGGTCAGCAATCTCAGGGCGAGCACCTCGCACCGACATCCTCCTGGCACCCGTGGCACAGTTGTGGCAACACAACCCGAAAAGTCGTCCCCTCTCCAACCTTGCTTTCCACCTCAATCCTCCCTCCCAGGGATGTCACGTGGTTGTGGCAGATGTAGAGCCCCAGGCCGGTCCCCTCGCTGGATGACTTCGTGGTGAAGAAGGGATCGAAGATCTTCTCGCGGGCCGCTTCCTCTATGCCAGAGCCATTGTCCGTGATTTCGATGATGAATCCCGCTTTGCGGTCGTACCTGCCGCTCAAGCTCACATATGAATCCGGCTTATCACAGGCATGGATCGCATTGATCAGAAGGTTCAAAAGGACCTGTTCCAGAGCTTCGGGATCGGAAACCATGGGTGGCAGGTTTTCCGTAACCAGGATCTCAAACGAGCTGATCTTATGCCTCAACTCAGTGTGGCAAAGGGCGACCACTTTGTCGGCGAGCTGTTTGAGATCGACTGGCTGCATCCCCACCAAATCCCTCTTCCGGACAAAGCTCTTGAGGACACCGATTGTCTTGCTGATTCGCTGAGAACCCTGCTCCATATTTTCAAGCAGCCTGAATAAATCTTCTCTTAGATCCGCATACGGAATGTTGAGAACCTCGAATTCAGGGTGGAGAGCGGCATGCTCATCCACGATGGGCAACAGCCCCTCGAGATAGCTCCTCAGGATGGGGAGGTTGAAGTAGATGAAACTGTTGGGGTTGTTGATTTCATGGGCGATCCCCGAGGTGACGAGACCTAGGGAGGCCAGTTTCTCGTTCTGGAGGATCTGACGCTCCAGGATCTTTGCCTGCGTGATGTCGCTGATCCTGATGATGACAGCATCACGCTCGCCTTGCTCGTCAAGGACGGGATAGATGGTTACGTTTTCCATCCGCCCTGGGTCAATGATTCCGGTTCGTTCAAGACTCATTGTCCGGACTCCGGCTGAGAGGAAGGGATAAAGGCACTCGGGACATGCCGTTTCCTTTCCTCTCAACCCCTGAAAACAGGCCTTTCCCAAAACTTCCGTGTCCTCGCCAACACCGTAGTAGCTCATGGCGGCCCTGTTGACCATGGTGAGCAGGCCGCAGCCATCCAGCATGAGGAGGGGATCGGTGATCCCGTCGAAGACCTTTTGAAGGAGCTCGTTATTCCGGCGAAGCTTAGTCTCGGAGTGCCTCAGGGCGCTCTCGATCACTCTGAGCTCACTGTTGACTTCCTCGAGCTCGGCCGTCCTGATCCTGACACGTACCTCGAGCTCGTCCCGCGATCGCTGGACCTCTCTGATGAGCCTCATGCGCTCCATGGCGACAGCCACCTGATCGGCCACGGTCTTCATGAGGTCGAGATCCTGTGGCGAGAACCTGCTTCGGGTGCTGGTGCCGAAGGAAAGGGTCCCGATGACCCTTCCCGCTGCCATGAGGGGGTGACAGCAGTAGGCCCGGATACCGTAAGATTGGACGAGCTCCGTCCGGGGATCGGCGACAGAGCAGATATCCTCGGCGACGATGCGCACTCCGTCCCGGGCGACACAGCCGCAGACCGCTATGCCGTAGTCCAGCCATTCGATCCTCCGAGCCTCCTCTTCGGGAATGCCCGAGCAGGCGTTGAGATGGAGCTTTCCGAGCTGTTCGTCCACAACGAAGTTGAAAAACGCCTGGCAGTCCAGATGATCCATGACCTCTGCGGCCAGTTCATTCACGACTCCCAGGGGATCGTCCACTTCCAGCAATCGTGCGGCTGTCCTGGAAAGCAGCCTGAACCGGGACTCACTCTCGATCAAGATATCCTCAGCCCGCTTGCGTTCGGTGATGTCCCGCACGATGCTGATGAGCGTGCGCGTGCCGCCGATGGTTTCGCCTCTTGAGCTGACCTCCACCGGAAAGGTGCGGCCATCGCGGCACCGGTGTACCGTTTCAAAGAGGATTCCCGGTGCATCCGCCTGAGCCATCTGTTCGTCACTCAACCCCCGAGCTTCCGGCGTGCGTAGATCGTGGATGCTGAGCCGAAGCAATTCCTCCCGGCTGTACCCGTAGGCCGTTTCTGCCGCGAGGTTGGCTTCCAGGATTCGGCCGTCGTCCCGCCGTATGAAGAGAATAATATCCCGGCTGTGACCCGCAAGGAGCCTGTACCGATGCAGCAGCTCCTCGGCCCTTTTCTGTTCAGTGACGTCGCGCACGGTAACCACTGCAAAGGGGGGCCTGCCGGACGCATTGTGCACCAGCGTGCCGCTGTAGCTGCCGATGAACTGCTTTTTGCCGTCGAGACGCTGCACACGAAGCTCATATCCGTTGAAAGTCCTCCCGCCCAGCGCACGCGGCAGGGGCCAATCCTCCATCGGCACGGGCTGCCCCGTCAAGTCCAGGATCCTCCACTGATCCAGCATCTCGTCTTTCGACAGCAGGCCGTCTTCAAGGCATGAGTAGCCGTGCAGAGCGAGGGAAGCCGGGTTGTGGTAGATGACCCGGCCTTCCGGATCGGCAATGGTCAAGCCGTCGGTCATGTTCTCCATGATCGCCGTGCGTTCCGCAAGCAGCCGCTCGCGCTCAGCTTCCGCCTGCTTGCGGTCCGTAATGTCGCTGAAGATCACGGCGAACTGCAGCGGCGCGGACCGGTAGGCCATGACCTCATACCACCTGCCGAGTGCGGCGCTGTAGTCCTCGAAATGCGCGGGCTCGCCGGTCATCGCTACCCGGCCAAACCTCTCGATCCAATACGCTTCGGTGCCGGGCAGGAGCTCCAAGACACTTCTTCCCAGCAATTGAGCGCGTTTCAACCCTGTCAGCTTCTCGAACGAGGGATTCACGTCTATATAGCGATAATCGCAGGGCCGGCCCTGCTCATCGGTGATGATCTCGTGGATGGCAAAACCTTCGGTCATGGTCTCAAACAGCAAACGGAATCGCGCTTCACTCTCACGCAGAGCTTCTTCATAAAGCTTTCGCTCGGTGACGTCCTGGGTGATCCCGAAGCCCCCAAGCAGGTTGTCCCCAGCGTCGAATTCCAGGTAGGCCTTCTCTCTCACCCACTTGACCCGACCGTCCGCCACGATGCGGTGCTCGATGTCATAAGGCTCACCGCGCAAAGCCGCCATCCACTGCGCGTCCACATGCCGGCGGTCGTCGGGGTGAACGGTCTCGAGGAACGCTTCGTAACTCAGCGGTGTCCCCTCTGGCACGCCAAAGATGCGATGGTTCTCGTCGGACCACGTCAACACGTTCCGTTGGGTGTCCAGACGCCACCAGCCAATGTGTCCAACCTCCTGGGCGCGGTCCAGGTCCTCCCGGCTTTGGCGCAGTGACTCCTGAGCCCGCCTCTTATCGGTCACATCGTGGAAGACAAGCACCACACCGGCAACCCTTCCGCCACGATCCCTGATCGGTGCGGCACTGTCCTCAATGGGGATTTCCCGGCCGTCACGTGCAACCAGGACCGTATGGTTGGCCAGGGTAACGTTGACCCCTTCGAGCAGCACCCGACCAACGATGTCTTCAGCAGGCTCGCGGGTCTTCTCGTTGACAATCTTGAAGAGGTCCTGAACCGGTCGTCCCAGGGCTTCCTCCACCGGCCACCCGGTCAGGGTCGCAGCCACGGGGTTGAGAAAAGCGATCCTGGACTCCAGATCGGTCGCGATGACCGCGTCACCGATACTGGTCAGGGTGACTCTGAGCCACTCGCGTTGCTTGCGCAGGCCCTCCTGCATGGAAACAATGCCCCTGCCCGAAACCAGTGAGATGATGACATTGGCGATGATGAGGGTGAGCAGGAGGAACAGAACGGTAATGCCGGCCTTGGTATGGGCTGAAATGACCCTGGATTCGCTGATCTCTTTCAGCCTTGCGGTATCGTCGCTGATGAAGCGGACCTTGGTCCAGAGCTGGGAAGCCAGCATATTCCCGAGCTCAGCCCGCAGGCCACCGTCCTGGGTGGCTCTCAAGGTCAAGAACTGGTCGAGAAGGGGTCCCAGTTCCTGGTTATTCTTTCGTATATGTCCGACAAGGGATTCCTCGCGAACATCGGTCGAATACAGACCGTCCAGGAGCTTCGTCAAGCTTGCACGCACCTCGCCAAGCTGATAGAGACCGCGTTGGCTGGACTCCTGGTCGAAGGTAGCCACCAGGAGGTTCAATGCAAATGTTTTATTAATGATTTCAGTGTAGTAACGGCCACGAGCCAGGTCGTCGTCTATACCGCGAACAACCGAAAAGGCAAAAAATCCAAGGACCCCTGAAACGACGAGGGATGCCGTGATGCTCGCCCAAATCCTGCCCTGTGTTTGCATGGATGCCTACCTGAAGAGGGTGACCGTCCTGGGTTCGACCTCATCCAGTACGCCGGTGAAAGTGAACCTGAGATAGTTGGGGATCGGTTCGAACTTGCCCTCCTTTTTCATCTTCCATCTGGCGAAGTTCTCCAAAGAGGTGATCATCGATTGGTTCAATGTTACGTTCAGTCTGGTCTTTTCCCAGACCTCGCCAATGAATTCGGGATCGAAGCCCCATTTCCGGGCCAGGATGTTCCTGGCCTCATTCTCGTTCGCCAGGACAAAGCCCTCAGCCATCAAGAGCGCCCGGAGAAATCTTTTCAGGGGCTCAGGGGACACGGTCATCTCCTCCCTGACTATGAGAAGCCAATACCAGTCCAGGTAGTTCTGGGCGGGCCAGGACACTCCATCTTCACCCAGGCGCTTTCTCGCCGAATAGACATTGACATCCCAGCTCGACATGGCGTCCACCTCCCCACTGACAAGGGCATCAGCGATGTTTGCCGGAGGAGCGTTCACCATGTTCACTTCGCCAGCGGGAATGGCGTTGGCCAGAAGAAAGGCGTCCAAATAGTACTCGCTCGAGGTGCCCGGACTGTGGGCGATTTTCTTGCCCTTCAGATCCGCCGGCACATGGATGTTCCGATCTTTGCGCGCGACGATTTCGTTTGCACCCGACGAGCCTATGGAAGCGATCACCCGAAGCGAGGGATCATCGAATACCTTGGTGGCCATCACGATGTCGGCTCCGGTCGCCACCTGCACTTCACCTCTCATCACGGCCTCTACCGCCTCCCGCCCGGACGGATACTCCTTCGCGGATATCTCAAGGCCGCATTCCCCAAAGAACCCCTTGGCGTCGGCGATGCCGATCAAACCAGAATACGAGTTAGGAACAAGCGCCAGGGAGACTTTGACTGGAGAGTTTCGGGGCTCCCGCTCTCCTTGGGGCTGGCAACCCGTTCCAGCGGAGATGGCGATCAACAGCAGGAAAGCCAACCATGGGCATTTACGCATCGTCATGTTCTCCTCGGTCAGTCTCCATGCGTCTCCTATTCTTCAGCTGTCAAATGGCCCTGGGCTCTGCGCCTCACGCTTGTCAGGCTGTTCACCCCCAAGGGGCTATCCTCCGGGGGTGCTAGCCGAACTTGTGCCGTATTCCGTATCCGCCGCGGGGAAAGCGCCATTCGATGTTGAAATGGGGACACCCGATCCGGCACGACCCACATTCCAGACATCCCTCGTAGGCCACGCTGATGCGATCCTGCTCCAGTTTGTACACGTTCGCCGGACAGATGTAGAGGCAGGCCTGGTTGGAACAGCCGCTTCGGCAGAGTGCCGGGTCGACGATGCGCAGGTGTGATTCCTCGTCCACTCGATACCGGTTCAGGAAGAGCTTGTCTTCAACCTTGACGCTCATCGTACACTTCTCCAGGCTTCCCACAGAAAACGCAGGAGCTTCGGTGTCGTCATCTTCCGGCGCAATTCACGCCAGATGGCGGCTTGCTTCTGTTTCTTGGGGATGCCGTCCACGGTGAGCATTTCCCTTGCCGCCAGGGACGCCAGTCCAGGCAGGATGGTGAAAAGCTCCTCGTGACTTTGGAGAAAATGCGGAAACCGCCGGTACTTGGCCATGTCCTTCATGACATAGGAATCCTGGAGTCGTCCGACATATCTCTGCAGCCCCTTCCTGCTCCAGTCTCCGGAAGCCAGGGCCTCGGCGGCCGATTCCGCCGCCATGCGCCCAGAGGCCATGGCGAGGTTGGTGCCCTCCCGGTGGAGGGCGTTGAAAAGCATCGCGGAATCTCCCGCGATGAGGCACCCGTCGGCGCACAACCGGGGGATGGAATCATAGCCTCCCTCGGCGAGCCAGTGGGCGGTGTACTCCTGAGGTTTGCCGCCTTTGATGAGGGGGGCCACCATGGGGTGCTGCTTGAAAGCTTCCAGCATCTCGTAGGGCCTGATTCTCCGCTCGGAGAAATGAAGAAGGTTGGCGCCGATGCCGATGGAGACGGACCGCTTATTCGTGTAGATGAAGGCGACCCCGTTCATTCCCCAGGTGACGTCTCCCAGGATTTCCACGGTCACGCCGGCTCCCCCTTCCACACCGAAACGTTCCTCAATGACCTCGTCGGGGAGCGCGATGACTTCCTTCACCGACAGGGCAACATCCTCGGGGCGCGGCTCCGGGCGGAAGCCGGTCATGCGGGCGAGGGGAGAGTTGATCCCGTCCGCCAGCAGGACGATCTTGGCCCGCACGTCTCCGTCGGGACGGTCGGTTTTCACGCCGATGACCCGGTTATGACCGTCTCTCAGAAGGTCGGTCACCACCGTGGAGCAGACAATCAGCGCTCCACGTTCCCTGGCCCGTTCGGCGAACCAGCGGTCAAATCTCGCCCGTCCGGTCGTGAAGGCGTTGTACTTTCGGTCCCCTGAAAAAATCCGATCCCGGTACGCGAGGCTGTAGCCGCCGCTTCCGGACAGATACCACAATCGGGATTCCAGGATATTGCGCTCTACTGGGCACCCCTTGTCCTCGAAATCCGGCACGATCCGGGCGAGATCGTGGCCATAGAGGACGCCGCCAAAAATGTTCTTGGACCCGGGATACTCGCCCCGTTCCAGAACGAGGGTCTTGATCCCCCTCTCGGCAAGGACACACGCCGCGGAAATCCCCGCCGGGCCGGCACCGACAATGGCCACATCGAACTGCTCGTTCATGATCGCTTTCCCAAAACCAAATGGATCATGCCATGCGCTTCCTCAGTTGAGCGATGAGCTCCGGCAAGACGCTCACGTAGTTGCCGACGATACCCACGTCAGCCACTTTGAAAATTGGCGCCTTGGGATCCGAGTTGATGGCGACGATTTTCTCCGCCCCCTGAATGGCCACCAGGTGCTGGATAGCCCCGGAGACCCCAACCCCGATGTAGAGCCTCGGAGCGACGGTCTTTCCCGTCTGCCCCACCTGGCGCTCATAAGGCATCATTCCGGATTCCACCACGGGTCTGGAACAGGCGACCGTTCCGCCCACCACCCGGGCCAGCTCTTCCAGGAGGTAAAACGAGGATGGGTCGCAAGCGCCCCTTCCCGCAACAATCAGGGCCGGAGATCGGGCGATATCCACTCCACCGGCCGATCCGGTTTCCCGGACGAATTCCACCAGGGCGGGGAGCTCGTGGGCGGGAGGGGACCACGGGTGTGGGATGACGTGCCCCTGGTGAGCCGGGTCCTTTTCGGGAGGCCGCATGACCCTGGGCCGCACGGTGCTCATTTGGGGCCGCCTGTGCTCGCAGAATATTGTGGCCATGATGTTGCCGCCGAAGGTCGGGCGAGTCATGAGAAGGAGCCCGGTTCCCTCTTCGATGGAGAGCCCGGTGCAATCGGCCGTAAGCCCCGTTCTGAGCCGTGTGGCCACGACTCCGGCCAGGTCGCGGCCAAGATGGGTCGCCCCCATGAGGAGGATTTCCGGCTTGACGAATTCACAGAGGTCGGCCAGGGCTTTGCCGTGGGTCGCGGAGAGGTAGTGGGCCAGAGCCGGGTCGTCGATGACATGGACCTCGTCGCACCCGAACGCGACGGCTTCCTGGGCAACATTTTCCACGTCGTTTCCGAGGAGGAAGCCCAAAACCCTGGTATTCAACACGCCCGCGAGCTCCCTCGCCTTTCCGGCCAGCTCCCATGACACCTGGGCCCCGCTTCCCTCGAACACCTCGATGAAGACGGCCACGCCGGCATGCGAGGCGACTCCCTCGATTCCCACCCCGGGGATTTCCTTTTTGAGCCGCTTCTTCTTCCTTTCAAAACTGACCGCGTCCACCGGGCAGCTCTCATGACACTTGCCGCAGCCCACGCAGAGCTCGGGATCGATGTGGGCGACACCTTCGGACGAGAGCTCAATTGCCGCAACCGGGCATTCCCCGATGCAGATCTGGCAGGCAATGCACTTGTCCCCAATGATCTCGGCGACTTCGATTCCCTTGGTGTTCCTGGCCATTGGCGGTCAGGCCTCCCACCTGGAGCTGAGCTTGTCTGCAAAGGACTTGTCGGATAGGAGAACATCAAGGGTCCTGGCCACGGCCTCTTCCGTGTCTTCCCCGGCGTCGAACATGGGGCCACCGGTTTTGGCCGGCGGGGACGAGATGCTTCGCACCCAGGTGGGCGATCCCTTGAGCCCCAGTTCCCCGGGGGATGCTTCGATGGCTTTTCCGTCCCAGACTGTGATGGGTGTCCTCAGGGAATGAATGACCGAAGGCAGTGATGCTCTGCGGGGAACGGCCAGTTCGAGCTCCGCTGTGATGAGGGCCGGAAGCGGACCGCCAATGACTTGGACTCCCCCTTCCACCTTGCGGCGGACCTGGATCTGCCGCTCCCGGTCCCTGATCCAGTCCACGGCGACGACATAGGTGAATTGAGTAAAACCGAGACGGGTGGCAATTCCCGGGCCCGTTTGGGCCGTGTCTCCATCGATGGCCTGCTTGCCGCACAGAATCACGTCCACGGAATTGACCCGCGAAATCCTCTCCACGGCTCGGGCCAGGGTGTAGCTGGTGGCCAGGGTGTCAGAGCCGGCAAAGGCCCGGTCGGAAAGCAGGATGACTTCGTCCGCCCCCTGAGCCAGGGCCTCCCTGAGAGCGGCTTCCGCCTGGGGCGGCCCCATGGAGATGGCCGTGACCCGGCCTCCGTATCGTTCCTTCAGTCGCAGGGCCTCTTCGAGGGCGACCATGTCGTAGGGATTGGCGATGGATTCCACCCCGGTGCGCACCAGAGTGTTGGTTTCGGGGTCGATCTTGACCTCGGCCGTGTCCGGAACTTGTTTGATGCAGCACACGAAATGCATGGTAGTCTCGATGAGGCTGAAAACCTTCGCTTTTGAATTCACCGCGGAGACGCAGAGCTCGCAGAGAAAGACCGATATGAGCTATCTTCGTAACCTCCGCGGTCTCTGCGTCTCCGCGGTGAGAAATGCGGCATTTCAAATTTATTCAGTATGGTCTCGCAATGGAGCCGTTCTCGCGCTCTCTCGCCCGAAAGGGTGTGCCGTGCACAATCCTCCATTGAGCGGGAATGGCTGGAGAAAAAGGCATGTCCCCGCATTATGCCCATGAGGGAGTGAGACTGTCCCTTCCCACGGGAACGAGCGTTTTGCCCGGCTGAGCCAGGAAGGCCCGCTCGCCGGGTCCCTGGAGTGCCGGGGGGGCGCAGGAGCGCCCGGGCAGCCCCTGCCGGGGCATCAGGGTTCTTCATGCGCTTCCACGATGATCGCCTTGATCCTGGTCAGGCCGAGCTTTTTACAGGCTCTCCAGCGCTTTTCGCCATTCAGAATCCGGAAATCCTCGCCCGCGAAGCACACTTCAATGGGCTCCTGCTGGCCGTGGCATTTGATGCTCAGGCAAAGCTCCTCGATGGATTCATTTTCGCAGATTAGGCGCAGGTTGGGGCTGATCTGGGTCAGGTCGATCTCGCGCACCTTCAATGCCATGGTCCTCACCCCTCCTGACAAGGAAGTCCGTGAGTCGCTGTCACAGGGAGAATCTAAAGAAGATGTCCCTTGAAATCAAGGTGGAAGTTGGGGACCGCACGCCCATGCCATCAAGGGCTTGCCTTCAGGACCGGAAGCCTGATTGCCGCACCGTCCGGGTGGGTGTGGGGAAGATGGCCCTCCACCACGAAATGAATGCCGTTCTTCAAGAGAAGCTCGCGAGCCGGGCCTGGACCACTGTCCTGATAGCTGGAGCGATCCAGGTCCATGCAGGAAAGCCTGGGTCACGGTGCTGGGGTGGGTGTGGGGGTGCCGCCTCCCGTTCCACCGCGAGTCCGTCCAGCGCCGTTGCCGAGCCTGGTAAGACTACGGCGCCAATCGCGAACGATGGAGCTTGATCGGCAGGTGCTGTTGGAGGAAGCTGAAATCCACATCTGTGGTGAAAATGGGCATCTGGTGTCGCACAGCTACAGCGCACATGAGAAAATCGGTGTTTGAACCCTGAACCCCCTTACCGCGACACAGATCACAGAGCTCGGCGGTGCTGCTCTTTGCTTCGCGAGCCCAGTAGTACGGTTCGTCCTGTCCCGCGGCCACGAGCTCCTGACCCACGAACTGCTGGGCCATGCTTGCCTGGAGCAGGTGCGGGCAAAGCAAGCTGATCTCCTGGTTTTCCCGGCGGTTTGTGGTGAGCTCGCCAGCCTTACCATGGAAGATGAACCCGTTCGTGCTGTTCCAGCTCTCCACCACATCGAGTCCTTCGTGGACTTCCCGCCTCAACTCCTCGGAGGCGAGGTAGCGGTAGAGAAAGATTGCTTTGATGACTTTGCCCAGCTCGAAAAGCGAATACAAGCGCAAAAGGGGATTCCCCATGAAGCAGTCGCTTGCCGAGCCTTTGCCGCACAATCTCCCACCGCTCCCCTTGAAGGTTACTCGGGTCCTTTCGAGGGTTCATCGAAGATCAGCGTGAAGATTGTTCCCTCTCCCTCAGGGAAGATGCTAGTAGGTTGTCCGAGAACACCTCGTTGTCATTTCGAACGGAGCGTAGCGAAGAGAGAAATCTCGAAAAGTCGAGATGTTACTGCGAGCGGGATCTCTCGCTATCGCTCGAAATGACAGTTGTCGGACAGCCTCCTAGGGTGAGGGGGAGATCTTGATTCTGCCCCCCCCTCACCCCAACCCTCTCCCCCCGAAGGGTGGAGAGGGCGTCACCCTCACGCTAATCAACGATGATCCGCTATTTCTTGGGCGGCGAGAGTGGGGCGGGGACGGCTGGAAAATCGAGGACTCTGTCGCATCAGAAGGAACTGGGCAAAACTGCAATCCGCGTACGTAATGCGTACGTAAACTCGAAGCAAAGGGAAAGGGACTACGAGTCATCCTCGTAACTCCTTGATTTTGCTGGTGCCGAAGCGGGGACTCGAACCCCGACAGGCGTACGCCCACTAGACCCTGAATCTTGTGCAATGATTTCTCCTCGCTCTTCCTTTCATGAGATAAGGCTTGACTAAACAAGGGTTTAAGGGCATCTGTATTTGATGGTTTGAGATGACTTTGAGCCAGTTTACATGCGTTTGTGCACACCATATGCACACCAAAGAATGCGGGTCTATAGTCTTTCGTGCACACCTGGGAGGGAGCCATGGCCATTCACATCTTCTGCACGTCCTGCAAGACAAGCAATGGTTTGAATGCAAAGAAGTGTTCAAAGTGTGGTCTATCTTTTGGCCGTGACAGGAAGTACCGGGTTTGCGTATCCCTGAAGGGCAACCGGGTGACGCGAGTGGTGGACAACCTGACCATCGCGAGGGAGACGGAAGCGGCAGTGAAGGGGGACATGATCCGTGGTGAGCTCGACATCAATCACCACAAGGTGAAGTCGGTGCTCAAGCTGGATGATGTGTGGAAGCGTTTCCTGGAGTGGGCGAAGGTCAACAAGGAAAAGTCCTGGATGACCGACGAATTCTTCTATCGGAAGCATCTCGCTCCACGTTTCGGCTCGAAACCCCTGGACGGCGTCTCTTCTTTCGACCTGGAGCGGATGAAGGCCGAAATGAAGAGGGCGACCACTCCCCAGGGGAAGCTCGGTTACAGTGACGCGACCATCCGCCATGTGCTGGTGCTGATCGGTCACCTTTACAAAAAGGCCCGGGAGTGGAAGCTCTACTCGGGCGAGATCCCAACCGCCTCGGTCAAGAAGCCGAAGCTCGACAACAAGGTCACGGAGTTTCTGAGTGCTGAAGAGATGGAGCGATTGCTCAAGGTGCTGGCTGAATGGCCTTGCAGAGAGACTGCGAGCTTCGTGCTCATCGGGCTGTTTACCGGGCTCAGGAAAAGCGAGATCCGGAAGCTCAGATGGGAGCATCTCGACTTGGAGAGAAAGACGCTCACCGTCGTGGACCCCAAGGGCAGGGAAACAACAACGATACCGATCAACGACCAAGCCGTGGCAATCTTCAGAGAGATTCCCGTCGTCTCGGAATATGTCATTCCCGGCCCTGATGGCGGGATTAAGAAGACCTTTCGAGACCCTTGGTATCGGATTCGTGAGGCGGCCGGACTGCCGGCACACATCCGTTTCCATGGAACCCGACACAATTTTGCATCCTGGCTGGTGTCCTCCGGCGTGGACCTCTACACCGTCTCGAAACTCTTGAATCACCGGGATGTGAAGACCTCGACGCGCTACAGCCACCTGTCCGATGATGCCCTGAGGCGTGCGGCCAACCTTGCAGGGGAGGTTCTGACGCAGAGGCCCGGAGGGCAGCCGGTCTCCCTTCCCGAACCCCTGAAAGCAACCTTTTGAGCTGGAGTGCAATACCCTGTCCCAGTCCATTGCTCTCATCGAGGAGATCATCATGCTTGCCATAGAATTGCCTGAGGATATTGAAGCAAGATTGGAGCGACTCGCAAGGAAGACGGGTAGATATAAGGCTGATTACGTGCGGGAGGCCCTGCTGCAATGCATCGATGACTGGGAGGATGTGGCCGGGTCAGACGACGAATCCATGGAGGAGACGCTTGAAGTCCTGGGGGACGACGAGTTGATGGCGGCCATCGGGAAGGCCAGGCAGGAAGAAGACAGCGGCCAGTCCATCCCATGGGGAGAGGCCAGGAAAAGGCTTGGGCTGTGAGCCCCTACGAGATCTTCATCTCTCCCATGGCACTCGATATGCTCGAGTCCATAAAGGATCGGCGTATTCGACGGAAGCTGGCTGAGCGCATTGAAGCTCTCGGGCTTGAGCCTGAAAGGCAGGGCAAGGCCCCCCTTCACGGGGACCTGGCCGGGCTGCGCTCCGTGCGTGCCGTGGGGCAGCGCTTTCGAATCATATACAGGGTGAGGGAAGTGGAGGTGTTTGTCTACGTCCTGGCTGTGGGGATGCGAAAAGAGGGCGACAAGTCGGACATTTACGCCATTTCAAAGCACTTGAAGGATTGAAATCGCCCCTTCCAGGGGATAGAGCGGCCACTCGACAAGGCCGGCACCTGCACCGGCTTTCCACTGGATCACCTCTGCACATCGAAGATCATGTGCCGTCAGAAGGCGTTTCCGCGAGTGGGGGGCGCTGATCAGGCGGAAACGTATGAGATGGTTGGCTTCAGTCACATATGGTCACAGAAACGTTAACACGAAGGCAAGGACCGAAACACGCTGCATAGGAGAGCTGT
>JALOOX010000102.1 GCA_025454175.1 Syntrophobacteraceae bacterium | reverse complement strand
AGAGATGTCCGAGCTGGCTGAAGGAGCACGACTGGAAATCGTGTGTATGCCCAAAAGGTGTACCGAGGGTTCGAATCCCTCTCTCTCCGCCACACCTGAACCCGTTCCCCGGCTGCCGCGGCTTTGCGTTTCATCCATTCATCCCGGGCTCTGAACAGTCGGTCTTCCATGTCCTACCTTGTGCTGGCCAGAAAATGGCGGCCCCAGAGCTTCGATGAGGTCGTCGGGCAGGATCATGTGACGCGCACCCTGCGAAACGCCATTCGGGGTGGCCGCGTCGCCCACGCCTATCTCTTCACGGGGGCTCGGGGGGTGGGCAAGACCTCCGTCGCCCGCATCCTGGCCAAAAGCCTCAACTGTGAGCTCGCCGCCGGTGCTTCGCCCTGCGGCACCTGCTCGAACTGCCGGGAGATCACCCAGGGCCATTCCGTGGATGTGCTCGAGATCGACGGGGCGTCCAATCGAGGGATCGACAGCATCCGGGAGCTGCGGGAGACGGTGCGTTACCGTCCTTCCAAAAGCCGCCACAAGATCTACATCATCGATGAAGTGCACATGCTGACCACCGAGGCCTTCAACGCGCTGCTCAAGACCCTGGAGGAGCCACCCGAGCCTGTTCTTTTCATCTTTGCCACTACCGAGCCCCACAAAATTCCCTCTACCATCCTGAGCCGCTGTCAGAGGTTCGATTTTCGCCGCATCGACACGCCGAGACTGCTGGAGCACCTGAAGACCATCGTGGCCGAAGAGCGGGTGGATCTCTCCGAGCTGGTGCTGTACTCCATCGCCCGGGAGGCCGACGGCAGCATGCGTGATGCTCAGAGTCTCCTCGAGCAGCTTCTGGCTTTTTCGGGGGAAGGGCTGAGCGACGATGAGATCCTGGATGTTCTCGGCGTGGTCGATCGCCGGAGCGTCCACCGGGCTGGCGGCGCCATCCTACAGGGGGATTCCCTCACTTGCCTTCAGGTGGTCGACGATGTCTACCGGCGTGGCATCGACAGCCGCAGGTTCTGCCAGCAGCTTTGCGATTTCTTCAGAAACCTGCTCTGGCTCTCCGTTGGAAAGGGCCAGGCCGAAGCGGTCCTGGATCTTCCGGCGACGGAAGTGGCGCTGCTCCGGGAGCGCCTGGGGCAGGCGAGCCCGGAATCGCTCCAGCTTTGTCTCCAGTCGCTGGTCAGGGGGGAGGAGGAGATTCGGCGCTCGTCGGCCCCTCGACTCAGCCTCGAAATGCTGCTCCTGCGATTGAGCCAGCTTCCCCGCCTGGAATCCCTGAATCGGGTGGTGGACGAGCTGGAGCGGCTGGAGCGCGCGGTTTCGGGCATCGCGGCCCGGGGACCGTCCGTCCGGGAAGGCCGTCCTGCCCTCGACTTCCCTTCGACGCAGGCGAACCGGGAGCCTCGGGGGACATTGGCGGGACAGCCATCGGCGGAGGAGCCTCCTGGCCCGGCCCTTCCCGTGGATGCGGGGGGGGGGGGAGGGGTGGGTCGGGCACCGTCCGGGGCCGTCCCGCCCGAGGAGATGGTCGCCCGCTGGCCTGCCTTCGTCCAATGGCTGGAGGGGAAGGATCCCAGGCTTGCGGCGAAGCTCGGCCAAAGCACCGTGAAGACGGTGGCCGAGGGGGCTGCTGAGCTTGAAGTTCTTGAAATCTATGAAAATTTATTCCAGGATGCGGCGACCACCAAGGTGTTGAGCGATCTCGCCGCCGATTATTTTGGGTTCAAAATCGACTGGACCGTCACCCCACGGCTATCGGTCCGTGGGGACGTGCCCGACCGCACGCGGAAGCCGGCGGCGTCCAAGGTCAGCCCCAGGCGCCTGGTCATGGAGAGCAAGGTGGTGCAGCAGGCCCTGGAGATTCTCGGGGGCGAGCTCATCGAGGTTCGATCCGTGGAGCGCGATCAGAGTGCCCGGGCCAAAGGTCGCTCTCCCAAGGCGTCCCCGTGAGCAGGCCGCGGCCCTTGGAAGGTGGCACCCGTGGAGAACCCTGAGCCCCGAGCCCTGAGGCATGCGTTTGGGGCGGGCGAGGAGGAACGGCTTTGATGAAAGGCTTCAACCCGTTGCAGCAGGTCAAGGAAGTGCAGGAGAAGCTCCAGAAGATGCAGGAGGAGCTGGCGACGATGACGGTGGAGGGAAGCGCCGGCGGAGGTATGGTGACCGTCGTGGTGAGCGGCCGCCAGGAGGTACTGAGCATTCGAATCGAGCCCCAGGTCATCGATTCCGAAGAGATCGAAATGCTGCAGGATCTGGTCGTGGCGGCGATCAACGATGGGCTGCGCAAGTCCCAGGAGCTTTCCACCCGCGAGCTGGCCAATATCGCCGGGGGACTGAACATCCCGGGCCTCAAGATCCCCGGCTTGTTCTGAAGCTGTTTTGAGCCATTGCATCGGTTCGGGTTCTCTTCGTCATGGGTGTTTACCCCTCCATCCTCTTCGACCTCATTCGGATGCTGAGCCGTCTTCCCGGCTTGGGGGAGAAGAGCGCCACCCGCATCGTCATGCAGCTGCTTCGCATGCCCAGGGAGGAGGTCAGAGCCTTGGCGGCCCTCATTCACCGGGTGCGGAGCGAGATCCGAGCCTGCAGTCGCTGCTACCATTTCACCGATGCGGAGGTCTGCGATCTCTGTCGGGACCCGAGCCGGGACACCGGGGTGCTCTGCGTGGTCGAAAGCACCGCGGACCTCCTGGCCATTGAGCAGTCGGGGGCTTTCAAGGGGCGATACCATGTGCTTCAGGGGGTGCTCGCTCCCCTCAACGCCATGGGTCCCGAGAACATCCGCATCCGCGAGCTCATGAAACGGTTGGACGAGGAGGTTGTTCAGGAGGTCATCATCGCCACCAATCCCAGTGGTGAAGGCGAGGCGACAGCCCATTATCTCTCCAGGCTCCTCAAGGACCGTCCCCTGCGCATCTCTCGCATCGCCTACGGAGTTCCCATGGGGAGCGACCTCAAATACATCGACCGGGTGACCATCGAGCGGGCCCTCAAGGGCCGTCAGCCTTTCGGGTGAGAAGGAGGGCTTGACCTTTTTCACGCCCAACGGTTAGATTACCGTGATAATCCAGCGATATTTGATTGTAAAACAGTTGATAACATTGAGGAATTCAACCTCTTCCCCGTCGAGGGGAGACGGCCATCACCGGGACTCTATTGAACGGAATCCATGAGAATGGAGTGAAGAGCAATGGTTGAGATTCGATTTCATGGTCGAGGCGGGCAGGGCGCCGTCACATCGGCGGAGCTCACGGCTCTGGCGGCCATCGAAGAGGGTAAGTACGCCCAGGCGTTTCCGAGCTTCGGGCCCGAGCGCCGCGGAGCCCCCGTCATGGCGTTCGTGCGTGTGAGTGAGGGGCCGATCCGTTCCCGGGAAAAGGTGTACACCCCGGACATCGTGGTGGTGCTGGACCCTTCGCTGATGCAGATCGTCAACGTGGAGACGGGCCTCAAGGAAGGCGGGCTCGTCATCCTGAACAGCAAGAAGAGCGCCGAGGAGATCCGCCGGGAGACTGGACTGAAAGCCCGCCTCGCCCTGGTGGATGCATCCAGGATCGCCATGGAGACCATGCGGGTGCCCATCACCAACACCACGATGCTGGGGGCTCTCCTCAAGGGTACGGGCATCATGAGCATCGACGCTCTGAGGGGCCCGATCCAGGAACGGTTCGGCCCCATCGCCGAAAAGAACCTGAAGGCCTGCATGCGCGCTTTCGACGAAACCACAGTGGAGGGATGATCCGTGGCCAAGGAAACGGGGATTGTCAGTTGGAAGGAGCTGGAGCTGGGCATATCGATCCACAAGCCCGGATCGGCCAGCGAGCTCAAGACGGGGGACTGGCGCTCGGCGCGGGCGGTGACTGATTTCGATAAGTGCATCAAGTGCGGGCGCTGCTACATTTTCTGTCCGGATGTGGTGTATTCGCGAAACGACAAGGGTTACTACGAGCAGAACTATTACTACTGCAAGGGGTGCGGGATCTGCGCCAACGAATGTCCCGTCGACGCCATCACCATGGTTCAGGAGGGCGACTAACATGGCCAAGCGAGTGGGAATGGAGGTCTCCATCGCGGCGGCTGAGGCCGTGGGACTGGCGGACGTGGATGTCATCGCGGCCTATCCCATCACGCCGCAGACCCACATTGTCGAGCATTTGTCGGAGCTGGTGGCGAGCGGGCATCTGGATGCTGAGTTCGTGCCGGTGGAATCGGAGCACAGCGCCATGAGCACCTGCGTGGGCTCTTCGGCGGCGGGGGCAAGGACGTTCACGTCCACGAGCTCCCAGGGCTACGCCCTCATGTCCGAGATCTGTTACATCGCGGCGAGCCTTCGCCTGCCCATCGTCATGGTGACGGCCAACCGCGCCCTGAGCGCGCCCATCAGCATCTGGAACGACCACGCCGACCTGATGATGGCTCGCGACACGGGCTGGATCCAGACTGTGGCCGAGAACGGTCAGGAGGTGGTGGATCTCATTTTCCATGCCTTTCGGGTGGCCGAGGATCATCGGGTGCTTTTGCCCGTCATGGTGAACCTGGACGGGTTCATTCTGAGCCACATGATCGAGCCCATGATCCTGCCGGACAAGGCGGAAGTGCAGGCCTACCTGCCGCCTTACGTGCCCAGGCTGCGCCTGGATCCCGGGAAGCCCGTGACCATCGGACCCGTTGGCATGCCCGATGTCTACACCGAGGCCAAGAAGGTTCACGACGAGGCGCTCAAGGGCTCCCGGGCGGTCATCGAGGAGGCCTGGGATGACTTCGAGGTCAAGTTCGGGCGCCGCTACCGGGCCGTTGAAACGTATAAGGCCGGGGATGCCGAGACCATGCTCATCACCATGGGGAGCATTTCCGAAACGGCCATGACGGCGGTGGATGGCCTGCGGGAGCAGGGAAGGAAGGTCGGACTCACGCGGATCCGGCTCTGGCGGCCCTTCCCGGCCAGGGATCTCTTTGATGCCGTCAAGGGCGCCAAGCAGCTGGTGATCGTGGACCGCGCCATGAATCTCAACGGCATCTGCGGCCCCGTGTGCGGCGAGATCAAATCGGTACTCTTCGACCAGCATCACGCTCCCTACGTCAAGAACTACATTGCCGGTCTGGGCGGGCGCGATGTCACCGTTCAGAACTTCACGGAGATGGTGGAAGGCGCGGAGCTCTCGGCCCAGCGCGGAGACCCCATGGGCTACGAGCTCATCAACCTCAAGGAATAATCCCCTGTTCAGACGAGGATGCACGACATGGGCAAGGAAACAGTCGAAAAGCTGAAGGGATTCAAAGGATTCCGCCTCACCCACCTGCCGGAGGACGAGCCCCTCTCTCCCGGGCATCGCGCGTGCCAGGGCTGCGGCGAGATTGCGGCGCTGCGCATGGTCATGAAGGCCCTCGGGAAGAACGTGGTCGTGGTGAGCGCCACGGGTTGCATGGAGATCGTGACCTCTCCCTATCCCCAGACGGCCTGGAACGTGCCGTGGCTGCACGTGGCTTTCGAGAACGCATCGGCGGTGGTGAGCGGGGTGGAGTCGGCCTACAAGGCCATGATCCGCAAGGGGAAAATCCAGGATGAGGACACGGTATTCCTGGCCTACGGCGGGGACGGGGCCACGGCGGACATCGGCCTCCAGTCGCTGAGCGGTGCCCTGGAGCGGGGCCACAATTTCGTCTACGTCTGCCTCGACAACGAGGCCTACATGAATACGGGCATCCAGCGGTCCTCGTCCACCCCTTACGGGGCCATGACCACCACGAGCCCCCCCGGGAAGAACAGCATCGGCCAGTCCACATGGAAGAAGAACATGCCGGCCATCGTGGCGGCTCATGGCATCCCCTATGTGGCCACGGCCTCCCCGGCCTTTCCGGTGGACCTCATGAACAAGGTGCGCAAGGCGGCCATGATGCCCGGGCCGGCCTACATTCACATCTATTCACCGTGCCCCACGGGGTGGCGTGCCAGCCCCGAGACCAGCATCGAGCTGGCCAGGCTGGCGGTCCTGAGCCGGGTCTTCCCGCTCTACGAGGTCATCGACGGCAAGTGGATCCATTCGCAGCCCGAGAAGGCAGCCTGTGGGGCGGCCTGCCCGGCGGGCATCGACATTCAGGGGTTCGTGGGACTCATCGCCGGGGGCCGGTTCATGGACGCTCTCAAGGTCATCAAGCGGGACAACCCCCTTCCGGCCATCTGTGGCCGCGTGTGCCACCATCCCTGCGAGCTGGTGTGCGGGCGCTCCCATGCCGACGGGGCCGTGGCCATCGAGTATCTCAAGCGATTCGTGGCGGACCTGGATCTCAAGAGCGAGTCGGTGTTCATCCCCGAGAAGCGGGGCGAGAAGAAGGACAAGGTGGCGATCATCGGAGCCGGTCCGGCCGGACTCACGGCGGCGTATTTCCTGGCCATCGAGGGGTACCCGGTGACGATCTTCGACAACATGCCGGAGCCTGGAGGATGGCTGGTATACGGCATTCCCGAGTTCAGGCTCCCGAGGGATGTCATGAAGGCCGAGATCGACATCATCCGCAAGCTGGGCGTGGAATTCCGGATGGGGGTCGAGGTCGGGAAGGATGTTTCGCTGGAGGACCTTCGCAGCCAGGGCTACCATGCCTTCTTCATCGCCGTCGGAACCCAGAGGAGCCTCAAGCTGAGGATTCCGGGCGAGGATCTGGAAGGTGTTTTCGCGGGCGGCGACTTCCTCAAGCAGGCCAATCGGGGGGAGGTGGCGGGACTCTGGGGTAGCCGCGTGGCCATCGTCGGCGGCGGCAACGTGGCCATGGATTCGGCCCGCACGGCGCTGCGGCTGGGAGCCAAGGAAGTTTACGTGGTCTACCGTCGCAGCCGGCAGGAGATGCCGGCCGGCGAAGAGGAGATCGTGGAGGCCGAGGAGGAGGGCATCCAGTTCCAGTTCCTGGCGGCTCCCGTCGAGATCCTCGGGGACGGCAAGGGAAAAGTCAGGGAGATGCGCTGCGTTCGGATGCAGCTGTGCGAGCCCGACGAGAGCGGCCGGTGCCGGCCTGAGCCTGTTGGTGGATCGGAGTATTCCATCGAGGTGGACACGGTCATTGCAGCCATCGGATTGGGGACGGATCTCGGCATGTTTGGGAACGGCTCTTCAGCCTGGCAGCCGACTCTGACGGACTGGGGGACCATCGAGGCCGATCCGGTCACCTATGCCACGTCCATCCCGGGGGTCTTCGCGGGAGGAGACGTGGTGACAGGCGCGGCCACGGTTGTGGGGGCCATCGAGGCCGGCAAGGAAGTGGCTGTCTCCATCGACCGCTACCTGAGCCGCAAGGACCTGGCCAGGGGGCGGGCGGCCACCGGCGCCCGCAAGGATCTGCCGGCCGAGGCCTCGGCCCTGAAGGGGCGCCGGGCGGCCATGCCTCGGCTCCACGGAGAAGATCGCAAACGGACCCAGGACGAGGTGCTCATCGGCTTCAGCGAGCAGCAGGCGATGCAGGAAGCCCGGTGCTGCCTCCACTGCGGCGTCACGGGAGGTGAGGACAGGGTCACGGTGGCGGAATACTTCAAGAAGCAGCGCCGCTTCCGTCATCTGACGGATGTTGAGGTTGAGAAGATCCAGAAGCGGGTGGACGAGGAATACGAAACGCTCCTCGAACGATGCGGGCTCAGGTAGCCCGGATCCGTGCCACCGGCCGGAGCCTTGATCTGGCCGGGCACGAATCGGGCCTGGAGCGGCCACGTGGCCATGCGGTCTGGCTCAGTACCCCCTGTGGGATGAGCGTGGGCCGAAGCCACGGCCCACCATGCGGATTGACGATCGTTGAATCTGTAGTGCCGTCGTCCCCATCGAGGGTGAAGAGCGCACACGGAGGTCCGCTCGACGTTGCGCCCGCGGCTGACCCGGCCTTTCAAGACCGAAAGACCGAACCTTTCTGTTGACAAGCCGGGGGCCTTCTGTTAGAGAAGGCCTTCGTTTCACACATGGTCCCCGGTAGCTCAACCGGCAGAGCGGGTGGCTGTTAACCACTAGGTTGGCGGTTCGAGTCCGTCCCGGGGAGCCAGCAAAATCAAGGGCTTAGATCGAATGGTCTAAGCCCTTATGTTTTTGTTCCCCACAGTATTCCCCACACTCCAGACGACACCCCTCAAACTCACCCTGAGCTTGTGCTCAGACCGCCACCACATCTCAATCCGTATTCCCAACCTGTATCATGGAAATCAGAGAAAAATGATGGAGCTCGGCCGTGGAAGGAGGACAAGAACCACGGGGCCTTTGACACTGCCTGATTGCCAGGCAGCAATGAATCGTCCATCCCCAACGCCGATAGATGGCTTCGCCAGCTCGCGGTATGTGCTCGACTGCGAATGTGAGATGACGAGCGGATAAAGGTGGACGTTTTGCGAAGTGAGCGAACAAAACGAAGAAAGTCCCCGGAATCACCGAAGTCGTTCGGAGCCCGATGGACTTCCTCGCTTCAGTGCAATGCGGTAGAGCCTCCCTCTTGGCCCTGGGATCGGCCTCATTGCAGAACCCCACCTCAACGCTCTCCTGCCTCATTGGACCGAAATCTTCCCCAAACCCTCGTGAGTTTTCCGGCCGTTCTCAAGTCAACAGTTCTTCAGATCCGAAAAACCCCGATTGCTGGAAGAAGGCAACATGCCCGGATCGTACCCGTTGTGCAGCTCAGGCCCGTCGACGGTCACTGACTTGGCAAGCCGTCGAAACCTTCAATTTGCTGGCCCGGAGTGGATCTCGGCCTTGGTTAAATACAATCGCAGGACGTGGAGTCAGTACTCATCGGGAAAAGCGCATGAGGGCCAAAATGGATGGTCCAATCGCGGCTTGGGACCTTCAGCCTATTCATTCCAGGCTGGGAGCCGGTGGCGGAAACAGAATCAATTGGGAAAGGCCTGATTCAAATCTTTAGACCCGCTTTTCGCAGGCCGTCGAGTATCGCTTCGACCAGGGAAGGGCTCTTCGCGTAGAGGCTGATCAGGAAGGAGGCCCGAGCAGGGAAGTCCGGCTTCAACGCGAGCAGTCTCTCGACCTCGGCTCGAGCCTCCAGCTCTATTCCCATTTGGCCCAGAGCGGCGGCCAGCAGGAGCGGATCCCAGAAGAGCTGCGGCGTGTTGAATTGCCTGGCTGCTCGAAGAGCTTCCGGGTACCTTCCCTGGCGAAAGTAGTCGAAATACGGTGCGGCATAATACCATCCCGGGCAATGAGGGTTCAGCTGCATCCCTTTTGCCAGCAGTGCAAGACCTGGCTCCCAATCCCCGTACAATGCCCTCGCCCATCCAACCCATGAGATGCTGGCAGGATTGTTGGGGTTGAG
>JALOOX010000006.1 GCA_025454175.1 Syntrophobacteraceae bacterium | reverse complement strand
ACGGCAGCCCAGGACTTCCTGGCTCACGTCAAGATCCGCCACTACGGAACCATCCTGGCGGACCCCCCGTGGCAGTTCGCGAATCGCACCGGAAAGATGGCGCCCGAGCACAAGCGGTTGTCGCGCTATTCCACGCTTACCCTGAGGGAAATAAAGGAGATCCCGGTGTCGGCGGCGGCGGCCGATCAAAGCCATCTGTACCTTTGGGTACCCAATGCCCTTCTCAGGGAGGGCATGGAAGTCATGGAGGCGTGGGGATTCGAATACAAGACAAACATCATCTGGCATAAGATCCGGAAAGACGGTGGTCCGGACGGCCGCGGCGTGGGCTTCTATTTTCGCAACACCACCGAAGTCATCCTCTTTGGAGTCCGGGGAGGCCTGCGGACACTGCCGCCTGGAAGACGCCAGGTGAACATCATCAAGTCTCACAAGAGAGAGCATTCACGAAAGCCGGATGAGCAGTACGAAATCATTGAGGCATGCAGCCCCGGTCCGTATCTGGAGCTCTTTGCCCGCGGCAAGCGCCCGGGCTGGAGCCAGTGGGGCAATGAAGCAGAAGAATACAAGCCTTCGTGGCCCACCTACGCCAACCACAGTCAGAAGATAGTGCCGCTGGACGTCAACCGGGCGAAAAGCGGCTAGGAGGTTGTCCGAGAACACCTCGTTGTCATTTCGAACGGAGCGTAGCGAAGAGAGAAATCTCGAAATCGCCGCGGCCGCCGTGGACCGTCCCCGCCCTCACTGGGGCTGAGATTCCTTCATCCGGTCTTCGAGGCTATAGACGATGGTGATGCGCTCGGAAGACCCCGAAGCAAGCTTCAGGGAGGGCGGTGTCAACACCAGCCCGGTGGAGATGGACCCCGAGCGGGTCAGGGAATCCAGTCGGACGGGCGTCGTGTAGATCGTGCTCACCCTTTCCAGGATCGTTCTGCCTCCGATGACCCTTATCGTTTCCGGAACAACCTCGGACTTGACCAGGGTCAGGTTCTCGGGAAGGCGGCCGACCCAGTCCACTTGAACTGGGACCTCCTTGGTGACCGGAACGTCGAGGGTCACTTCGATGGTGCCGGGCTGAACCTTGTTCAGAAAAACCCCCGGCGGCACATTGATGTTCTCCTGGCCGATGGGGAACACATTGGACCCCTCGACGGACTTCCTCAGGTCCACTCGAACCTGGACCTGGCCGGGTTTGAGCGAGTTGATGAGAGCGCTGGATCCAAACAGCTGAACCCGCACCTCGTCCACCGAGGCCTCGAGGATCTCGAAATTCGCGGGACGGTTGACGTACTCGATGGGAATATTCAATGCGACGATCTTGTCCTGCCCCCGCGTGAATCCAAGCCAGATGCCCGTCATGATGAGAAAGGAGAGGACCGCCGCGATGGAGTGCTTGAGTCGTTCCCGCCTCCGCTGCTGGACAGGGACACCGTCCGTCAGATTGTAGTGCTTTCTGAGGATTTGCTGGAGCTCCTCGGCCTGCCCGATGGGCTTGATCCAGCTGTCCTTGGCAACGGTGACGCGACCCCGCTCCTCCGAAACGGCAACCACCAGGGAATCGGTCCGCTCGGCCAGGCCTGCCGCTGCACGGTGCCGCGTTCCATAGAAGCTCGGCAAATCCTGGCGCTGCGAAAGTGGAAGGAGGACCCCCACCTCGCTCACGCGATTCCCCGTAACGATGATCGCCCCATCATGCACCGGGTTCTTGGGCCAGAAGATGCTGAGGAGCATTTCCTGGGAGATCGTTCCATTCCAGGGGATGCCGCCGTGAACGACTTCGGAGATGTCCTCTTTCCCGGGGAAGACGACGAGGGCGCCGATACGTTTTTTACCCATCTGGTAGATGGTCTCGGTGATGTTCTCGATGGGCGCCGCCTGCTGCTGGGCGGGAGCTCCCCACAGAAATGCCCTCAGATTTCTCGCTTGAAGCGCCGTGCGGATTTCATTGCGAAACACCACGATGATGATGACGGCGGCCGCCGTCGTGATACCGGTCACCGCCCAACTGGTGAGAATGAGCCCGATGGACGCCGCCACTTCCCGCAGGATCCAGAGGGAAGTGATCCCAACCAGGACGCGGAAGGCATTCGTGCCCTGAAACACCACGTAGACGCGGAACAAGATGTAGCTGTTGATCAAGATGTCAACAACATCCTGCCAGCGCACAGTGGAAAATATGGAAAGGTACTCACTCATGGGCTCTCATTCGTTGCGGCCTCACGCGGGCGGAGAGCTTTCGCGGAATGCCCCCGTCAGTCCGTTATGCTGAAACGGAGAGTATCCAGGACACGGCCATTGTTGTCCGTGATTTCGACGCGCCACGGCCCCTTGTCCGTCTCCCGCAGCTGAATCACGCTGTAGGTGGACCACCTTGGCGGGTAGACCCTCAGCCTCGTCTGGGTGCTGAGGTTTTCCCGATGATACCACCGATGGTAGATGATGGCCGGCTGGGGGACCGGGTCGAACGACGTGTAGCAGTAGACCTGACCGATGCCGACAGGAAAGGCTATGGCGGAACGGACGGGAACCAGGTTCTCCACCTTCTCCGCCATGACAGCCCGTGCAAGCTTCATCCTCTGCTCTTCGGCGGGAAGAGCGGTAGCGGGCTGCTGGGGCTGGACGGAGTCCGTCTGACCCTCGACATTCGGGCATCCCGCCAGGAAGGCTGCAACAAGAAAAAAAGCGATCAGCATGCTCCTGGTTTGCAGGTTCACAAACCCTACCTCCACACGAATACGTGATGATGAGAGTCGTGGTGATGGAACGGCGTCATGAGGTGACTGCACTGGGCGAGGGCTGATGAGTATCGATGCTGCAGGCCTGCCGGAGTGACGTCACGAAGACCAGGTGGCGAGGTCAGGGCGGCAATTCGGAAACACACCACCATCCGTGAATCACCGGCGACGCGAGAAGCTCGAGGCCTCGTATCCATCCGTTCGTCAGGGCCCTATTGCCGAGACAGGCGCTTCGGCCTCCCAGCTATCGCCACATCTCAAAATGACCGAGCCGACATTTGGATGCTCGCCCGAGGGCAAGGGGGCAATGGGCAGGGTGGGCCGGAACATGGCAGGCATTCAGCCCTTTCTCAAAATAGCATGACATCCCTGATCGTCAAGCCCTTTTGTCCCCAGGATCCATGACCGCTGTTCAGCCCCGGGGCATCGCGAGCGAGCTCTCCCCGGCTTTGACGAGCACTTCCCAAAACCGGCTGACAATGGTAATCCATTTCGCGTGATCAGTTCCCGGTTGCTTGATTCCGGTCCCTGGCTCGAGGCCCCGTTGCATGAGGTTGTTCGTTCATGACGCAAAGTCCGCTCGCTGTCGGCGATGGCAGCTCGTTCACGAGAGAAGCGGGGAGAGCCCCTTACGTTCTCGGCCGATTCTTCCCACCCCTCTTTATCCTCGGACTTGCCGCTCTCCTGCAGCTGGGCTTCGCGTCACCGGCGAGCGGCATGCCGGCGAGCGGGGTTGTGGTGAAGGTTTTCGATGGAGATACGGTCCTGCTGGGCTCCGGGGAGAAGATCAGGTATCTCGGAATCGATGCTCCCGAGGTGGCGCATGGAAATACGCCGGCCGACTGCCATGGACAAGAGGCAAAGGCCCTGAACGAACGGCTCGTTCTGCGCCAGCGGGTCGATCTGCGCTACGATCGAATCCAAACCGACTCCCATGGTCGACTGCTGGCTTATGTCCATCTGCCCGACGGACGCTGCGTCAACAGCGAGCTGGTTCTCCAGGGCTGTGCCGTGGTTTTCCGCTCTCCCGAGGGATTCAGCAGATTCCACGAGCTCCTGGCCCATCAGAAGGCGGCCATGCGCGACCGAAGGGGACTCTGGGGACAGTGCCGGGTGAAGCCCTCGGATCACTATCTGGGCAACCGCAGGAGCTACGTTTTCCATCGCCCGGACTGCCCTTTCGGCCGACAGACCGGCTCGGGTAACCGGGTTCGATTCGATTCCCGATTGACGGCTTTCGAAGCCGGCTTCAGTCCCTGCCGCCGCTGCAGGCCATAGTCGACGGAAAGGGCATCTTTGTGAATCGCCGATATCCTCCTCATCCCATGGTCGGTGTGGGAGCCATCGTATTCCGCGGGGCCGAGGTGCTCCTGATTCGCAGGGGCAGGGAGCCAGCGCTGGGCAAATGGTCTCTGCCCGGAGGCCTCGTCGAGCTGGGAGAGCCCCTCGAAGCGGCGGTGCGACGGGAGGTTCTTGAAGAGACGGGGCTTGAGGTTCTGGTCGGCGGCCTGGTTGCGGCCCTGGACCGCATCATTTTCGACGAGGAGCGGCGCATTCAATATCATTATGTGCTCCTGGACTTCCTCTGCCACTGCCAGGGCGGCGAGCCCCGCACCGGCGACGATGCCACTGCCTGTCGTTTTGTGCCCTTGAACGGCCTGTCCGCCCATGCCCTCACCGAGGGCACCGAGAAGGTCATTCTCCAGGCCTTTTCCCGGAAGGACCTGCCCTTCCCGCCCGTCTACGATCCATCCCTTTGATCCATCCTTCGCCCGGCACGGTTCTTTTTCGATTTTGCGCCGAAGACCGGGGATCGAGCCCGCGAGCTTGGATCATCCCTTGACTTCGCCGCGCGGCTGTGGTTTATGACTGACCAGTCCGTCAAAAGTAACGGTCCATGCCACGAGGACAGCCGTTGAAACCAGACCGCCATAAGCAGGCGGCCCGCCTCCTCCTTCGGAAGCTGGGCCAGGGAAAGGATGATCCGGAAGCCATTGCCCGGCTCCTGGTGAAGCACCTTCCCGAGAAAACCCCTTCGGAAGGGGACTCGGAGGAGCTCGCCCGATGGTTCATCTCCTTCAAGGAGACGCTCTCCAAGGGATCTTCTCAGGGTGCGGCCGCTTTTCCCCGCCTCATGGAGGTTTTTCACCGGGTGATGCAATCCAGGGACATCAATCCCGAGGCCTTTTATGCCCGCGTTCTGGAGAGCCTGGTACTGGGACCCGAGGGAGAGGACGCTTCATCCCCGGCCGCCAGGCGCTCCACACGGGAGAGAATCCTCGATGCAGCGCTGGATGTTTTTTCGGAGAAAGGGTTTCATGTCGCCACCGTGGATGAAATCGCCGAACGGGCCGGCTTGGGCAAGGGCACCGTCTACCGGCATTTCGCGAACAAGGAGACCCTTTTCAACGAACTGGTACAGCTGCGCCTGGAGGAACTGGAGCGGGAGGCCAACGCCGTCCTGGATGGCCAGGATGATGTGCTCACCATGATCACCAAGTACCTGCGCATCTACTTTGCCTTCTTCGACCGCAACCAGCGGCTCTATCGGCTGGTGGCCCGGGAAGGACTGGATGTGGGCCGACAGGTGCAGGACCTTTACGTCAAAACGGTGATGCGCCGCATCCCGGTGCTCAAGCGAAAGATCTATGCGGCCAGTCAGCGGGGTGAGCTCAAGGATGTGGACTTTCAGACGGTCTTCTACGGCGTCATGGGATTCGTGCACGGTGTGATCGAAAAGTGGCTGGCCAGTGACTGCTCATACTCACTGGTGGATGAGCTGCCTTTGGTCGTGGAAGTTCTTTTCTACGGTTTCGTCAGAAACGGTCATCAGGTCAAATTGAGACAGGAGGATTATGATGGAAAGAAACGCACTTGAAAGCAAGATCGTGGATATCATCACCAACCAACTGGGCGTCGAGAAGGAAGCCGTCACCGCCGAGGCTCATGTGATCGACGACCTGGGAGCCGATTCCCTTGACGTGGTCGAGCTCGTCATGGCCCTGGAGGAGTCCTTCGACGTGGAAATCCCGGACGAGGATGCCGAAAAGATTCGAACGGTGAAAGATATCTTTGATTACCTGGATCAGGCCGTGAAGGGTAAATGACTTTAAAGGGAGCTTTGTGCGGGCGTCCCTCCCATTCCGGGGCTGCCCGCGCCCCCCTCGGGGGGCCAGCTCAAGCCGGGCGCGTGCTTCACACGGTGGCCCGGCTCCCCGGGGCCTGGTCATTCAACATGCCCAGGGCGAGGTTCCTTTCCTCCTGGAATCTCCTTCTCACGGCCGCCCTCACTTCCGCGCTGGAGCTGCCGAACTGACCCGCCCGCTCTGAATAGATCTCCTCGATCACTCTGCTCGTCGGAAGCGATGACCGCCCCCCTTGCGCCCCTCCCTGCTCGATGGCTCTGCAGAAGAGTCTCGCCGCCCCCCTGGCCCCATGCTGGACGGCCGTGCTCCAAAGGACTTCCTGAAGGGCTCTTGGCTGGCTCTTGATGTCGATCCCGGTTCTTTCCCGTATTTCCTCCAATGCCGGAAGATAATGGGTCCGCTCGATGAAGTCCCGCTGTAGAGCCGCAAATCGATCGGGGTTTTCCGCCGCTATGCGCTTCCATTCACGGGGCATGGCTCCCCCCCGGCCCCCGGTGTTGGCTGGTCCGGCAGCCCTGAGACCCCGTGCCCATTCAGGAGCACGCTCGTCCAGGAATTCCAGAAAAGCGCTCATGGTCCCGGCCCGTGAGGAAATCTGGTATTGACCGTACGAAGTCCCGCCCTGACGATCATGCCCGATGGCATCGACTCCGGCCTCTCCCGATTCGAATCTGGCGGATAGGCTGCCGAGACTCCCGGAGGCCCGAACGGGCGCGCTGGCTGAGGAGGCGGCCCGGAGGACTCCCATTCGAGCCAGTGGAGCCAGGGGGCGATCCAGACCCTCGGACGAAAACGCAGACCCCGCGCCGGCCCTTGGAAGTTTCAAGGCATTCAGGCGAAGCAGCGTCGAAGTCACAGCCACATCCAAGGGGCTCGCCCTGTCGTTGCGTATAGGGTTCACGGCAAAGCCCGTATCGATGCTGCGGCCGACATTGTCCCGGACCTTAGGGGACGATTGCGCCGGCTTGGAGGAATTGTTTTCCCGTTGTTGGACACTTTCGCCCACGGCCCGCTGTTTCTCCAGGACCTTGCAGAAATGCTCCCGATTCGAGGCACCCGACACCGGTTTTGTGGCCTGGCGGGCTTTTGGAGCCGCGTTACCCTGGGGATCAACTTTGGACTTGGGTATGGCGATGGTCATGATGCTTTCCCTTCCACGAGACGACCTGCAGGTTCGGTATCCTGATTAGCAAGAATCGTGCATTCTCGCGGCGATCCCGGCAGATCCCTCGAAGGGGTCCTCCATCGACCTTTGCATATTGACCGAATATCGGATTGTGCTATCTTCTTCAAAGATGGGGGATTTGGATTCCGATGAATGCGTTACCGCAAAAGCATGGAGGCAGACATAGTCTCACCGACGACCTACCCCGCAGGTGTGAATGGAATGGAATCAAAATACGATGTTGTCAAATCTGACTCAGGCGGATGCTACGTGTGCCACACCGAGGACGAGGAGCTTTTCCTGGTCCGAAACGCAAAGACGGGGCAGATGACCGCGCTTTGCGGTTGCTGTCTGCTGCCCAGGCTTGACAGCTATCTCATAGACAACACCCGGACATGGCCCATCAAATGTGCCCTCGATCGATGGGAGCAGAAGAAAGAACCGAGCCCCGAGATCGATTGATCCATGATCTCGATGATGAACAGAGCTGCCCATCGGCCCCGGGGAGAACCGACAGGCTGGCCGCACCCCAGAGATCCCCGGCAAGAGGCTCACATGCGGGGTGAACCGTTCACGGCTTCTCTTCCGCAACAGGACCGTCAGGTCCGGCCTCATCCTCGGTCGCAACCCTGGGCAGGACCTTGTCCAGGATCCCATTAATGAAAGCGCCGGAATCCTCCGAGCCATAGGACTTGGCCAGGTCGATGGCTTCATTGATGGAGACCTTGGGAGGAATGTCGGGGCAGAAAAGCATCTCGAAAACAGCCATGCGAAGCACGTTGCGATCCACGACCGGCATGCGCTCGAGCCGCCAGTGCTCGGAAGTGGACATGATCCTGCGGTCTATCTCCTCCCTGTGTGTACAGACGCCGAGCACGAGTTGTTCCGCGAAAGGGCGCAAGGGGGGAGGGGCATCAAAATGCTCGTAGAAGACTGGCAGCACATCAGCCAGCGCCGCACCGGTCATGTCGATCTGGTAAAGAATCTTTAAAGCGATTTCCCGCGAAAGCCTTCGGCGACCCATTGCATCACTCTTCCAAACCCAGTTCGCGGGTCGGACGTCAAAGATATGATCCTTCGGAGAAGCAGCCGCAATTCAACCTGCATCCGCCCTCCCGTACTGCTCGGCACAGAAACCCGCTATTGAACCTGCCTGATCAGATTCACCATCTCGATGGCCGCCATGGCGGCGTCCCAGCCCTTGTTGCCGGCCTTGGAGCCCGCTCGCTCGATGGCCTGCTCCAGGGTGTCCGTGGTCAAGACACCGAAGGCTATGGGAATACTGGTCTCGAGACTCACCGATGCGATGCCCTTGGAAACCTCGCTGGCCACGTAATCGAAGTGAGGCGTGGCTCCCCGAATGACGGCACCGAGGCAGATGACCGCGTCGTAGCGGCCACTGACCGCCACCTGCTTGGCGAGGAGAGGAATCTCGAAGGCCCCGGGAACCTTGAAGACATCGATCTGCTCCTCGCTTCCCCCGCTCCTCTTGAGGGCATCCAAAGCCCCTCCGAGAAGCCGATCGCAAATGAAATCGTTGAAACGACTGATGACGATTCCAAAGCGCAAACCCTGTGCCAGCAGCTTCCCCTCGTAGACCTTCATGTCAAGATTCCTTTCCATTCACGCAGCTCAGGATGTGTCCCATCTTGGTGCACTTGGCACTGAGGTAATCGATGTTGCACTCGTTGGGCGGAATTTCCAGCGGAACGCGCTCCGTGACGGTGATGCCATACCCCTGGAGCCCGACGATCTTGGTGGGGTTGTTGGTCATCAGCTTCATCTTGCGAACCCCCAGCTCCACGAGCATCTGGGCCCCGATGCCGTAATCGCGCAGGTCCGCCCGGAACCCCAGGGCCTCATTGGCCTCGACCGTGTCGTAGCCCTGCTCCTGAAGAGCATAGGCTTTGATCTTGTTCACGATGCCGATGCCACGTCCCTCATGGTTGCGCATGTAAAGAATCACTCCCTTGCCCTCCTTGGCAATCTGAATCATGGCCGCCCGCAACTGCCCTCCGCAATCGCAGCGCAGCGACCCGAAGACATCACCCGTGAGGCACTCGGAGTGGACCCGCACCAGCACGTCGTCCTCGGGACCGATTTCCCCCTTGACCAGCGCCAGGTGACTGTAATCGTCGATGTCGTTGTTGTAGACGATGACGCGGAGCTCCCCACCGAAGGCCGTCGGGAGCTTTGCCTCGGCAGACCGGTGGACGAAGATCTCATTTTGCATCCGGTAGTGAATGAGGTCGGCAATGGCGACGACCTTGATGTCGTGCTCCTGGGCGAAAAGCTCGAGATCGGGCATGCGCGCCATGGTGCCGTCATCCTTCATGATCTCGCAGATGACCCCCGCGGGCTTGAGCCCGGCGAGGCGGGCGAGATCCACGGAGCCCTCCGTCTGCCCGGTGCGCACCAGTACGCCGCCCTTCCTGGCCCTGAGCGGAAAGACATGGCCCGGACTCACCAAATCCTCCGGCCTGGCCTGGTCAGACATGGCGGTGAGTATGGTGTGGGCACGATCCGCCGCGCTGATGCCCGTGGTCACTCCCTTGCGGGCCTCGATGGAGACCGTGAAGGCGGTCTGAAAACGCGAAAGGTTATTGGTGGCCATCATTTGAAGCCGCAATCGATCCACCCAGTCGGGGGTGAGTGAAAGGCAGATGAGGCCACGGCCGTATTTGGCCATGAAGTTGATGGCTTCAGGGGTGACTTTCTCCGCTGCCATGCAGAGATCGCCCTCATTCTCCCGATCTTCGTCGTCCACCAATATGACCATCTTGCCCTGGCGGATGTCTTCAAGCGCTTCGGAAATACTTGCCAAAGGCATGTCTTGGAGCTCCTGCTGCGTTGAGTTTCAGGTTTGAGGTTTCAAGTTTCAAGTTAAAATAAGCGGGGCCGTGGGCCTTTCCATCTCCTTGCGCGCTTCCCATGGGTCATGAGGGACTTCCCTCATGGCCGCGGCCCGCCAACCCGCGCGCCGGCCGCCATGTGTGCCGGCTGTCTATAACATGAAGCAGGTCGCTCCTCAAGGAGACCGTACTCAACCCACGACAGCCGATGACGGCCCGCCTCCCGCCTGTCCTATGGAAGAAAGCCGTGCTTCTGCAAAAAGGCCGCATCGACCCGGCCGCCCCCCACTGCCTTCTCCCCTGCAACGGCAGTCCACGGAGCGGTCATTTTTTCGACATATTTGCCGATGAGGTCGGTCTCAATGTTGACCGCCTGGCCGATCTGAAGGTCGTCCAGAGTGGTCTCCCGCGCCGTGTGCGGGACGATGTTCACATCGAAGCGACCCTCACCACAGCCGTTGATGGTCAGGCTGATTCCGTTTATGGCGATGGACCCCTTCTCGATGGTGTAGCGGCTGAGCTCCCTCGGAATCTCGAAATAGAGCCGAATGGACCGGCCTTCGTTCTTGCGGTCGGCCAGGCTTCCCATGCTGTCCACATGTCCACTCACCAGGTGCCCCCCCAGCCGGTCGCCAAGGCGGAGCGCCCGCTCGAGGTTGAAGCGCGCACCCGGCCGCTTTGCCCCCAGGGTGGTGCGGCTCAGGGTCTCGGCCGACACATCCACGGTGAACTGATTTCCCTGGAAGGCCACCACCGTGAGGCAGGCCCCATCCACTGCCACGCTCTCTCCCAGAGCCAGCCCGTCGAACGGGACCCTGGCCTGGATCGTCATCCGTGCATCCAGCCCTTGCCGGTCCATGCGGACCAGGTGACCCGTTCCCTCTATCAAGCCCGTGAACATGGTGAGCCCGCCTCAGTAAAGGTGTTCTCGAAATCGCCCGTGGAGCATGACGTCCCCCACAAACCGCCTCACACGGACATCGTATGCGGGCTTCGCTTCGGCCATTACGTCCACGGACCGGCCGGCAGCCAGCGGAACGGCCGCATCGTCCCCGAGAATCTTCGGGGCGTAGAAGAAGAAGAAAGCATCCGCAAGGCCATCCTGGATGAAGCTCCCGAGCGTCCTGGCTCCCCCCTCGACCAGCAGACTGCTGATCTGGCGCTTCCCGAGCTCGTCCAGGAGAGAGCCCAAACGCACTCCCCCATGGTCCCACGGAAGTCGGATCACAGACGCCCCCGCACGGAGCAGCGCTTCCTCTCTCTCCTCCGGGGCTTTTTCAGAGCAGGCCACCCAGAGGGGAGCCGTTTCAACGGTCTTCAGCAGTGTGCTCCCCAACGGAAGGACCAGCCGACTGTCGAGCACGATGCGCACAGGCTGCCGGCAGCGCGGCTTCCCGGGCAGTCGGGCCGTGAGCTGCGGATCATCGGCCAGGGCGGTTCTGGAGCCCACCAGAATCGCATCGAGATCGCACCGCAACTGGTGTACGAAACGCCGGGAGTGCTCGTTGGTGACCCAGCGGGAATCGCCGGTCCGGGTCGCCATGCGCCCGTCCAGGGTCGCCGCGGCTTTCAGGACCACATAGGGCCTGCCGGTGGTCGCGTGTTTGATGAAGGCCTGGTTCAACCGGCGACATTCGTCTTCCAGCACGCCCTCGACCACCGAAACCCCCTGGCTCCTGAGGAACTGGCTGCCTCCCCCCACAACCCGGGGATTCGGATCGTTCATCCCCACGAAAACGCGGGCGATCCCGGACTCCAGGACCGCCCGGCTGCAGGGCGGAGTCCTCCCGTGATGGTTGCAGGGCTCGAGGGTCACGTAAAGATCGGCCCCCCTCGCCCGATCACCGGCATCCAGCAGGGCGTTGACTTCGGCGTGGGCCATCCCCGCACGCCGATGATAGCCCTCCCCGACAATCTCGCCTTGACGGACGACCACGGCGCCAACCATGGGGTTTGGGCTCGTCCAGCCCTTTCCCCGTGCGGCCAGGCGAAGGGCTCTCTTCATGAAAGCTCTGTGGGCATCGGATACTTCTGAAATGTCTTGAAAGGACACGTCTGTTCCCTGCGGGCATCGATCGGCGGAGAGCGAAAGCACTGAGAATCACGAGGATGCACAAATGAAGTGGTGCGGTTCTCCAGGGATTACCCCCACACACCAGGGAAGGCCGGCAAGGGATCGAGGCCACCCCGTTCCGCGCCCTGCGCGCAACCCGGTCTACCGTCTACCGATAACTGGGAAAGGCGCAACAGAACTCAGCCACTTCCGCGCGCAACATCCTGAGGCTGTCATGGTCCCCAACGGACTGCAGGGCACGGTGGATGAATTGCGCCACCTGCCTCATGTCGTCCGGCTCCATTCCCCGGGTGGTCAGGGCCGGCGTACCGATGCGAATGCCGCTCGTGATCTGGGGCTTCAACGGGTCGAAGGGAATCGAGTTCTTGTTGGCGGTGATCCCTGCCTCGTCAAGGGTCTCTTCGGCCGTCTTGCCCGTCAGCCCTTTGGGGGTCAGGTCCACCAGCATCAGGTGATTGTCCGTGCCGCCCGACACCAGCCGGTAGCCGAGCGTCATGAGCTCCGACGCCAGCATGCCGCTGTTGTCGAGGATCCGCTGCTGATAGACCTTGAACTCCTTCTGCAAGGCCTCCTTGAATGCCACCGCCTTGGCGGCGATCACATGCATGAGCGGCCCGCCCTGTATTCCAGGAAAGATCTGGCTGTCCAGAACCTTTTCATAACGAGCATGGGAGAGGATCAAGCCTCCTCGCGGCCCCCGCAGGGTCTTGTGAGTCGTGGAGGTAACGAAATCCGCATGGGGCACCGGGTTGGGATGCAGACCGGCGCTCACCAGCCCGGCGATGTGGGCCATGTCCACCACCAGGTAGGCATCGATCTCCCGGGCGATCTCATGGAACCTCGCGAAGTCGATGATCCTGGGATATGCGCTGGCCCCCGCGATGACCATCCTGGGACGGTGCTCCCGCGCCAGGCGAGCCACCTGGTCATAGTCGATGGTCTCGGTCCTGGGATCCACACCGTAGGATACAACCTTGAAGAAGCGGCCCGAAAAGCTTGCGGGACTCCCATGAGTGAGATGCCCTCCCTGGCGCAGATCCATCCCGAGGATGGCATCTCCGTGCTTCAGGACGGCGAAGTAAACCGCCATGTTGGCCTGGGAGCCCGAATGGGGCTGGACGTTGGCGTAATCCGCCTGAAACAGCTGCCTGGCCCGCTCCTGCGCCAGCTTTTCGGCCACGTCCACGTGCTCGCAGCCGCCGTAATACCGCCTGCCCGGATAGCCCTCGGCGTATTTGTTGGTCAAGACAGACCCCTGGGCTTCCCGCACCGCCGGACTCACGAAGTTTTCAGAAGCGATCAGCTCCAGCTTCTCCAGCTGCCTCCGCTCTTCCTCTTTGACCACACGGGCTATCTCGGGATCCACGACCTCTAAATACGACATCCAGACATCCTTTCGCCTATCGAATTCAGTGCCTTGCCAGCACGATGGACCACAATTCCGCTTATCATGTCCCAGACAATCCTTCAATAAGATCCAGGCGCTTCTGGTGGCGCCCCCCCTCAAAGGGCTCCCTGATCCACGTTTCCAGGATCTCACACGCCAGAGCTTCGCCGATGAAACGTCCGCCGAGACATAAAACATTGCTGTCGTTGTGTCGGCGGCTCATCCTGGCCGAAAGGGGCTCCGACACCTGGGCCGCCCGAACCCCTCGAAAACGGTTGGCCGTCATGCACATGCCGATACCACTGCCGCACACGAGAATGCCCCGATCCGCCTCGCCGGAAGCCACCGCCCGCGCCACCCGGGCTGCATAATCCGGATAGTCCACCGAGGCGCCGTCGTGGGTCCCGATGTCCTCGACCTCCTGATCGAGACCCACCAGGTGGTGCGCCAGCTTCCGCTTCAGCTCCAGCCCCGCATGATCGCAGGCAATCATGATTTTCATCTGCCGTTCCATTTCCGAAAGACAAGGCTCCCGTTGGTGCCCCCGAAGCCGAAGGAATTGGAGAGAGCCACACGAGGGTTCGCCGGTCGAGCCTTATTCGGCACGTAATCCAGGTCGCAGTCGGGGTCCGGAGTTTCATAGTTGATGGTGGGCGGGATGAACTGCCGATGGAGGGTGAGCACCGTATAGGCCGCTTCCAGACCTCCTGCCGCACCCAGCAGGTGGCCCGTCATGGACTTGGTGGAGCTTATGGCGAGCCTGCGGGCCTGCTCCCCGAAAACAGTCTTGATGGCCTGGGTTTCGTACTTGTCGTTCAGATCGGTGGAAGTCCCGTGGGCATTGATGTAGTCCACCTCCTCGGGCTTGATGTCGGCATCATCGAGGGCGTTTTGCATGCACCGCACGGCACCCTCGCCGTCAGGTGCCGGAGCCGCCATGTGAAACGCATCTCCCGAAAGACCGAATCCGATCACCTCGGCGTAAATTCTGGCACCCCGCTCCAGGGCAATCCGCGACTCCTCGAGGATCAGGACCGCTCCTCCCTCGCCAAGGACGAACCCGTCGCGGTTCAGATCAAAGGGGCGAGAGGCCTTCTGGGGATCGTCATTGCGGGTGGAGAGCGCCCGCATGGCGTTGAAGCCCGAAACAGCCAGTGGGGTGACCGTGGACTCCACGCCGCCCGTGGCCATGATGTCCGCAAGCCCCTGGCGAATCATGTGATAAGCCTGCCCCACCGCGTGGGTTCCCGCCGCGCAGGCCGTCTGGATGGACAGGTTGGGCCCCTTGCAGCCGTGATAAATGGAAATGAGGCCCGACGCCATGTTGCCGATGAGCATCGGGATGAAAAAAGGACTCATCTTTCGTGGACCCGCATCCAGCAGCACCCGGTGATACTCCTCGATGGTGTGGAGACCGCCGAGGCCGCAGCCCATGATCACGCCGGCCCGGTGCGCCACTCCCCCGTCGACAGTCAGCCGGGCATCCTCGAAACCCAGCCTTGCAGCCCCCAATGCCAGCTGAAGGAACGGGTCCATTTTCCTGAGCTCCTTCTTGGGGATGAAATCCTCGGGATGAAAATCACGCACCTCGCCGGCAATCTGCGTGGCATAGCCGCTGGTATCGAAGCGGGTGATGGGACCGATCCCCGAGCGCCCTTCCATGAGGCCCGACCAGTTGGATTCAATCCCGCAGCCCAAAGGGGAAATGAGTCCAATTCCCGTGACAACCACCCGCCGGTCATTCAATGACGTCATGATACGATGCCCCCGTGAACAAGGAGCCCCCAAGCCAGCGCGCATGGATGCTCCAGATTGATTGACGCACTACCCCATGAACATGCCACCGTTCACATGAAGGACCTGCCCGGTGACATAGCCGGCGCCCTCCGACACCAGATAGGCCACCGCCGCGGCCACATCCTCGGGTAAGCCGTACCGGCCCGCCGGAATCTGGCTCAGAAGACCCTCCCGCACCTTGTCGGGCATGTCCCGCGTCATGTCGGTCTCGATGAAGCCCGGCGCCACTGCATTGACGGTGATGTTCCTCGAGATCAGCTCGCGGGCGAGAGACCGCGTCAGACCGATGATGCCCGCCTTGGCCGCGCAGTAGTTGACCTGGCCGGGGTTCCCCATGACGCCGACGATGGAAGTGATGTTGACAATGCGCCCGTAACGCTGTTTCATCATGGCTTTCACAACGGCCTGGGAGCACAGGAATATGGACTTGAGGTTCGTGTCGAGCACCTCATCCCATTCGGCCCCCTTCATGAGGGCCAGGAGGTTGTCCCTGGCCACCCCGGCATTGTTCACCAGGACGTCCACACGGCCATGGACCTTCAGGATTTCCTTGAAAGCCTCTTTCACCGCCTCCGCGTCGGCAACGCTGAAAGGCATCAAGTGAGGCGCCCCGCCCACCGAGGAGACCGCCGCAGCCGTCTCCTCGGCAGCCTCCCTCCCGGACCGGTAGTTGACGATGACCTCGGCCCCCGGCCCGCTCAGCGCAACGGCGACAGCCCGGCCGATGCCCCGGCTCGCCCCCGTCACCACCACCACACGCTTGTCACTCATGATTCCTCACCCCGCTCAGCCCTGATCCTCCGTGAAAAGGCCGGGATGAACTCGAAAAGATCGGCCACCACGCCGTAAGTCGCCACGTCAAAAATGGGGGCGTTGGGGTCCTTGTTCACCGCCACGATCACCTGGGAGCCCTGCATCCCCACCACGTGCTGAATGGCTCCGGCCAGACCGACGGCCATGTAAAGCGTCGGGGCCACCGTGCGGCCCGTCTGTCCCACCTGGTGCGACGGGGCGATCCACCCCTCCTCGACCGCGCCGCGGGATGCCCCCACCGCGCCCCCGAAAAGCTGGGCCACATCCTCGATCAACGTGAAATTCTCCGGTTTTCGGAGCCCCCGGCCTCCTGAAATGATGACGTCCGCTTCCGTGAGCCTGGCCGTCTGATCCTTCTCCGGGATCACCTCCAGGACCTCGATCCTGCGCTTGAAGCACTCCTCGGGCAGAACCGGAGCGATGATTCGGCCCTGGTGGCCGTCCCGCCTCTCGGGCTTCATCACTTTCGGCCTCACGGTGGCCATCTGGGGCCGCTTGTTGGGACAGATGATCGTGGCCATGACGTTGCCGCCGAACGCGGGCCGCGTCTGCAGGAGCAGCCCTTCATCGCTGATGTCGAGCTCCGTGCAGTCCGCCGTGAGCCCTGTCTCCAAAAGAGCCGCCACGCGCGGAATGAATGACCGTCCCATGCTGGTCGCGCCGGCCAGCAGTATTTCGGGCTTTCTCTCGCGCACCAGGTGAACCAGCGAATTGGCGTAGGCCTCATCGGAAAAACGGGCCAGCTCAGGGCGGTCCACGACATACACCTCATCAGCCCCATAGGCCACGAGCTCGTCCGAAAGCTCCTCGCTCAGCCGGCTTCCAATCAGCACCGCGCCCAGGCTCACCCCGCGCTTGTCCGCCAGCTTTCGGCCGGCGCTGAGCAGCTCGTGGCTGACCTTGTGGACCGCTCCATCGCGCCATTCGGCATAAACCCAAACCCCCGAATAGCTGGCCAGGTCCGCCGCCGGGCCCGTCCCCACGTCGGGAAGAGAAATGGCTCCAAACTCGCAAGTGTCCACGCACATGCCGCACAGCGTACAGTCGTCCGTGACCTCGACGGAGGTCTCGCCGACCGAGATGGCGCTCACCGGGCAGACACCCTCGCAGACCCCGCAAACCGTGCATTTGAGATGATCGATCAACGCTTTCATAGGCCGGGCACCTTGGCTTCCTTCAAATATCCGTAGAGCTGCTCCACCTGCTCATCCAGAGCCCCCTCGATCATGACGCGGTTTCCCCGCCGAGGCGGACTGAAGACCCGCACCACCTGGGTGTAGGAGCCCAGGAGGCCGACTTTCTCGGGGTCCAGTCCAAGAGCCGCCGCCCCCCAGACGGGGACTTCGGCCTTCTTGGCCCGCATCTTGTGCCGCAAGGACGGAAGCCGCGGCTCCCCGACCTCCTTGATGACGGTCAGAAGCGCGGGGGAGGGAAGCTTCCAGACTTCCACCCCCTCGTCGGTCTGTCGCGTCACCTTGAGGTGACCGCCATCCAGTATTTCGATTTTCTTCACGAAGGTGGCGTAGGGAATGTCCAGAAGGGTCGCCATCTCGGGGCCGACCTGGGCCGTGTCTCCATCCACCGCCTGCTTGCCGCAGATGATGAGATCCACGCTCCCCAGCTTGCGCACCGCGGCGGCGAGGGTTGTGGAAGTCGCCCACGTGTCGGCGCCCGCGAACGCACGATCACTCAACAGAACGGCGTCATCCACCCCGCGGGAGAGGGTTTCCCGCAGTGCCTCGTCGGCCTGGGGCGGCCCCATGGTCATGACCGTCACCCGCGTGGTGCCGTCGGCATCCTTGATCTTCAGAGCCGCCTCGACGGCAAAAAGGTCGAAAGGATTGATGATGGATTCCACCCCCTGCCGGACCAGCGTGTTGGTGTTGGGGTCGATGCGCACGTTCTTGGCATCCGGAACCTGTTTGATGCATACCGCTATATGCATGGGCTTCCATTCCTTCTCCGGGTGAGTCCTCTTCTAGAAGAAGCTTTCCTTGAGTCTCCCATATTCCTTGTTCAATTCCTGTCCGATGATGTTTCGCTGGATCTCGTTGGTGCCCTCATATATTTGAAGAATCTTGGCATCCCGCATCATTTTCTCGACGGGATAATCTTGCATGTACCCATATCCTCCCAAGACCTGTACCGCTTCCGTGGTCACGTACATGGCGACATCTCCCGGAAACAGCTTGCACATGGCGGCGACCTTGCTCATGTCGCCCGGCTCCGAATCCATGTATCGAGCCCCGGCATAGACCAGTGCCCGGGCGGCCTCGGTCCGAGTCGCCATGTTGGCCAGTTTGTGCTGAATAGCCTGGAAACTGATGATGGGCTTACCGAACTGGACGCGCTTGCGCGCATACTCGACGGAGATGTCCAATGCCCCCTGAGCCAGACCGACGCCCAGGGCACCGATGCCGGGACGAGACTTGTCGAAGGTTTTCATGGCCACGATGAAGCCCATGCCCTCCCGGCCGATGATGCGGTCCCGGGGAATCCTGCAGTCCTGGAAGACGAGCTCGCGGGTGGCGGAGGCCCGAAGTCCCAGCTTCTTCTCCTTCTTGCCGAAACTGAAGCCGGGATCGCCCTTCTCCACCACGAAAAAGGTGGCCCCTCGGGGTCCCTTGGAACGATCGGTGATGGCCAGAACCGAATAGATTTCAGCTTCGCCTCCGTTGGTGATCCACTGCTTCGTTCCGTTGAGAATGTAATCGTCCCCGTCACGGACCGCCGTTGTCTGAATCCCCGAGACGTCGCTCCCCGCTCCGGATTCCGTGACCCCGAAGGCCGCCAGCCGCTGGCCGCCGGCAATGTCGGGAAGGTACTTCTGCTTGAGCTCCTCACTGCCATGAAGCAGGATGGGATAGGCGCCCAATCCACTGGCCGCAAAGGTTGTGGCCACCCCGATGCAGGCCTCGGCCAGCTTCTCCACCGCCAGACAATTCTCGAAGATCCCGCCTCCCATGCCGCCATAGGCCTCGGGGATGTACAGGCCGTAAAGGTCGGATTGGGCCAGGACATTGACGATCTCCCAGGGGAACTCCTCGCCCTCATCCAGCTGAGCCCTCTGGGGCCGGATCTTCTCCCTGGCAATCTGCCCCGCCAGGTCTTGAATCATCTGCTGTTCCTCGGTCAAGAAATAATGCACATCAATCTCCTTCTACCTCGCTCAGCGTCGCTCAACCGTGCCTGAGTCCCCATTTGGACTTGAGATGCTCCAGCATGTAAAAAGCGTTGTCATGTCTCAGCTCTGAAAGGATCCCATCCTGCTCCAGTTCCTCGTCCATGCGCTCAAAGACCCGGTCGCGGACCAGATTCCCGGCCACAAGAATGGCGTTGGCAATGGCGGATCCCGTGGAACGGCCGTGGGCCACCACAACGGTTCGACGGACTCCCAGCAGGGGGGCTCCACCAACAGCCTCATGATGATAGCGTCTCTGAAAGCGATCAAACGCCTCCCTCAGGGCCGTCCTCGCCTCAGTCAGGCCGGGATCCAATTGAAATTCCAGCAACTTAAGATAGGTCTCGGACAATCCCTCGAACACTTTGAGGAGGACATTCCCGACAAATCCATCGCAGACGGCGGCCTCGATCTGGCCGGCGAAAAGGCCCTGTGGCTCGATGTTTCCAACGAAATGGAGACGGGATCGAGTCAAGAGGGAGAATGCCCTTTGAATGGCCTTGGTGCCTTTGATGGGCTCATGGCCGATGTTGAGCAGCCCCACCCTCGGCCTGGTCTCATCTTCGGTCACCTTGAGAAAGAAGTTGGCCAATCCCGCGCATTGAGCAAGGTTCACGGCATCCGCGGCGGCATTGGCCCCCGCATCCGCCAGAAGAACACTTCCCTCGGGGGTGGGCAGAGCCACCGCCATGGCCGGCCGCCGAAGTGCCTGGACCAACCCCACGTAATGCCGCGCGGCAGCCACGATGGCCGCCGAATTCCCGGCACTGACCACCGCATCGACCGAACCTTCCGCGAGGCAGCGCATGGCCACCACGAGAGAGGCTTCTTTTTTTCGGCGAATGGCCACCGGCGCCGCCTCTCCCATGCCGATGGTCTCTGGGGCGTGCACCACCTGGACCCGGCTCGTCGCGGCACGGCGCTCCAGAATCTCAACAAGACGGCCCTCGTGACCAAAGAGGACCAATTCCGCCCTGCATTGCAGCTCGGCCCCTAGGGCACCATCCACCGCAGCCTCCGGCGCGAAATCCCCGCCCATGGCATCCACAGCAATCCTCATGGTCCGTACCCTCGGCGGCCGTCAGGCGCGGCTACTCTTCCTCGGACTCCAGGACCAGGCGGTCATGGTAGTAGCCGCAAGTCGGGCAGACGCGGTGCGGGAGACGCATTTCATTGCACTGCGGGCAGCGCGACAGCGATGTCGTGGTGAGGTAATCATGCGCCCGCCGCTTATCCCGCCTCGCTTTGGACGTTTTCCGTTTGGGAACCCCCATCGATTCACTCCTCTTACCAGGAAAATGGATGCACACGGGGCCATGGCCGGCACAAAACCGCCTCTGTCACGGTTGGCACATCCTTCCATCGTTCGAAAACAATGTCGTCAACCGGCGGCGCTTCGTCCGGGCCCTGGGGAGGATTGACCTCACTCCCCCGCGGCTTCCGGCAAACGCTCCTTGATCTTCAACAGCGCCGCGAAAGGTGATTTCGCATCCCCCGCGGCACAACGGCAGGGCTCTTCGTTGAGATTCACCCCGCAACGGGGACAAAGACCGCGGCAGTCCTCCCCGCACAACACCTTGAACGGAAGCGCCAGGAAGATCTGTTCGGCGATGAGCTGATCGATTTCGATGACCTCTCCGTCAAAAAAATCGTAATCCAGCTCTTCGACATCCAGCTCGGTCTCTTCTTCCCCGGGAGCCTGCTCCTCGGGGAAGAGAAAGACATCCACCGGCTCATCCAGCAGCCACTCAAACCGGGACAGACAGCGGTGGCAGCTCAACCCGAGCCGTCCCTTGACCGCCCCGCGTATCCTCAGGTGATCCGGCAGCTTCTGCAGCTCCAACTCCACCTGGATCGGCCCGACCAGCTTCAGCTGGAAAGGATCGTCCTCGGGCACATAAGGGGCCAGGTGGGAATCATCCCATTGAAGACGCAGCGTCCGCCCCGCTTCCGGTATCTCGTCAACACGTATCCGCATTTGCTTTCCTTGCCGGAATGCGTAAATCGTTGAGTATAGACACAAGACCTTACCTGTCAAGCGATTTTAACCGGGGCCGCGGGCCTGGTCAAAGCCTCCACAAACCGGGACAGACTCTACATCTTCTGGGTGATCTGGCTCACCAGATCCTCGGCCACCATGCGGTAGACCTCCTTCCATGCATCGAAGCTGAACCCCTCCTTGCCCGCGGAAATGGTCCGGGACGACTCCGCCGAGGCGACCACGCGATCCCCTTCCAGGAGCTCGCACCTGGCGGTGAGATAGGTTTTTCCCCACATGGGCAGAACGGGACGGAGGAACACGCTGCCCTTCTGGTATTTGAGGATCTCGGCCTGCAGGGTCATGATGGGGATATCCGCATCCCCGGTCCACAGCAGCCCCTTGTTGCGAAGCGATTCCTCGATCCCGTTCCAGAGCATCCCGATGGCATCCACATCGAAGAGCTCGCCCGTCTTGTTGGCCACGTTCACCACGCGTATCCTCACGTCCTGTCTCATGGCCGGGACCGATGGCGAGGGAGCCTCATCCCGCGCTCTGCCGCATCCAAAGACCAGGCTGACCAGGAAAACCAGTGCGCAAAACGTTCTCAAGGCTTTCATCATGATCCCTTTCGCATCCCTTGCCAATGAGTTGGGTTGACGGATGGAGCCGCCTCGCGGGCGGATGACTGATCGGCCGCTCATAGTGCCAGAACACCGGCTGTTGGGCAAGAGATGTCTGATCCGATGATTCGGCTCGCGGCGACTCCGAGGGCCCGCTGCTCGGACTGCCTTGAGTTTGGAGCGTGACTGTGTTAGAGGTAACCACTGCTTCCCTTGCCGACTAATTTTAGTAAAATGAGCACGATACATCAGCACGGGTGCACAAGATCCGCATCGGGACGGCAAGCTGAGCATCCCGCGCAATCGAAGCCCACCCGTGGCGGTGATTTCTTTCTCGTACCGTGAATGAGCCCATCCGAAGAACATTGAGCTGATTTCGAGGAGATTCTGAATGAACGAAGTTGTCGTGACGCGTTTTCCTCCGAGTCCCACTGGCTATCTCCACATCGGAGGAGCCCGCACGGCCCTGTTCAACTGGCTGTATGCCAAACACCTTGGGGGGAAGTTCATCCTCCGCATCGAGGATACCGACCAGGCCCGCTCCACCGAAGAGTCGGTTCGAGCCATCCTGGATGCCATGGAATGGCTTGACCTCGGTTGGGACGAAGGTCCATTCTTCCAAACTCAGCGTTTCGACACCTACCGCGAGTATCTGCGGAAGCTTCTGGAGTCGGGGCATGCCTACTATTGCGAATGCAGCGCCGAGGAACTGGACGAGCGCCGCCGTGCCGCCATGGCCGCCGGCTTGAAGCCGAAATACGACGGCCGCTGCCGCGATCGCGGGCTCGGCCCGGGGCCTGACCGGGTGGTTCGCTTTCGATGCCCCGAGATCGGATCCACGATGCTCAATGACATGGTGAAAGGCCCCATCTCCTTCGAGAACGCGGAACTGGACGACCTGGTGCTGGAGAGGAGCGACGGCGTCCCCACCTACAACTTCGCCGTCGTCGTCGACGATATCACCATGAACATCACCCACGTCATCCGTGGTGACGATCATGTGAACAACACTCCCCGGCAGATCCTGCTCTACGAGGCTCTGGGAGCCACTCTGCCTCATTTTGCCCACGTCCCCATGATTCTTGGCCAGGATCGGGCTCGAATGTCCAAACGGCACGGCGCCACATCGGTCATGGCCTACAAGGAGATGGGCTATCTGCCCGAGGCACTCGTCAACTACCTGGTGCGACTCGGCTGGTCTCACGGGGACCAGGAGATTTTCTCGCGGCAGGAGCTCATCCAGCACTTCAGCCTGGAGCACGTGGGAAAAGCTCCCAGCATTTTCAACCCCGACAAGCTCGACTGGTTGAACGCGCACTACATCAAGGAACGGAGCCCCGAGTCCCTGGTCCCCCCACTTGAAACGTTCCTCTCCCAAAAAGGCCTGCCCCCAAGATTGCCGGATTATCTGGCCAAAGCGGTGAAGACGCTGCAGCCTCGATCCCGCACGCTGAAGGAAATGGCCGAGAGCATGGAATTCTATCTGGTCGACGAGCCGCCCATGGACCCGAATGCAGCCAGGAAATTCCTCGTGCCCGCGATCAGGGACCCTTTGGAAAGGTTGATCCGTGCCATCGATGAGCTCGAGGACTTTGACGAAAAGCGCCTCGAGGCGATCTTCCACCAGCTGGTCGAAGAGCTTGGAATCAAGCTGGGCAAGATCGCTCAGCCCGTAAGGGTCGCTCTCACGGGCTCCACGGTCAGCCCCGGTCTCTTCGAGGTGATCGATGTGCTCGGAAAGGAGACCGCGCTGCGCCGCCTGAGGAAGGCTCTGGAATGGATGAATGGCCAATAGTCCCGAAATCCGACCGTGAGGGATGGCGGACGCAAAACAAGGTTTCGGAATGAGAACCGTCGAGGGTGATTCCACAGCCCGGAGGACCGGGGGCGCTTTTTTGCTGGAGAAGCTGCGCGACATGCCCCTCCGGTACCGATTGAGCATTCCGTTCCTGTTCCTCGCTTTTATCGGGACGGTCTCCCTGGTGGGCCTGGCCATACGCAGCGAGAATGAGCTCATCGAGCGCGGAGAGATCGAGAGGCTCAACGGCTATGACAATGCCTTCGAGCACAAGATCGACCGACAGGGGCGGTGGGCCGTGAGCCTGGCCTCAAGCTTCGCGCGCAATCCCGAAATAGCCGAGGCCCTCGCCAAACGTGACCGCCTTCGTCTCATCGAGCTGTGTTATTCTTCCTTCACCTTCATGAAGGCGCACTACGGCATCAGCCAGTTCAATTTTCACACGCTGCCGCCCAGGATGTTTCTCCGGCTCCAGAGGCTTTATGAATTCGGTGACGGCCTCGAGTATCGCCGAACCATCCACGACGCTGTTGCAACATTGAGTGAGACCTTCGGGCTGGAAGAGGGCCTCACGGGATACGGCATCCGCGGGGTTGCGCCCGTGATCCACCAGGGCCAGCTGGTGGGAACCACGGAAATCGGCTTCAATTTCGGTCGCATACTGATGAAGGAAATGAAGGAGCAGTTCGGCATCGAGGCCACGCTCCTCCTCCCCAGAAAGGACGGGACCGGCTTTTCACCCTACGCGACAACCTTCACCGAGCCTTTCGATCGAGATGATCCCGCCTATGCGAGGGTCTTTCAACAGGGCACTCCGGAAGTGCTGATCCGGAGGATTGGGGGAACGCCCTTCGCTATCTGGCTCAGGGTCGTCAAGGATTACGAGGGGCGAACGATCGGGCTGGTGGAGTTCTGTGTCGACCGCACCGAGACCCTTGCCATCACGGCTCACTACCGTCGGATCATGATCGGGGTGGGTGTGCTGGGAATGGTCTTCTCCATGGGAGCCATTTACTTCATCAGTCTCTATTTCAGCAGACCCATCGGAAAGATGGTGAGCTTTGCCCGGGAAATCGCCACCGGAGCCCACGTTCACCCATCCGGCCTGAGACCGTCGGGCGAGCTGGGGGTGCTGGCCGAAGCCCTGGATGAAATGCTGCTTTCGTTGGAGGAATCCCGCGAAAAGATCCAGGAGTACGCGGAAAACCTCGAGCACATGGTGCACCTCCGCACCCGGGCCCTCCGGGAGTCCGAAGAGAAGTACCGCACCCTCGTGGAGAGCGTGCCCCTGGTCGTCTATCGACTGATTTCCAATGGCCGCCTGATTTTCGTCAACCACTTCATCGAGGAGCTCATGGGGGTTTCAGCTCGAGAGGCCATGGAGAATCCCCACTTCTGGAGGCAAAAGGTCGTCGAGGACGACAGGGACAGGGTCTGGCCCCTCATGGAGCGCTGCCTTCGGGAAGGCAGTGAGTTCAAGTCTGAATATCGCGTCACCCACACCAACGGCAAATCCATCTTCGTCCTCGATCATGCCATACCGGTGCTCGACGAAAAAGGTCAGGTCGAGATCGTGGACGGCTTCCTCGTCAACGTGACCGACAGGCACAGGCTGCAGCAGCAAATCCTGCAGACGGAGGAATTGAGGACGCTGACCGAGATTTCGGCCCGCCTGGGCCATGAGATACGCAACCCCCTGGTGGCGGCGGGGGGATTCGCCCGCCGCCTCCTGGAGAACCTTCCGGCGGGGGACTCCAATCGGGAGAAGGTCCAGATCATCGTTCAGGAAGTGGCGCGGCTGGAGAAGATCCTTGAAAAAACCCTGGCCTACCTGAGGCCATTCGAGGTCAGCCTCGAGAGAGGATCGCTCAACGACCTCCTCATCCAGGTGCTGGAAGAACAGAAGGATCTGCTTGCCGAGCACTCCGTCGCCTGCGGCCTCAACCTTTCCATTTCCCTTCCGTTCATCCCCCTGGACAAACCGCTCTTCAAGAAGGCCCTGGGCAGCACCATACAAGCCATGATCGGCCACTGCCCCTCGGCGGGAAAGCTCGAAGTCCAGACTTACCCCGGTGAGAGCCTGGTCCACCTCGAGATGATCCTCAAGGGCGCCGTGGTTTCAGCGGACGATATCGAGCATTTCTTCTACCCCTTCACCACTCGCATGGACCCTTCTCGAGCCATTGATCTCCCCCTCGCCAAGATGATCATCCATAAGCACCGCGGGGTGCTCCAGCTTCGCCGCAAGGACCCGGACCTCCTGCTTCTGAACCTCAGCCTGCCCCAGTAGCCGCTCCTCATGTGCCCCGAGCCGATCAAAAGGCTTCCGGCGGCGCTGGTATTCAACTTGAAACCTTAGCCTTGAAGCTCGAAGCTTTCGAGGGCGAATCAGCAAAAACCGACTTCTCGCACTGGCTGCCGGCGTTGAGAATGATTTTCTTGACTCTTGTCAAGGACAGTTTCCCCCGTCGCGTTATCATGCCGGTGCAAGAAGGAAAGCTGGTCGGGCTTGCGATGACCCGGGACCACAAGGTCCTCCGTCGGCTCGGCCCAATCTTTCGCCTTGGGGACGGCCGGAGCTATTTGCGGGAGAACCGATGCGAGGCAGCGACAACCCATAGGCAACGGAATCCTTCAACCTCGGGAAAGGAGACTCATGGACAAGTATGAATGCACCATCTGCGGCTATGTGTACGACCCGGCGGTGGGCGACCCCGAAAACGGGATCGCGCCCGGGACGACCTTCGAGGACTTGCCCGACGACTGGGTCTGTCCCCCCTGTGGGGCGCCCAAGAGCGAGTTCGTGAAACTGCCATAGGAATCCGGACCTCAAACCAGAGAGGACAAGAAGATGTTTTGCTACCAGTGCGAACAGACGGCAAAGGGCCAGGGTTGCGATAAGATGGGCGTTTGCGGCAAGCAGCCTGACGTTGCGGCCCTCCAGGATCTCCTGACCCACGCCATGAAGGGGCTCGCCCTTTTCGCGGTGGAGGGGCGCAAGGTCGGCGTGAACGATCGCGCGGTCAATGTATTCACCTGTGAGGCCATGTTCTCGACCCTCACCAACGTGAACTTCGATCCTGCCGACATCGCAGCCTTTGTCCGGCGTGCCGTCGAGCTTCGAGACGATTTGAAGTCCAGGGTGAAAGCCGCCGGCGGCAAGGCGGACTTCGCCGAGGACACCGCGACCTTTACCCCGGCATCGACCCTCGAAGGCATGGTGGCGCAGGGGGAAAAAGTGGGCCTCAAGTCGGACCCCACCGTCAATCCGGATATCCTCTCCCTTCAGCACACGGTGCTCTTCGGTCTCCGAGGCATCAGCGCCTACGCCGACCACGCCCAGATCCTGGGGCAGGAGGACGATACCGTTTACGCCTTCGTTCATGAAGCCCTGGCGGCCATGATGAACAAGGACCTGGAGCTCAACGACTGGGTGGGACTGACCCTCAAGTGCGGCGAAGTGAACCTCAAGGCCATGGAGCTCCTGGATGCCGGCAACACGGGAGCCTACGGGCACCCGGTTCCGACGAAGGTCCCCCTGGGGCACCGCAAAGGCAAGGCCATCCTGGTCTCGGGCCATGACCTGAAAGACCTCGAGGAGCTCCTCAAGCAGACCGAGGGCAAGGGGATCGATATCTACTCCCACGGCGAGATGCTCCCCACCCACGGCTATCCGAAGCTCAAGGCGCATCCCCACTTCTTTGGCCATTTCGGAACGGCCTGGCAGAACCAGGCCAAGGAATTCAGCCAGTTTCCGGGCGCCATCCTCATGACCACCAACTGCATCCAGCGCCCGCAGGGGGCCTACGCGGAAAACATCTTCACGTCGGGCATCGTGGGCTGGCCGGGGGTCCCCCATATCGGAAACCGCGATTTCACCTCCGTCATTCAGAAGGCCCTGAGCCTCCCCGGCTTCACCGACGATTCCAACGGCAAGGAAGTCATGGTCGGTTTTGCCAGGAACACGGTTCTGGGGGTTGCCGACAAGGTGATCGAGGCTGTCAAGGGCAAGGCCATCCGCCACTTCTTCGTGGTTGCCGGCTGCGACGGGGCCAAGCCCGGCCGGAACTACTACACGGAATTCGTGGAAAAGGTGCCGAGCGACTGCGTGGTGTTGACCTTCGCCTGTGGCAAGTTCAGGTTTTTCGACAAGGACCTCGGGACCATCGACGGCCTTCCAAGGCTCATGGACGTGGGCCAGTGCAACGACGCCTATTCGGCCATCCAGATCGCAGTGGCCCTGGCCAAGGCCTTCAACGTCGGCGTCAACGATCTTCCCCTTTCGATCATATGCTCCTGGTATGAACAAAAAGCCGTGGCCATCCTGCTCACCCTCTTCCATCTCGGCATCAGAAACATCCGGCTGGGGCCTTCGCTTCCGGCTTTCGTGACGCCCAATGTCCTCGACGTGCTGGTCAAGAATTTCAACATCATGCCCATCAGCACGCCCGATGAGGACCTGAAAGCCATCCTCGGCTGATTCACCGGCGAAGGGGGGGTCTCGCCATTTCCCCCTTCGCATCCCCATCCCGGTTCGATGACAAGGACTTTTGCCGCTTCGCGTCGGTTCACTCCCGCGAGGGCTCGCCGTTGTGAACCTGGACATCCTCAGGAGGAAGGAGGAAGCCATGTCCATCGAGAATCTCAGAAAGGCAGCCATTCTCAGTTTTGTAGTATCCCTGGCCCTGCTTCTCGGGGGTGGGCACCTGGCCAAGGACCAGGTGCCGCCCTACCCGGGAGAGGTCCTGGATGCGTCCGGAAAGGCACTTTTCACCAGGGACGACATCTTCAAGGGACAGGACGTCTACCAGCGATACGGGCTCATGGACCACGGCAGCGTCTGGGGACACGGCGCCCAGCGGGGGCCAGACTTCAGCGCCTTCACGCTGCACCTGCTGGGCGACGCGGTCCGACGGGAGATCAGTCTTCGGGAATACCGAAAGCCCTACGGGGAGCTCACCGCCCTGGACCAGGAGATCGTCGCTCTCAAGACAAGGAACGAAATCAGGACCAATCGGTATGACGCGACCAATGACAAGCTGGTCCTGACCCCGGCCCAGACGAAGGCCCTGGAGGCCGTCACGAAGCACTGGGACGGGCTTTTCACCACGGGGGATTTCCTTTACGGGTTCCTGCCGGGCACGGTCCCCACAGCCGAAGAGCGCCTCCAGATCGGACGGTTTTTTTTCTGGACCGCCTGGGTCGCCTCCACCCTCCGCCCCGGAAGTGATTACACCTATACGAACAACTGGCCCGCGGACCGGTCCGTGGGCAATGTGCCGACCCTCGCCGTCTACCTCTGGACCCTCGGGGGCATCATCGCTCTTTTCGTCGTCCTGGGCCTTTTCATCTTCTGCATCCATTACTTCGGTCTCTGGTACGGCCCGACCCGGGGAGCGGACCTGGCCCAGAAGCTCGTGGACATGCCCCTCACCCCCAGCCAGATGAAAGCCGCCAAGTACTTCCTGGTGGTTATTCTCCTCTTTCTCCTCCAGACCAACTTCGGCGGCCTCCTGGCCCACTACACCATCCATCCGGCCAGCTTCTGGGCTCCCTATGTGGCGGAGCTCATCCCCTACAGCTGGGCCAAGACCTGGCACCTGCAGCTCGCCATCTTCTGGATCGCCACCACCTGGGTGGGATCGGCCATTTACCTGGCCCCCATCGTGGGCGGCATCGAGCCCAAACGCCAGGGGCTCCTGGTGCAGCTCCTCTTCGTGGCGATCCTCATCGTGGCCGTGGGCAGTCTCCTGGGCGAGATCGCCGGCATCAAGGGCTACCTGGGCGACATGTGGTTCTGGCTGGGGCACCAGGGCTGGGAGTTCCTCGAGCTGGGGCGCCTCTGGCAGATTCTTCTCTTCATCGGCCTCATCGCCTGGCTCCTCATCGTGTACCGCCCCATTTCCCATCATCTCAGGCTCAAGCATCGGGACGAGCTCACCTCCCTCATCCTCTTTTACCTTTTCAGCGCCGTCCTCGTGGTGGCCTTTTTCGGGTTCGGGCTCTTCTACGGCCGCGGCTCGCACCTCACCATCGCCGACTACTGGCGCTGGTTCGTGGTGCACATCTGGGTGGAGTCCATCTTCGAGTTCTTCGGAATCGCCATCATCTCGCTGCTCCTCGTGGTGATGAACCTGGCATCGGCCCGGGCGGCCCTCATGGTGGCCTATTTCACGGCCGCCATCGTCTTCCTGAGCGGCATCCTCGGGACAGCTCACCATTACTTCTGGTACGGGGGACCGTCGTTTTGGCTGGGAATCGGCTCGGTCTTCTCGTCCATGGAGCCCATCCCGCTCTTCGGCCTGGTGGTGCGGGGGCTCCTGGAGTACAAATCCATCCGGGGCCAGGGGAAGGAGTTTCTATACAAATGGCCCATGTACTTCCTGGTGGCCTCGTCCTTCTGGAATTTTCTGGGCGCGGGGGTGTTCGGCTTTCTCATCAATCTCCCGCTGATCAACTACTACGAGCATGGAACCTACCTCACCATGAACCACGCTCATGGTGCCCTCTTCGGGGTCTACGGCATGCTCTCCATCGGTCTCCTGCTCTTTTCCTGGCGGGGTATGGTGGAGCGGGATCACTGGAACGACCGGCTGCTGCAGGTCTCGTTTTTCGGCTTCAACGTGGGGCTCCTGCTGCTGACCCTGGGCACCCTATTCCCGGTGGGTGTGCTCCAGACCTGGGTGAGCTTCAAGGAAGGCTTCTGGGTGGCCCGCGATGCGTCCTTCTTCATGAAGCCTTTTGTGCAGTTCATCGGCACGGTCCGGGTCATCCCGGATTTGATCATCATCCTGCTGGGCGTGACGCCGCTGCTCATTTTTCTCTTCAAGACCTACCCGCGTCTCAAGGCCGTCGAAATCAAGGAAGGGGAGTCGGTGTGGCAGCGGCTGGGAGTGGAGCTTTGATCATGGAACGGTATGAACAGGTGTACCGGAAAATCGTGGACAATGCCCGGGACGCCATCATTGCCTCGGACCGAGAGGGTCTCATTCGGTTGTGGAATACCGGGGCCGAGCGCATGTTCGGCTACTCCCGGTCCGAAGCCCTGGGGGAGAGCCTGGATCTCATCATCCCCGAATCCTTGAGAGGCCGCCACTGGGAAGGCTACCACAAGGTCATGGCGGCGGGCACCAGCCGATACGAGTCGGATCTGCTGGCCGTGCCCGCCTCGAGAAAAGATGGAAGCCGCATCTCCGTGGAGTTTACCCTGGTTCCGCTCCATGACGGGGATGGTCGCCTCGAAGGAATCGCCGCCATCCTCCGGGACGTGACCGAACGGTGGAATCGCGACAAAGCGACCCGGCAGCGCCTGGCGCGGCTGGAGGCGGAGTGCCGCGCGGACGAGGCGGAGAGCGAAGGCTGATTGTGGAAGAAGAGAAGAGGAGGCTTGCCGAATGGGCCCGATAGACGAGCTGAAAATGGAGCACCAGGCGGTCAAGATGACGCTCCGGGTGCTCGAGACCCTTTGCCGGAGGATGGAACAGCCCGGCCGGGCGGTCGATGTACGCCACATCGATCAACTGCTGGAATTTTTCTCCGTATTCGTGGACCAATGTCACCACGGCAAGGAGGAGCAGCTGCTCTTCCCCGCGCTGGAGGCCGTGGGCGTCAGGAAGGAGGGCGGCCCCATCGGCGTGATGCTGGAAGAGCATGAGCGGGGACGCGAGTATGTGCGGCAGATGAAGTCCAGGCTTTCGGAATACAAGGCTGGAGACGCTGCTGCGGGGACCGGTTTCATCCGGGAGGCCCGAGGGTATGTCGGCCTCCTGGATCAACACACTGACAAGGAAGACAACGTCTTGTTTCCCATCGCCGAAAAGGAGCTTCCCGAGGCCGGACAGGCCGAGCTATCCGCAGGCTTCGAGAGGATCGAGGTCGACAGGATCGGCGTCGGCAGGCACGAGGAGCTTCACCGGATGCTGGATCACCTGGAGAGTGTCTACCTGAAATGAGGCGCCTCCCCGGAAGCGTGTCCGAAGAATTGGATGTCGAGGGACAGCGAGGAATCTCATGGCCCCTGGAGCTTCCATTTCCGGGGGTCTCCCGCTTCGCTCCCCAGGGAAAGGAGATGTGCCAGTGCTTTTCTGCCTCAATGCCGCGGACTGGCGGATCAGCTACATTTGACTGGTTAGATTTCTGTTCCCATGCAACCGGCACGTCATGTTACTGGGTCAACGCTTTGATCATGGCGGGAAGCAGGAATCCAATCAATAGCAGCGTCATGGCTGGACGCAGCAAATTCACAGGCTTCATGTTTCTCTCCATGATAGCGGTGGCGGCGTGATTTGCCGCTGAGAAAGTAAAGAACAGCAACATCACAGTAACGATGGTGGCATCCGCATATCGCCCCCAATCCATGAAATAAACAAGCAAGGCTGTCATGGCCGTGGCAGCATTGGCCAGACCCGATTGAATTTGATAAGCACGATTGGGTGCATAGCCAATTTTATCCGAGGCCACTTCTCCCAATATCAAAGATTCCAAGGCAACTGTGCCCGACATGATCATAACGACGAAGGGCCCCAGAATATGAAAATACGATATGGCATCACGGCCAAAATAGTGGGCGAAAAAAATCGCAAACCCTATGCCGACAGGCCGAAGCCATTCCATTATCATTGCCAGTTTCTTCTTTGTCATTTTGCCTCGCATTCCCGATCTCGGTTACTCACCGGACGGGGAGTTGAGCGGAACCCCGACCTGGATCTTCATCCAGGCTCCCTTGCATGAAAATCCAGCCAAGGGGCGGGAGTCCCGTCCGGTAGGGAGGGATTTCCGCTCGAACGTTTGCATCCTGGGCACCGAAGGGGCGATGATTTTCCTTGCGGCTTTCCCCAGACCACATGAATGGGCTTGCTCTGACTATCATTCCGCAGTACGAGGCCACAGGGACCGTTGTGATGGTCGGGGCAGTCCTCAACCAGAACGGCCTCCGTGATGCCAGCGACTGTATCCTCTACCAGAAGGGTCATGTCATCAATAGCGGCGTATCGACTTCCATCTCGTTCCAGGGTGCGGCGAAAGTCCTCAAAGAGTCCACGCAAGTAAAATCCTTGCTTCCCATCACCATCGGGCCAAGACGTTCTCGCCACCACAATGCTCGAGCATGCCGAGCGGCTGGCCCGCCTGGTTGATGCGTTCGAAGACCCTCTGACGACCAGAATTGAATGATGCCATCTGTTATTAATGTGACAACTTCAATGTGGCAACGCCACCCACTATCAACGCTACGCCAATGTACCTGCCCAAACTGGTCGGATCACCGTAAAAGAGCACCCCAACAAGAAAAGTTCCGGCAGCGCCAATACCCGTCCATACAGCATAGGAGGTGCCAATAGGGATTTGTTTCTGCGCCAGCCAGAGTAGCAGCCCACTCACCACCATGAACGCCACGGCAACGACAATGCCGATTGTTCTCGTTTCAGCCTGCTGCGCTATCTTGAGGCCAACTGGCCAGCCGATCTCAAACAGACCAGCCAACAATAGATATACCCAAGCCATAACTCAGTTCCCCTTGATCCTGAAAAACCGGTACATGCCTATCCGCATAAAGGATCCGTGGGGTCACACCTACACATTTCACATTGTCAAGTGTGTAGGTGTGACCCCATTTCTCGTCCATTGTTCAGGCTGCCCGCCGGGCTGCTTCTCCCTACGGGATGGAGAGCACCCTTCGCACCGCGAAGGCCAGGAGCGCGACTCCCAGCAGTCCGGCACACCAGAGCGCCCCGAACCAGAGCCATTCCTGCTGCCTCTTAGTAGGCGCTTTCATGGGAGGCCTTCCCCCGGAACAGGTAGTAGCAGAAACCGGTGTAGGTGAGCACCACCGGCAGCATGATGACGGTGCCGACGAGCAGGAGCGACTGTGAGGGCGGCGCGGCGGCGGCCTGCCGAAACGTGATCTCGAAAGGCACCAGCCAGGGCCAGAAGCTGATCCCTATCCCCAGGTACCCCGTCGCGAACACCCCCAGGCTGAGCAAGAAAGGACGATACTCACTCCCCTTGTGCAGGTCTCGCCAGATGAAGACGAAACAGGTGGCCGTCACCAGCGGGATGGGCACCAGGTAGGCAAAAGTCGGCATGCTGAACCACAGGGCCCGGACAGCCGGGTTCATCATGGGGATGCTGATGCTCACGATGACCAGGAAGAGGCCCACGTAGCCCAGGACATAGCCTGCGCATTTCCGAGCCCAGTCCTGGGTGATTCCGTCGGTCTTCATGACGAGCCAGGTGGCCCCCAGCAAAGCGTAGCCGAACACGAGGGCCATCCCCGTCATGACGCTGTAGGCGTTCAGCCAGTCGAAGGCCGAGCCGGCGAAGCTCCGCCCGTCGACCTTCACCCCCTGCACGAACGCCCCGATGAGGACGCCTTGCATGAACGCAGCCAGCAGGGACCCGAAGTGGAAGGCATAGTCCCAGAGAGGACGGGACCGGTTGGCCTTGAATCGGAATTCGAAGGCCACACCTCGAAAGACCAGCCCCAGCAGCATGAAGATGACCGGGATGTAGAAGGCCGGCATCAGGATGGCGTAGGCCAGGGGAAAAGCCGCGAAAAGGCCGCCTCCGGCCAGCACGAGCCACGTTTCGTTCCCGTCCCAGAACGGCGCTATGGAGTTCATCATGCGGTCCCGGCATTGATCCGACGGCGAAAACGGGAACAGAATGCCCACCCCCAGGTCGAAGCCGTCCAGGAGCACGTAGAGAAACATCGCCGTGGCGATCAGACCGAACCAGATCAGCGGCAAATCCACGAAGCCTTCAAAGCTAAACATGGGGGCCTCCTTTTTCCGAAACCAGATCCGTGACCAGGGGCGGTTCGTGCACGCCGTGAGAGCCGTATGCATCCTCCTCGACCGGGGGCCCCTTGCCGATGAGCCTGAGAATGTAATAGCTCCCGGCTCCGAAGACGAACCCGTACGTGAGGACGAAGGCCGCAAGGGACATGGCGATGGGAGCGCCCGAAACGGGCGAGATCGCCTCCGTCGTCCGCATGACCCCATGGATGATGTAAGGCTGCCTGCCGATCTCCGTCACGAACCAACCGGCCAGAACGGCCACGAATCCGGCCGGAGTCATGGCCATGCACCAGATTTGAAACCACCTGGTGTCGAACAGCCGGTTTCTCAAATAGAGAACCAGGGCCGCCACTCCCGTGAAGATCATGAACAGGCCGATCCCCACCATGATGCGAAAGGACCAGAACACCCACAAAACCGGTGGACGATCGTCCACGACCCATTCCTTCAGTCCCTTCACCTCGCCATCCAGGTCGTGTGTGAGAATGAAGCTGGAGAGCTTGGGGATGGCAATGCTGAACCGGGTGGTTTCCTGGAGCTGATCCGGCCATCCGAAGAGCAGGAGCGGGGCGCCCCGCTGGGTCTCCCACAACCCCTCCATGGCGGCCACCTTGGCCGGCTGGTGCTCCAGCGTGTTCAGTCCGTGCAGGTCACCGGCCACCAGTTGCATGGGCGCCACAAGTATCGCCATGATCATGGCCATCCCCAACATGACGCGGGCCTGCTCCCGATAAAGGCCGCGCCACAGGTAGTATGCACCGATGCCGCCGACAACGAAGGCCGTGGTCAGGTAGGCGGCCGTGACCATGTGGACGAAGCGGTAGGGAAACGAGGGGTTGAAGATCACCTGCAGCCAGTTGGTGGGATAAAGGATGCCGTCGCTGCCGACCTGAAAACCCTGGGGCGTCTGCATCCAGCTGTTGGCCGAAAGGATCCAGAACGCGGAGATGAGGGTGCCGAAAGCCACGATGAGGGTCGAGGCAAAATGCATCCTGGGGCTGACACGGTTCCAGCCGAACAGCATCACCCCGAGGAAGGACGCTTCCAGAAAGAACGCCGTCAGCACCTCGTAGCCCAGAAGCGGCCCGAGCACATTTCCGGCCCGGTCCGAGAACACCGACCAGTTGGTGCCGAACTGAAAGGACAGGACCACCCCCGACACCACGCCCATGCCGAATGTCACCGCGAAGATCTTGACCCACATGCGGTAAACTTCGGCGTAGACGGATTTACCCGTCGCCAGCCATCGCCACTCCAGCACGGCCAGCCAGCTGGCGAGCCCTATGGTGAAAGCCGGGAAAATGATGTGAAACGACACGGTGAAGGCAAACTGGATGCGGGCCAGGATGACCGGATCGAGGTTGTCAAACATGACGCAAACCTCCAATTGAAGGGGGTGGAGGGAATGACTGATCTGGAGCAGGGCCAGAGTACATCCATGGTGTGGTGAGGCGTTTCAGTGGTGCTGATGTCAATGCCGGCTTGGGGAGCACGGGCAGGTGACCATCTCGGTTTCCCGCCCGTATTTCAGTGTCGAGACAATGGCCGTCACTGCTCGAGATGAACCTTAACGGTCGTGGGTTTTGAAACCGTGTTGAACACCGGGGAATAAGTCTGGGCCATCTGGATCAACTCCTGCTTCTCCTGCTCCGATATGTCGGCGTCGATCTTGAAATAGACTCGAATCTCCTCGTATCCAACGGGAACGTCCCTGGAAAGCCCCAGGAATCCTCGAAGATCCAGGTCTCCCTCCAGGCGCGATTCAACCCCACGCAGCTTGATGCCTTTCGCCGCCGCATGATAAACCAGCGACGAAGTGAGGCAGCCCGCAAGGCCCGTGAGCAGGTATTCCACCGGGTTCGGCCCCTGGTCCAGTCCCAGAAGCACTTCGGGCTCATCCGCATCCAGCTCGAAGGGCTTTGCATGGGGATGATCTTTCAATGCCCCGTGAAAATCCCTGATCGTCGAATGATTGTGGCCTCCGTCGATCCACTTGTTGCTGATCCGGAAATTGAATCTGGCAATGCCCGGCTCAGCTTTTATCGCATCTATGGTCCCAAAGAGTCGATTCACATCGACTCCGTTCACATTGTCCGAAACGATTCTTTCCGCAGCTTGCTGACTCATGGCGATTCGCCTCCTTTCTTAGCTGAACTTAAGCATGTCGATCGGAAGCTCCAAGACTGCCGCGGATAGAATTCCTGAAAAACCTCCAAAGGCTCGCCCGACTCAGGGGTCGATCCCGGATGCCGCATTCCCGGTTCAACCGCCCCCCACCGGAGGAAACAGGGCCACGCGCTCATCCCCCCCGAGGGGGGTGTCGAGCCTGGCGCCCACCCCGTTCACCATGACGATTTTGATCTCTTCCGGGGGAATGTCGAGCTTTCGGGCCACATCGCGAACCACGGCCCCCTCGGGGAGCTCCATGGAGTGCCCGGTGCCGGCATCGTAGCCGGGCAGGTATTTTCTCAGGGTTGCGGCCAGGAAAACCTGAAGCGCCATGAGCAATCCATCCTAAATGCTCTGGGTCATGGGCTTGCGATAGAGCCGCTTGACCTGAACGTTGGAAACCAGGGCCATGAAATCCTTGCCCTGCTCCACCTCGACGCGGATGCTCTGGTCATCGATCTCCATGTAACGGGACAGCACGGCCAGAATGTCGTTCTTCAAGGCCTCCATGATGTCGGGAGTCAGATCCATGCGGTCATGCATGAGCACCACCTGCATCCTCTGACGGGCCAGCTTTCCACTCGGTTTTTCACCAAACCATCGGCGAATCGCGTTCAACATGAGAATAACCTCCTGTTCAGCTCTTGAAGAACCGCTTCATCCGGCCCAGGAAACCATCTCCCTGATCATCGTCGAAGGGGACGCTCTCTCCGTTGAGCCGGGCGGCGATCTTCCGGAAGGCCTGGCCGGCGCGACTCCCCCGCTCATGCACCAGAGGCGTTCCGCGGTTGGTCGAGATCACCACCTCCTCGCTTTCGGGAATAACCCCCAGCAGCGGAACCGAGAGAAGAGAGACGATGTCCGCCGTGGACATCATGTCGCCTCTCTTGACCATCTTGTAGTTCATGCGGTTGATGATCAAATGGATATCCTTCAGGAGGTTGGCCTCCAGCAAACCGATGACCCGGTCGGCGTCGCGGATGGCCGACACCTCGGGGGTGGTGACCACAATGGCCGTCTGGGCCCCCGCGATCGCGTTCTTGAATCCCCGTTCGATGCCGGCCGGGCAGTCCACGATGACGTAGTCGAACTCCTCGGCCAGCTCGGCGCAAAGCGTTTTCATCTGCTCGGGCTGAACGGCATCCTTCTCCCGGGTCTGGGCCGCCGGGATGATGCAGAGATTATTCAGCTTACGATCCCGGATCATGGCCTGGGCTATCCTGCACCGCTCCTCGATGATGTCCACCAGGTTATAGACGATGCGATTCTCCAGTCCCATCACAACATCAAGATTGCGCAGCCCGATGTCTCCGTCAATCATGACCACGCTGTACTTCTTTTTGGCCAGCACCGTTCCCAGGTTGGCCACGGTGGTCGTTTTGCCGACCCCGCCCTTGCCCGATGTTACGACCATCGTCTTCCCGGCCATGGCTGCTCCACCCCGCTAACTGCTTAGATATTCATTAAAATCCATCGACTTCATCGCCCCTCCCCTCACAGGGTGATGAGCTCGATCAAGTCCCCCTGAACCTCGGCAATCTCGTATCGTTTGGACGTCGATTTGTCTCCTTTCGGTGGAATGGCCACCAGGTCGGCAATGCGGATCTGACTGGGCTCGATGCTGAATGCCCATATTCTGGCCGACCGATCGCCCAGCGCACCCGCGTGGGCAATGCCTCGAAGACTGCCGAAAACGATGATGTCACCCACCGCCAGGACTTCAGCCCCCGGGTTCACGTCTCCCAGGATAACGCAGTCACTGGGAGATTCGATGCGCATTCCCGAGCGGCAGGTGCTTCGAATGATCACGGGCGCATCGATGCTGACCTCCCGGCGCTCCGCTTTGGGCGGCGCGGGAGGCTGGGTGCGCTCGGGCGGTTTGTCCACGCAAAGAATCAAATCATCCGCCAGCTGAACCTCCACCACCTTGACCCGCCCGGATTCCTTCAACAGCTTGTGGATCGCCGCGACCTGGCCGGTCTTGAGGGAACGGCGCCGCAGGTCCAGGGTCATCTCGGAGCGTGAGAAGAAATCCCCGGAGGTCTCCAGTCTTTCCTTCAGCTCCCTCAGGATGGCCTCAAAGGGCGCGGTGGGGTGGGGAAGCAGCACAAAACCGTCTTTATTGGCCTTGATGCGGATCAGTGTCTCCTCGGACGCTCCCATACGCTCCCCTCACTCACCACCGTTCCCGGGGAAAACCCATTCCCCGAACTGATCCCAGCTGACGATCCTCGGGAACTCATCTCCCTCCGGAAGCCGGTTCCATGGCTGATCGTACAGAAAGGGCTGGATGCCGTTGAGAGCCAGGTGCCGGCAGGTCTCCAGCCGGTCCTCCAGGAAGAACTGAATACCAAGGTCATGCAATACCTGGCGCTTGGCCTCGGGCGCTCCCGTGGCGATGACCTGAATCCGGTCCCCGGGAACCTCGTGAAGCGTAAGGTGCAGCCAACGGGTGATGGACTCGGGCCAGATGCGGGCCGTCACAAACCTCAAGGGCCCGTGCCGCGCCAGCCGAGTCAGGACCTCCGTCGCACCCTCCATGGCCGGCACCTGAAGCGTGTGCTCATCGTCCAGGGTGAGACAGATCAAGTCGTTGAGAACCTCCCGGTCCACATCCAGGCACTCGTGAAGCTCGTAACAGCGGAGATCGTCCTTGGTGAGGTGAGTCAGGCCGTAACGTTCGCGGGCCAGTCTCACGAAGACGGCCATGGTGTCGGCCACCACCCCGTCAATGTCGAATGCCAGCCGAATCGGGTCGATGGGCTCGCGCCATGCATCATTCATGAGCTATCCGTCAGGCACACCTGTGCCGGTTCGTCGAATCGGAATGAAATCTCGTATACACCTTCTTCCAGGTGGCTGTGGATGACATAACCCACCCTGTGAAATACCGCCAGCATGCCCCGGTTCGCGGCGAGCACGTACGCCGTGAGACCGCTGATCCCCTTGCTCCTCGCGATTTGACAAAGGTAGTGCAGCAGAAACGAGGCAATGCCCCGCCGCTGGTAATTGCCGCGCACGGCAAAATCGACTTCCGCCATGTTGCTCTTCTGGTCCAGGATGTACCTTCCCAGCGCCACCACGGTTTCATTGCCCACCTCTCCCGTCACACCCACGATGGCCATCTCGTGCTCATAGTCGATGTTGCACATGGCCTGGGTGTTCCGGTGCGGGAAGGCCCTCATGGCTGAAAGAAAACGATAATAAATGTCCTGGTCGGGCATGGAGTAAAAGAACTCCTGAACCGCCCGCTCGTCCGTGGGCTTGATGGGGCGGAAAAAGACCTTCTCCTCTCCGGGAAAAAGCTGGTAAGCCTCCCACTGCCCCGGATAAAGAGGCTCGAAAATCGGCGGAAGGATTTGGTCCTGGTACACGAAGCGCAGGGTCTTGGCCTCGGCGAGCAGACGCTCCCGAAACTTGGGGTGAGCGATGTTGATGAGCGCCAGCGCGCGCTCCCGAACGGTCTTGCCGTGGAGCTGCGCGATGCCGAACTCGGTCACCACGTAACGGACCGTGCTCCGCGAAGTCACCACGCCCGCGCCGTCGGCGAGGTGAGTGACGATGTGGGAACGCCGGCCGTCCAGGCTGGTGGAGGGCAGCACGATGATGGTCTTGCCCCGGGGAGCCCGCGACGCCCCATGCATGAAATCCACGTAGCCGCCGATTCCACTGTGCACCCGGTGGCCCACGGAGTCCGCACAGACCTGACCGGTCAGGTCGATCTCGAGGGCGGAGTTGATGGCGATCATCCCCTCGTGCCGGCTGATGAGGCGCCTGTCATTGACATACTCCGTGGGATGAAACTCCACCTCCGGATTGTCGTGGATGAAATCGTAGAGCTCCCGGCTGCCCATGGCCAGGCTGGCAATGATCTTGCCATTGTTCACCGTCTTCCGGCGCCCCGTGATCATCCCCCTTTTGACGAGATGGAGATGAGCGTCGGTGATCAAGCCGGTGTGGAGCCCCAGGTCCTCCCTGAAGTCCAGGTATCTCAGGACGGCATTGGCCGTGCGTCCCAGTCCCACCTGGAGGGTGGCCCCATCCTCGATGAGCGAGGAGACGTATTTGGCGATCCGCTCGGCGACGGCGCTGTGCTCCTTGAACGCCACCTCCAGAAGCGGCTCTTCAAATGCCACGAAATGGTCGATGTCCGTCACGTGCAGAAAACTGTCGCCCAAGGTGCGGGGCATGCGCGGGTTCACCTGCGCCACCACCGTATGGGAAGCATCGGCGGCCGCCTTGTTGATGTCCACTCCGATGCCAAGGGAGCAGAACCCGTGCTCATCGGGAGGCGAGACCTGGATCAGGCAGAGGTCCAGGGCGCACGAAGCCTCCTCCCTGAAAAGCCTGGGAATGGAGGAATAGTAGGCCGGAATGTAGTCAGCCAGACCTTCATTGACTGCCTTTCTGGATCGCGGTCCCACGAAGAAGGTCTTGAAGCGGCAGTGATCGGCAAGCCTGGTCCAGTTCTCGGGCAGTTTACCATAGGAAAAATTCTGCACGAGCTCCAGATCCCGGTACCTGGGAATGGAATGGGCCAGCGCATGCGTCAAATGCTGAGGCTCGGAACAGCCCGATCCAATGTAGATGCGATGGCCGTTTTCCACGACGCGACGCAGGACCAGGTCGGCCGCGGTCAACCTTTCCCTGTAGTAAGCTTCCCAACCCTGACCGAAGAACATCCGGCTCTCTATCCCCTGACTCGAACCTGAAATGGATTGAGCCACTATACCTCAAAGCCGGCTTTTCCAACAATCCTAAACTGGCTTTTCCGCATCAACGCGCCGGGAGTCCCGCCCATACACGACGGGAGAGGGGGAAGGGGGCTGCCTCCACCCGGCCCCCTGGGCCAGCAAATCCAGGTGCAGCGTGGTCAGCTCCTCCAGGGGCAGGAGAGGCGGGTAAAGCCTTTCCCGCGCATCGATCTGCTTGAAGTATGCCCTGCAGAGCTCGCAATACTGAACATGATAGTGGGGCTCGGCCTCCACGACCAGGTACCCCAGCGAAGCGTGATCCCGGTTGTCGCATTCGGGACACAGGAACCTCGGAACCGGCCAGAGCGCGCCGCACCAGGAGCAGCAGCAGCGTCGCGCTCCCTCGCCTTCCATGACGAGGAGCGAAGGGAGGGACCCGCAGACGGGACAGTAGCCCCTGCCCCAGTCGTCAGTGACTGGAAGCTTCTTGAGGAGCTCATCCGCCGTCTTTTCGAGGGAGGGCCTGAGACAGCCGCGGGCCAGGAAGATCAGGGAGGCCAGGTCCACGTCCTCCGCTCCGAACCATTCTTCCCAGGGCTCCCAGTCATGGTGCAGGAAGCTGCGCCAGAGCTCCTCCCTCTGGTCCCGGCTCCTGAAAACCACCTCGGAAAGCTCCCCATGGGCCGCCCTCAGAAGAGTGTTGTCCGCCGGAAGATACGCCTCCACTTCCTTGAGAATGACCTCCGCCCCGTCCAGGTCCAGGGGAAACTCCCAGCGCCGGATCATGGGAAATCCCGCCTCGCGCTGCGTGCGAAGCCTCACCGGGTCGAGGACCGGCAGAGCCGGGCTCATGGTTTCCCTCACGGCCGCCTGGAGCATGAAAAGGCCTTCCAGGAACGGGTACAGCTGCGCATAGGAGGGCTTGTCATCCCTGGCCAGTGCTACGGCTTGTTGAATGCGATCCTTGCTTTGAATCGATGGCGTCACCAATGGGGGCATCCTCATGCTCCGAAGAGTCGATCGATGTAATGGAAAGGGGAAGCCTTCCATGGAAGACTTCCCCGGATGCATTCCCGTCCTCGCAATGGGCTCGGGATCCGCTTCAGATCGAATGGGCGGGAAGCCTCATGGAGCCCCACGACCATCGATCACCGGCCCGGATCCCGGAGCACATTCCTCAGACCTGTACAACCCCCTTGAAGAAAGCCTTGGCCGGCTTCAAGAGGCTTCGCAGGGCCAGCTGTCGGGTCATGCCCGGATGAGCGCTGGCAATGGCGTTCTTGTGGTACTTGCGCGGATCGTCCACCACCAGGTAGACGACCCGGACCTCGTTGGCGTCGATCAGCTGGGCCTTGGGATACTTGGCCTTCACCTTGTCCAGGTGCTCACCGGCCAATTTGAGCATCTCCTCCCGGTCGCCGAAGTTCATGGCCCCCGTCGGACAGACGTGGACACAGGCGGGCTTGAGGCCGTTGCTGATGCGGTCGATGCACATGGTGCACTTGACGATGCGCCCGTCGGCCACCTTGCGCGGGATGTCGTACGGGCAGGACTCCCGCACTTCCTCGAACGGCACTTCCTTGCTCTTGTCCGTGTAGACGACGGCTCCGGTGGCTTCGTCCTGGATGCAGCCATCGGGCAGGTGCCCCTCCATCGCGTCCTTGCAGGGAGGGATCAGGCAGTGGCGGCACTGATCCGCGAAGAAGTACCAGGCCAGTTTGCCGTCCGTTTCCACTTCGCTGAAGCGCACCAGCTTGAAGGTGGTTCCATCCAGGTCCGGAGGGTTCTGGTGGGATCCCGTATTCTTGGTGGGCACGGTTCCGTTGCGATTCCAGTTCTTGCAAGCCACCTGGCAGCCACGGCACGCCGTGCACAGCGTGGTGTCGACGAAAAAGGTTTTTCCGGCCATGGCTTATGCCTCCTTCTTGCGAACGTTCACCATAAAGGCTTTGGTTTCCGGAATCAGGGTGTTGGGGTCACCGGCTGCCGGGGTGAGGAGGTTGGCGCTGTCTCCTCCACCCTTGGGCCACACCCAGCCATAGTGCCATGGCAACCCGACCGAGTGAACTTCTTGACCATGCACCGTCAAGGGAAAGAACCGCTTGGTCACAATGGCCACCGCTTCCAGCTTGCCGCGCGGCGATTCCACGGTCACCATCTCGCCGTTCTTGATCTGCTTCAGTTGAGCCAGCTCCTCGCTCATCTCGACGAACATCTGGGGCTCCGTCTCGATGAGCCACGGGAGCCATCGCGTGAGCACACCGGTCTGCCAGTGCTCGGTGACACGGTAGGTCGTCCCGACGAAGGGGAACCGCGGATCGCACGTCTTGATGGCGTCCTTTTCCGTCGCATAGATGGCAGCAACGGGGTTGGTGAACTGCGGGCTCAACATGTTCTTTTCCACGGGGCATTCCATGGGCTCGTAATGCTCGGGGAACGGACCGTCCTTCATGCCGGGTCCGAAGATGGCCGCACGGCCGTCCGGCTTCATGATGAAGGGGAGCTTCCCGTCCTCCCTCGGCGAGCCGTCCGGGTTCCTCAGCGGATACCATGGGCCGTCGGGGACATCTCCCTTCCATTTCTGCGTGGTCCACTTGCCATCCTGAATTTCTCCGACGAACTCGACGACCGGCTGCTTCGGATTCCACGGTTTCCCGCTGAGGTCGCAGGAAGCCCGGTTGTAGATGATCCTGCGGTTGACGGGCCAGGCCCAGGACCACTTCGAGTACAGCCCGATGCCGCTCTCGTCCTTGTTGTCCCTCCGGGCCATGTTGTTTCCGTCCGCGTTGTAGCTCTGGCAGTAAATCCAGTTGCCGCACGAGGTGGAGCCGTCATCCTTGAGCATGGCGAAGGCGGGCACCGGGTCGCCCTTCTTGTACTGCTTGTCCTGGATGGTCACATCCCGGGTGAAAAAGCCGTTGATGGCCTTGGCGACCAGGTGCGGATCGAACTTGTTGTTGGCCATGTAGTCCCACTTGAGGTTCAAGATGGGATCCGGGAAGGCCGAGCCCTTGTCGGGCTTCTGATAAAGCTTGCGGATCTCCAGGAACAGCTCCGCGATGATGTCCCCGTCGGGAAGGGCGTCCCCCGGCGGCTCCTGGGCCTTGTACCGCCACTGGACCCAGCGCCCGCTGTTGGACACGGACCCTTCCTTCTCCATGAAGGCGGCACAGGGCAGGAAGAAAACCTCGGTCTTGACCTTCTTGGGGTCCATTCCCGGACCCTTCCAGAAAGAGGCGGTCTCGTTGTCGAAAAGGTTCACCACCACCATCCAGTCGAGGTTGGCGAGGGCCGCCCGCGTCTTGTTGGTGTTGGCGCCGCTGCAGGCCGGGTTCTGTCCCCAGGAGAAGAACCCCGTGAATTGCTTCTTGTACATGACATCGAACAGGTCCAGCCAGGAGTACGTCTTTCCGTCCTCGAGCTTGGGCAGCCAACCGTATCCGAACTCGTTCTCGGGCTTGGCGGCATCCCCGTACATGGACTTGAGAAAGCTCGCGACGTACTTGGGCCGGTTTTGCCACCAGTTGGCGCTCAGCGGATCCTTGGTGACGGGCGTGAACCTCTTGTTGTAGTCGGCCAGGGTTGCCAGGGAGGCCGACGGAGTCGGCAGATACCCGGGCAGGATGTGGAAGAGGAGCCCCTGGTCCGTGGAGCCCTGAACGTTGGACTCCCCGCGCATGGCGTTGATGCCGCCTCCGGCGATGCCCATGTTGCCCAGGAGCATCTGAAGGATGGACATGGCCCGGATGTTCTGAACACCCACGGTGTGCTGGGTCCAGCCCATGGCATAGAGGTTCGTGCCGGCCTTGTCGGGAACGCCCGTGGCCGAATAAGTCTCGTAAACCTTCAGCAGCCCTTCCTTCGGGGTACCCGTTATGGTGGAAACGGTATCCAGGTCGTAGCGTGCGTAGTGAGCCTTCAGCAGCTGGAAGACGCATCGGGGGTCCTGAAGGGTGAGATCCATCTTGGGCAGGCCGTTCTCGTCCATCACGAAAGCCCAATTGGACGCGTCGTAGGCGCGCTTCTCAGCGTTGTAGCCCGAGAACAGACCGTCCTTGAACGCGAACTTCTCCCCCACGATATAGGCGGCGTTGGAGTAGTTGACCACGTATTCCTTGAAATAGAGGTCCTTCTCGAGGATGAACTTGATCATCCCTCCCAGGAAGGCGATGTCCGTTCCCGACCTCAACGGCACATAGATGTCCGCCTTGGTGGAGGTGCGAGTGAACCGGGGATCCACGTGAATGATGGTCGCCCCCCTCTCCTTGGCCTTCATGATCCACCGGAACGAAATGGGATGGTTCTCGGCGGGGTTGCTTCCCATGATCAGGATGCAGTCACTGTTGGCGAAATCGATCCAGTGGTTCGTCATGGCGCCGCGTCCGAACGACTCTGCCAGAGCCGCAACAGTGGCGCTGTGTCAGATACGGGCCTGATGTTCAATGTAGACCAGTCCGAGGGCGCGCAGCATGGCCTGGTATGCCCAGCACTCCTCGTTGTCGAGAGCGGCGCTTCCCACCGAGGCAATGCCCTTGCAGTGGTTCACCACCTGCCCCTTCTCGTTCTTGGTCACAAAGGTCTTGTCACGGCTCGCCTTGACGCGCTTGGCGATCTCCTTCAAGGCCCAGTCCCATTTCTTGACTTCCCATTTGTCGCTGTTGGGAGCCCGGTAAAGGACCTTGGTGATGCGCTTGTCATTCTGAGCGATCTGGTAGGAAGACGCTCCCTTCGCGCACAGCGCCCCGCCGTTGATGGGATGGTCCGCATCGCCCTCGGTGTAGATCACCCTGCCGGTCTTCTTGTCCGTATGGCAGATGATGCCACATCCCACGGAACAGTAGCAGCAGATGGTCGGCGTCGCCTTGGCGTCCTTGGTGCGCAGCTCCCAGCTGTAAGCCTGAACGGGCTTGAGATCGAACCCGAGCCCGCTCAGCGCCAACCCCGCGGTGGCCGCGCCCGAGACTTTCATGAAATCCCTTCGCGTCAGCTTCATCTGATCTTCCCTCCCTGGGGTCCCAAGGGGCCCCGTGTCATGGCGACTCAAAGCCTTCCCGTGGATTCCCCGCCTTACATCCACGCGGACTTTGACCTGATCGGCGTTCGCGAGGTGCTCCCCGCTCCCCCGTTAACCTTTGATGTCTCCCTCCGGCCTGAAGCCTGTGAACTGAACCGGTCCAAGGAACGCCTTCCGTCCATCACCTCCTTCCGGGCATTGTGGCTCAAACGGTTCGAATCCATTATGTTACATTTAGCACAATTCGCACAATACCAATACGCTCATCCACGCCAACATTCAATCAAAACCAACAAGGCGTGGGTGGGCCACGAACGGCGGAAGATGAAGTCCTGCTCTAAAAAGTTCCTGGTTTCTGGTTTCTGGTTTCTAGTTGAAAATCAGCCCCTCGTGAGCCCCTTTTCATTGGCTCGGGTGCCCGAAGGGGCATGAAGTCCTGCTGAAATGAAATCGATGACGGGCCGCGGATGGCGCAAAACGCTCACCGTATTCAGGCACCTGGAGATGCATCCCGATCTCTCCGCGGAGCCGAAAGTGCAACCAAACAAGAACCTGTACAGGCGCGATGTCGTGTTTTTAAGTTGTGAGCTTCACTTGAGGTGATTCCAGTATAGATTAAAGGATCATTTGCTGGCAATCTTTTTCGCGGAAATCGCGGGCAGGGAGGCGGGAAGTCACTGCAAAACCGCTTGCTTCATGGGTCTCAATGGGGTTTATTCAAGCATGGGCCAATGGCGGAGCGCATCCGAGGATTAAAATGCCAACTTGAGCGAGGGGTCACATGAAAGCCAAATCGATCGTCCTGATTCTCACCTTTTCGATTTCCATCTGCATCCTCTGGTCCGTGAACGGCATGGGAGGATCGGACCCCTGTGCGCTGCTGTCCACCGCCGAAGCGGAGGAACTGCTGGGCGAGCCCATCAATGCCCCCGAACCGACGGACACGGGGAATCCGCTGGGGCAGAAGCTGTGCTCCTACAGCGCCTCATCCTCCAACCGGTTTATCCACATTTCCATCCTGCGAACGGAGGAGATGTCCAAAAAGGTTCGGGATCACGGGCAGAGTGCTCCCTCGGTGTACCGGACGACCAGGGAGATGCTCGATCCGGTCCGCGCCGTACCCGGAGTCGGCGATGACGCCTGCTGGGGAATCCCCGGCCTGCACATCCTCAAGGGGAGTGCCTACCTCGTCATCGGAGTGGGAAATACGGATAAAATCGAAAATCTCGAGCTGGCAAAGCGCGTCGCCGCGAAGGTGCTTGGCCGCCTTTAGCAGGATTTCCCCTCCTCTTCGAGATAATGGGCCAGCGCCCGCGCGGTGGCCGACACGGGGGCTGCGGCGGCGAGCCCCGCGGGAGGAGCCTCAGCCACCAGCCGTCCGCCCGCCTCGCCACTGCCGGGACCGATATCGATGACATAGTCGCTGGCCCAGACCAGATCCATGTTGTGCTCGATGACGAGCACGGTATGGCCCAGCTCCGTCAAGGCATGAAGCACCGAGATGAGCTTGACCACATCGGCCCGGTGGAGCCCCGTGGTGGGTTCATCGAGGATGTACAGGGCCGCTGTGCGATTGGAGCCCAGCTCGCCGGCGAGCTTGATTCTCTGGGCTTCGCCTCCCGAGAGGGTGGGGCTGGGCTGCCCGAGCCTCAAGTAACCCAGTCCCAGATCGCAAAGAATCCGCATGGGCTGGGAGATCCTCGGGTAGGCATCGAAGAGGCCTGCCGCCTCCTCCATGGTCATGGAAAGAACGTCGGCAATGGACTGGCCCCGGTAACGGACGGCCAGGGTCTCCTCGTTGAACCGGCTTCCCCCACAAACTTCACAGGAGACACGAACGTCGGGCAGGAAGCTCATCTCCACCTTCGTTTCCCCCTGGCCTTTACAGGCCTCGCAACGGCCCCCCCCAACGTTGAAGGAAAAACGGCCCGCCGCATACCCCCGGGCCCTGGCCTCGGGAAGCAGGGCGAAGAGCTTGCGGATTTCGTCCCAGACCCCCACGTAAGTCGCGGGGATGGACCTCGGGGTCCGGCCGATGGGATTGTGATCCACCTTGAGAACGCGGCGGACGGGCTCCCACCCCAGCATCGCCCCCACGGGAACCGGTGGCCCTCCGAAGCGCCTCCCGAGCTTTTCGAGCAGGCCCTCGTGAACCACTTCATCCACCAGCGTGGATTTGCCGGCGCCCGAAACCCCCGTCACGCAGGTCAGGGCTCCCAGGGGGATGCGGACATCGAGGTTCTGGAGGTTCCTGGCCGACGCGCCCTGGATGGTCAGCCAGCCATCGCGGCCGGGCTCCCTTCTGCCGTTGGGCCCCAGCAGGGAATCCAGGGATTGGCCAAACCAGCGGCTGGTCAGGCTCCGGCCGTCGCGGCACAGCTCCGAGAACGAGCCCTGGGCCACCACGCTTCCACCCGCCTTGCCGGCTCCCGGTCCCAGCTCGATGAGTGTGTCGGCCTGCCGCATGGTCTCGACGTCGTGCTCCACCACGACCACGGTGTTCCCCTTTTCCTTGAGCCTCCGAAGGCATGCCAGAAGGCGATCGTTGTCCGTGGGATGGAGTCCGATGGTGGGCTCGTCCAGGATGTAACAAATACCTCTGAGGTTCGAGCCCAGCTGCGCCGCCAGCCGTATCCGCTGGGTTTCCCCGCCGGAAAGAGTATCTCCGGCTCGATCCAGGGCCAGGTACTCCAGGCCGACCTCCCGCAGAAACGCGATTCTCCCCAGGACCTCCTTCAGGATCGGCTCGGCGACAGGACTCTCCTCCGGCCCGAACTGGAGCCCCTTCCAGGCCCTTTCAAAATCGTCGACATTGAGGTGGATCAGGTCCCCAATACTCCAGCCCTGCAGGAAAACACTCCGGGCCTGGGCGTTGAGGCGATGCCCTCCACAATCAGGGCAGGGAGAGTCTTCGTAGAGCGACTGGACTTCGCCCCAGGCCTTGTCCTCCTCTCCCACCTTCTCGAGTATCGAAAGGAGGCCGGGGAGCTCCCCGGGGATGCCATGGAGCAACCGCTCCCTCTGCATGGGGTCCAAATCCGCCGGAGAGCTCTCGGGCGTGATCCCCAGGTCTCCGAGCCAGTGCTGCTCGAGGCGTTTGCCCACGCTCTTCAGCCCGCCCTGCCACAGGGTGGAGCGCAGGAAACGCAGGAGACCGTCCCCCAGGGGCAAGTGGGCGGGCCCCAGAACCCGGTCCGGATCGAGGATCCTGGTGGTTCCGATTCCCGTGCAGGCGGGACACCATCCCTGGCGGCTGTTGAAGGAGAACAGTCGTGGGTCCAGCGGCGCCAGCCCTTTCTGGCAGTCGTGACAATAGAGGTGCTGGCTCAGCACCATCTCCACATCTCCCGCCAGGACCAGCGAGCCGTTTCCAAGAGCAAGCCCTTTCCGGACCCTCTGGATCCATTCCTCGTCGGACGCGGAAAGCTGCCCGCGGGCGGGCACCACCACCTCGATGTCGTGCTCCCGGTGGCGTGCCAGGGAAGGAATGGGCTCCAGCGGCATGCGCGCGCCATCCACCCTGACCGTGTCGTAGCCCTGCTTGCGGAGGCGCTGAAAGAGCTCCCGGTAGATGCCCTTGCGCCCGCGCACCAGCGGAGCCAATATCTCGACGTTTCCGTTTCGGGCGGCGTCCTCCAGCATCGCCAGAATCTGGTCCAGGCTCAGGGCCAGCAGCTCACGACCGCATCCGGGGCAATGCTGCCGGCCCAGCTTGGTGAAGAGGAGTCGCACAAAGTGATGGATTTCCGTGATGGTGGCCACCGTGGACCTTCGGTTGAGCCGGCTCATGCGCTGCTCGATGGCCACCGTGGGGGGAAGGCCGAGGATCTGGTCCACGCTGGGCCTCTCGAGAATCCGGAAGTACTGGCGGACATAACTGGACAGGCACTCGAGGTAGCGTCGCTGTCCCTCGGCGAAAAGCACGTCGAAAGCCAGGGTTGACTTCCCGGACCCGCTCAGGCCCGTGATGACCACCATCCGCTCCCTGGGCAGATCAACCTGATCGATGCGGAGATTGTGCTCGTGGGCCCCCTTCACCACGATGGCGCGACCGGGACCTTGGGACTCCGGCGACTCCGCTTCGCCGACGGGAAGCCGGCGGGTAGCCTGCTGAACGGACGAGAGCCATGGGCTTCGGCCCTCGGCGGCCTCCAGGAATCCGGACTCCCCGGGAAGAGTCGCCTCGCCCGCCTCCGGAGCCTCCTCCAATCGAGCTTTCAGGAAACGCCCCGTGTGGCTTTGTGAGCATTGGGCGATAGACTCGGGAGTGCCGACGGCCACCACGAGGCCCCCGGCCTCTCCTCCCTCGGGCCCAAGATCGACAATCCAGTCGCACGCCGCCAGAAGATCCAGGTTGTGCTCGACCACGATGACCGTGTGCCCCCGCCGCACGAGGGTCCGAAGAACGATCAGAAGCTTGGAGAGATCGTGGGGATGGAGACCGGTGGTGGGCTCATCCAGGATGAACAGTGAAGGCTTGCGCCGCCGCCCGCTCAAGGCCCCTGCGGCATTGGGTCTTCCCAGGTAGTGAGCCAGTTTCAGGCGCTGGGCCTCACCTCCCGAGAGGGTGCTCAGCGGCTGCCCCAGTTTCAGGTAGTCCAGCCCGACGGCCGAGATGGGGATCAGGGCCTGGACCAGGGGCTCGCTGTCGCGGAATGTCTCGGTCAGCTCCTGGGCCGTGCATTCCAGAATGTCGCCGATGGAAAGGCCGCGGACCCGGATGTCCAGGACTTCATCCTTGAAGCGCCGCCCGCCGCACTGGGGACACCGGATGTAAACATCGGCCAGGAACTGCATTTCCACCCGCTCGAACCCTTCGCCGCGGCACTGATCACAGCGCCCTCCCGCCACGTTGAACGAAAAATGACGCGTGGAGTAACCCCGGGCAATGGCTTCGGGGGTCTGGGCCAGGAGCCTGCGCACCGGCTCCAGGGCCCGCGTGTAGGTGAGGAGATTCGCCCGCGGAGTCCGACCGATGGGCTGCTGGTCCACCAGGATCATTTCCTGGATCCCATCGATCCCGTCCAGTCCGTCGCAGGCCCCGGGCGTTTCGGTCTGGCGCCCCGTCGACCTGAGCCAGTGAAAGTAGAGGGTCTTCTCGATGAGGGTGCTCTTGCCGGAGCCGGAAACCCCGCTCACCCCCACCAGGAGCCCCAGCGGGAAGCTTACGGTGATTCCCTTGAGGTTGTTCTCCCTGGCCCCCCGCACGGTGAGACCCCGCTCGGGATCGACCGGCCGCCGCTCCAGGGTCGAGGCGACGGACATTCTCCCGGAAAGATATCCCCCCGTGATGCTCTCCGAACATCCAGCAAGACCTTCGGGGAGCCCGTTGTAAAGGATCTCGCCCCCACGATCCCCACCGCCGGGCCCCATGTCCACCACCTGGTCGCAAAACCGGATCATGGACGGATCGTGCTCGACCACCACCACCGTGTTGCCCAGGCCCACCAGACGATGGAGCTGGTCCATCAAACGTTTCTGGTCCCTGGCGTGAAGACCGACGCTGGGCTCGTCCAGGACGTAGAGCACGTTGACGAGGGCCGAGCCCAGCGCCCGCGTCAGGTGCACCCTCTGGACCTCTCCCCCCGAAAGAGTCCGGGACTGTCGGTCCAGGGTCAGGTATTCCAGGCCGACGGCTTCCAGGAAGCCCAGGCGGGCCCTGATCTCGTCCACCAGCAGGGTAGCGGCTGCGTCGGCTCTGAGCTCGGGCCAGTCTTCCCGAAAAAACTCCGCGCATCGCCCGATGCTCCACGCGCTGACCGCATCGATGGAAAACCCGCGAAGCCGATAGAGCCGCGTACCACCCTGGAATCGGGTGCCGCCACAGCGGCTGCAGGGGGTGTAGGCCCGGTAGCGGGACAGGAAGACCCGCACGTGCATCTTGTAGACCTTGGTTTCGAGCCATTCGAAGAAGCCCTTGACGCCGTAGTAATGGGGGGCGCCGTCGATGATCCTGGATCGGGCTTCCTCGTCGAGGCTTTCGAAGGGCACGCGCGTGGAAATGTTCTCGCGGGCGCAAAAGTCGAGGAGCTCCTCGTATTCCTCCCGTCCCGGGGGCCAGGGCTTGATGGCCCCCTGTTCCAGACTGAGCTTCGGATTGGGAATGACGAGATCCAGGTCGACTCCGATGGTGCGACCGAACCCGCGGCACTCGGGACAGGCGCCGAGAGGGCTGTTGAAGGAGAACAGGTTGGGAGTCGGCGGAGGGATCGCCACCGACGGAGTGCAATCGGCGCAGGAAAGCTCCGAGCTGAACCGCAGGAGCCGATCCGGCAGCACAACCACCGCAGCCCGTCCCTTTCCCATGCGGAAGGCCGTCGCGAGGGAATCCACCACCCGCTGAGAAGGAGCCTTCCCCCACGAGATCCGGTCCACCACCACCAGCATCTCGTTATCCGCCAGCTCGGCGCGCGACTGGATGGACAGGCTCTCAATGTCAAAGACCTTTCCCTTCGAGAAAACACGCAGGAACCCATCGGCAACGAGCTCATCAGCCCAGGCCTTCGACGAGCCCGGGACGATCGGGAAAGCGATCAGAACCCGGCTGGAGGGTGGCAGCTCGTCCAGCCGCCTAGCCGCGCTCTCGGGGGTATCCATGGTCACCGGCCCATGGCAGCTGGGGCAGTGGGGCACGGCGAGCCGGGCAAAAAGCAGTTTCAGATAATCGTTGATTTCGGTGATGGTCCCGACGGTGGACCTCGAGCCGCGAACCGCCGTTCCCGACTCGATGGCGATGCTGGGGGGGATCCCGTCGATGAGATCCGCCCGGGGCGGGTCCATGCGCTCGAGGAACTGCCGGGTGTAGGGCGAGAAGGTCTCGACGTAGCGCCTCTGCCCCTCGGCATACAGTGTATGGATGGCCAGGCTGGACTTCCCGGAGCCGCTGACTCCGCTGATGGCGATGAGCCTGTTCAGGGGGAGATCCAGATCCACGTTTTTTAGATTATGCTGTTTTACACCGCGAAGGCGAATCCGTGGGGAATCGATCAAGCTCAAGTCACTCCGAGGTCATGTTTTTGACGCCATCGTCAGGCAGACCGACGAAAAGCGGAAGCTCCCGAATCATTGGACCACGGGACGAAACCCGCGCACTTTCAGGAAGAAAGTTCAAGAGCCGAAGCGCACTTTCTCTCCCTCGAGTGGCCGACAGCTCATGAAGGTGATTATGGTATCATGAAAGACTCTCCATGGGGAGCGTCTCCGCAGGTGGAGGTGGTGATGTGAAAAGTCACGAGTTGCGGGCTTCGAGCTTCCCTTTCCTTGCTCTGTGCTTTTTTCTCGGGGCCTGGCTGCATCCTTCCGGTTCACACGCTGTCCACGCCAGGGAGAAGAAAATGATCGATATTCAAGAGACCGTGTCCCGCCTCGAAGGTCATCTTCGCGAGCTCACGGTGGTGATCGGCGAGCGCAGCATCATGGAGGTTCGGAACCTGAAACGGACCGAGGACTATATCACGGCCGTCCACGAGAGCATGGGGCTGCAGGTGGAGAAGGAGCCCTATTCCTACGCGGGAATTCAGGTGGCCAACGTCATCGCTCGCCTGAATCTGGGGCCCGAATCCGATGCACCGGCGCTTCGATATCTCCTCGGCGCGCACTACGACTCCGTCGAGGGCACCGTGGGCGCCGACGACAATGCCAGCGCCGTGGCGGTCCAGCTGGAAGTGGCCCGGAACCTCCTCGCGCGGTCCGAGGAAGGACTTCGCGGGGTCTCGGTCAAGTTCGTCTCTTTTGCCCTTGAGGAACCGCCGGTCTTCGGGACTCCGTTCCAGGGCAGTGCCGTGCACGCCCGGAATGCACGGGCGAGGGGAGAGATCATCGACGGCATGCTTTGTCTGGAGATGGTCGGCTACGCCTGCCGCGAGCCCGGCTGTCAGCAATATCCTTTTCCGGTGAACTGGATGGGCTATCCCAAAACGGGGAACTTCGTCGGCATCGTCGGCAATTTCGGATCCCGGGCGTTCACCAGGTCCCTGGTCAAGTCCTTCGGGCGAAATCCCGACCTCCCCGTCGTGTCGCTCTCCGTGCCCCTCAACGGCTGGCCCCTGCCCGCGGTGCGCTTGAGCGACCATGCCGCATTCTGGGACCAAGGCTACCGCGCCGTCATGATCACCGACTCGGCCTTTTTCCGGAATCCGCACTATCACCTGCCGTCGGACACCATGGACAAGCTGGATTTCAGGTTCATGGCGGAGATCGTGGAAAGTCTCGTGGTGTTTTTCAGTTCTCGGGCGGCGGGAAGGAACGCCGATGGATGAAGCCGGCCCGTGCCACCCGTTAGATCAACGGCACTGGGGAGGGATGGGGCGCCGCACGCCCCGCAGGTGCGACTTTTGCTTGCCAAGATCCTGCATGGTGCTAGAATAGCTCGAAATAACAATAGATTTGCAGTGCATCGAATGATTGACATTTTTGTTCATGTTTTGGATGACACGGGGAGGAGACCAAGGGATGAGACCGAAAGAGCTCTGTTGTTTCCTGGTGCTGGCCATGCTGACTTTCATCACCCTTGCGTCACCCGTCCAAGCCAGGGGCGTCTACGACGGCACGACGTGGACTGAAGGCGCCACTCTGATGGTCGAGGAAGATGAGGACTATGACCCCTTCAGCGAGGAGATGCAAAAGGCAGCCGATCCCCTGGAGAGGTTCAACCGAGCCATGTTCGCCTTCAACGACCGTCTTTATTTCTGGTTCATGAAGCCCGTATCCCGCGTCTACGCTGGCTTCATTCCCCAGGGCGTCCGGTTCTGCATCCGCAATGCGTATCACAATGCCATGATGCCCGTGCGACTGCTCAACTGCACCTTCCAGGGCAAATTCAAGGCGGCCGGCACCGAACTGGCGCGCTTCGCCATCAACACGACCCTGGGGGCCGGGGGCATGTTCGATTTTGCCGGCACGGAATACCAGCTCAAGAGGCACGACGAGGACTTCGGGCAGACCCTGGGCCACCATGGGATGCAGCCTCATGCCTACATCACCTGGCCGGTTTTCGGGCCGTCCAGCGTGCGCGACACGTTCGGGACCGTCGTGGACGGTTTCCTGAATCCCCTCACCTACGTCTATCCCGAGGCATGGGTCGGCGCCGCCGTCCGGGGTGGCCGCGTCGTGAACAACACGTCCCTGACCCTTGGCGACTACGAGGATTTCAAGAGGTCGGCGCTGGATCCCTACGTATCCATGCGGGATGCGTACCTTCAGAACCGCTCGCGGGCTGTGAGGGAATAGACTGATCCGGCTTCATTTCCCGCTCCCGGCATAGTGGTCACGAATGGCCTCGGCCAAACCTTTGATGGTGTAATCACGGGGCTGGATGTCGATCTTGAGACCATGCTCCTCGGCCGTCCGGGAGGTGATGGGGCCGATGCTGGCGATGGTGACGCTCCTCAACAGCGAGAGAATCTCCTCCCGGTCGAAGAGACCGAAGAAGTTGCTGACCGTCGAGGACGAAGTGAAGGTGACGCAGTCGATGGCCCCGGCACGGAGCCTCTCCAGGATTTCGCCGCTCCTGGCCGATGGCAGCATCGTCTGGTAGGCGGGAGCCACGTCGACCTGAGCCCCCCGCTGCCGCAGCGTATCCGGCAGGATGTCGCGGGCCACCATGGCCCGGGGCATGAGAAACCGCCTTCCGTTCAAGTCCTCCCCCGAGAGACCCTCGAGAACCGCCTCCGCCTTGTACTCCCGGGGCACCAAATCCGGCTTCAGACCATGCCTCTGAAGGGCCTCCGCCGTCGCGGGGCCGATGGCCGCCACCCTGATCCCCTTCAGATCTCTCACGTCCATTCCGGCGGTCCCCAGTCGCTCCATGAAGCAGCGAACCCCGTTGACGCTGGTGAAGATGATCCAGTCATAAACCGAGAGTCGGCCGATGGCTGAATCCAAGGGCTCCCACGACGGAGGAGGGGCGATCTCAATGGTGGGAAACTCGATGCAATGGGCGCCGAGATCGGCCAGGACCGCCTTGAAATCGCTGGCCTGCTCACGTGCCCGCGTGATCACGATGCTGCGGCCGTAGAGCGGGCGAGCCTCGAACCAGTTGAGCTCGGATCGCAGCCGCACCACCTCGCCGACGACGGTGATGGCCGGCGGCTTGAGCTGGGCTTCGCGCACGCGTTCGGCGATGTCCTCGAGAGCCCCCACCACCGTCCGCTGTTCCGGGGTGGTTCCCCAGCGGATCACCGCAACGGGCGTTTGGGGCGAACGGCCATGGTTCATGAGATTCCTGCAGATCTCCGGCAGGTTCTTGACGCCCATGAAGAAAACCAGCGTGCCCACCGCGGTGGCAAGCTTCTCCCAATCGATCTTCGAATCCTCGGAGTCCTCCCGTTCGTGTCCCGTCACGAATGCCATGCCGGCCGTATAATCCCGGTGCGACAGAGGAATTCCGGCATAGGCGGGGACTGCCACGGCGGCCGTCACTCCCGGGACCACCTCGAAGGGAATCCCGTGAGCCACCAGCTCCTGGGCTTCTTCCCCCCCGCGGCCAAAAACGAAGGGATCACCCCCCTTGAGCCGCACCACCCGATGATCCCGGCCTTTTTCGACCAGGATCTCGTTGATGCCCTTCTGGGGGACCGTGTGGTCGCCGCCCTTCTTGCCGACGTAGATCTTTTCCGCCTGAGGGGGCGCAAGCTTCAAAAGCTCCTCGTTGGCCAGGTAATCGTAGATGACCACCTCGGCCTGCTCCATGAGCTCGCGACCCCTCAACGTGAAAAGCCCGGGGTCACCGGGCCCTGCACCCACCAGATAGACTTTTCCTTTGCCCACGGACTTTTCCTTCTGAGTGCCCGCCATTAGCTAATGGCTAATGGCTAACAGCTAAGACCCCGATTGACTTCGTCCAGGATCGAGCGCGCCCCCGCCTCGAGCAGCTCCCCGGCCACCTGGATGCCCAGGCGGACGGCCTCGTCCCTCGGCGCCGTCCGGGTGATCCGGAAGATTTTCGATCCGTCGACCGAAGCGACCAGCCCGGTCAATTCCAGCCGGTCTCCCACCGCCCTGGCATGGCCTCCGATGGGAACCTGGCAGCCGCCCTCGAGGGTTTCGAGGAAGCTCCTTTCCGCCTGGACCGCAATCGACGTTTCCTGATCATGCAAGGGAGCCAGAAGCTCCCGAACCTCATGGTCATCCTCCCGAAGCTCCAGGCCCAGGGCCCCCTGCCCCACAGCCGGAAGGAAATCCTCCACTTCGAGGTAAGCGGTGATCCGGTCCTGCCATCCCATGCGGTGGAGTCCCGCCGCCGCCAGCACGATGGCGTCGTACATTCCGTCATCGAGCTTCCGGAGCCGCGTGTCCAGGTTGCCCCGGAGGTTCTCCACCAGGATGTCCGGCCGATGAGCCCTGATCTGCGCAGCCCGGCGCAGGCTGCTGCTGCCGACGCGGGCGGCCGGCGGAAGATCCGTCAGTCCACTGCCCTTGTGGGTCACGAGCACATCCCTGGGGTCCTCGCGGGCGGGAACCACTCCGATGATCAGGCCGCCCGGCAGCACGGCGGGCACATCCTTCATGCTGTGCACCGCGAGATCCACCTCACGGGCCAGGAGCGCCTCCTCGATCTCCTTGACGAAGAGCCCCTTGCCGCCGACCTTCGCCAGCGGGACATCCTGGATCTTGTCTCCCGTGGTCTTGATGACGGTCAGCTCCACCTTGACGTCCGGCCAGGCTTCCTCGATCCGCCTCTGGATGAATCCGCTCTGGGTCAGGGCCAGAAGGCTTCCCCGCGTTCCAATTCTCAATACTCTGCGGTCCAATGTGATCTATTCCATTCATTCGATGCCAAGAGAAGGCTAATGGCAGGTGCTGCAGCTCCCCCCGCTGCAGCCGGCGCAGGAGGAAGAAGCCGACGTGCTCATACGGCTGCTGGCGGCACCCTTGTCCCCGCCGCTCTTGAAGGCGCACACCGACATCACGCGCTGGACGTTCTCCGAATCGCACCGAGGGCAGTTGACGGGCTCGTCGCTCCGGAAAACCAGCCGCTCGAACTTCTCACAACACTGGCAGCATTCGTACTCGTAAATGGGCATTTCAAACAACCTCCTGAATGGCTCCACGTCCCGTTCGCCCAAGTCATCACCGATCCCCGGGAAATGATCGCTGAAACCGGGCATCATTCACCGGCAGCCTCGATCTCCACGGCTTCTCCGTCGTCCACGGCCTTGAAAGACCGGGCATCCCCGATCACCCTCCCGACCACGTTGACGGCGCTGGCCGGGCGGATCTCATCGCCCCGGCTGGCCGGAGTCGGCCCGAAAAAGATGCAGAAGGCCTTACCGGTTGGCCAATAACCCAAATCCCCCACTTCGACAACCTCGGCGGCGGTGTCGTCCAGCTTCTGCTCCACCGCAATGGGGAAATAGATCTCGTCTCCCCAGGTGCGGGCCTCTCCACGGATGGGCAGCGCAGCCGCGATGGCCAGGCCCGTGGGGGAATCCGCCAGTTCGCCCCGGACGCTCACCGAACCTGCCGTGATGCGAATGGGTGTCGCCATTTCAAGCCTCCTTCGCCAAGCCTTCGATGACGGCGGCCATGAGCAGGGGGAACATGATCTCGTGGTGGCCGATGAGGGAGATGCCCGTACCGGCTCCATGCGTCGGCCGCTCCACCACGTTCACCTGGGAGCGGTACTGCCGCTGGAAATCCATGTTGATGGTCGTGAGCCCCTCCAGGGAATAGCCCAGGTTCCGCACCACGCTGACCGCCTTGAGAAAAACCTCGGGCAGGATCACCGCCGAGCCCAGGTTCAGATAAAGACCATACTCCAGGGTGCTGACCAGGCGAGCGAAGACCTGGAAGTCCCTGAAGCTCAGTGCCCCGACGGCGGCCCCGTCCATGGCGGGATGCATGTGAATGATGTCGGTTCCCAGGGCCACGTGGACGGTCACCGGCATGTTCAGCCGGGCGGCGGTGGCGAGGAGGCTCAAGTGTGCGTAGGGCGCCCCGATCTCGAGGAGCTGCTCTCCCACCGCCTGCCCCAGCCCGACCGAGCCCGCGGCATGGCCTTTGGCGATGGCGCCGTGGATGAATTCCGCCGTCTCCCGGGCGGTCCCGAAGCTCCCGTGGCCCAGGTGGGCCGCCACATCCTCGGAGGTCTTTCCGGCCAGGGCCACTTCAACATCGTGGATGATGCCGGCCCCGTTCAGGGCCAGGCCAGTGAAAATCCCGCGCCGAAAAGCATCCACCATGACGGGATTGAGCCCCACCTTGATGGGGTGGGCTCCCATCCCGAGAATCAGGGTGCGCCCTCCCCGCACAGCCCGCACCATGGCCTCCACAGCCTGCTTGAAAAAGGCTGCCGCCAGGATGTCGGGAAGGCTCTCCATGAAGAGCGACACGCTTCCACCCGGCTGCCACGGCTTGCAGAAGTCGTCGACGGTGACCTTGCTCGGGCGGTCCATGAGACTGGTGGTCTGGAGACCTTCGAAGCTCAGCGGCTCCCACATGTCGGACGGTCCGTTGCGGCTCATGCAGGCAACTCCTGGCTTCCGAAAAGGATCTCATCGGTGAGGCCGCACAGGATGTGGGCGACGGTGATGTGACATTCCTGGACGCGCGCGGTGGTCCGCGAAGGAACATGGAGAATCAAATCGCAGTAGGTATCCATCTCACCCAGGGTCGCTCCGGCCCATCCCATGGTGTGGAGCCCGTGCTCCCGGGCCCATTTGAGAGCCTTGACGACATTTGGAGAGGACCCGCTGGTGCTGATCCCCAGGGCCACGTCCCCCGGCTGCCCCAGGGCCTGGAGCTGCTTCAGGAAAATGTCGTCGAAGTGGTAGTCGTTGCTGATGCTGGTCAGAATGGACGTGTCGACGGTGAGCGCGAGGGCCGGCAGGGGGATGCGCTCCCGCTGGAACCGGTTGACGAATTCGGCGGCCAGGTGCTGGGCATCGGCGGCGCTGCCTCCGTTCCCGAACAGAAACAGCCGGTGATGCCCACGGAAGGCCTGGGCCACCAGCTCCGCCATGTCCACGATGAGCTCCGTCGATGCCCGCGCCACGGCCTGTTTCAACCGGATGCTCTCCTCAAAGACCTGGCCGGCCGTCTTCCGACAGAAATCCCGAAGACTTTTGTCCATGCACTCAATCCTCAACCGGTGTCAGCATCTCGTCACAGCCCGCCATGTCCGCCCGGAGAAGCTCCAGCAGCCGGGCCCCCCAGGGTCCCGGCCTGCCGTCGCCGATGGGGCGATCGTCATACCGCACGACGGGCAGAATGTCGAATGAGGTTCCGAAGACCAGGATCTCCGCAGCCTCATGAGCCTGAGCCGGTGTGATGTCCGCCTCTCCGATCCGGGCCCACTGCCCTCGGTTGACCAGCTCCGCGGCAAGCTCCATCACACGCGTGATCGTGGTGCCTCGGAGAACGCGGTCGAAGCGCGGCACCAGAAACTCCCGATCCCGCGTGATGATGCCGATGTTTTCCGTGGACCCCTCCCCCAGGAACCCCTCGTCGTCGATGGAGACGGTGTAATCCACACCCGCGTCCTCCGCCTCCTTCTTCATGAGAACGTTGGGCAGGTAGTTGCAGCTTTTCATGTTGGCCAGGTACGCTTTCTTGATGGGAACATGGCTGCTCTTGAGGGTCACTCCCTTCTCGTACCTCTCGGTCGGAGTCGGCTGAAAACGACTGCAGACCACGTAAAGCTGGCTGGCGGGGCACTCGTAAGGGTTGGTCGAAAAGCCGCCGGGCCCCCGGGACACGAAAAGCCGAATCATGGCGTCGCGAGCCCCCGCCGCCCGGACGGTGGCCCGAATGATGCGGGTCAGAGTGCCACGGTCGCATGGAAGATCGATGAAAATCCCCCGCGCGGACCTCTCGAGGCGGTCGAGGTGTCGCTCCAGCCCATAAATGCTGCCCCCGATGCACTTGAAGGCCTCGAAAACACCATCTCCCCGGTGGACAAGATGGTCATCGACGGGAACCATCATGAGGGCCGGATCCACCACGATTCCCCCGTACCAGCTGGAATACATGGCCAGGTAGTTGTCATGATAGGGGACCTTGAAAGCGATGAGCCGATCCACCATTTCATCAAAGCTGAATTTGCGTATCACCTGCTCCATGCCCCCTCATCCCATGATGTCCCCTATGTTTTGGCTTGCCCACAGGCCCAGGGGGACCTAATTTAACTGAGAATGGTGTGAATAGAGGCCTCGCGCCTCATACCGCTTCACAGGCGCGGTCACAATAATGAACGCGCCCCCGTTCGGCAAGGGAAAAGGAACCGGGAAAAGGAAAGGATCAGCTCCTGCGGCAAACCGGCATCGACGGAAAACGGCTCAAAACCATTGTTTTCGACTTCGACGGGACCCTGGCTCACCTTCGGCTGGACTTTGGACACATGAAACGGCGGCTGGCATTGATGGCCTCCGAATACCTGGAGGAAATTCTCGATCCCGATCTGCCGGTACTGGAGTGGGTGGATTCCCTCGAGAGCAGGATCCTCGGTCGACAGGTGGAGGGAGCCGGCGAGTTCCGGTCCAGGGCTTCTCGCATGATCGTCGAAATGGAGCTTCAGGCTTCACGGGAAGGGGCACTCTTTCCCTTCACCCGCATTCTCCTGAGACGGCTTGAGCACAGTGGAATCCATACGGCCATCATCACCAGGAACTGCGAGGCCGCCGTCAGAATGGTGTTCCCGGACCTGGAGGATTTCTGCGGGTGCTTCCTGGCCAGGGATCACGTGGAGCGCGTCAAGCCGGACCCCGGGCACCTGCGCCGGGCGCTGGTCCATTTTGGCTCCGCGGCGGGAAGCTCCCTCATGGTGGGGGATCATCCCCTGGATGTTCAGACGGGAAAGCGCGCCGGGACTCTGACGGCCGGCGTGGCCAGCGGAAGCGGATCATGGGATGATCTCGCGCGAAGCGGCGCGGACTGGGTGGCTTCGGACTGCGAGTCTCTCTTCCTTGAGCTGAAGCGCATGGGCCTCGTCTGACCATTGCACCTGACATCGGTATTTCAGAGAACCACGGGGGAGCTGCCATGCGACTTCAAGAGCACTCGGAAGACATCAGGGCTTCTCGTGCCCTGCTCCATTTCTCCGGGTGGCCCGATGCCGGCGAAATGATTGAATTCACCCTGTCCGAGCTGAAAAGCATGGTTCCCTTGGATCTGGTGGCTGAATGGAACCTCGAGGCTCACTGGCATACCGAATCCCTCCGACCCATTGTTCACGTGCATCATGGACAGTTGAAAACCCTCGAGTGGCCGACGTTTCGCTTTCTCAGGGGTCGATACGGTCAAACGGAGCCCTTTCTCGTCGGCAGCGGGCCGGAGCCGTCACGGGACTGGAGAGGCTTCACCGCCGATCTCCTCGGCCTTCTCAGGCGATGGGGCTGCCGTGAGATCGTCCTCCTCGGGAGCCTCTACGACCAGATCTTCCACGATGAGGTGGTTCTTTCGGCCATCGTTCAGGACGCAGGGGCTTATAACCAGCTTCGAGAGCTGGGGTGCCGGCCGGCGGATTACGTCGGCCCGAGCTCCATCCATTCGGCAGTTCTCGAGGCGACAAGGGGTACGGAGATGCGCTGCCTCAGCATCTGGACGCACCTGCCCTTCTATCTGCAGGGACCCCACGAGATGACTTCGGCCCGTTGCCTGGAGATCATCGGCGCCCTGCTCGGCTTCACCCTCGACCCGGTTCACCTGCGACAGAAATGGGACGAGCGCGAAGGTGATATCGAGGAGCTCATCCACAACAATCACGAGCTGCGTCAGGCCATGGAGGTGATGAAGAACGACCGGCATCGACGGAAGGTCGGCTCCCCCACGAATATATTGAGGATGGACGATTTCATGAAGAAGCGGCAGGATCCCCCCCCCGACGGGGAGCCATGACCGGCGCCGGCACCGGGGAGAGGCCTTGACCGACAGAGGCTCCATCGAGGAACGGAAGGGAGTCTGGCGGTTGCCGTTTTCCAGGTAGCATTCCCGGGGAAGGACGTTCCGGCAATGTCGGAAGCTAGAACATCGACTTGAGCAGCGTTTCGAGATTGACCTCGGAATTGGTGATCTTCAGCTTTCTCCGAATATGCTCCCGGTGGCGGTGGATTGTCGCCACGGAAACGCCCCTGAGCTCGGCGATCTCCTTGGTGCGCATCCCGTTGCGGATCATGTTGCAGATGTTGATCTCCGTCTGGGTGAGTGCATGATGGATTCCCGAAAGCTTCCTCATGAATGGCGACGTGATCTCCTCGAGGTTGTTCCGCAGGATATCGACGTACTTGCGCTTCTCCCTGGGTAGCTCCAGGGCCAGAGCATGCAGCAGTGGCATCAAAGCCCTTTCGACGTTGACCTGCATGTCCCTGTGGATGCTTTGCTTCTCATCCTCGATCTTGGCCAGGACCGTCCGCAGAGCCGCATTGGCCTCCTGCAGGGCGCTCCGCTCGAGCATCAGCTGCCTGTTCGCCTCCTGAAGCTCACGCTCGGCCGCTTGCCGGATCGCAATGGCCCCGATGCGGCGGGCCACCTCGTCCAGCATGATCCGCTCTTCCTTCAGGAACGGTCCCTCGTCCGCCGGCGGTCGCTCCTCGGTGTAGAAGATCGCAAGCTCCCCAACCGGCTTGTTGTAGGCGAGAATCTGGGACGCCTGCCGCCATGGACTGATACTGAATCCTCGGCTCTTGTAGGTCCTTCCATCGAAGACGATTCGCGCACAGGTCACCTCGGGGAATTGCCATGAGAAAGGAAGAAACTCCACCAGCTGGGCGAGCATTTCTTCAATGGATTCGCAGTAACGCTCCGCCAGCTGAGCGATCCCGTAAAGGCAGTTCAGCTCCTTGATGCGCTCCCGAAGGGCCGACGCGATCCTGACCGGCTCGAGCATGTCCTGGTCGTGGGGGATTTTCCAGTATCGAGAAGTCCATTCATTGGGGCCGAATGGAGTCGATCCGGCCTCTCTCGCCGTTTGCGGCTTCCCGTTGGACATGAAGCTCCTCTCTGCCATTCCCTATGTGAGTTGTGCATATCATATGCATGAAACTGGCGACTTAATGCCTATGAAAAATATGGAATCCGTGTGTATTCTTATTGTATTCACCCCTGGCTGCCTACCAAATAAATTGCCTCCGGTCAACAACCACCATCAAACCCGGAAAGCGGAGGGAGCCCGACATGGTCGATGCAGTGCTTGAGCCCATCTTGCAGGGGAGGCGGAGCCAGCCCCATCAGCTCATTGAGGTGTTGCAGGATATCCAGGATGAGTGCGGATACATCTCCGGAGACGCCATGAGGATCGTGTCCCGGGAGCTTGGTGTGCCGCTCATCGACGTCTGTCGCGTCACCAACTTCTACAAGGCGTTCTCCCTCAAGCCAAGGGGCAGGAACATCATCACGATCTGCACCGGGACGGCCTGTCACGTCCGGGGCTCGGGGCTTCTCATCGACCAGGTTCGGGGACAGCTCAAGATCAACCCCGGTGATACAACCGATGACGGGGCCTTCACCGTCGAGTGCGTGAACTGCCTCGGGGCTTGCGCCCTCGGACCCGTGGTGGTGGAAAACAACGCGTACGCCCACCACGTCACACCCGGCAAGCTGCGCAAGAGCATCCGTAAAATGAGCAACGGGACCAACGGAGGGGACGAAAATGCCGAGGGTTGATCATTTCGATGAACTGGACGGACTGCGGCAAAGGATTGCCGCCGAGCACGCTCGTTACAGGACAACGATCATGGTCTGCGGGGGCACGGGCTGTCAGGCATCGAGGGCCCCGGTGGTGATCGACGCCCTGAAGGGTGAGCTGGACGCCCAGGGTCTCAGCGGTGACGTGCTCGTGCGCACGACGGGATGCCATGGCTTCTGCGAACAGGGCCCCATCATGGTCTTCGATCCCTCCGACCTGCTTTACTGCCGGGTGAAGCCCGAGGATGTTCCGGACATCGTCGCCGCCACGATTCGCGACGGAGAGGTGATCGAACGGCTTTTGTACACGGACCCCGTTTCCGGCCAGAAGATCCAGAGGGAGCCGGACATACCTTTCTACAGGGCCCAGGACCGGCGGTTGCTGGCCCTCAACCGGCAGGTGAACCCCTGTGCCATTGAAGACTACATCGCCATCGGGGGCTATGGCGCCCTGGCCCGGACCCTTGCCGGCGTTGCACCGATGAACGTGATCGACGAGATCATGGCCTCGGGGCTTCGGGGCCGCGGCGGCGGCGGATTTCCAACAGGGCACAAGTGGCTCGAATGCCATGAAGCCCCGGGGGATGAAAAATATGTCGTCTGCAACGCCGACGAAGGTGATCCCGGAGCCTACATGGACCGATGCCTGCTGGAAGGCAACCCGCACCTCATCCTCGAGGGGATGATGATCGGCGCCTGGGCGGTCGGGGCGGCCAGGGGGTACGTCTACGTCCGGAAGGAGTACCCGCTTGCGGTGAAGCACGCCAGGCTCGCCGTCGAGCAGGCCCGGGATCTCGGGCTCCTGGGCGAGCGGATTCTCGGTTCGTCCTTTTCCTTCGACGTCGAAGTGGCCCGCGGTGGCGGAGCGTTCGTGTGCGGCGAATCCACGGCCCTCATGGCCTCGCTGGAGGGCAAGGTGGGCGAGCCGCGTCCGAAGGACATCCACACCGTCAGGCAGGGGCTCTGGAACAAGCCCACGGTTCTCAACAACGTGGAAACCTGGGCCAATGTGCCCTCGATCATGCTCAAGGGCTCCAAGTCGTTCAGCTCAATCGGAACGCAGGGCAGCAAGGGCACGAAAATCCTGGCTCTCACCGGCCATGTGAAAAACACCGGCCTGGTCGAAGTCGCCATGGGGACTCCCCTGCGAAGCATCGTCTACGATATCGGCGGCGGTCCCAACAACGGCAAGGACATCAAGGCGGTGCAAACGGGAGGTCCGTCCGGGGGCTGCCTTCCCGCGAGCCATTTCGGACTGCCGGTGGATTTCGACGAGCTTTACGCCGCGGGCTCCATGATGGGCTCGGGGGGCATGGTCGTCATGAACGAGGGGACGTGCATGGTGGATGTGGCCAGGTACTTCCTGAACTTCCTGCAGGACGAGTCCTGCGGCAAGTGCGTTCCCTGCCGCATCGGGGTGAGCCGGATGCTGGAGATCATCGAGGACATCACCGGGGGTCGAGGCAGGCCCGAACAGATCCCGCTGCTTCGAGAGCTGGCTGAAACCATCGGGGAGACAGCCCTGTGCGGGCTGGGGAAGACGGCTCCCAACCCGGTTCTCTCAACCCTGCGCTATTTCGAGCAGGAGTATGAGGCCCACATCCACGACAAGCGTTGTCCCGCCGGCGTCTGCAAAGCCCTCATCCGCTACGAGATCGACGGGGACAAATGCACGGGCTGCGGGACCTGCAGGCGTGCATGCCCCCACGAGGCCATCGAGGGTGTCAAAAAAGAGACACATGCCATCGATTCCCTCAAGTGTCAGCGATGCGGCATCTGCCTGGGAGAGTGTCAATTCGAAGCCATAACCGTCATCTGATGAGGTGAAAATATGCAGCAGTATGTATCGCTTACCATTGATGGCGCAGCCCTGCGCGTACCCAAGGGAATCAGCGTGCTGGACGCCGCCGTCGAGCTCGGCATCTGCATCCCCCATCTCTGCCACATGCCGCTGATCAAGGACATCGGGGTTTGCCGTCTTTGCATTGTGGAGCTCGTCAGCAACGGCAAGTCAAAGATCACCACCTCCTGCACCCTGGGGGTGGAGGAAGGCATGGTCATCCGCGCCCATTCGGAAAAAGTCATGAAGCTGAGGCGCAACGTCGCCGAGCTCCTCGTGGCCCAGGCCCCAAATTCCCGGGCCATCCAGGATATTGCCGTGCGCTGCGGCGTCAAGGAGGTGCGGTATCCTTTCAGAAACGACGATTGCGTGCTGTGCGGCCGCTGCGTCCGCTATTGCTCGCAAATGGCCAATGCCAATTCCCTGGGATTCGTGGGGAGGGGACGCGACCGGCGGGTACAGCATCCCCTGGGCATTCGCGACCTGTGCAGGAACTGCGGCTTCTGCACGGCCCACTGCCCCATGGCCATCACGCCCTGCAACGGAATCATGAAGCCGGGGGAAGAAAGGCTTTGCGGCAACTGCGAGGCTCAACTCGCCATCACGGCGGGCATCGAGGACGCCTGCGTCTGGTGCGAGCTTGGCAAGGGATTTCAATGCTCCCGCCATATGCGCTGATGCCCTGACGAGCTGCCGCGTCATTCCACGTCGTAATAGGAGGTGAAAACTTCACCGTGGGGGCGGGTTTCCGGCAGCACATAGACGACTCCGTACGTCCCGGTGAACGTCGGTCTCACGATGTCATTGTAAAAGTGCTCCGGAACATTGATGCAGCCAAAGGAAATGCGGTTGTCGAGGGGCGTCGGGGTGGCCAGTCGCTGCAGGCGGCGCTCCTTCGGGTTGTTCGTCACCACCCGGTGCAGGGAAATGGCATTATCGTAGTCGACCCAGAGGATATCCTTTCCGTGGTAGTTGTGGCCCAGCGACGCCAAGAACCGGCCCGCGGGGGTGGTACGGTCCTTGGGAGGAATCTCCGACAGCTGCCTCTCACCGATACCTGCAGCCGTGTCATCTCCGCGCGCAAGACCCAGAAGGGCCGGGGCCGCACCGAGAAGCTCCCCGTCGGCGCAGAACACAAAGACCTTCGCATCCGTCTTATCGACAATGGCGAAGGGCAGTCCGCGATTGTCGCCCAAATCTAAAACCCAGTCCGCAACGCGCCGGGCATCCGGCGACTTGTCCTCTCCTCCGAAGTTCGCCCGCCTGGGAGGAGACGCCATAACAGGTTGTGCCTCGACGGCCGAGCCCGCCGTACCTGCTTCATTCAAGGAAGCCACGCCCTTCGTTCCGACAATTGGACGGGAGGCACAGCTCGCGGCCAGAAGGCCGAAACAGAGCGCCAAGATCATGGTTGCCGCCAGTGGGTGTTCGTTCCTGAGCCTTCTTTGCATCTCAATACCGCCGGAAGCTGCAGGCTGGTCGTGCCTTTGGTTTCACTCTGCGAGCATGTCCAGGAACAATCGGCATGCTCCGTCCATCAGCGGAAATTCCGGGCGCCCTGCCTGGTGGTGCATTCAAGGACAAGACAGGGCGCCGACGTTAGGTCTAGTTGCGGTCTTTCTTGGGCGGAACAGGCTTGACCGGCTCGGCCGGAGGAGGAGCAGGCCTTTCTACCGCCGCTGGTGGAGGCGGTTCACTTTTGACTTCTTTCCGAGCGCAGGTACAACCGCCCAGCGACACGGCAAAGAAACCGATTAATAATGCCAAACCAAGTAATCTTCTCATAAGTACACCTCCGTGACAGATGATTTGTAAGAAACACACGCCGCTCAATCGCCGCCCCTCCCCCATGACAGGGACGACGTCACTCCACACACCAATGGTCTGCACCCCAAGACCGGTATCTTATCGGATATACTCTCTATCACAAACCATGCCGCTGCTGGAAGCGCTTTTATGCCCGTCAATGACATCAATGGGGCCGTCGGGAGCTTGCCTGCGTGCGAATGCCTCGGCGGACCGTCCTCCACAAGATTCAGCTCCCGCTGAAGCGGTCGTCGGATCGGTGGCTCGCCACGGCCTTGCTTGATTGCTCGAGCCATCCGACGGCGTCGGTCCTGAAAACGTCGAATTCCGGGACGTAGGGCTTGATGTCCAGGAGCGGGGTGCCGTCCAGGACGTCCACGTTGACGATGCGAAGCTCATTGTCGGAGCGGCCCGTCAACCGAACCACGGAGAGACCGATGGGGTTGGGCCTGACGGGCGCCCGGGTCGCGAAAACCCCGTGGGACTTCGAATCCAGAAATGGCGTCACCTCCAGGCGGGTCTCCTTCACCCGATGAAAATGATAGAGAATGTAGAGGTGCGAGAACCCCTCGATATCCCGCAAACCTTTTGAAAACTCGGGACGGACGATGATCAATCCCTCTTTGCCCTTGGCCCCGGCAGGCTGAATGGGCATATCTTCCAGGGTTTTGTAGGGTGAATGGATGATCCCGATCGGGCGATAGACGATGCTGTCAGTCATGAGATTCTCCTCCCGTGCGGCACGAAACATCTTTCTCAGTGCGAGATATGGACGCGGCGGTACGAGATTTAGGTGCTCAAATTCGAGCCTTGCATTATAATTTCAACTTGAGTTTTCTGAAAGCAGCCTGGCAAAGGCCTTCGCCCACCTGGCTGCAAGGATGAGGATACATCAGATGACCCGAAACACAAGTCGAAGTCGAGAGCGGAAGTCGAGCACCGCCCGGTGGGTGACCCTGGTCCTGCTCGCTTCCCTGGTGAGCGTGGTCCTGGTGGCGGGACTGTCCCTGCTGGCGTTCTTCATTCAGCTGGACCGGTCTCTTCCCAGCACCCAGTCGCTCAAGAGCTACCATCCCGCCCTGGTGACCCGGGTCTACGCTTCCGACGGCTCCCTTCAGGGCGAATTCTTCATCGAGCGCCGTTACGTGGTCCCCCTCTCGGACCTGCCTCCGCATCTCATCAAGGCATTTCTGGCTGCGGAGGACGTTCGCTTCTACGAGCACGGAGGTGTGGACTTCCTGGGCGTCGTCCGGGCGCTTTTCAAGAACATTCAGGCGGGGGAAATCGTGCAGGGGGGGAGTACCATCACCCAGCAGGTGGTCAAATCCCTCCTCCTCACCCCGGAGCGGACCTGGATCCGGAAGCTGAAGGAAGCCATACTGGCGTATCGCATCGACCGGTCCCTCAGCAAGGACGAAATCCTCTTTCTCTACCTGAACCAGATCTATTTCGGCTCCGGGGCGTACGGCGTCGAGGCGGCTGCCAGGACCTATTTCGACAAGCATGCTCGGGACCTGACGCTTGCCGAGTCGACGCTTCTGGCGGGGCTGCCCAAGGCGCCGAGCCGGTTCTCCCCGACCCACAACATGCCGGCGGCCCTGGAGCGGCAGCGCTATGTCCTCCAGAGGATGCTCGAATCCGGGCTGGCCACCTCGGGGGATGTGCAGAAGGCACAGGCAGAGCCCATCAAGCTCGCCCGACCCCGGCAGTGGACGCTCAAGGATCTGGACCACTTCACCGAGGAGGTCCGCCGCCAGCTCGAGAGCCGTTACGGGAAGGATGGTCTCTACAAGGAAGGGCTCACGGTGTACACGACCCTGGCTCCCCGGATCCAGGCCATCGCCCAGAAGGCCCTGGACCAGGGGCTTCGTGAGCTGGACAAGCGGCACCGGCGTTACAGGGGCCTTCATGCCAACGTCCCCAGGGACGAATGGAACAACACGGTCAAGGTCCTGTCCGAGCGAAACGGGACGCTCGCGGCCAACAACATCGCCGGGGCGCTGGTCATGAGCTACGACCCCAAGACGAGGACGCGCATCCTTCACCTGGGCTCCGCCTACGGCAAGCTGCCGCCCTCGGGGTGGGAATGGGCCAAGATCCCGGCGGGGCGGGCCGACAGGATGTTTCGGGTGGGAGATGTCATCCGGGTCCGGCTGGAAAAGAAGGAGGACGAGAATTCCTGGACCACGGTCCTCGAGCAGGACCCCGGCATGGAGGGAGCCCTCATGGCCCTCATCCCGGATACCGGGCAGGTGGTCAGCATGGTGGGAGGGAGAGACTTCCAGAAAAGCCAGTTCAATCGATGCACCCAGGCGGTTCGCCAGCCGGGCTCCTCGTTCAAGCCCATCATCTACGCGGCGGCCCTGGACCGGGGGTACACCGAAGCCTCCATCCTGATCGACTCGCCTTTCGTCAGGGACGACCACAGCCTCCGCGGTCCCTGGAAGCCCTCCAATTACGACCGCCAGTTCTGGGGGCCCATCACCCTGAGGAAGGCCCTGGTCCATTCCCGCAACGTGGTGACGGTCAAGCTCCTGGACGACATTGGGACCAGCTACGCCATCAGCTACGCCAGGCGGCTCGGGATCACCTCGTCTCTCACACCGACCCTCGCGCTGGCCCTGGGGGCTTCGGGCGTGACGCTCTCCGAGCTCCTCACCGCCTATACGCCGTTCGTCAACCTGGGCGAGCGGGTCGAGCCCTACCTCATCGACAAGGTGTACGATCGCGGCGGCAATATACTGGAAGACCATCGGCCACGGCGCGAAAAAGTCATCTCACCCCAGACGGCCTATATCATGACGCATCTGCTTCAAGGGGTCGTCGAGGAGGGAACCGGACAGAGGGCAAAGCAGCTGGGGCGGCCCGCCGCCGGCAAAACGGGGACCACCAACGAGCTGAAGGACGCCTGGTTCGTGGGGTACACCCCGAACCTGCTGGCCGGGGTGTGGATCGGATACGATGACCACAACCTGTCCCTGGGAAAAGGCGAGACGGGGGGACGCGCCGCCTGTCCCATATGGCTCAACTTCATGGAGCAGACCCTCAAGGACGAGCCCGTCCAGGCGTTCAGGATTCCTTCCGGGGTGGTGCTCGCCAAGATGGACCCGGGCTCCGGATACATCTACCGCTCCAACGAGGGCGGAGGAGTCTTCGCGGCATTCGATGGCGAGCCTCCGGTCAACCGGCGATCAACCAGTGCGCCAACGGACATGGAAGGAGAGGATGGGGAGGAAGACGACTGGACTTCATCCCAGGATGAATTCTCTCCTCGGGCGTCCTCGGGGTCTCGCAAGCCCCCGCCTTCCGAATCCTTCTTCAAGTCGGATCTGTTTTGATGGCTCCCAGGGACATGGAGCAGTACTTTGGGCCCGAGGGACTCCTGGCAGGGAAGATCCAGGGGTTCGAGTTTCGGTCGGCCCAGCTGGAAATGGCGCAGGCCGTAAGCGACTGCCTGGATGAGGACAGGCCGCTCCTGGTGGAGGCCGGCACGGGAACCGGAAAGACCTGGGCTTATCTCATCGCCGCCATCGCGAGCGGCAGGAAGGTCATCGTCTCCACGGGCACCAAGACCCTCCAGGACCAGATCCTGGATCACGATATCCCTCTCCTGAGAAAGCACCTGTTTGCAAATCTCAAGGTGGTCTGTCTCAAGGGCAGGAAGAACTACCTGTGCCGACGGCGGTTCAAGGAATTCGCCTATCAGCCCACCTTCTGGAATCGAGACGAGGCCAGGCTTTTCAGGAAGCTTCAGGAGTGGGCCGGCCGCACGCGCACGGGGGATCGATCCGAAGCCGGCTGGCTGCCCGATCGCTTCCACGCATGGGACGAGGTGAGCTCGAACCGCGAGCAGTGCCTGGGGCAGGACTGCGAGGAGCAGGCCCGCTGCTTTCTCATGAAAGCTCGGGCCGAAGCGGCCCAGGCCCGCATGGTGATCGTCAACCATCACCTCTTCGTGGCCGACCTGGCGGTGCGGAGGGCGGGATACGGCGAAGTCATCCCGGAATACCAGGCCGTGGTCTTTGACGAGGCGCACCAGCTGGAGGATGTGATCGGTCTCCACTTCGGCCTTCAGTTCAATATCCGGACCCTCGGCGACCTCAGGAGAGATCTGCTCCGGGAGATCAAAAGGGACGGCGGAAAGATCCGGGACCTCCAGGAGCTTGAGACGACGCTTCAGCACCTGGAGGTCATGGAGCGGCTGCTTCCCGCCCAGCTCAGGAAATCCGCCGGGCAGCAGGGCAGGTTCAGACTGGATCTCCAAAGGGTGGGCACGGCTTTCGTCGGCGCCTGCGGAACGATCATCGAAGCCCTCAAGCATATCGCCGCCATCGTCTCACGGTTCAAGGAGGACAGGCCTCCCCTCGAGAGCAGTCACGGCTGGAGCCTCGAGCTCGCCCATTGTCTCCAGTCCTTTCTGGATCAGAAGGACTCCTCGCTGATCTACTGGGCCGAGGTCACCGCAAACAGCGCGGCCCTTCACGGCACTCCCGTCGAGGTCTCGGGGATCGTCCGTGAGCACCTGTTCGCCAAAACCAGCGCCGTGGTCATGACGTCGGCGACCTTGAGCGTCGGGGGGACTTTCGAGTACTTTCGGTCAGCCCTCGGGGCTCCGGACAACCGCCGTGAGGTGCTTCTCCACTCGCCATTCTCATACGAGGACCAGGCCCTCCTGTATATCCCCTCCAGGTTTCCGCTGCCTCACGAAGCGAGCTTCTGCTCGTCCCTGGTGGAGGACTCCCTGAGGATCCTCCAGAAGACGAAGGGCCGGGCGCTCTTTCTTTTCACCAGTTATCGAAACCTCCATGAATGCCATCGGCAGCTGCAGGGCCGACTCCCCTATCCGCTCCTGGTTCAGGGCCAGAAGGCCAAGCGCGCTTTGCTGGCCGAGTTCAAGGAGAAGGTCGATTCGGTCCTCTTCGCCACCAGCTCCTTCTGGCAGGGCATCGACGTTCCCGGTGAGGCCCTCTCTTGCCTGCTGATCGACAAGCTGCCCTTCGAAGTCCCGGACGACCCCATCACGGCGGCCCGGATGGAATGGGCGGCGGCACAGGGCGGAAACGCCTTCTACCAGTACCAGGTCCCCCGGGCGGTCATTCAGCTGAAGCAGGGAGTCGGGCGACTGATCCGTTCGTCCCACGATCGCGGGGTGGTGGCCATCTTCGATATGCGGCTGCGAGCCAAGAGCTACGGACAGTTGTTTCTTCAAAGCATCCCCCGCTTCCGGCTGATCGATTCGATGGAGCCCATGGACAAGTTCCTGGACTCGCGAGTTTTCGAAAAGCCTTCCGAGTGATTATATGATTGAAAAACTCAGCGATCGACCATGGGCCCGGCAAAAGGGCATCCAGAAAGGGGTAGTGAGCCGTCTCAACTGCGGATGAACGGCTTCGAAGCGTTGACAGGGGTAGAGTCACGGGTCCGACAAACCTGATTGCGAAGGAGGAACGCCATGGAAAAGAAGCTGCTGTTGGCGGTGGACGGTTCGGAGCGAGGCTTGGAGGCGGTTTCCGTTCTCGGAGATATCCTGAAGCATGACAAAGAGCTCAATCTGAGTGTGCTTCATTGTGTTCAGCAGCTGGCGAGCCTTCTCCCCGGCGAGTTGTGCGGGGAGGTTGAAGAAACCTGCCGACTGCCCTATGCGCAGCAGGAGAAGGTGGGACATACCGTTCTGGAGGAGACGCGCCGCCGACTTCTGGAAGTCGGCTTTCCCGAAGACCGCATCCAGTTCAAAACAAGGCTCGACAGCATGGACCCCGGCCAGGACATCATATCCGAGGCGAGGGAGTCGGGGATTCGAAGCATCGCCCTGGGTCGAAGAGGCCGCAACACCCTCGAGGGACTTCTCATCGGAAGCGTGTCGAGCAAGGTGGCTCAATACGCCAAGGACCGTGCGGTGTGGATAGTGGATACACCGGTTCACCAGACTCGTCGAGTTCTGGTCGCCCTGGAGGGAGGCCCTGATTCGCGGACTCTGGCGCAGTATGCCGCTGAGCTCATCGCACCCATCGACGGCCTGAAATACACGTTCCTTCATCTCATGCCTCCAGTTCCACCGACATTCTGGGACGACGGCCATATCCTGGGCCCAACGGAGCAGAAGGATCGTCAGTCTCGCATCGAGAAGTGGGCCTCGGACTGGATCCGCAAGGTGGAAGCCTTCATGAGCGACGCCAAGGAAATGCTGAAGGAGCGCGGCGTCCCCGAGAAGCATATCGAGACTCGGGTGGAAACGACCAAGGAAGGTGTCGCCCGGGACCTGCTCAATGACATCGCATCGGCCCGGTACCAAATGGTTCTCATGGGAAAGAAGAGCTTCCACGAGCGCAAGCCGTTCCTGCTGGGCTCCCACGCCAACAAGGTCCTTCAGGCCGTGAAAGGAGCGATCCTTTGCCTGGTGGACTCGCAGTAGCCCAGTTGCACTGAGGGATGCGGGATGGTCATCAGCGGGGCTTC
>JALOOX010000157.1 GCA_025454175.1 Syntrophobacteraceae bacterium | reverse complement strand
GGAGGCAAAACCCCGCCGCGCCCCCCCCCTCATGCACCAGCGGTCGACCGGAACCCACCATGCTCCCCGTCGCCTTTGGACCTTCGCTCCGAGCGGGCTTGTGATTCTTATCACGCCCCATGCTCGACTCTATGTTCGACCGACCCTTCGGCCGGTAAGATCTTTTTCTATGTGAAGTGCCCCGTGAGCCAATCCATATCCAACGGGGATCGCTTGAGTGGCGCGTTGTAGTGATTAATTTCTCGAGGTTCCCCACTAGCAAGCTCCATCATGCTTGTCAAGGAATAAAATCCGAATAAGGCGATTTTGCACAAGGGGACTCCAGGCGTCAAGGCTACCGAATTAAGCCACCATGGCCCTTCCGGCGAAAGCCGTAATCCAGATTTTATGCGGTTTTCCTGACCCCGGCCTCCGCCGGGGTGCCGTTGAGTCAACCACATTGCCTCCAGGCGGGGGCGGGGGGAGAGAACTTCCAGCCGGAGACCGCAAGGTCGATGACTTGAAGGGTGCCACAGACACTCTACCGGCTTGAGACCCGGAGGTTTCTCAAGGGCTTTCCTCGACTTGACCTTGGCATCTTGATGTGTTTTCTGGCACAAGTCTCAGGACACCGTACTCAGCGAATCATTTCATCTTCAGCCGATAGGAGGCTGACCGTTTTGAAGAATGCATTGACTGAAGCCCGTAAGGATATGATTGCCTGGTCCTTTTACGACTGGGCCAATTCCGCATTCGCCACCACCGTCATGGCCGGCTTCTTTCCGGTGTTCTTCAAGGAGTATTGGAGCGCCGGAAGCGATGCATCGCTCAGCACCCTGAAGCTGGGCACAGCCAATTCTCTGGCCAGCCTGCTGCTCGTAGCGCTGGCCCCGCTGCTGGGCGCCATCGCCGATACCGGCGGGGTCAGGAAGAGGAGTCTCTTTCTTTTTGCCAGTCTCGGAATCGTGTGCACCGGTTCGCTCTACTGGATCGACAAAGGAGAGTGGGGCCAGGCTGCGGCCTTGTACGTGCTGGCCGCTCTTGGTTTTGCCGGCGGCAACATCTTCTATGACTCACTTCTGGTGAGTGTTGCGACCGAGGACCGGATTGACTTCGTTTCTGCATTCGGATTTGCTTTCGGCTACCTCGGCGGAGGACTCCTGTTTGCCTTCAATGTGATCATGACGCTCTGGCCGGGCGCCTTCGGCTTGAGCGGAGCCGCGGAAGCCGTTCGCCTTTCCTTTGTCAGCGTCTCCCTCTGGTGGGCGCTTTTTTCCGTCCCCCTGTTCCTCTTCGTGAGTGAGCCTCCTGCGCGAGCCTCCTCGGGCCTGAGGCAGACTGTCGTTCTGGGCGTCCTGCAGCTCAGGGCTACCTTCGCAGAGGTTCGCAAGCTCCGCGTCGTGATGCTCTTTCTGGCAGCCTACTGGCTTTACATCGACGGAGTGGACACGATCATCAGAATGGCCGTGGACTACGGACTGTCGTTGGGATTCTCCTCCAGAAGCCTCCTCTCCGCCCTCATCGTGACTCAGTTCGTCGGATTTCCGTCGGCCATTGCCTTCGGAATGCTGGGTCGCAAGTGGGGCCCCAAGACCGGCATTTTCATCGGGATCGGCGCTTACGTGGGAGTGACGATCTACGGGTATTTCATCACCGAAGAGGTGGAATTCTATATCCTGGCGGGCATCATCGGGCTGGTCCAGGGCGGCGTGCAGTCCCTCAGCAGATCGCTCTACGCCCGCATCATTCCCAAAGACAAGGCTGCGGAATTCTTCGGCTTCTACAACATGCTCGGCAAATTCGCGGCCGTCGTCGGCCCCCTCCTCATGGGCTGGGCCAGCGTGCTGACCGGCAGTCCCAGGCATTCGATTCTGGCCGTTGTGGTGCTTTTCCTGTCGGGTGGACTGCTGCTCCGCTTCGTGGATGAGGAGGAGGGCCGGCGATTGGCCCGATCCATGGAGAACGGCCACGGCACCCGGCGGGAAGGACCATGAGCAGCAAAATCAGTTCGTCATTGAATGCACCAGCCTATGAGATAGGACATGCAGACATACACCGTCCCCTCCAGGACGCCCGCTCCGATATTGGGCCGATCCTGCCGGACCAGCTCATCGGTGAGGCGCCTGCCGGGCAGGATCAAACGATCCGTGACCCAGCGGAGAACAGGCAGGGCCAACAGCCCAAACATCACCACCAGCCCGAAAGACGTCAGGCTCGGGAGCCATCCGCTGAAATTCCCCTGAACCGCAAACCGGATCACGTTTCCAATGCCCATCAGCATACCCGCGTAAGCAGCTCCCACAGCTGCGTTGTCTCGTGCGAGGGCATCCTGGACGTCGTATGGCGCCAGGAAATCGTAGAGTTTAGCGGCAAGAATGAGCGCAAGCTGTCCCAGAACCCAGAAGACCGCGACCGTCAGGAAGCCTCCGCCCTCTCCCGAGAGCAGTCCGTACAGGATGAGCCCCATGGCCACGTGGTTTGCTCCGGAGATGAGCCCGACCCCGCAGTTCCGGTCCCGGACCATTTCCTGACCGATCTTGGAGCGCATGAGGATGCACCAGTCGTTGATCCAATAGGAGAGATTCAGCAGGGCAATGGCCAGGATGCCATACCGAGTGATATCGATGACATCCTGTTTCAGCGAGACGGACTCACCCGCCAGAACTCCACCCAGAGCCATGGTGAGGCCGATGAAGTAGCCGGCAACGGAGAGGGCCACAGCCAGATTGTCTCGTTCGACCAG
>JALOOX010000101.1 GCA_025454175.1 Syntrophobacteraceae bacterium | reverse complement strand
GTGGAAACGATCGCATCCTATGCATCGGTTCACGTAGGCCTCGCCTCTCGCATTCGCCGTCCGGCTGAGCTGCAGAAAACCCTCCACATCCACCCCGTGTCCGATGCCCATCCGTTCCGGACGGCCCATGGCGATGGCCTCGAATTCAGGCCGGCCGACCAGGCTCTCGAGGATTTGAATCAAGGGCTCCTCGGTCACGTTCCCATAGGACAGCCGGGGGTAAAGGTTCCCGTCGGGATCGATGGCCACTTCCGATCCGCTGAAGCCCACATTGAGAAAATTAAGTCCTCCCGACCAGTTGTTACAGAAGTTGTCTTTGAAAGTCGCTTTCGAGAGGCCGTTCTCCCAGGCGCGGCCGCTCGGCCATAATTTCCCGATCCACGCATCCGGCGTGGCTCCGAAGAAACTGTAGACCGGCCCATCCTCGTCCATCCACTTCCGCACACTGGACTGGAGACCCGATGCCCGCATTCCGGCGGATTCAAACAGGGCGGCAAGCCTTTCCCGAAAGGCTTCCCTGCCCTCCTGAGCCACCGGCTGGTGGAAGTCATCCAGTGAGGAGACCGAGATCATCCACACATCCCGGTCCAAAAGATCGTCTATGATTTGCGGGCTGAGCAGGTCGCCCGCTGTCTGGATCACCAGTTTGACGCCGCCTGTGGCTTTATAGCGCTCGGTCAGCGTCCCGAGGAGAGGGTAGAGCACTTCGGTTCTAACCGGGTCCAGCAGGACCTCCCCACCGGAAAGAACGATCCTTCCGACCTTCGGGGCAAGGGAGCCGTCCTCCCGCTGATCCTCCAGGTCCGTGTAGACCATCGTTTCGGGAAGGTGGGAAACGATGGCGGGGAATGCCGCTTTGCTTCGCGACGTGATCGCCTCCAATTCACCGCCGGAGTATGGCCGAAACCTCTCATCGTAGCAATGAGGGCATGCACGCCGACAAGCCCAGGATATGACGTAGTAAATGGACTCCAACATGGTCCGGCAATTCCCGTGTCCTAGGAAAACCAGTTCAGTTCAAGACAGCGCCTGAGGCGCTGTCTCGCCCGGTAGAGCAGCACCCCCAGGTTGTTGGGTGTGACCTCCATGACTTCGGAGGCTTCCTCAACATCCATTTGCTCAATCTCCCGCAGGGCAAAAGCGTGCGCCATTCGGCCCGGGATCTCCTCCATGCAGGTCATGAGAACATCCCAGAAACCTTTTGCCTCCAGCGCTTTCCCCGGATCGCTCTCCCAGCGGGAAGGCTTCACGGCCCACCGACCGCCCGGATCGAAGAGATGTTCGGGAATGTCCTCGACGGGCATGTCGGAGCTCACCGAGCTCTCCCGACTGGCCTTGCGGATGTGGTCCACGATCTTATGCCTCAGGATACCGAGCAGCCACGTTTTCTCCGAGGATCGCGCCTGGAAGCCCTCCCTCGAGTGGAGCGCCGCAAGAAACGTTTCCTGAACCAAATCCTCGGCTACATCCCGCCTCTGCACCCGACGCAGCGCATGGCGAAACAGGAGATCTCCGTGCTCGGCCACCCAACTCTCAGGATTTGTGATTGGAGCCGAATTGTCTTTTTCTCCGGTGCTCATCGTCGCTCGGGCCGGTCGGTGTGGGTGTCGTTCGGGACAGAATATCCTTACAGGTCCTCTTTGCAAAAACAATAAAGAGAATGTTTCAAACGGGGTGGACCGATAGGAACGCCCTCACAGCTCAAATATGAAGTTCATCTTGACAAAAAGGCCGCACCCATGTCAATTAAAAACCGACCGATCGGTCAATTTTGATTTTGGAGGCGTCTGTGGCGACCAAGGGAGAGCGGACCCGCGAAAGAATCTTGATGGAAGCGGCTGGACTGATGGAGCAAAAAGGCTTTTGCGGGACCAGTGTCAGCGAGCTTCTGGAGAAATGCGGGGTCAAAAGGGGGAGTCTCTACTTCCATTTTCCGGGCAAGAATGACCTGGAAAAGGCTGTATTGGAGCGCGCCAGGGAGGAGCTCATGGGGTTTCTCGGAAGCTCGCTCGCGGGCGCGACTCCGGGAAAAGCCCTCGAAAACTTCTTCACTGCGGTTTTCGAATTACACCGGAACAAAGGGTTCACGGGGGGGTGAATTTTCGGCAACAGCGCTCTGGAGGTGAGCGATACGGAACATGCTCTGACACGACTGATCGCGAGTGTCTTCGAAGATTGGACGGCGCGAATTCAGGAGGTGGTCTCGGCTGCCCAGGAATCGGGTGAAGTGAGGCGGGACCTTTCCTCGGGAGCCATTGCCCGGCATATTGTCTTCGCCATTGAAGGGGGAATCATGCTCTCCCGGCTGAGGAAGGAGGAAGCGCCCCTGAAAGACTGCCTGGAGACACTGCGGGAGCTTCTGCGCTGCGAAGTTGCGGGTTGCGGGCTGCGGGTTGCGAGTTGAAGACGAGCCCCGCATTGCAGTAAGGTCACCAGCCGCCCCGGTAGAAGGTCAGGGTTGTGGAGGGCGAAATCGGGAGCCCGGTCACCGGCTTTCGGGACTTGATCGAGAATCCCCGATTTCTCGAGCTCCTCGGTCGCCCGGTGCATCACTTCCAGGGCTTCCGTGGGAATCCTGGCCTCGGACTTCTCCTTCATGGCATTCAGTTGCTCTTGCAGGCTCATTGATGTCTCCTCCATCCGGGATCATTTTCCGTTGAGGGTCCAGTCGTAAGGGAGGTACTGGACCTTGATTCCATCCCCGATACCTTGAATTCGGCTTCGCAGGTCCGCGGAACCATATTGAATGAAAAACGCGACGATCCCTTCCTTGAAATCATTGCCATACCAGTCAAAGATCTTGCTCACGTAAAGGGTATTGTCCTTCAGGTCGTTGCGCTCGGGATCGTTCACGAACGCCTTTGCCACACCGTCCAGCTGCTGGTCGAGAGTGTCCCCTCCATAAGGCTCGGAAATCAGCGGAGGGCAGCTCCTGGCCGCGCAGTTCACAGCGAAATGAATCCGCGGATCCTGGAACCTCGGGCGAATGATTCCATGCTCGATGTCATCCAGCGTCATGGTCCTTCCCTCGAGTCGAACGAATTCCTTCTTCCAGGGACTTCTCCAGAATGTGCCCAAATCCTTGATGGATTTGATGTTCGGGTACCCGGTGAGGACCAGTTTGATGGTATAGGCGTTGTAAGCATTGATGTAGAAAGCGAGCTGCTCGTTTCTGGAGAGCTTCTGGGGCTGAACGCCCTCCAGATGCTGGAGGTATCGATCCAGTTCGTTCTCCTCGGCCTTGAAGCCGGCATAGTCCACCGTTCCATTGTGCACATACTTTTGCAGCAGTTCCCCAAACAGGCCGTGATCCACTTTTTCCATGCTCCAGCCCACGGCCACCGGGCCGGTGAGGACAAAGGCAATGAAGCCAGCGATCACGACAAAGGCAATTGGAAGTCTCATGGCAGTCTCCCATCGATGAAGTATTCTCATTTCTGATCACATTGATTGTGGATGGAGAGGCACGCTTCGGGGTGAAGACGCTCCATCCAGTTCATCCTTCGAGTATCGGGCACAACGGAGAGGCCGCAGGATCGGCACATCTTCGTGAAAGTCCACCGCATCCCGGCATTCGACGGCCAGTCCGAGCTTCTCATTTCGCAGGCGAACCCGGGTCACCAGGGTGGCGTCTTCGCAGCGCAGGTCGTGCTCCCAGTCGGGACCGACCCACGAGAAGGCTCCCTCGACAACCGCCCGGTCCACCTCGCTCAAGGGCCGGATGAAAGTGTCGACCTCGATGCCCTTCTCCAGGGCATCCCGCTCATACATGCCCACATGGGCGATTTCGGGATCCGTGTAGGTGACCCAGGGGATCGTGAGGCCGCTCAGCTTCTTACTCCCGAGGAAGAGGGCGTTCTGGATCACGATGCGTGCGGCGGCACGGTCTCCGGCCCCTCCGGCAGATAAACGCGGGGGTGACGTAGTCAGATCATGCATGCGGTTTGAAGGATGAGAGGCTCTCATGGAAAGCCGTTCAGAATGAAGACATGAGATATACTGATTAAGGATTGGATCTTTCCTTTCTCAGTTCACCGCAAAGGCGCGAAGAACGCAAAGAAAGCCAGAAATGGACCCTTCGCGAGCTTTGCGCCTTTGCGGTGAGAAAATGAAGGTATTCAACCTCAACGAGTATAATAGTGATTTTGATCCAAGGCGAGCGGCCCTCATGCTCCAGGGTACATCCGGCCTCCCTTCAATCCCGGATGCCCACAATGGACGGAATCTCCGCCAGCGTCGAGACCTCGACATCCGCTGCTCCTGGAAGGATTTCCCGACTCTGCCCGTAGCGGTTGCACCAGACGACCTTCAGACCGAACGCCGAAGCGCCGTGGGCATCCCAGGCATTGGCGGAAACGAAACAGATGGCCTCCGCATCGAGAGAAAGGGAATCGACGGCGATCTTGTAGACGGACGGGTGAGGCTTGTAGATGCCCACCGCTTCAACGGAGAGCACGGCATCCAGCAAGTGAGCGATGCCCGTGCCTTGGACCACCGAAAGCAGCATCTCAGGAGACCCATTGGAAAGGATGGCCGTTTTGAAGCCCCCGGACTTGAGCGCTTCGAGCGTCGCGGGCACTTCGGGAAAGGCATCCAGGACCCTGTAGAGACTCATGAGTCGCTCCCGCAAAGCTTCGTCTCGAATCTCGAGAGATCTCATGGCAAAGTCCAGGGCGTCCCCGGTGACCTTCCAGAAATCCTCGTGTCGCCCCATGAGGGAGCGGAGCCAGGTGTACTGAAGCTGCTTTTCACGCCATATCCTGGAGAGAGTATCGGCCTGCTCACCCAGGACATCACGGCACCGAGCCACCGCGGAATTGAAGTCGAACAGGGTCCCGTAGGCGTCGAACACACAGCCCTTGATTCCATGGAGTCTCTCGCCTGTCATCTGCACCTCCTATTGTTGAAACAAACGGCTCCATTCGCATCGCGGCAGAGACGGCCTCAGCCGGACTTCCGTCGGAGGGCCTCCCCGATCCGCTCCCGCGCTTCGGGCGACAGAGACGGGCCCCATTGGATTGGATCCAGGCCCTCCCGTTCTCCCTCGACAACCTGTGAAATGGCTTTCTCGATGAACAGCAGTTGTTTTCGGTATCGGGAGCAATACCGACACATGAGGAGATGGGCCCAGACGGCCATGCGCTGACGGAACGGGAGCACCCTGTCCAGAGATTCGGAGATCAGTCGCGTTGTTTCTTCGCAAGACAGCATCTTAAGTCCCCTTCAACTCCCCCTTCAAACCGCTCGACACCCAGGTCGGCGAGCGCCCGTTCCTCGGCGAAAATCAATGTCCTGTTTCACGTTATCGCAGAACCGTCATCCCTTCAACGCATTGATTCTCCCCTCGATTCCCTCGCAATGCCCGGCAGCCCAAACATCGCGTGCAACCGCCGAATCGATCCGAGTGGCATTGCGGATTGCCAGGCCTTTCCAAGTCTGTAGTCGCCCGTGAAGGGAATTCATTACACCCCTGAGCAAAAGAAATTTGCAGGCCACCCAGTGATGAATCGTTCAGGGGGCTGGCGATTACAGGGAGGAGATAGAGAAGATGGAGAAAGCGATGGAAAACACCCGCAAAACGAAAGGGACGGCCCTGGTGAAAGCCGCCGTCCTGGCGGCACTGGTCATTGGTGCTGTTTATGTTGTTCGGTATACGCCTGCGAAGGACTATTTCACTGTTGAAACTCTGGGGCGGTTTCTGGATGCTGCAGGGGTCTGGGCGCCCATCGTTTTCGTCTTCGTTTACGCGCTGGGGATATGCCTCTTTGTGCCCGGGACGCTCCTCACGGGGCTGGGCGCCGCCATTTTCGGAGCCTACTGGGGATTCTTATACGTTTGGTTCGGGGCGATGCTCGGCGCCAGCGCTTCCTTCTTCATCGGCCGGACCCTCGGGAGAGATTTCGCCGCTTCCATCGCCGGTGAAAATCTCAAAAAATACGACGATGCCATCGAGCGCAACGGGTTCGCCACCGTCCTCTACCTCCGCCTGATCTACTTCCCCTTCACGGCCATGAACTTCGGAATGGGGCTCACGAAGGTTCGCTTCCGGGATTACTTCTTCGGGACCGGGCTCGGAATCATGGTCGGGACCTTTGTCTTCACATTCTTCGTCGGGACGCTCAAGGAAATCTGGGCTTCCGGCCAATGGGCCGAACTGCTCTCCGCGAAAGTCGTCTTTTCCGTGAGCCTCTTCATCTTCTCGTTCTTCACCCCCAAGATCATCAAGAAGGTGAAGGAGGAAGTTCAATAGTCGACGGCAGCCTGTAAGGAACCCCGAAACCGGACGACTAACCGGCAAACGCGCGAATGCTCCCCGTAGAAGCATTGAGGAAGGGCTGCCCGTATGACCCCGTGGGTGATCGTGCCCGAGAGAGACGGGCATGGAGAGGAGTCCGCGCCGTTGCGGCAAGGGCGAAACTGGAGAGTCTTCCCGGGAGGCATGTTATGGCGAAGGTCATGATCGCGGACCATGAAGAGCACTTCCTGCTCCTGTTTTTAAAGAGGCTCGAGGATGCCGGCTACGAGACCGTGACGGTCAATACGGGGGGGGGACTTATCGAGGGAATTCGGGAGGAGGGACCGGATTTGATTGTTCTCGATATCCGATTGATCGAGTACAATGGCCTGGACCTTGTTCAGGATATTCGCAGTTATTACTACGACATGCCGGTGGCGATCTCGACAGCCCGCGATTCCTTCAAGGATGATCTGGGAACCAGGGCCGCCGATCACCATACTGAATAAGCTTAACAAGATACCGGAGGGACTACGCGGCAGAACCTTATGCGGGCCATGCGAAAAGCCTCGGACTCTTTGACCTGCCTGCGTCGGCGGCTCCTCGGTGCATCTGCTGAATGACATCCTGGCGTTTGCTCACGCGGGTCCGATGCCTCGACCCAGGGACATCCACAGTCTGAATGAAGGGCATCCGCAATCCGGGGGCGCCACCAGCGTACATTCACAATCCTCATCTGAAGGAGCTCATCATGGCAGTACTGGAGCGAATGCCCGAGCCCATGCGGTCCCACCTGGCCAAACTTCCCTGCCCTTCCTTCGAGAGCCGTCCCTGGGTCCAGGGGCCGCTCCTTTCGCGGCGTCGTGTGTCCATCATCTCCACCGCTGGCCTTCACCGTAGGGGGGACCGGCCCTTCGAGGAAATGTCCGGGGACTTCCGCGTGATCCCGGGGGACGTCACGGCCGGGGATCTGGTGATGACCCACATCTCCACCAACTTCGACCGGACCGGTTTTCAACAGGACTGGAACGTCGTCTTCCCCCTGGACCGGCTCAGGGAGCTGGCGCGGGACGGGATCATCGGATCCGTCGCAGCCTGCCACTATTCGTTCATGGGCGCCACCGCCCCCCAGGAAATGGCGACAGCGGCCCACAACCTGTCCGCACTCCTCAAGGGCGACGCGGTCGACGCGGCGCTTCTCGTCCCCGTCTGACCCTTCTGCACGCGCGCCGTGGGCGCGCTGGCCCATTACCTGGAAGCTGACGGTGTCCCGACCACCCAGATCAGCCTCATCCGGGAGCACACGGAGATCATTCGCCCGCCACGGGCGCTCTGGGCTCCCTTCGAGCTGGGGCGCCCTCTGGGAGCCCCCGAAGACCCCATGCTCCAGCGGCGCGTGCTGCTGGCAGCCCTCGAGCTCCTCGAAGCTAACGAGGGTCCCGTGCTCGCGGATTTCCCCGGGGGAACGCCCAGCGCCGCGTTCGAAGCCGAAAAGAGCCCCGAGGTGTGGGCCTGCCCGGTGTCCTTTTTCCCCAGCCTTGGCGAGGAGACGGACCCCGAGGGACTCCGATCCGCATTCCGGCGTGAGATCATGGAGCTTCGCCCCTGGTATGACCTGGGTATCGAGAGGCGTGGACGGACCACGGTTTCGGATTTTGCGCCCGATGCCGCTTCTGAGCTTCTCGCCGGTTTCGCTTCCGGCGAGACGTTGGGATCGCCCAGGGAGGACCTGCCTTTCGCCGTCGCCCTCCGACTTGCTTCCCAGGACCTCAGGGCCTTCTACTTCGAAGCCGCCGCAGCCCGACCGGGCTCGACTCCACCCTCGATCGCCGAATTCAACAGCTGGTTCTGGAACGAGACGGTGGCAGGTCGCGTGCTGCGCGCCGTAAAGGAAAGATGCCTGAAGGCAGAAGATGAGGCGGTCCGAATGACCGGCGCCATGCTCATCGTCCCCATGGGGCGGTAAGAATCCGAACGCTGAAACGAGAGTACTCATGACACAGGCAATTGCGAGGGCGGCATCATCGCGTTTGCCCAACCGTTCGAGAGCCTGATCCATACCGTTGAGGCCAAAAGAGCCCCATCCTCTCAAGGCGGGAGGCATGAAATGTTCACCCATCTGGATGGGACGTTGTGCCCTGCTTTTCATGGGAAAGGCGTGCGGGAATGACGCCCCCGGAGCCTTCCCGGGGATGTCTTATTCATGCCTCACACCCAAGGTCGAGCGCCGGCGGTGAGCCTCGGCTCTCAGGGAGCCATCCTCCGGACCGGGCTTGAAGAGCTCGAGGAAAGGAAAGCGAAGCTGATGAAAACGAAAGCAGACATTGGAGTGGTTGGGCTTGCGGTGATGGGTGAGAACCTGGTCTTGAACATGGAAGGCAGGGGATACACCGTGGCGTGCTTCAACCGCTCCGTCGACAAAGTGGATGTATTCCTTGCCGGACGGGGCAAAGGCCGTAACCTGATCGGCTGCCGCAGCCTGGAGGAGCTGGCCATGAGCCTCGAGCGGCCGCGTCGAGTGATGATGATGGTCCGGGCCGGCCAACCCGTGGATGATCTCATGGACGCCCTCAGGCCCTATCTCGATCCCGGGGATATCCTCATCGACGGCGGAAACAGCCATTACCTCGATACCATGCGGCGGTGTGACGCAGCGGAGGTAGAAGGAATTCTCTACGTCGGTGCCGGCATCTCCGGCGGCGAGGAGGGCGCCCTGCATGGACCTTCGATCATGCCGGGAGGCAATGTTGGCGCCTGGCCTGTGCTGAAGCCCATCCTTCAGGCCATCGCCGCCAAGGTCGATGATACCACGCCCTGCTGCGAATGGATCGGGCCGGACGGTTCCGGGCATTTCGTGAAGATGGTGCACAACGGCATCGAGTACGGAGACATGCAGCTCATTGGCGAGGCCTACCACCTGATGTCTCAGGGGCTGGGGATGAGCGCGGCTGAAATGCACGAGGTTTTCCTCCAATGGAGCACGGGTGAGCTGGATTCCTACTTGATTGAAATCACGGCCGACATTCTCACCAGGACCGATCCCCATACGAACAAGCCCGTGGTCGATCTGATTCTCGACGTCGCCGGACAGAAGGGAACGGGGAAGTGGACTTCCCAGGTGGGCCTCGATCTCGGAGTCGGCATCCCCCAGATCGCGGAGGCCGTCTTTGCCCGGTCGCTTTCCGCGATCAAGGAGGAGCGGGTTTTGGCAAGCCGTGAGCTGGCAGGGCCTGAGAGCCTGTTTTCCGGCGATCGCGGGGTGCTCCTTGCACAGCTCGGGAAAGCCCTTTACGCCGCGAAAATCTGCTCCTACGCCCAGGGATTTCAATTGCTGCGCGCGGCGTCCCGGGAGTACGGGTGGCGCCTCAATTTGGGAGACATCGCCCTCATGTGGAGAGGGGGGTGCATCATTCGCGCCCGATTCCTCGGGAAGATCAAGGAGGCATTCGATGAAAATCCCGAGCTTCCCAATCTCCTGCTGGCCCCCCACTTCAAGAAGGTTGCGGCCGAGGCCCAGGCGCCCTGGCGGCAGGTCGTGAAAACGGCGGTGGACCTCGGAATCCCGATCCCCGCCCTGGGGGCGGCCCTCAGCTATTATGACGCCTACCGCTCCGAGCGGCTTCCCGCAAACCTCATCCAGGCCCAGCGGGACTACTTCGGAGCCCACACCTACGAAAGGATCGACAAACCCCGGGGCCGGTTCTTCCACACCAACTGGACGGGCAAGGGCGGCACGACTTCGTCCTCGACTTACGTCGCGTAGAACTGCTCTGAAAAGTTACAGGTTTCAGGTTTGGTTTCAAGTTGAAAACCAGTCCCTGTGAGCCCCTTTTCATGGGTTTGGGTGGCCCGGAGGGCTATGAGGGACTGCTCTGAAAAGTCCGTGGTTTCTGGTTGAAGGGGTTGCGCCCCCCAACGGTTTTCGGGGTTGTGTCCCCGTCGTCTCCGGTTTCGGGCTCCCCCTGTTGGGGCTTGGGGCCTGGCGGGCCTTGGCGCCTTCGTCCGCGCCGACGGGCGTGATGGAAAGCTCATTCACCTTCCACCGGGTGGTGACGCGAAGCGGGCCTTCCCGGGTCCGGCCGGCGATGACCTGTTTCTGTCCTTCGGGGACCCGGAAGGACTCGACGGCCCGGCAGCCGGCGCTGAAGTCGATCAGATGCTTCTCGCGGACCTTGGCGGCCGTCTCCTGAGCGAGGAATGGGGTCACACCTACACACTTGACAATGTGAAATGTGTAGGTGTGACCCCGCGAACGCTTGACCCCGCGAACGCTTTGGAGTGGTCGCCTGAATAGGAGAGCATGTATTCTCCGCTGCAGCTCTCGACCCAGCCGCTCCCGCAGTACTTGCTGAACGATGAGCTGGGGCTGCCGGAAGTCCCGGACGAGCCGGCGACTTTGATATTGATCCCTGTCGTCGATTCGCTGCTCCCGTCAGAATAGGAGACGACTGCGTCTTGGTCGGCATCTATGACTTGAACTCCGGCGACGAGATGAAACGAGCCGTAGCCGTCGAACATTTGAGAGACTATTTGTCCAACCTGTGATTATTGGCTTCTAAATCAACCGCGGGCTCCATTTTCTTCTTGACAATATGAACAATATGAGTTTGTATGATGCTTGTTTGATGTTAAATGAAAGGAGGCCCCCATGACAAGGGAATTAATGACTTTAGAAGACTTATCAGACTATTTGCAAGTACCGGAATCAAGGATTAAACGATTGATAGAAAGTGGCCAGATACCTCACCACGACACGCTCGGCACACCACGCTTTTTTCTGGCAGAGATAGACGCCTGGATCAAGGATGGTCCGCAAAAAGATCAGCCTTTGCCGGGTGACGACACAAATTACCCCTATCGAGGAAAACCCGTCCTTGATTACAAGCTTGCATGCAGCATTGTATTGGTTGGGAACACTCCGCTTGAACGATTGCCTGGGTTTATCCGAGATGCCTGGGAGCTGGCAGAGAACAGCCAAAACGGGTTCCTGTTGCGCAAAGAATTTACGCCTTTGATAGTCAACTTCAATGATTATTTGCGGCTTTCCTGCCAGCTTGGACTAATCGACAACGTCAGGGTTGGCAAGACGGCAGAGTATTACTTGACCGATTACGCAAGACAAATCTGCGCGGCTAAAAGCAAGAGCGAAGTGCGCGAAGCGATCAGGGAGAGCGTTTGGGATATCGTGAAGAATAAAAAGGAAGAGTTGCCGCAGGAGCGCCACGCCGTATTCCTGATCTGGTACTATTTGAAACTGAAAAAAAATGGCGTCGGACCAGCGGTACATCTTTTCGATAAAGGCGGGGAAGCAAATTCTTATCCTAAGATCCGGTTTGATTACACCAAAGGCCTATGCGATTTCATATTCGGTGGTGACGAAGCCGTTGAAGATCAGTTCTTTAGTGGATGGGAAAAAATTATTAGTTGAATATGACACAATTTGAACATTATATGAATAGATTCTGAGTCTATTCCCTTACGTAACTGCTGCTTAATAAGAGTTTACATAAAATCCTCCATTCTTACAGCAATTCCCGGAGAAGGGAGCAAAGGTAATTCACCCATTGGCAAAAGGGTGAAAAGGTGACCTTCATGGTCCGGGGAGCGGCCAGACTGTCAGCTTG
>JALOOX010000047.1 GCA_025454175.1 Syntrophobacteraceae bacterium | reverse complement strand
ATAGCAAGACCAGTGATGGCTGGAATGGCGTGAAAATAAAAAAGGGCCCGGAAGGAAGCTTCCCCCCCGGGCCCCGAAAACCCTCAGCGCTCACAACATGCCGTTGCGTCCGCCGTCAAACCAGCACTAGAAGGACCACTGCAGCCTGGCGCCCAGCTCGAGGGCGTCGTTGTCATCGTCGATGATGCTGTAGGCATCGTCGGCGATGAGGTAGGCCGCTACCAGATCCAGCATCAGGCCGTCAACAATCTTCTGGCTGATGTAGAAGTTGAATTCGTGACCGATGCTCGTGTCGAATTCCAGGTCCGCCGCGGTGAGAGAACGGCCGAGGAATTCAGGGTCAAAATAAGCCCGAACCCGCTGGGACTCGGTGCTGTCTCCCAGTGCCGCGGGGCCGTTGCTCTTGAAACCGGAAACCACGTCTTCCGAAGTCGAGAAGTACCAGTAGCCGAAGCTCAGCTTCGTGCCGGGAAGCACCTGCCAGGATGCGCCGAGGTTGATGGTCCAGAGGTTCGTCGGGAACCCGTAGCCTCTCCACTGCATGTCCTCATGCATGGGGGCCACGTTGTCGAAGATACCTCCACCGATGATTTCCGAGAAGTACTTGGAGGTCGCCAGGGGATAGGTGAACCAGTCGACGTCCATTTTGGTTCGCGAGCCTTGGAGAGGCGTCGAGAACTGCTCCTTGATGTCCTCGGGGCCCGTGGTGTAGAAGCCGCCCAGGTTGAAGGTCCAGGGACCCATGTAGTAAGCGCCGCCGGCATCCACCATCCAGCCCGTGTAGTCGGCCGTGACGGTGTTGTTCTTCCCGCCGCCATCCGGGTCAAAGCGCCTGAAATCCACCGAGCCCAGGTTCTTCACGAAGGTCAGGTAGGCGCTCCAGAGGTCATCCTTGTACTTGACCTGGAACCCGAGGTCGATGAGGTTGTTCTGGCCGGCGGTAACAAAAGCCGCGTCACCCATGGGCGCGAAGCCGCCGTTGAGATGGCCGTAGGCATCCTGAAGAGCCCTCTGGAAGAAGTTCCGGGGAAGCCCGTCGGCAAAAATCCCGGTTGCGGGAATCCTGGTATTGATCGTGCCGGGGACCGGGGTCTGCAGCGTGCCGGGATCCGCGCTCACCGCCGTGTCGTGCCCGGCCTGGGCAAACGCGACGAAAGCGAAGGTCCACGGAGCACAGTTGTAATCCACATGCAGGAAATAGCTGTCGATGTCGTCTTCGGTCTCGAACAGGTCGGCGTTCTGGGCGCCGATGTAGCCCAATCCCACCCTGGTATCGGCGAACTTGGCGGTCAGGACGGCAGCTGAGAAGTCGTCGTCAACGACCCAGGAATCCAGCATCACCAGTCCCTGGGTACCGATCTTGGCGTTGAGCGGAAACATTCCGTTGGGAATATTGAAGTCGATGTACATGTTCTTGACTTCGATATCCTTGCCGTCGGCACCCACACGACCCGTCGTGCCAGGGGAGCCCCAAACCGTGTCGCCCACCTCGAACCGGGTGACCAGCCTGAGATTTTCGCTGGCGGTGAAGGTGAAGTAGAGCCGCAGCCGCTGATCAAGACGTGTCAGATCGTCGTCGAGGCCTCCAGTAACACCGTCCAGAGCCGCTGCAGCACCAGCGGTCTGGGAGATCGGGGTAGCGAAATTGCTCTGGCCAAACCAGCGCACCCTGAATTGACCGCCGTAGCTGAATTCCACCTTGGCAAATGCCGGGGCGGCTACCGCCACCGCAGCCGCCAGGGCCACGAAAACCACGAGAAACTTTTTCATCTCTTTCCTCCTCAATAGCTAACCAAAACCCTCTTTCCCAACATACCATCTGCCCCGATGATCCGCATCACCTGTGGCCATCACCCCCCTTCGAGCCGTCCTGAATGGTGAACATATTGCCCCTTTTCCTCATGTCTGCCCTCTACAGCAGATGTCGTGAAACTGTCAACAAAAAAAGTTCATGCCACGTTCGATTTTCCCTCTCTAAGATACAGCTATCGGTCAGCCATTCCCGCGACTCAAATCCCGATTGTCTTCATGGGTAGCCCGCTCCCAGGCTGTATATGTATTTTGGCGTTTCCAAAGCCGCGCGAATCCGGTATTCTAAAACGGTTATGGTGTCCTTGAGACAGCCTCTGGAAATCCACGGAATTGCCATGGATGCCATGCTATATGGTCACGAAAGTGTTCGAAAGACTTCCACGTCAGCAAAAAGGAGCGTCATCCGCCATGAAAATTTTGAAGTTGATGTCCACCTTCACCATTTTGCCCTTCCTGCTCATGGCCTGGCCGCCTTCGGAAGCTCATTCGGCAACGGGCGGCACGGTCAAGAAGATCGCCGTTCTACCTTTCAATATGCATACACCGAGCCAGCTCTCCTATCTCCAGGACGGCATTCGCGACATGCTGACCTCGAGGCTTTCGCGCCAGGGGCAGGTTCAGGTTTTTGACAAGAGCGTCATCAACCAGGCCACGGCGGGCATCAAGTCAGACATTTCCCTCAACGAAGCCCTGCGGGTCGGAAAGACTCTCAATGCCGACTACGTTCTTTTCGGCAGCGTCACCTCCATGGGCCAGGCCGTCAGCATCGACGCCAAAATGGCCCCTGTTGCCGGGGACAGGGAGCCCGTGAGTCTCTTCGCCCAAACCAAGACCCTCGACGAGGTGATTCCCAAAATCAACCAGTTCGCCCAGGAAATCAACCAGAAGGTCTTCGGAAGAGCGCCTGAGCCGGGGCTCGCCTCCTCCGACGAGGAAGGGGCCACCACCCGCAACCCCGAACTGCTCCTTCCCAGCTCCATGTCGAGCAGCGACCGCATCTCCTATCTCAACCCCAACTTCCTCGAAATCACCCCCGATGCCGCCCTGAGACAGCCGGGGCTCTGGAGAAGCCAGACTTTTGGCGGCGGCATTGTCGGCATGGATCTTGGCGATGTGGACGGGGACAAGCAGGCTGAGCTCGTGACCGTGACTTTCGACAAGGTGTCGGTCTACCGCCGCGAAGCCAATGGGCTGCGTCTTCTGGCCACTCACGCAGGTCATCCCATGGACAATTTCATGTGGGTGACGGTGGTGGACACCAACCGGGACGGTGTCGCGGAAATCCATGTCACCAATTTCCGCAGGAAAAACACCGCGCGCCCCGCGGGGAGCAACAACATCATGGCGGATCCGGGCTTCACGGAAGGGCTCTCGTCCTTCGGCCTGACCCTGGTCAGCAACAAGCTTCAGCCCACCGGCAACAGGCTCCCCTTCTTCCTCAACGGGGTGGAGTTTCCCGGGCGCGGAAAGGTCCTGCTGGGTCAGAAGCGAGGCGTTCTGACCGAAGGGCCCTTTGACTCGGAAATCCGCGAAATCCAGATGATCGGAAACTCTCTTTCCCCAGCCAATCCAGTCGTTCTCCCTTCGCGCTGCAACGTCTTCAATTTCGCCAGGGGCGACATCAACAACGACGGCGGCGAGGAGACCATTCTCATCGATAATCAGAATTCCCTCGTGGTCCTGAGCAGTTCGGGCGAGCAGCTCTGGAAGAGCGAGAAGCTTTTTTCGGCCACGACCAACGCTTTCGAGGGAAGAGTCATCGACCGCCGGTACAACCAGGTCGAGTACTACGCCATCCCCTCTCCCATCGTCCTCACCGACCTCAACAAGGACGGGATCCTGGAGATCGTGCTGAACCGCAACACGGACACCATGGGGCGCTTCATGCCCAACACCATGCAGTATTACGACCGGGGCGAGATCATCTCGCTCTCCTGGGACAACATGGGACTGGTCGAGAACTGGAAGACCAGGGAAATCAGCGGCATGGTGACCAGTCTCCGGGTGGGGGACCTCAGCAACGACGGCATCCCCGAGCTGGTGGCGAGCCTGGTGATGGCCCGGGATTTCCTGAAGATCTGGGAGGCCAAGAGCACCATCTTCAGCTAAAGCGCAGCGTTGCCCACCATTGCGTCTCGGTGGGCACGATGAACCTGTGCCCACCCTACGCCAACCCGGAGAAATCAAGTTGACGATGCACTAGGAGTGCTGTCCGAGAAACACCTCGTTGTCATTTCGAACGGAGCGTAGCGAAGAGAGAAATCTCGAAAAGTCGAGGTGTTACTGCGAGCGAGATTTCTCGCTGGCGCTCGAAATGACAGTTATCGGACAGCCTCCCAGGAATGGCCACCGCCAGACGTTCTCCCGTCGTGGCACGGCACAAGGGCCGCAAATAACCCTTCGCGATTCAGTTCTCCCCCATCGAGCAGTCATGAAGCCGCCCCGGAGCCCGGTAATATCCGGACTCCCGCAGCAAGGGCGGCCGGGTGTATTCAGCCCTTATCTTTATCGTGTTTAGGCGGCCACCCCTCGGGAAAGCCGGCTTGCCCACGCAGGTTTGAAAAGCGCCTGCAGAAGCGTCGCCGGCAGCACGAACGTGAAAGAGAATGCCACTACCGTCCAGGGTCACCTGCAGATCCGCCAGGATCTGGCCTGGCGTGTGCATCCTCATTGCCCACGCATATGCAATCGTTCTCAAATTTTTTGTTGACAGTGCTGTTTGATCTACTGTAGACGGGTTACATGAGGACAAGGGGCAGAATTCCAACCATTTGAGGCCATAAAAAGGGGGTGATGCAGAAAGGTGATTGAGACCGTCGGGGCAAATGGTGTTCATGGAGAGAGGTACATGGTTGGCTGTTGAAGAGGAAAGAGATTAAGAGGAGAATACAATGAAGAAAACTGGTTTGGTCCTTTTTCTAGCATTGGCAGCGGTATTTTTCATGACGCCCGGTCAGGCTGCCGCCCAGGGCGGGCAGCTGAATTATTCCGAGAACATCGCCGAGGGAATTGTCTGCGAGGTTTTTGACGGCGAGGTTTTTTGCGATGTTGCACTGATTGCGGATAAAGGCCAACTGCTGGGTACCCTGGTACTCACCAAGGCCATTGTTGATGATATCATCAACAATCCCCTGGATGCGACCATCATCGTGGATATTTTCAACGATGACCTGCTCGTCGGCACCACCATCGATATTTCGCCCTTCAATTTCATTCCTTTGACAGGCACCAACAGGTGCTTCGCCAACGGAAGCCGGACCTGTGTGGGCACCGATGATCTGGGCGGCACCATCAACATGAGAGCCACGAGCAGAACCATCAGGTTCACCTACAAGGCACCCTTCGCCGACATCGCCGCGCAGCTGGAAGTGCTTCCCGCGCCCATCAACGCCTTCCTGGACGCCATTGTTGATGTGGAAACCTTCGACTTCTTCCTCGATGTCCCGCAGTGCTTCAGACTGCCCACCAAAGGCGCTATCAGCCTGCGCAGTGTCGTCGCCAGGGATGGATTCGATTTCGAGCTCCTGAGGGCCTTCTTCAGGGGCCAGGGGAGACAGGGTGCCTGTCTTGACCTGATTCCTGTAGCCCAGTAGGCTTCCTGCAAACTGGTCTTCATGTCCTCCCTTCTTCAGGGGAAGGGCTCATGAGACCTGCATAATGAATGAGAAAGCCCCCGCGATCATCGATGGCGGGGGCTTTTTTTATCTTAGTTTTAACCGCTTCCCCCCAAGGGGTCTTGCTTGCGGGAGGATGGGTGCGCTACAGCTCGTAGTCGCCGTCCATGTCCAGGATGTACTCTCGGTCACGCTCACCGGTCTTGACGGTGAAGGTCCCGCTGCCCTTGATGGTCTTGAGCTTGCCCATGCCCTTGTATATTCTCCAGGTTCCGGAAGTCAGCTTGCTCGCCGGATCGCGGGTCCCCTCGTAGACGCTGCAGATGGAGCCATCTTCGAAGTTCGTGATGGCGTAGCCCTTCATGGACCCGGACCCCCGGGTGCGGTCATGAAAGGTGACGCTGCGCCTGGAAACGAAGGGCCCGGCAATCCCGACCTGGTACTCGATCGGCTCCCCCTCCATCTCCACCAGCATGAGCGAATGGTCAAACTCATCGTGCACATAGAGCATTTCGCGACGCGTTACCATCAATCGATAGGTTGCCTTGCGCTTCATAAAATCCTCCTTCTTGTTCCCGTCAACGCCCAGCCCATCATTCCGCATTGAGTATAGTGCCCCCGACCGCGGCGGACAGTGGAGCACATGTGATTCTTTTAGCACAGAACTCCAGACGGCAATAACAAAAAAGCTTGCCGCACCATCGGAAATGAATTCGCGGTTCGACGCCAAAGCCGTTGAATTAAAAGGTGGCAAAGGCCAAGCGAAGCTTGCCCGTGAGCAGAAGAGCTCGCATGGGCAAGCTCCGCTTAGCCCATGGCAGCTGCGGCCCGACTGGACAGATGAGCTCAATTCAACAGCATTTCCGGGGAGGGTCGCCGCCATCGGCGGCCAGGTTCCCGCCGATGGCGGCGAGGATACTGCTTGACACCAGCACGTCCATTCGTTACCCTGCTCTCGTTTACTGGTTAACTGAGAGCTGCCCGCCGGCAGCCTGACGCTCCTATTCACTCAAAGCACGCGTATTGTGTCGAAATGTACCCAGGAAGCTCCCCATGTCGCTCCCCGAGTTGAACCGCATGGCTCACACGTCGCTCATGGCCGCACTCATCGCCGTCGGAGCCCTCATTCACCTGCCCATCGGGCCCGTCCCCGTCGTGCTCCAGAACCTCTTCGTCCTCCTGGCCGGTCTGCTCCTCGGGAGCCGCCACGGCGTCGCCAGCGTTCTCCTCTACCTGCTCATCGGCGCCATGGGGATCCCGATTTTTGCGGGCGGCAAGGGCGGAATCGCTCATTTCCTCGGACCCACGGGCGGATATCTCCTGGGATTCGCCGCAGCCGCGTTCATCGCCGGCCTCATCTCCGAGCGCTTTCCGCGTAGTCTGTCGGCCGACATCTGTGCGGTGGCCGCGGGCACCGTCATCATCTACCTCATCGGCGTTCCGTGGCTCAAGACGGTGACCCAGATGACCTGGACCAAGGCCCTCACCGTCGGCATGATACCCTTCCTTCCGGGAGACATCCTCAAGGCGGCCGCCGCGGTCCTGCTGGCGAGACCCGCCCGCCTCGTCCTCTGGAGACAGGTGCAGGGCGGTTCGGCATGATCACCATCGAAAATCTCTCCCACAGCTACCCCGACGGCACCGAGGCCCTGCACTCCATCTCCCTGCGGATCCATCGCGGGGAGATCATGCTCCTGTGCGGACCCAACGGCAGTGGGAAGACCACCCTGCTGCGCTTCGGGCAGGGTCCTTTTGGACGGCCTGGATGTGTCCGAGCACCTCCGCGAGGTCGTCACCCGGGTGGGCATGGTCTTCCAGGACCCGGACAGCCAGATTCTCGGCGAAACGGTGTGGGAGGATGTGGCCTTCGGCCCCGAAAACCTTGGCCTGCCCAGAGAAGAGGTAAAGGACCGCGTCCGGAGGGCCCTCGATCTCACGGACCTCCGGGACCTGGCCCACAAATCCTGCCTCTGGCTTTCGGGGGGAGAGCGCAAGAGGCTCGCCATCGCCGGGGTCCTCGCCCTCAACCCGGAAACCCTGATCCTGGACGAGCCCTTCGCCAACCTCGACTATCCCTCCACCCTGCAGGTGCTCCACCAGATCGTCCGGCTCCACGCCGAGGGGCACACCATCCTGCTCTCAACCCACGATGTCGAAAAAGTCGTGGCCCACGTGGATCGCATCGCCGTTCTCGGAGCCGGAGAACTGCAGCTCGTCGGTCCGCCGGAGACCGTCCTGCCCCGACTGGAGGATCACGGCGTGCGCCCTCCCTGCCATCACCTCATGGGATTCCCGGTGGCATCATGGATTCAAGGCTGACCCTTCAGTACCTCCCGGGAGATTCCTTCCTCCATCGCCTGGACACCCGGTGCGGGCTCCTGGCCCTCTGCGCCTGCAGCATGGGGATCCTTCACATGAGCCCGGCGGGGATGAGCCTTTTCAGCCTGCTCTTCCTGGTTCTCACCCTGTCCCTGGGTCGATGGAAAGGGATGGTCTTCAAGGCCCTGGGAGGCTGGAGCCTTCTCCTTTTCGCGCTCTTTGCCGTTCAGGCCTTCTCCCTGGAGCCGGGCGCCCGCCCCTTTGCCGCCATCCCCGTCACATTCCAGAGCCTCCAGCTCGCCTCCCTCTCCTGCTGGCGCCTGGCCCTGCTCCTCGGGTACGCCACCCTCTTCACCCTGGTCACGTCTCCCCGCCGGCTGGAAGAGGCCCTGGCGCAGATCCTGCGCCGTCTTCCCTTCCTGCCGGCCCGGCGCATCGGCATGATGGTGAGCCTCACCCTCCGATTTCTTCCACTGCTCCTGCTGCAGGCTCGGGAGGTCAGGCTGGCCTTCCGGTCCCGCCTGGGAGAAAAGCGGAGAAACCCCGTGGACCGCCTGCGGCTTTTCGCGGTGCCCATCCTGAGGAAATCCCTGGTCCGGGCGGACGAGCTGAGCTAGCTGAGCTACGCCCTGGCGGCCCGGGGCTACCGGGAAGACCGGCCCATCGAGGCCGAGCCTGTTCCCGTGCTCCACCTGGTCTATGTGCTGGGATGGATCGGAATCACCGTGATCGCGTGGTGGCTGGCTTGAAAAGACGGTTTCGGGTTTCGAGCTTCGGGTTGGGCTGGCGATGGAAAGGATAAGTCCATTTCACCGCAAAGGCGCAAAGGACGCCAAGAAAAAACCCTTTGCGATCTTAGCGCCTTCGCGGTGATTGTTTGTCTCACTTCTCCGATTGAGCGGAAAGGACACGGGTGAGGCTCTCCTCGGCCTTTTGAAGGGCTTCCCTCGACACCTCGAAGACCGTGGTTTGCCCACCTTCCTCGACCCAGACCTTTTTCGAGGCTGCCCCCCCCGCGGGCTGTTGCTCCACGCCGGACGTTCCCTCCCAGGTCAGAACGGCCAGGGTCCTTCCCGCATCCAAAAGCTCCATTCGGGCATGCGGTTCTTGGGGGCTTTCAGGCGTGGGCTCCACCTTTCGCTGATACTCCGCCTGCTGCAGATCCCAGAGGAGGGAGCTCAGGTGCCAGGGCTCCTTCAGAGGCGCCCCTTGACCGCTCTCCGCCCTCAGCTCCCACTGGTTGGATTCCAGCTGAACGGCATGTCCCCGGGCTTGGCCAAGCGTCCACCTGACCTCCTTCACGTCCCTGCTCTTGACACCGATCAGGGAGCGGTCTTCCAGGGCCGGCAGGTCCCTGGGCAGATCCTCCAGAATCCCCGCATCCACCTGGACCACCGCCGGCAGCTCCGAGCTGGCCGCCTTGATCTGCCGGGCTGCGTCCGCGTCCTTGACAGCCAGCGTCAGTTCGGCAGTGCGCTCGCCGACAAGCTGAAGTCGGATCCTGGCATGGGGCGGCATGAGACCGTGGGATTCCAGGCCCGCGAGCCCTTCTTCCACGAAGCTCTGGGCCCGAAGCCACTGCACCTGCTCGATGACGTTCCGGACCTTGCTTTCCTTGATCTTCATGTCGGCCCGCTCGGGAGCGCGCCAGGCGTCGGAGCCTCCATCCCTGAGGACGTGGAGGCCGGCCCCGTCCGCCCACTCCAGCGAGAGGCCCGTAACCTCCTCGGGCGTGAAGGTGAAAAGAGCCCGTCTCCGGAGCTCGTCCAACCCCTTGTTGAGGAGAGACCAGTTGGCGGTCTCCAGAAGGAATACCCGGCTCGCGTCCCCGCGCCGGGCGTAGGTGCCACGACCGACCGGGTTCTTCTCGCCGACCAGGAGCTCCAGCTCCCGATCACCGGCCGTGAAGCGAATCTTCAGGGGCACCGGGTCGGTGAGCCCGAACGGCTTGAAATCCTGGGCTTCCCGGGCGACTTCGACTTCCCACGAGAGGCCCGCCAGCGTGCTCACCAGCGATTCCACCGCGGACTTCTCGACATCCGACGCAACGGGATCGGTGATTCTCCACTCCCCCTCCTCCCGCTTGAGCCGGACCTGCGGCTTATCCGGCGCCGACAGCTCAAGGGCGGAGATCTGGTCCGCCTGGAGGGAAAAGATCTTTTTGGCCTCTGCTTCGGCCTTCTCCCTTTCCGCCTGCTTCACGACTTCGAAGAAATAATAATAGCCGGCGATGACCAACAGCACCGCCAGGTAGATCAGCGAATGGCGCCATTTCATCGCTGGGACCTCCGTACGCGGTACACACCGAGTCCCGCCATGATCACCAGGAGGGGGACCAGGACCATGACGGTCCAAAGAAAGAGGCTCGCCTGCGACGGGGTGAGCATCAGGGGCTTTCCGCCGGCCTCCCGGGACCCGATGGTGATGAGGGCTTGCTCCTCGGCCAGGAAATTGGCCATGTTCAAGAATAGATCCCCGTTGCCCGAAACCCCGAAATAGTTGTTGGTGACGAAGTCCGAGTCCCCCACCACCAGGAGATGCCCCCTGGCCTCGGGCCTGGAAGGATCCTTTTCCTCCCCTTGGGGGGAATCGGAAGGTTTACCCTCGGACTGCTCGGACTGTCCCTTCATCGCCGCGACATCTATCTCGGAGATGACGGCCACGGGGACAGGCCCCGGCAAATCCTCATGGTCATCCTGGCTCGCCTGCCCCTGGGCCAGCATCTCGAAATTCGTCTCCGCCCAGGCATTGGGTGAGGTGGAGGCCAGAACCTCCACGCGGGCCCCCGGTGGAGCCTCCTTCGCGGCACTGACGCCGCGGGCTTCGGGGAAGAAGGTCATGACGGAAAACCCTTCGCTGATCTTGTGGAAGCCGTACTCCATGACCACGGGCATCAGGTAGCTTCCTCCGAACACGCGGCTCAGCTTGTCGATGATGATGTTCTCCCCCAGCTCGACTCCATATCGCTTGAGGAAATCCCCGAGCCCGGCGTCGTGATGGGGGTCCAGGAAGACAGCCAGTCTCCCGCCACGCTTCAGGTAGGCTTCGAGGCTTGCAATCTCCTGGTCAAAGAGCTTCTTTTTGGGCCCGGCCACGACGACCACGGCCGCGTCCCCGGGAACCTGGGCCTGCTGCACGAGGTTCAGCTCCTCGACGATGTGGTTTTCCTTCTGCAGGGCGGCCCGCACCGTCGAATACCCTTCCCGGTCGGGATCTTCGATGGATCGCTCTCCATGGCCCGTGAGAAAATAGATCTTCTTCTGCTCGGCACGGCTGAGCTTCAATAGAGCATTGGCCATGCTCTGCTCGTCGGCCGTCTGGATCGACTGCCGCTTTCCAAAGCCCTCCAGGACCAGGGTCCCGTAGGTGCGCACTTCGTACTTTTTGGCCGCATCCGGGTTCCGGTCCGGATCGATGAATTCCACCTCGATATGTCGGCTGTAATAGCGAAACGTGTCGAGAAGGTCCCTCGCCCTGGGTTCCTCGGGAGCACCCGTCGCGAAAAACGCCTTGACCGTCACGGGCTGGCTCACCGTGTCCAGGATCTTTCGAGTCTGCTCGGACAGGCTGAAGACGCCGCCCTCCGAGAAATCCACTCGCCGGAAATGGCGCTCGGAGATGAGCGCCACGAAAACCACGATCCCAATGAAGACCACGGTGACCATGATGGTGCTGGAACCGTAGGCCCACTTCCTGGATCCCTTGCCTTGAGCTGACATGAACCTAACCTCCGCGCACTCGGCCGGCTTATCCTCGCCAGCGATAGGATTCCATCTGCCTGAGAGTGAAGAACAGAAAAAGCACAATGAAGAGCAGGTAGTAAATCAGATCGCGGGAGTCCAGCACTCCCTTGGTGAAGCTCTCGAAGTGCCTGGTGACCGAGATGTATTCCACGAACCGGCCCATGCCCTCGCCCACCAGGTTCTTGACCCAGCCGATGATCCAGAACATGAGCAGGGCGCCGAAGGCAAGCACCGCGGCAACGATCTGGTTTTGAGTCAAGGCGGAAGTGAACAGCCCGAGAGCCAGAAAAGCGCCGCCCAGGAGGGCCGTCCCCAGGTAGCCGCACAGTAGCGCCTTCCAGTTGGGATCGCCGACATAGCCGAGGAGGATCATGCCCGGCAGTGTTCCGGCCAGGATGACGAGAAAGGCGGAAAACACCCCGGCGAACTTGGCCAGCAGGGTGGTCAGGTCCGAAACGGGGTAGGTGAAAAGCAGCTCGATGGTCCCCGACTTCCGCTCCTCGGCATAGAGCCGCATGGTCAGGAGCGGGGAGATGAGGAGAAGCACGATGCTCACATCCCCGAAGAAGGGGCTGACCACCATGTTGGTCACATTGAGCTGCTTCATGGCCATGGGGTTCTGGCTCGCCTGGAAGCTCACAATGCCGTAATACGCCACCAGGTTGTAGAAGAAATACCCCGTGATGATCAGGAAGACCCCGGCCACCACGTAAAAGATCGGCGATGCGAAAAGGCTGTAGAGCTCCTTCCTGTAAATCGCTCCGAATCCCTTCATGACTGACCTCCCTCCTCCGGCGAATCCTGAGCCGATTCCTCGGTCACCAGCTGCAGGAATATATCCTCCAGGCTCAAGTCCACCAGCCTGAGCTCCAGGAGCTTCATCCCCCGCCCCACGACCAGGCCGGCGATTTCGGGCCTCAATTCACGGGATCGGTCCGACTCCACAAGCCATCGGCGGCCCTCCTCGTCCTGGGGGCTCACGGCCTGAACGCCTTCCATGGCCTGAAGGGCTCCGGCCAGGCTCCCATCACCGCCCTCCACCTCGACGATGATCCGGGCCAGCCGCTGCAGCTGGTGCGTGAGGTTAGCCGGTGAATCCGTCGCCACGATCCGGCCCTTGTTGATGATCATGACCCGCTGGCAGATCTGCGCCACTTCGGGCAGGATATGGCTGCTGAGCAGAACGGTGTGCTCCTCCCTCAGCTCCTGGATGAGGCGCCGGATTTCGATGATCTGCGTGGGATCCAGACCGATGGTCGGTTCATCCAGCACCAGGACGGGCGGGTTGTTGAGGAGAGCATGGGCCAGCCCGACGCGCTGTCGGTACCCCTTGGAAAGATTCCCGATGATTCGGTTGGAAACCTTGTCCAATCCGCAGATTCCCGTGACCCGGGCCACCTCGTTCTCCATCCGCCTGGCTTCCACCCCCTTGGCCCCGGCCGCAAATCTCAGGAAGCGCCGTACCGTCAAGTCCGTGTAAAGGGGCACGTTTTCAGGCAGATAGCCGACCTTGCGACGCACATCGAGGGAGCGCTCGAAACAATCCAGGCCGTCGATGCGCGCGGTTCCGATGCTGGGGGGCATGAAGCAGGTCAGAATGCGGATGGTCGTGGATTTCCCAGCGCCGTTGGGCCCAAGGAACCCCACCACCTCGCCCTTGTCCACCTGGAAGGTCACATCCCGTATGGCCGCAAGGGGACCATAGAACTTCGTCAATCCCTCCGCTTCAATCATGTCTGGTGCATCCTCGCTCTCGAAAAATGGGCATGGCTGCCCGCAGGTCGTGATTAATCTCAAGGAAACACATCATTACCGAAGTCCCCAATACCCCCCCCGGGACCACTCAAGACAATGAGAAGGCTCACGGCGAGGCTGTCTTTCAAGTTGAAACTTCTCAGAGCGGTCCCTCACGGCCTCCTGGGCCACCCGAACGAATCAAAAGGGGCTTCAACCAGGAACCAGGAACCAGGAACCAGGAACTTTTCGCAGCAGGCTGGCTCATGAAATGAAAATGGGCGCTGGACGGTTTTCTCGAACCGTTTTGGTCCCCACCGAGGCGGCACAGCCCATGCACAGGTACTCGTGCAGCTCCCCGTCCGGAAGAACCAAAAGGAGGCGACTCCGAACCGGCATTGCCCTCCTGCAACGGGGGCACCACAGCTCGGATGCGGTGAATTCCTCAAACTGGCGCGGACGCCGCGGTCTCGTTTCGTGAAACATGAATCAACTCCTCGCCGCGTCTCAAAGGGTCAGCTGTGAGCCTGGCGGGACGCGTCGGATCCACTCTCCTGACCGCGCTCCTTCCGGCGATTCCACGGCCATTTCCTGACCTTCTGATCTCCCTTTTCCTTTTCCAGGTCGGCGAACTCGCGAAGAAGCTGTTCCTGTTTGGAGCTCACCTTCTTCGGTATCTTGACGTCGATTTCGATGTACAGATCGCCACGTCCGTATCCTCGCAGCCGGGGAGCCCCCTCGCCGGGAAACCGAACGACAGTGCCCGGCTGGGTGCCGGCCTCGACCCTCAGCGTCTTCCTGGAGTCCAGGGTGGGCACTTCGATTTCATCCCCGAGGGTGGCCTGGACAACGGAAACGGATATCTTGCCGTAGAGATTGTCGCCGTCTCGATCGAAGAATTCGTGAGGCTGTACATTGAGCCGGACATACAAATCCCCGGACTGCCCCCTGCGGAATCCACTTTCGCCCTCACTCCTCAGCCTCAGTCGGGTTCCCGAATCCACGCCCGCGGGGACTTTGACCTGAACCTTCTTGCGCTTGCGGACCCTCCCCTGCCCCTGGCACCCTTTGCACGGCGAGTTCAGGACCCTGCCGGATCCCTGGCAGCGCGAGCACGTGGTGCTGATCCTGAAGAAGCCCTGAGACTGCACGACCTGGCCTCTTCCCTGGCAGTTGGGGCAGGTACTCTCCAGCGTTCCGGGCTCGGCGCCGGACCCGTCGCACTGCTCGCATTCGACCATGGTGTCGATCTGGATCTCTTTCTCGGTTCCGAAAATGGCCTCCTCGAAGGTCAGGGACATGTCGAAGAGCAGGTCATCGCCGGGACGCGCAGCGGTTCGGGGACGCGCTCCCCCGCCTCCTCCGAAACCGAACGAGAAGAAATCCTGAAAAATATCCCCGAAAGAACTGAATATGTCCTCGAATCCCCCGACGCCGCTGAAGCCCGCTCCGCGCAGCCCCTCGTGACCATAAGCGTCATAAATTCGACGTTTCTGAGAATCCCTCAAAACTTCATAGGCCTCGGCGGCTTCCTTGAACTGCTCCTCCGCCTCCTTGTCTCCCGGATTTCGATCGGGGTGGTACTTCAGGGCAAGTTTTCGGTAAGCCTTTTTGACCTCTTCCTCACCCGCTTGCCTGGAAACACCCAAGATCTCGTAGTAATCCCGTTTGTCCATTCAGTACCGTTCCTTCCACCCAGGACACACCGTCCACCGGTTGACGACAGAATCGCATACCCCGATCATGAATCGATCCCGCACCCCATGTGACCATCATGAATCCAGGTTGCGGGCCTTCACTCCATACGCTCGATCATCAGCCAGCGCCGAGGAATGATCAACTAAACCAATGAAATGCCTACATAAATTATATATATGTGCTCAGTCCCCTCCAAAGGACAAGCCTTTCCTAAACATGGCTTCCCGCCTTGTCAAGAACCTCAAGCCCACTGTTCGCGCGGCCGGAAAAGGAAATCCCAAACGTCAGCCCACGTCAACGGGGCGACTCCGCATCGGGCGGAGCTTCCTCCACCCCGGCATGTCGAAAAGCCTCCGCTGCAAAAAGCAGCTTTCCGTGAAGCCGGGCCTTTTCCCCCACCCGACCCCACCGGCCGGCATCCGGATCAATACCGAGGGCCTTGCAGACTCGCTTGAACAGAAAGAGGTCTCCCTCCTCCACGGCCAGGTCCATGAGTCGTCCGAGGGGCTCCTGGGCTCCCGCCTTCTGATAAAAGTCAACCGCATCGTGCACCAGCGAGGATTCCTCGAAGAACGAGCCCCACCGCACGAGGGTCTCAACGGAAGCGGCATGCTGATTCAACAAATCACGCTTGTCAAGGCAGTTCAATCCGGAACCTTTGAGCATCACTCCACCATTCGCCAAAAACAGGCAAGGGAATTTCCCGACAGGTCAAAAAGGCAGGCGAATTCTCAGTCTTCCTCTGCGGCCGCATCGGCATCAAGCTCCTCGAATCCGGCCGATGCATGATATTGCGGCGCGGCCTCTTTCTCGAGGATCTCCTCCACCTCGCGCCGGGTTGCCTCTTCCTTGGCCTTGGACCCGGAAGCCGGCAATCCCTTGACCTCCTCCAGCTCCTTGATGTTTTCCCAATGGACACGCCCGGCCGCAATCTCACGCAAGGCCACCACCACTTCCTTGTTCTTGGGTGCATAGACCAGAGGGGGAGCGTTGCCGCGCAACTGCAGCACCCTGCGCACCGCGAGATGCACCAGGGAAAAACGACTCTCCACATTGTCCAGGCAGTCTTCAATGGTTACCCGTGCCATAACCTGTCCTCCGATCTTGAAGCGTGCCGCAATAACGTCAGAAAACAACTATCATTTCAGGGTCGGCCCCGCGAGGCCGGGTGGCACCGCTCCCGGAAACGCAAGCTCCCATTTCATTAGCAAAAAACCTGCTAAGGCAATCCCGGCCATCGAACCTTGCTTCAGACTTCCCGGATCCGAAGGCGGGTCGAAGGTTCATATAAACGATTCCCATGGCCGATGGCAACGAAGATCCGGGTACCCGGTAAATCCGGATCCCAGACCACCGTCTTTCCGCCCATCCCTCGAAGGGCAGGAGCCAAAGAAAAGGCTGGACCCCCGCGCTAAAACGCGGGATCTCCAGCCCAATCCGCACCATGACTTACTCCGATGTACTAATCAATACATGTCGTCCATGCCGCCGGCACCAGGAGGCATGACGCCTTTCTTCTTTTCCGGCTTCTCGGCCACCATGGCTTCGGTGGTCAGAAGCAGCGAGGCAACGCTCGCCGCATTGAGCAGGGCAAACCGCACCACCTTGGTGGGGTCGATGACACCCGCCTCGATGAGATCCTCGTATACCTCGGTTTCGGCATTGAAACCGTAGGCCCCCACGCCGGCCTTGACATGCTCGACCACCACCGAGCCTTCGAACCCCGCATTGTTGGCGATCTGCCGAATGGGCTCCTCAAGAGCCCGCATGATGATCTTCTTGCCGAAGGCGTCCTCACCCTCCACAACAAGCTCCTCGACAGCCTGACGGCACCGCAGCAGCGCCACTCCGCCACCCGGCACGATGCCCTCTTCAACGGCAGCGCGCGTCGCATTGAGCGCATCTTCCACCCGGGCCTTCTTTTCCTTCATCTCGGTCTCGGTCGCGGCACCCACTCGAATGACCGCCACTCCGCCCACCAGCTTGGCAAGGCGCTCCTGCAGCTTTTCACGATCGTAATCGCTGGTGGTCTCCTCGATCTGCGCCCGAATCTGCTTGACACGCCCCTCGATGTCCTGACGGGAGCCGCCGCCGTCCACGATGGTGGTGTTGTCCTTGTCCACCACGATGCGCTTGGCCGTACCCAGATCATTGAGGGTCACGTTCTCGAGCTTCACGCCGATATCCTCGGAAATGACCTGTCCTCCCGTGAGGGTGGCGATGTCCTGAAGGATGGCCTTGCGGCGGTCGCCGAAACCGGGGGCCTTGACCGCGCAGACCTTCAGCACGCCGCGGAGCCGGTTCACCACCAGGGTGGCCAGAGCCTCACCCTCCACATCCTCGGCGATGATCACGAGGGGCTTGTTCATGCGTGCGATCTGCTCGAGCAGCGGAAGCATGTCCTTCATGTTGCTGATCTTCTTCTCGTTGCAGAGAATGAGAGGCTCCTCGAGCTCGACATCCATCTTCTCGGCATTGGTGACGAAGTAGGGAGAGATGTAGCCCCGGTCGAACTGCATCCCCTCCACCACATCCAGGCTCGTCTCCATGCTCTTGGCTTCCTCGACCGTTATGACGCCTTCCTTGCCCACCTTGTTCATGGCATCGGCAATGATGTTGCCGATGGTGGCATCATTATTGGCTGAGATGGTGCCGACCTGGGCGATTTCCTTTTCATCCTTGGTCGGTTTGCTCATGGCCTTGAGGGCATCGATGGCCGAAGCCGCGGCCTTCTCGATCCCCCGCTTCATAGCCATGGGATTGTGGCCGGCGGCAACCAGCTTGGAGCCTTCCCGGTAAATAGCCTGTGCCAGGATGGTGGCCGTGGTGGTGCCGTCACCCGCCACGTCGCTGGTCTTGCTGGCCACTTCCTTCACCATCTGGGCGCCCATGTTCACGAACTTGTCCTCGAGCTCGATCTCCTTGGCAACGGTGACGCCGTCCTTGGTGACGGTGGGCGAGCCGAAAGACTTCTCGATGACGACGTTGCGGCCCTTGGGCCCAAGGGTGACCTTGACCGCGTTGGCCAGGACATTCACTCCTTCCATCATCTTCTCTCGGGCTTCCGCAGAATACTTGATTTCTTTTGCAGCCATGGCCTCTTCCTCGCTTTCCTGTTCAGCAAACCGTTATTCAAAAATGCCGAGAATGTCATCCTCACGCATGATGAGAAGCTCTTCCCCGTCAACCTTCACTTCGGTTCCCGCATACTTGGAAAACAGAACCCGATCTCCATCCTTCACCACCAGCGGCACCACTTCTCCCTTTTCAAGGATGCGCCCCTTCCCGACGGCAATGACTTTGCCCTGTTGAGGCTTCTCCTTGGCCGTGTCCGGAATGATGATGCCTCCGGACGTCTTCTCCTCCTCCTCCAAACGCTTGACAATGACCCGGTCATGCAAAGGACGAATCTTCATGGCAGAGCTCCTCTCTCTTTCGATTTCCACAACACCATATTGTCAGGAACGACCGACCCCATGCGGGACTTCAAAACGGCTACTCCCATCCGCTTCGACCGATGGCTCACGAGCCGAAGGTTTTGGTGGAGTAAAGCGCGCATTGGCGAGCGATGGCGCTCTCGTCCATGGGAAGGACACGCCACCGGAGCCATTAGCACTCATCCACACTGAGTGCTGATCGTATGTAGCCGCAAGGAAGTCAAAAGGCAAGTCTGAAAAGTGGCTTCGAATCGGAGATCATCAGGATATGCTCACTGAATCGTCCAGGAAGGTCATGCTTTTCTGCAGTTTTCTTGAATTTTCGTTGAATACCCCGGTATGAAGACCATAAAGCTGCCTGTGAGCACAAAAAAGGGGGCACCCAATAATGGGTCCCCCCATCCATCATGCGTCTGTGTACTCCAGGCCGCCCGCTTCTCAGTGGGCGATTCCCTCGTGCAGCGCAATCACGTTGTTCTCTCCAACGATTCGCCTGACCTCCTGAAGCAGATGATTGGTCGCCTCCTCGATCCGGTTGATATCCTTCTCGTCCACCGAATCATCCGTCACGTACTGAAGCGAGTCCCGCAACCGCTTAAACTGTTCAACGATCTCGGGCTTGATCTTCCCATCCCCCAGGCGCTGATCCAGTTCCAATATGGTATCGACACAGCTCTCGACCCGCAGCCGAAAGTGCTTCCGGTCCGGCTTGTGCAAAAATCTCTTGAATATCATGAATCAGCACACCGTATCGTTTCTTGACCCATGGCGCTGAAACCTGGCGACATCAGGACCGATCAGCCATCCAGATGGCGCTGTTAGAATTCTCCCCTTTTTTCGAGCTCATCGGCGAACACCTTGTAAAAATGCCTGTGATCCTTCATGGCTCGAACGAACAAAACCTTCGCCTTGTCCATGTCCCGAACATTCAGGATCATGTCGACTCCGTGCTTGAAGGCGACCATCCGCTCCAAGGTGGGCAGCTGCTCACTCAGAAGGCAGAGGAAAAGGTGCCTGCGGCTGTGCATGGGCAGAAGCTGGAAATGCTGCAGGACTACGTTTTCACTGGCTTTGGCTCCGCCATACACCTCATCCAGGACCACCAGGTCGTAGTGATTTCGGTTGAGCTTTTCAAGGGCCTCCTTGGGCGAGAATGCCGTGCTCACGTAGTAATCGAGCTGCCGCAGCGACTGCTCCACCTTGTAAGACCTGGCCGTGTCCCAGACGCATACCAGGGCGGCCTTGACCCCCTCCTCTATGACCTCGACGGGGGCTTGGTCGCTGTCCGTCTCGTCCATGTCCGGCGTCACGTAGCTCTCGGGCAGACCCGCCGGATGAGCCCCGGCCACGTCCTTCTGCTCGTCCTGGGAGCGTTCGACAGGAATCCTGCACCGGGGACACAGCGCACGGACTGCCCTGTCGGCGGGGAGCTTGTCATCGGCCAACGTAAAAGTTGCCTTGCAGCCTGGGCAAAAAAACTTCACGCGCCACTCCTCCTCTGGTTCCATTCCGCCTGCGGTCAGCCCGGCAGCTAAAATACCCGCCGCGGAACGGATTTGACAATGAAATTTTCGATCCGGCTTCACCCGGTCCGCCAGGACTGCTGGTCCTGCTCGGCTCTCTTCACGGAGGTGGACCGAGCCCGCCGCGGCACTTGTCGATGGGCGGCCCCCCAGGGACACCCATTCGCCGGCATCGCGGAGGTGCACCTGCGGCCGCCACTGCACCCGCCACTGGACAGCGTCCATTTTCGAGCCTAGAATGACCGCTCAATAGTGAAGAGACCGTTCCCAAGCGGGATGAGTCGCGATCCATGGCTCACGACACGCCTCAGGCGGGTGATCCGCTCGTCGGTTCCTTTGGATCGTCGCATTGGGGACTGCCCTGAAAACAATTCTGACGCAGGAGACTGGACAATGGCCCCCATGGAGATGACTTCTTTTGGCACGACCGATCTCAAGGTGTCCAGGATCGTTCTGGGAACCTGGGTCACCGGAGGGTGGGCATGGGGCGGCGCCGATGACAAAGCCTCCCGGGCGGCGATTCTGAGATCCCTGGAGCTTGGGGTCAATTTCATCGATACCGCGCCGGTCTACGGGTTCGGAAAGTCCGAGAAGCTGGTGGGACAGGCCATCAAGGAATGGGGCCGGCGGGATTCGGTGGTGGTGGCCACCAAGTGCGGCCTGGAATGGGACGAAAAGGAGCGCATCCGCCGTAACTCAAAACCCGAGCGCATCCGGACGGAGGTCGAGGACAGTCTCGCACGCCTGGGCATCGATCGCATCGACCTCTACCAGATCCACTGGCCCGATCCTCAAACCCCCTTTGAAGACTCCATGGACGCCATGGTCCGACTGCGGGAGGAGGGGAAGATCGGCTGGATCGGCCTCAGCAATTTTCAACCGGAACAGATCCGAGCCTGTCTCGACACGGGAACGGTCCACAGCCTCCAGCCGCCTTACAATGTTTTCGAGCGGGAAGCCGACCGGGAGATTCTTCCGTTCTGCATGGCGAGTCAAATCGCGACCCTGGTGTACGGTGGCCTGTGCAGGGGACTGCTCACCGGCAAGTTCACGGGCGGCGAGGAATTCCCCCGGGGGGACCTCCGCCGTGGCGACCCAAAATTCAAGCCGGACCGTTTCAAGCAGTACGTGAAAGCCGTGGGGGAGATCGGAAGGATTGCGTCTTCCTATGGAAAGACCCCGGCCCAATTCGCCCTGAGGTGGGCACTCCAGCAGCCCGGGGTCACCTGCGTGATCGCCGGAGCGCGAGCACCGGTCCAGGCCGAAGACAACACGGGCATTTCAGGATGGGCGATTTCCGAGGACGATCTCAGAAAAGTCGACCATATTCTGACCAAACACATCAAGACCCCCGTCGGTCCCGAGTTCATGGCGCCCCGTCTGGAATCCTGATCACTTCAGGGACCCCGAAAGAGCCGACACCGCGAGCATGGCGCCATGAGACGAGAAGCATCGACCTTGAATGCATTGCTGTTTCCGGGCTTCCGCAGGCCGGGGTGCTCCCCGCGGCCGATCCGGACCTCGAACCGAGCGAAGGAGAGCTTCCCATGACACCTGGCAAACGCTACCCCGTATTGACTCCGGCCGAGGCCGTCTCCCTCATTCCGGATGGCGCCACGGTCTCTTTCAGCGGATTCAGCCCCGCAGGCGCGGCCAAGGTGATTCCCCGCGCCCTCGCAGCCCGTGCTCGCCAGGAGCACGAGGCGGGGAGACCGTTCAAGGTCCGCGTCCTCACAGGGGCTTCCAGTGGCGAAAGCATCGACGATGAACTGGCCAGGGCGGAGGCCATTTCCTGGCGCGCGCCGTACCAGAGCGGCAACACCCTCCGCAAGCAGATCAACCGCCAGGAAGTCGAATACGTGGACATGCACCTCTCCCACGTTCCCCAGACGGTACTGTTCGGGTTCTTCGGAAAAATCGATTTCGCCGTCGTTGAAGCCACCGAAATCACTCCTGACGGCAGGGTTTATCTCACCACGTCCATCGGGGCATCCCCGACGTACCTGAGGTATGCCGATCGAGTGATCATCGAGATCAACCGCGGCCATTCCATGCGGCTTCGGGAAATGGCGGACATCGTCGTTCTTCCCGCCCCGCCTCATCGAAGCCCGATTCCCATCTACGAGCCCTTGACCCGGGTTGGATGGCCCTATGCGGTGGTCGACCCCGGCAAAGTCATCGGCATCGTGGAAAACGAAGAGCCCGACCACGTGGTCCCCTTCAGTCCGGCGGACACGCCAGGCCACAAGATCGCCCAGTTTCTGGTTCGCTTTCTCGTAGACGAGATGCGGGCCGGACGCATCCCGAGCGAATTCCTGCCCCTCCAGGCCGGAGTCGGCAATGTGGCCAACGGCGTGATGGCCGAGCTCGGAGCCAACCCGGACATCCCTCCCTTCATGATGTACTCGGAGGTCTTTCAGGATTCCCTGGTGGAGCTCATGGAGAGGGGAAGACTACTCGGAGCCAGCGCAACGGCGCTCACCGTGACCACCGACATGCTGAGACGCATGTATGACAACATGGACTTCTTCTGTCCCCGCATCGTCCTTCGACCCCAGGAGATCTCCAACCATCCCGGCGTCATCCGCAGACTGGGAGTCATCGGCCTCAACACGGCCCTCGAAGCCGACATCTACGGCAACGTCAACTCATCGCACCTCTACGGGATGGACATCATGAACGGCATAGGAGGAAGCGGCGAATTCGGGCGCAACAGCTACCTGGCCGTTTTCATGTGCCCCTCCACGGCCAAGGGCGGCAAGATCTCCTCCATCGTCCCCATGTGCCCCCATATCGACAACAACGAGCACTCGGTACAGGTCATCGTCACCGAACAGGGGCTGGCCGACCTGCGGGGACTTGGCCCAACCCAGCGGGCCCGAAGGATCATCGACAACTGCGCCCATCCCATGTACCGCGACTATCTGAACCGCTACATGGAGCGCGCGCGCACCGGTCACATCCCCCACGATCTGGCCACGGCTTTCGAGCTTCACCGGAACCTCCTCGAAACCGGATCGATGCTTCCCGACCTGGTCTGACCCCGTCCCGCTATACTCGTTGAGGCTGAAAACCTTCATTTTCTCACCGCCAAGGCGCAAAGGCCGCAAAGGAACCATGTCTGTCCTTCTTTGCGTTCTTGGCGTCTTTGCGGTGAGATTCAACACATTGGCCTCTCGGGAGCTGCTCTCGACATGCAGCGCCGACTTTACAGCATGGAAATCGATGTTTAGCAAATTTATATGGAATGTTGGCGCCGGTTGAATGCTATCGAAGGAAGCTTATCCAGATCAACCGGAGACAATGACCAACACGGGCATGGAGGTTTAAATGAGCAAATACATTAAAGCGCTGGCCATCTTGATGACGGTGTCCATGCTTTATGGATGCGCTGGAATGAGCTATACGCAGCAACGCATGCTTTCAGGAGGCGCCATCGGCGCCGCGGGTGGAGCAGCCATTGGAGCGGCCACGGGCGGAAGCCCCGCCGCGGGTGCGGCTATAGGCGGCGCGGCCGGAATCGTGGGTGGGGTGATCGTGGATCAGGTTGAAAAGAGTCAGGGGCGCTACTGAACGCCTTCCCCGTCCTGAATCACTCCAGCTAATATCGAGGAATACAATCCGACACCATGAAGCGGCAGGGGTGAAGACTACGTCATGCCGCTACCTCTTGATCCACTGACGGGGACCGTATTGACACAAAAGGCCCGCTCGCCTTCCGCGAACGGGCCTTCATGCTGATTACGACACTGATTTCAATGAAACCTTACCGGCCATCAAGTCGTCAGGCAACCTCTTCCTTGACCGAGATGGCGATCTTGTAGAGCACCGTGAGCACCAGCAAGCCCGTGGCCCAGACCCCGAGGGCGATCATCAGCTCGGGAATCGTCGGGGTGTACTCCTGGACATGATCGAACGGGTTGGGGATGAAGCCGGCGACCACCAGGCCCAGGCCCTTCTCGAGCCACATGGACACGAAAACACAGACACAGGCGATCTTGAGGGTCTTGTCATCCTTGCGCGTCTTGGGATTGATGAGCAGCGCCAGTCCGGCGATGGCCAGGATCACGAAGGCCCACATGAACGGAACCAGTTTGCCATGTCCCTCGAGACCCACGAAAAGGTATTCGAGAGCATGCTTATGGGACGGGATGTTGCTGTAGAACGCCGTGAAGAACTCCAGCCCCACAAAGAAGATACTGATGATCATGGCGTAGGTCATGATGATGGACAGCCGGTCTATGGCCTCCTTGCCCGGATCGAACTTGCTGTACTTCTTGACCACGTAGGAGAGCAGGATCAGGAGCGCGGGACCCGAGCAGAACGCCGACGCCAGAAAGCGGGCGGCCATGATGGCAGTCAACCAGTAATGCCGGCCCGGCAGACCGGCGTACAGGAAGGCGGTCACCGTGTGGATGGAGACAGCCCAGGGAATGGACAGGTAGATGAGCGGCTTGAGCCAGTTGTCGTAGTGGACACCCTTGCGCTCGGCTTCGAGCACGTTCCATCCCACGATGATGTTGATGAAGAGATAGCCGTTGAGCACGATCATATCCCAGAAGAGGATGGAGTTGGGTGACGGATAGAGCAGAACGTTCAGCAGCCGCATGGGCTTACCAAGGTCCACGATGATGAAAAGGAGACACATGGTCACCGCGGCAACGGCAAGAAATTCGCCCAGAATCGTGATCCGCCCGAACACCTTCACGTCGTGGAGGTAGTAGGGGAGGACCACCATCACGGCCGAGGCCGCCACGCCGACCAGGAAGGTGAACTGGGCGATGTAGAAGCCCCAGGAGACATCCCGGGAGAGCCCCGTGATGGTCAAGCCCTTGTTGAGCTGGACCAGGTAGGTCGCGAAGCCCAGCCCGATGAAAACCAACAGGACCGTCAGCCATCGGAAATACTTCTGATCTCCGGTAAACGCCCTCTCAAGCATGTTGCACCCCTTATATGATGTAGTAAACGTTCGGCTCGGTGCCGAGCTCGGGTTTTCGCCGGATGGTGAAGTTGTTATCCAGCAGCTTCCTGACGGGTGATTTGGGGTCCGTCTGATCGCCAAACACCAGGGCCCCCACCTTGCATGCCTCGACGCATGCCGGGAGCTGGCCCACAGCCAGACGTTCGTCGCAGAAGCCGCATTTTTCCACCACGCCGCGCTCCCTGCCGGGGTACTTGTAGCTCAACTCCTTGATGTATTCCCTGGGCTCACGGAAGTTGAAGCTCCGGGCGCCATAAGGGCAGCCCGCCATGCAGAAGCGGCAGCCGATGCACCGATGGTAGTCCATCATGGTGACGCCGTCCGCCCGCTTGAAGGTGGCCTGGGTCGGGCACACCCGCACGCAGGGGGGATTCGAGCAATGGTTGCAGAGAACGATGAAGGGCTTCCCCTTCAACTTCTCGTTGGTATAGGGGTTTCCGAGCCCCGGGAACGTATTCTCGTAGTGCTCGGTCCATATCCACTTGATCTCTTCCTCATGGTCCTCGATGGTCGGCACATTGTGGACCTTGTGGCAGACATCCAGGCAATCCTTGCAGCCCTCCTTGCCCTTCTCCCAGCACTTCTTCATGTCGACCACCATGGCCCACTGCTTTCCCTTGAGGGCCTCGGGATTCGGCATCACCTGCGGGTTGCTCCCGGCCGCAATCCCTTTGGCGAGCGGCAGGGCCCCGAGCCCCAGAGCAAACAGACCGCTGACTTTCAGGAACTCTCTTTTGCTCTTTTCCATTACTTGGCCTCCTTCGGAGCAACGTGACAGGTCCAACAATAGGGGATTCCCTGTTCCGTGGGCAATCCTGCATAGTTGTGGCAAGCATCACAGAACTGGGATTTGTTGGAGTGGCACCTCATGCACTCGTTCTGGAGGCTCATGTTGTATTTCTTGCCGTCGGCGGCAACATAGAGCCGGTTTTTGTTGCGCACGACCTCGGTTCGCCAGTCGTTGAGCAACTGCATGTGGCCCGTGATCATCTCGTCCTTGGGGAGAACACACTGCTTTTCCTTCATCTGATTGATGACAGGCGTATCGATACTGGGTTTGGGGGCGGGAGCCGCCTTGCCCATGTTGTACCAGATGGGCACCGTGACCAGCACGATGAAGATGCCGAGCCCGGCCAGGATGTATTTGCCATTATAGATCTTCATTCTCAGCTTCCTCCATTCCCGCTAGAGGTTCCCCACGGAGATCGGTGGTCCGCTCGGTCTCGCCCTCCATCACGAGAGCGTTGCCCACCAGTTCGTGAACGCCCGTTACGCCGACACCGGGAACCCAGTAGTCCATGAGGGGCGGCAGCACGGCGCGATCGATGGCGCAGATGCAGGACAGCATATTGACGTCATGCTTCTCCTGAGTCCACTTGACGGCGTTGGCTCGCGGCAGACCGCCCCGCATCCGGAGCTCCATGATCTCGTCGGTGTTCAAGCCCGAGCCACTGCCACAGCAGAAGGTCTGCTCCCGGGTGGTTCCGGCCGGCATCTCGAAGAAATTGTTGCAGACATTGTGAAGGACATAGCGGGGCTCCTCGAAAAAGCCCATGCCGCGCGACGTGTTGCAGGAGTCGTGATAGGTCACCCGCAGGTGGTCGTTACGGGACGGGTCGAGCTTGAGCTTGCCGTTCTTGATGAGATCCGCAGTGAACTCCACAAGATGCACCATTTTGGTGGTCCTGGCGTTCTCGAACTTCGTCCCCGTGATCGGGGAGACCGGCTCATCGAGGAAATCGGCGGGGCCGGTCATGGTGTCCATGTACTGGTTGATGACACGCCACATGTGGCCGCACTCGCCCCCCAGGATCCACTTCACGCCCAGCCGCTTGGCCTCGGCGTACATCTTGGAGTTGAGGCGCTTCATCATCTCGTGGGACGTGAAGAACCCGAAGTTGCCGCCTTCCGAGGCATAGGTGGACCAGGTGTAGTCAAGCCCGATTTCATGAAACAGCATGAGATAGCCCATGAGGGTGTAGGTACCGGGATCCGCGAACACATCCCCCGAGGGCGTGATGAACAGAATCTCGGCGCCCTTGCGATTGAACGTCGGCTCAACGCGCACCCCGTTCACGGCCTCGATCTCGTCCACGAAGAACTCGATCATGTCCTTGAAGGCGTGGGGCTGGATGCCCAGGTGGTTTCCGTTGTGGTAGCAGTTGGCCACGGGCCCCATGACCCAGTCGATGTTGAGCCCGAGGAGGTTCAGGAGCTCACGGCCGATGATGGTGACCTCGGCCGTATCGATGCCGTACGGGCAGAAGACCGAGCAGCGGCGGCACTCGGTGCACTGGAAGAAGTACATGAACCACTCTTTGACCACGTCCTCGGTGAGCTCCCGGGCGCCGGCCATCTTGCCCATGATCTTTCCGGCCAGGGTGAAGTCCTTGCGGTACACCGACCGCAGCAGCTCCGCCCGGAGCACCGGCATATTCTTGGGATCGCCCGACCCGATGTAGAAGTGGCACTTGTCCGCGCAGGCGCCGCAGCGGACACAGATGTCCATGAATATCTTGAGGGACCGAAATTTATCCAGACGCTCCCGCATACCCTCGAAAATGATTTCTTTCCAATTGGAAGGCAGCTTCCAATCCTCATCCAGCGGAGACCATTCCCTGGGGTTGGGCATCCCAACCGCAGCGACATTCTTGGCCTTTCCCGGATAGGCGAAGTTTCCCGGCCTGAAGACCGCCGGCGTGTCCCACCAGGGGGTCTTGGGCAGCGTATAATCGATCACAAGATCCTTAGCTTTGGGAATTGCAGCCATTTTTACTCCTTGTCCACTGGTAGTCCGGCTTCGATCATCTTCTCCCTGAAGTGGTCTTCATACTCGGCGTATGTATGGGTCTTCACGGGATAGTTCCAAGGATTGATGTGCCTCTTGATGCGGTTGTCGTTGGGAAGGTTCCGGGTGGGGCTCAGGAAGACCCCGCCCAGGTGCATGAGCTTGCTGAAGGGAAAATAGGCGAATAGCGTGCACACCAGAAGCAGATGGATGTAGAAGATCACGCCGATTCCCTCGGGAACCTTGGGCTGGAAGGCGACGATGCTGAGGGCCAGCTCCTTCACCTTGGTGAGGTCCACCTTGATGAAATATCGCATGAGGATGCCGCTGATGCCCATTCCCAGCAGAACGAAAAGCGGGAAATAGTCCGCCGGCAGTGAAATGTACTTCATCTGGGGAATGATGACCCTTCGGATGAAGAGGTATGACACGGCCGCCACGAAAACCAGGTCGGTGAGGTATACCCCCGGGAGCCCCCACTGGAGGAAGCCGTCGGCGCGGTCGAGGCCGTGGATCAATCCGGGAACGGGCTCCAGGAAGAACCTCAGGTGCCGCACGAAAATCACCAGGAAGGAATAGTGGAAAGCCAGGGCCGCCAGCCACAGCCATATCTCCAGGCTGTAGGCAACCTTGGGGCCTTCCCTGTATTCCAGCTTGGTGTTGCGGAACAGCGACCGGAACGTGAGCACTTCCAGGGCCATTCGGCCGAGGGTCTGCACCGTCGTGGTTGGGTTGTCCAGTTTGTTCTGTTTGATCCAGGGAAAAGACATCTGCTGGCCAGCCGTAGTCGTGATGCGGAAGGGGACCGGTGACCTGGCCCAACCGAGGACCCGGTATATGAACCCTCCCAAAAATGTGAAGATGGCGATGTACGGTACGACCACTCCGAAGAAGTAGGTCATGCCTGCCACCTTCACGCCCACGAAGGCCGCCGCAACAAGCGCCAGAACTATGCCTAAGGAGAACTCCATGCCCATGTAACCATCCCTCTTTTTGAAACATTTGTGGTTGTCAAGCGTCGCTCTCTCCCGACCCCTCCTCCAACTCCGGAATTTCCGCCAGCAGATTGGCTCGCTGGAGAAGTCGGAAGGACCTGTTCTTCACCTCGTTCACTCTGAGCTCGTACAACTTTTCACGACAATCCGAATACACGTTGAAGGCAAGCAGTGCCAACTCGTCGATCTTCTGCTCGAATTCGAGCAGATCATCCTGGGAAATCAGGTTCGTCCAGGCCTCCTTTTTCGACTTTTCTCGAATGATATTCTTCAAGAGAAAGACAAAGGCAATGGCTTGGGCGGGCGAAAACTCCTGAACGGCCCTGACACGGATGATGAGATCCAGATAGGTGCGCATCTTTTCGGGGCGCAGCTCTCCGGCCAGCTCACCATAGACCCCCTCGAGACCCTGCCGAAGCGTGTGTCCCACGGGGTTGGAGAACTGGTTCTTCCCTTTAAGCAACCGACTGGCTGTCTCTGGATTGTACGTCTCGAGGATCATACGAAACCACTGGTTCAGGATGGCATCCTGTTCCTGCTTCAACAACTTGGAAACCTGCATGCTGACAAAACCTTTCCATAGCGTTCGTTGATAAGATTCCTCGCCTCCCGTCATCCCCCCTTTCCCTTTGAAGAGCTCCCCCGGTGAACTGAACAGACCTCACCCGCCTCCGCCAAGTCATTAGGCAAAAGACACCAAGCGAAACAAATTTGTGAATGTGAGCACGTTAGACGAATTGAAAATGCAAGTCAAGATGCAAACAAAACCAATGACATTTGGGGGCTGACGCAACTTCGGAGGCATCAAATCTTGACAAAGCATACCGACTGCGGTTCATAGTCTACCGTTCTCATCACGACACGACAACAACGGTTCATTCGCGGAGAACAGCGCCCATGATCAAATACAGCGGCATCAATCACCTGGCCATGGCCACACGGGACATGGACCGAACCATCCGGTTCTGGCGGGATCTTCTGGAGATGCACATCGTGGCCGGCCTGGGAAAGCCCGGTTATCGAACCTATTTCCTGCGGATCTCGGCCATGGACATGATCGGGTTCTTCGAGTGGCCCAACGTGGAGCCGGTTCCGGAAAAAGACCATGGATACCCGGTGAACGGACCCTTCATCTTCGATCATGTCTCCATCGGCGTTGAAACCCTGGAGGATCTCTGGACCCTCAAGGACCGCCTGGAAAACGCCGGCTTCTGGGTCTCCGAGGTGGTGGACCACGGGTTCATCCATTCCATCTATTCCTTCGACCCCAACGGCATTCCCATCGAGTTCAGCTGGAGCGTCGACGGCGTCGATCTTCGCGCCAGGCCCGTGATGGTGGATTCGAGCCCCTCGGCGGTCACCCTCGAGGGTCCCGAGCCCAATCCCGGTCTCTGGCCCCAGGTCGAGACACCCACTCCGCCGGACGAGCGACGCGTATACCCGGGTGAGGGTGCCGAGCTCACGGCAGGCGTCAAGCGCAACTGGTTCGAGGACCTTCCGTGATCACCCTCGTCCTCACGGAGAAGCCTTCGGTCGCCAGGGACTTCGCAAAAGCGCTCGGGGCCGGCGGCCGCCGGGACGGCTATTTCGAGGGCAAGGACTACGTCATCACCTGGGCGGTGGGGCATCTCCTCGAGCTTGCCGAGCCTCGGGACTACGACTCCAAATGGTCCCGATGGAGGATGGACACTCTCCCCATCCTCCCCGAAAAGCTTCGCTACAAGCCCATTTCCAAAACCGAAAAGCAGCTCAGGATTGTTCAGAAGCAGCTCGGGCGAAACGACGTCGGCCATGTGGTCATCGCCACGGACGCGGGGCGTGAGGGTGAGGTGATCGCTCGAACCATTCTGCATTCCGTTGGTGATTTCAGCTTCGACCGGGCTTCCCGGTTCTGGACCTCCCAGGCCCTGACGCCCCGGGTGGTGAAGGAAACCCTGGACCAGCTTCGCCCGAGCGCCGATTTTGACCGTCTCTGGCACGCCGGCCAGGCCCGCCAGTTCGCCGACTGGCTCGTGGGCATGAACCTCTCGAGGGCGGCCACCCTGAAATTCGGCAGCCACCGGGACGTGTATTCCGTGGGACGGGTTCAGACGGCGGTTCTGGCCCTCCTCGTGGACCGTCGGCGGGAGCGGGAGCGCTTCGTCCCCAAACCCTACTGGCTGCTCAGGGCCGTCTTTGAGAACTTGAGAGGGACCTGGAGCGGATCCTGGTTTCGCAAGGACGAGACCCGGCTCGAGGACCGGGATCTTGCCGAGAGGCTGCTGGCCCTCGTTTCGGGCCAGACGGGCCGGGTGACTTCCGTCAAGCGGGAGAATAAGCGGCAGGCCCCGCCCCTTCTTTTTTCCCTGACGGACCTGCAGCGCGAAGCCAACGCCAAATTCGGTTTCACGGCCAAGCAAACCCTGGACATTGCACAGAAGCTCTACGAAGAGCGCAAATGTCTCTCTTACCCCCGGACGGATTCGCGGGTCCTTGGCTCCCGCAACGTGGATCTCGCACAGCAGACGATCCAGAAGCTCTCGGCCGCCTACCCGGATCTCTTCTCGGGCCACGACCCAAAGCTGGTGAGCGCCGGGAACAAGCGCGTCTTCAACGATGCCAGACTGACGGACCACCACGCCCTGATTCCCCTCGCCCCGATCCCCGAGGGGGCATCACCGCAGGAGAAGCGCATCTACGACCTGGTGCTCAAGCGTTTCGCCGCAGCCTTTCATCCCGACTACGAATACGAGGCCACCGAGATCATCACCGAGGTCTCGGGGGAGACTTTCCGAACCAGGGGAAGCCGGCCCCTGAAACCTGGCTGGAAGGCGGTCCACGGGAGCGAATCCCCCTCGAGGACAAAGGCCGGCAACGAATCCGACGAGGTGGAGGAGGAGAATCTGCCCCCTCTGGAAAAGGGTGATGAAGCCCGCGTGGTCGAGGCACAGCTGGACGAGAAGATGACACAGCCTTCGCCTGAATACACCGAGGCTCTGCTCCTCAAGGACATGGTCAACCCGTCTCGCTTCGTCACCGAGGAAGAGCTGCAGAAAATCTTCAAAGGCGAAGTGGGGCTCGGAACTCAGGCAACCCGGGCCCAGATCATCGAAACCCTCATCCTCCGCCAGTACGTGACCCGGGCTCGAAAGTCCCTCGCCGCCACCGACAAGGGCTGCTTCCTCATCGAACAGCTCAGGCGCTTCGAGCGGGCCAGGGCTCTGGCCAGCCCCGAGGAGACCGCCCGGTGGGAAATGGAGCTCGAGAAGATCGCGCTGGGCATGGGGCGGCCCGAGACCTTCCTCGAAGCAGTCCGAGCCTTCGTTGAGAAAGGTGTCCGGGAGATCAAGTCAACCTCGCCCCCGCTCCGCACTGTCCACCGGACCATCGGAGCATGCCCGGCCTGCGGGGGCGAGATCATCGAGGGGCGCAAGGGGTTCGGATGCGGGAACTGGCGCCCCAAGGACGGAGGCTGCCGCTTCGTCATCTGGAAGGAGATTTCCGGGCGCCACATCGATGCCGAGACGGTCCGCCGGCTGCTGAATGGGGAAACCGTGGGGCCCTCGATCTTCAGGGACACCGACGGCCGCGACTTCTCCGCGTCCCTCATCCTGGAGCGCCAGGGCGGCGAGGGGGAAACCCCGGCATCATGGGCGGCACGGCTCATCCGGTCCGAAACCCCGCCTTCGGGAGGCGATGCCGTCCAGGGCGGATCACCGCAGCCCTCCCCCCTGGACGTCATCGGGAAATGCCCCCGGTGCGGCGGCCGGGTCATCGAGGGAAAGAAGGGCTACGGCTGCGCCAATTGGCGGCCCGAGAACGGGAAGTGCTCCTTTGTCATCTGGAAGGTCGTCGCGGGCAAGACACTCACCCGGAAAGCCGTCACCGACCTGCTCAAAAAGGGGGAAACGGCTCTGCTCAGAGGCTTCAAGTCCAGGAGCGGCAAGAAGTTTTCGGCAAGACTTCGCCTGGAAGGCGTGGATTTCCGTACCGTCTTTGTCATGGGAGACCCACCGGAGTCCAGGGAGGAGTGACCCTGCTAGGAAAAGTTTCAAGTCCAAGGTTTCAAGTTTCAAGTTGAAAACCAGCCCCGGCACGGTCGTTATCCAAGATTGGAGTGTGACGATGCGGTTGAAATGGTTCGCCATCCTCGGCCTTGCTCTCGCCCTCGGCGGAACGGGTAGCGCTCAGGAAGCCCAGGAGACACCCCTGACTCCCGAGTCTTCTCCCCGGAGGCTTCCCCTCGTCCTGGCGGACAAGGCGGACGACGGTGCGCAGCTGTCCGTGACCCAGCACTCCCTTGTGAGCGACACGGTCCTGCCCTACACGGCCAGGGCCGGCTGCCTGCCGATCAAGGACGAATGGGGCCGGACGACGGCCGAAGTCTTCTTCGTCGCCTACGAGCGGGACGATGTGGGCGAACCTGCCGAGCGTCCCGTCGCCTTCGTCTTCAACGGGGGCCCCGGAGCGTCTTCCCTCTGGCTCCACATGGGCGCCATCGGGCCCAGGCGCGTCGCCCTCGACGCGGCAAAGTCCGAATCAGCTGGCGACGAGCCTCGCCTGGCCGACAACGACATCTCCTGGCTGCATTTCATGGACCTCGTCTTCGTGGACGCCGTCGGGACGGGTTACAGCCGCCCGGTTTCGGAGCAGGATGCCGGATCGTTCCATTCCACCCGTGGAGACATCCGGGCCATGTCCGAATTCATCCGCCGCTTCGTCACCCGTTTCAACCGGTGGCCGTCCCCCAAGCTCATCGTGGGGGAGAGCTACGGGACCATCCGGGCCGCCGGCCTGGCCCAGGATATCTTCGAGAGCCATGGAATGGAGATCGATGGACTCGTTCTCGTATCGCCGGCCCTCAGCCTGCCGGCCATCACCTTCGGGCCCGGCAACGACCTTCCCTTCGCCCTCTTCGTTCCGTCCTACACGGCATCGGCCTGGCACCACGGGAAGCTTCCGGCGGATCTGCAGAAGAACCTGGCCGAGGCACTCAAGAAATCCGAGCAGTGGGTCCAGCAGGAATACTGGCCCGCCCTCGTGAAGGGCAACTCCCTTTCCGAATCCGAGAGGACCCGGGTGGCCGAGGGGCTGGCCCGATTCACGGGCCTGCCCCGGGCCATGGTGGAGAAGTGCCGCCTTCGCCTGGACCGGCTGGACTTCCAGGGCGAGCTCCTCCGGGACCGGAAGCTTCACGTCAGCCTCTTCGACGGGAGGCTCGCCGCTTCAAGGGCTCCTTCCTCCCCTCTCGAGGACCCGGGACTTCAGCAGACCATCGGGCCCCTGCTCTCCTCCCTTCTCCATTACCTGAAGGATGAGCTCAGGTTCGATACGGATCGCCCATACCGGTTCTTTTCGGAAGAGGTGAACAGCCAGTGGGATTGGGGGGCTTCCCTCACGGGGGAGAATACCGGGCTGGACATGCTCCAGAAGAGCATGAACCGAAACCGTAAGCTGCGGGTCTTCGCGGCCGCCGGGATCTACGACCTCGCCACGCCCCACGCCACCGCCCAATACACCCTCAATCACCTGGCCATCGATCCGGCCCGGCAGAAGGACATCGTCCTGAAGACCTACGAATGCGGCCACATGCCATACCTGGACACGGCGGTCCTCAAACAGTGGACTTCGGACATGTCGGAGTTCGTGAAGGCCACGCTTTCCGAGCAGGGCGTCAGACCATGATGGATTCCCGTTTCCGCCGCCCGGCGTCGTCATCATCAACCCTGAAGGTCTCCAACACCCCGACGGCCATTGCCCGTTCGGCTTTTTTCCCTCATGTTCCGAATCCCGCTGGAAAGGCGGGCAAGTGGTGCTTATTAGTTTCATAGTTTCAAAATGGCTTTGAAATACAAACAAGGATGAGCCTGCCATGGTTAAAATTCTTGCAATTCATGGAAGTCCCCGGCGCAAGGGCAACACGTCCATGCTGCTTCGGGAGGCCGTTCGTGGAGCCCGCGGGGAAGGCGCCGACGTCGAGGAGGTGGTGCTCCGGGACCTCAAGATTTCACCCTGCCTCGAAATCTACGGCTGCAGGAAAGCCGGGCGATGCGCCATACAGGACGACTTCCAGCCGCTCTACGACCAGCTCCTGGCCTGCCGGGGCCTGATGCTCGCCTCGCCAATCTTCTTTTACTCGGTGAGCGCCCACACCAAGAGCATGATCGACCGCTGCCAGTCCCTCTGGGTGAAGAAATACTGGATCGATGAATCCAAAATGGTGCTTCGTGAGCCGCGGCGCCGCGGCCTTTTCATCTCGGTGGGCGCCACCAGGGGCCCCAGGCTCTTTGACGGCACCCTCCTCACCCTTCGGTACTTCTTCGACGTGCTCGACATGGAGCTCTGGAAAAGCCTGCTCTACCGGGGTCTCGACTTCGAAGGGGATATCCTGAAACACCCCGAGTATCTTGAAGAGGCGGTTCAGGCCGGTCGGGACCTGGCTCGAGCCATCCGCCAGTCCGAGCAGGAAGCGGGAACAACCCAGTGAAAGGTTTCCACGGCGGGGCGAGCTCCGCCGAATCCGGCGAATCCTCGAATACAAGCCCCTGGCGATCGTTCAGTCTCATCAGGCTCTATTTCCGTGAACGCTGGGGCCGCCTCGTCGCGGGACTGGGGGCCCTCGTCGTGGTGGACCTCCTGCAGCTCTTCATCCCGAGGGTCATCAAGGAGGTCGTCGACGACCTGCAGGAGGGGCGCGCCACCGAGTCCGGCCTCCTCCATTATGTCGCCGTCATCGTTCTTCTGGCGCTCCTCATCGGCGTGCTCCGCTTCGTCTGGCGAGTACTGCTCCTCGGCTTTTCCCGCATCCTGGAGCGGGACCTCAGGAATCGTTTCTTCGATCACCTGCTGCAGCTGGACCGCGCCTTTTTCCAGCGAAAGACCACGGGCGAGATCATGGCCCTCGCCACCAACGACCTCTCATCCGTGCAGCTGGCCACGGGCATGGGCGTCGTGGCCGCGGCCGACGCCGTTTTCATGGGCATCGCCGCTTTCGCCTTCATGGCCTGGATCGACCCGCTGCTCACCCTGGTGGCCATTTCCCCCATGCCCATTCTGGCTTTCCTCACCCGTATCCTCTCCTCCCGGCTGCACCAGCGCTTCAGCAAGGTCCAGGAGCAGTTCTCCCACATCACGGAATTCGTCCGCTCCACGTTTTCCACCATCCGAATCGTCCAGGCTTACAACCAGGAGAAGCCCCAGGCCGAACGGTTCGATGCCCTGGGTCGGACCTATGTGCGGGACAACCTCCGGGTGGCCGCGATATACGGGACCCTGTTCCCCATTTCCGGGTTCATCGGCAATGTCGGCCTCCTCTTCGCCCTGGCCCTCGGAGGGCGCATGACCATCCAGGGCGCCATCACCACCGGTGACCTGGTGGCCTTCATCAATTACCTTTACCTCATGACCTGGCCCATGATGGCCCTGGGCTGGGTGGCCGACCTTTTCCAGCGCGGGATCACCTCACTGAACCGCATCAACACCCTGCTGGAAGAGAAGTCGATGCTGGCGGACAGCACCGGGGAGGCTGCGTCCCCCATCCTCGCGGGAAATATTCAGGTCCGGGACCTGACCTTCACCTATCCCCGGCAGGATCGTCCCACCCTCGAGCACATCGACCTGCAGATCCCCGCCGGCACGTTTCTGGGCGTGGTGGGCAGGACCGGGGCGGGGAAAACCACCCTCTGCCACCTCCTGGCCCGCCTTCATCCCGCGGCGGACGGGACCATACTGATGGACGGCATGGACGTCAACGCCCTCACCCTCGCCGACGTGCGGGGGGCTCTGGCCTACGTGCCCCAGGACGTCATCCTGTTTTCGGAGACCATCGCGTTCAACATCGCCATGGGCAAGGCCGAGGCCTCCATGGAGGAAATCGAAAGGGTCGCCAGGGCGGCCGCCATCCACGAAGAGATCTTGCAGATGAAGGATGGATACCAGACCCGCATCGGGGAGAGAGGCGTGAAGCTCTCGGGAGGGCAGCGCCAGCGGCTGGCCATCGCCCGGGCCCTGCTCCTCGACCGGCCCATCATCATCATCGATGACGGCCTGTCGGCGGTGGACATGGAGACGGAGCAGGCCATCCTGCGCTCCATCGCCCGGTATCTCCGGGGGAGAACCGCCATCGTCGTCTCCCACCGGGTGGCCCCGCTGGCGGACGCCCAAAGCCTCGTGGTCATGGATCGGGGACGGATCGTGGCCCGGGGGACCCACGCCGAGCTCTTCCGGTCGAGCAGCTATTACCGGACCATCTACGAACAGCAGACGCGGAACGGGCCATGAACCACGACTACGGATACTTCGAGGACGACCACCTGGGGCAGGTCAGCGACCTGCGGCTCTGGCGCCGCATCGCGCGTTTCATACGCCCCCAGTGGCGGTGGGTCCTGCTTTCGGTGCTCCTTGCGTCCATCATCACCGTCACGAGCCTGGCCCTGCCGCGCATCGTGCAGCTGGCCCTGGACGGCTTCATCGTGAATGCGGACCTGGACACCGCGGAAAGGCTGGCCGGCATCTCCAGGCTCGCCGGCGCTTTCCTTCTCGCCATCGTCATCGGGTTCGTCGCCAATTTCTTCCAGGTCCTGGCCCTGGAATGGGCCGGGCAGAACGCCATGCACGACATGCGTCAGAGCCTCTTTTCACACGTCATCGAGCTCGATCTCCGGTTCTTCCACACCCGTCCCGTCGGTCGGCTCGTCACCCGGCTCACCAATGACATCCAGAACATGCACGAGATGTTCACCTCGGTCATCGTGACCCTCTTCAACGACGGCATCCGGCTGATCGGAATTCTCGCCATCATGTTCTGGATGAACTGGCGGCTGGCCCTGATACTCTCGACCACCTTCCCCGTCATGCTGGTGATCACCCTCTGGTTCGGGCGCCTCAGCCGGGACGCCTTCCGGGAGATCCGCTCCAGGCTGGCCGGCATCAACGCCTACATCCAGGAGTCCGTCACGGGGATCGCCATCATCCAGCTTTTTTTGAGAGAAAAGGACTCCCTCGCCCGGTTCCGCCGGCTGAACCAGGATTACTTCAAGGCAACCTTCACCCAGATCCGCATCTTCGGGGTCTTCATGCCCCTCATCGACGTGATGAGCTCCCTCGCCCTGGCCCTCATCATCTGGTACGGCGGCGGCCAGGTCGTCCGGGACCACATGACCATCGGAATCCTGACCGCCTTCATTGCCTACATGCGACTCTTCTTTCAGCCCCTGCGGGAGCTCTCCCAGAAGTACTCCATCGTGCAGTCGGCCATGGCCTCGGCCGAGCGCATCTTCCAGATGCTCGAAACCCCCGGGACCCTCACCTGGCCCCAGGAGGCATCATCTCCGACGGAGGTTCGCGGGGACATCGTGTTCGATGACGTCACCTTCGAGTACGAGCCGGGCCGTCCCGTTCTCCGCCATCTCTGTTTTGAGGTGAGGCCCGGAGAGACCCTGGCCATCGTTGGGGCCACGGGCTCCGGAAAGACCAGCATCATCAATCTGCTGGAGAGGTTTTACGACCCTCTGGAGGGATATATAAGGCTGGACGGGCGCGACCTGCGGGAGCTGGACCTCCACTGGATCCGGGACCAGGTCGGCCTGGTCATGCAGGACGTGCTCATCATCCCGGGAACCGTGAGGGAAAACATCCTGCTGGACCGGGACCCGGGCGACGCCAAGCTGGACGAGATCGTCCGCCTTTCGCAGCTGAGCGAGGTGGTGAAAGGCCTTCCCGAAGGCCTGGAGACGCGGATCGGAGAAGGGGCCATGGATCTTTCGGCCGGCCAGAAGCAGCTCCTGGCCTTCGCCCGGGTCCTGGCCCGGAATCCCCGCATCCTGGTGCTGGACGAAGCCACGGCCAACGTGGACACCGAAACCGAGATGCTCATCGAGCAGGCC
>JALOOX010000100.1 GCA_025454175.1 Syntrophobacteraceae bacterium | reverse complement strand
GAGCCTGATGGAGCATTCGGGGCTGGATGAATGAATTGGCCGGAATCGGCATGACCGATGCTCCAGGGGGTTGTCCGAGAACACCTCGTTGTCATTTCGATGAAAGCGTAGCGAAGAGAGGAATCTCGAAGAGTCGAGGGGTTACCGCAAGCGAGATTTCTCGCTATCGCTCGAAAGGACAGTTCTCGGACAGCCTTCTAGTAAACGGTCGCCTGGCCGCCATCCCTTTTCCTGAACTCTCCACACCATTCAGAGGCTTTGGTTCGAGGCCATGTGACACTGTGCAATGCGCCTTCCGACGAGTCGCTCGTCACATGAGCAGGCTTTGGTGCATTACGACGACAGGCCCCTTCATCCCTCTGACGATCGCTGATTTGCCAGTACAGGCAGTCTTGACACTTCACGACTTCCTCCTGATTGGTTGTTCGAAGCCATGGGAGCCAGGGAATCGGCGGGTGCATGGATGCGCCTCATCCTTCCGCTGACTGCACGTTTGCGCATGGCTTACCAACATGGGCGGTGTGAGAATGGTGGAAATGGCCATGGTCCTGAGACCGTCGGTCGTAACGCACTGGGAGTGCCCCAGCCACTAAAGTAAGAGTGATCGAACGAGATAACAACTGGAGAGCAGCAGGTTATCCAGAGACCATTCTCCGTTGATCTACCCCCTGAATTTGAAGTGTTGCACGCGCCACGAAAACACGCAACGCATCCGTTGCACGCAACACCGATTTGCTTGCCAGCCAGAGCCCGACCCACTCGCCACTCAGCGTTAAGCTCATGTTATTCCACTATAATATGGGATGAATGGTATCGTCTGCATCTTCGGCATGGATCTTGACTCTCTAAACCATCACGCACAGCCGTCCCGCACGTCTTTCGCCCGTCAGGGCCAGGCGGTGAGCGGTGGCTGCCGTTTCCTGAAGATGCGTGACCTGGAGTGCCCCTTCTGAAAGAGAGGAATCCCTCGCAAGGATAAAGGATGAAGGCAAACATTCTCGTTATCGACGATGAAGATTCCATTAGGTTCAGCTTCAGCAGGTTCCTTGAAGCTGAGGGACATGATGTGATCACCGCCAAAGATTACCGGGAGGCTCTGGTAAGAATGGATGAACGAGGATTTGAAGTGATCCTTGCGGATATCTATCTGGGCGATGGATGGGGACTGGATATCTTACAGGAGGTCATGGAAAGGGGTCTTAAGACTCGAGTGATCATCATGACGGCATATCCCAGTTCAGAGACAGCTCAAGACAGTTTTCGGATGCACGCCGCTGATTACCTCGTTAAACCCCAGACCCAGGAAGGGATACTCGATTCCGTGAACAGGGCAATACAACAGTAGATAATATTCAAGCGGTGGCATGGGGATGATTCTTCTGATCGTGCTCGCGCTTGCCTTTATGGGCCGAATCTGACGGGCGTGAGGTCGTTGGTCGGGACCATGTGCGCTCCCTTGGGGCGGCATGGTTCGGAAACCGTAAGCACAGAAATGCTACAGGTGAAAAGGAGCAAGACATGAACTGGGATCAAATCGCGGGGAACTGGAAGCAAATCAAAGGGGTGGTCAGGGAGAGGTGGGGCAAGCTCACCGACGACGACGTGGACGTCATTGCTGGAAAACGCGACATCCTCCTCGGCAAGATACAGGAAAAGCAGGGCCTCGCGCGCGAAAAGGCGGAAGAGGAGCTCAAGGCCTGGGAGGATTCTCTGAAGTAGTGGAGGCGTATCCACCATCCCTGTCGTTTCCAGACTCTCTGCCCGGGAACGACAACATGGTTGACTTGAGGAGATTTCCGGTGTGGCTACGGGCGGGGATAAACCCCGCCCGTATCGAGTGCTTAACTCAACAGTATTGCCCGGGAACGACAGGGATGTGGTCGAGAAATGCTGGTAATGTGTAGCCTATCTCTGGGGAATGCCCTTTTCAAACGTGATGCCGGCAGCCTTTCAGACATGAAGTCCTTGAATCATTGTTTGGTGTACGAAATGGCAGTTCTAGAAAAAAAATACAAATATACATGTTTGAAAGGAGAGACCGATGAGAAAGTTTAGACCGAAGCCTCTTGGAAGGCGCCTATGGTATTCATGCCTCTTCCTGTTTACCGGGGCTCTGTTCATCTCCCCGGTTTGTGCGGCCCCGGCGGGAGAGGGATTCCTGGTCGGACGCATATCTCATGTGGAGGGACAGCTGCTGCGATATGTCCCTGCCGAGAAGGACTGGGTTGCGACTGTCAGGGATGCACCGTTCGGGATGGATGATGCCCTCCATTCGGATCAAAACGGAAAAGCAGAATTCATCATGCCCAATCGAACCTGGGTCAGAATCGGCGGCAGCACCCAGATACAGCTCATCGCCCTCAAGGCCGATGTGACAGGGGTCGATGTGGCTTCGGGCGTGGCCCGCTTCCACAACAGGAGCTCAAATGCACTGATCAAAGCCACCACCCCCTTCGGCTACGTGGTCGGTCAGCCGGGGTCTGCTTTCGACCTGTACGTCGGAGACGAATCGGCCGAAGTGATCAGCTTGAGCGGAAAGGTGGACTTCCTTCACTCGGGTGACAATGCACGATACGAGGTGGTTCAGGGCTCCTCCTCGCTGATCGCCGATGCCAGCCAGGTGGGGAGCGGCGAACCCGGTGTGGATGCGAGCTGGGATGACTGGAACGAGGAGCGTGACAATCTGTGGTCCAAAAGGATGAGTGTGAAGGGAGACTCCGTCAGGTACCTCCCCGAGGTCCTGCATGATGAAGCATATCAACTGGAAGAAAACGGCAGATGGGAAACGGTGAGCTACGAGGGGAAAAAGCGCAGTTTCTGGCGACCCACCCGAGTCGATTCCGGGTGGGCCCCGTTCACGGCAGGCCGATGGACCGAGTATTACGGGGACAACACATGGATTCCCGACGAGCCCTTCGGATACGCGACCCATCATTACGGCAACTGGGTGTATGTGAACAATGCCTGGTACTGGGGGCCGCCGCAGACAGTGGGGGTCGGATCCGGCTGGTATCCGGGACGCGTGGCCTGGATCGGGTCCGGCGCGGATGTGGGCTGGGTCCCCCTGGCTCCGAGGGAACGCTACTACTCCCATTACGCCTGGGGGCCGGCGGCTACGGTGATTGGCGCGGCGGCTGTCGTAGGTCTCACCATCGGCAGCCTTGCCTACCTCAACCACGCCGTGGTGGTTCCCCAGCATGACTTCTACGGGGTGAACAACTACAGCAGGGTCAGGGTCGCCAACATCAACAGGACAACGATCATCAACAATTATCAGGCTGCGCCGGTCGTTAGCAGCCGGATTTTCAGGAGCTACGATACCGATCGCAACCGTTACAGATTCACGGACGCCCAGGTGGTGGACCGACCCCACAACGCCGTTTTGAGGAGGATCGAATACAACCATGGGATAGCGAAACAGGAAGGGCCCAGGATCAATGCCAGGACCCTCAGGCAAAACATGACCCGGACCAGGCCGACTCCACTGCCCACTGAGACCAGAGTGGCACCCCCGAAGGTCTCCAACAGGATAGTCCCCGTAAGCCAGGTGGACAAACCCGCTTCGGAAATCGGGCTCCAGCCCAGAGCGCTCAAGGAGAAATCGAAGCGGGTGCAGCCGCCAAAGCAGGGTGCGGAAGGCCCCCCGGCAGCCGAGCGGAGGAGAGGGGTTCCGGCTGAGCCCGGCAAAAGGTTGCAGCCGACCGAGGCGGGAATAGCGGAACGGGGATCCACAACGACTCCGAAAGCCGGCGAAAAAGCTCGTACCGGGAGAACCGGGCAACCCGCGGAATCGGGCGTACCACCCAAGTCCCCGAGGGATCGAAGGGCGAAGCCGGGGAAAGCCGAACCGAGGGCTCCAGGCGCCGACCCTGAGTCTCTCCAGGAACAAAGGCAAATAACCCCTCCTGAATCGGAGACCAGGCCCCAGGTGCAGGGAGAGGAGCGCCCTGACCGGCAGCGGCAACGCCCCGCTGTTCAGCGCGAGCCTCGACCACAACAGCAGCAGGAGCGGATGCAGCAACCTCAGCCGCGACAGGAGCCGCAGTCACAGCCCGAGCCACAACGGCAACGCCCTGCTGTACAGCGCGAGCCTCGACCACAAAAACAGCAGGAGCGGGTGCAGCAACCTCAGCCGCGACGGGAGCCGCAGTCACAGCCCGAGCCACAACGGCAACGCCCTGCTGTACAGCGCGAGCCTCGACCACAACAGCAGCAGGAGCGGATGCAGCAACCTCAGCCGCGACGGAAGACCCAACCAAAACCGCAACAGCAAGGTGACGATGAAGAAAAGGTGAAGCACAAAGGGCACGAACAACAGGAGTGACTCTTTTAGCCGGGATCCAGGTTTTCTATGGTCAGTCTGGATTCCGGCTTGAAAACCCGCCGGAATGACTTGCTGCGGAGCTCCACAGTCGCTATTGGTCACTCTAATGTGCGCGCGTGGTCTTAGTAAACCTCCCCACACATTTGAGCGACCGTATCAATCGTTAAACAAATGGACACCTTGTTCTGCTGAGCCGTACTTAGCCCATGAGGAGCGCCACCGGAAAACGGAGCAATACATCTCCGACAACCAGTGCCTGTCCCGCGGGTAGAGCCTCGCTCGTGACAGCGTTCCGCCAGGCGACCGGTGCCCCCTCGGGCATGAGCACCTCTGTGTCCCGCCATACGGGTCTTCCCAGAGGAAAATCTCCCTCTTGAACCAGGTGGCTGAGAAACCTCGGTGCAATGACAACCGCCCATTGCTGCTCATGCCTTCGCGCAAAGGCGATGACGTGGCTTCCGAACCTTCCAGCCGACTCGAGGGGAAGATAAGCTCCCACCTGGAAGATCTCCCGGTGTGCTCTTCTGGCCTTGAGCGCCCTATAAACGAGAAAGAGCTTGATCCTTCCATCCTCTCTCGTGGAAAGTAGATCCCCGAGCAGTTGGTCGATATTTGAATCGTCTTCTTCTCGGATACCTGCAAGCATTGCACGCCTTTTTTCAAAATCCACCGGCCTGCGATTGTCGGGATCCACCAGGCTCAGGTCCCACAATTCAGTCCCCTGATAGAAATCGGGCACGCCGGGTGAGGTGATCTTGATCAGCGTCTGTGAGAGGGAGTTGAGCATTCCATAGTGAGAGACTCTCCTGCAAAACGGGATCAGGTCCTTCAGAAACGCGTTGGAATGGGAGCGGGCCAGGATTCCTTCGACAAAGGAAACGTAAGCGTCTTCATACTCCGTGTCGGGCTTCAGCCATGCGGTGTGGACTTTGGCTTCCCGTACAGCTTTGACAACATACGCCCTGATTCTTTGAACGAAATCGGGATACTCGGCATCTGAAAACGGCCAGGCTCCGATGAGCGTCTGGTACAAGAAATACTCGTCGTTCCGGTCCGGGACGGCCAGGCCTTGGACGCGCTTCTTTTTGCCCCGGTTCAGCCTGATCCAGGTTCGGAGTTTTTTCAGCCACTCGTCCGGCATTTCGGAGAGCACGTTGATTCTGGCGCGAACGTCTTCACCCCTCTTGGTATCGTGAGTCGAAGTTGCGTTGAGGGAATCCGGCCAGGAGTCTCTTTTCCTCGCGTTGAAGCTCTGAAATTCTTCGATCGAGCACCCGAAGTGATCCGGCCGTCCCCCCACCTCATTGAGCGACACGAGCCGGTTGTACACATAATGGGTGGTGTCCTCGACCCCCTTCGCCATGACCGGCCCGGTAAACTGCTGGAACCTCATGGCAAAATGGAGCCATTCCCGCTTCTCTTCCTCGGAAGCATAATCGGGAAAGTCGAGGAGAAGGAACCTGCGGACGAACGTGAATCCATGCAGAAGGGCCGGGAAATTGGCCCTTGCCCGGTCCAGCGCCTCCAAAATGGTTTTCCTGTCGTTCTCCGAGACCGCAACCCGGCTGATGTAGGTCCTGTATACGGGAAAGACCGCCAGGACTTCGGTCAAGGCTCTTTGCAGTGCGGTGAGCGTTATGTCGCTTCCGTGGCGGTCCCGGCTGGAGATCTTTTTCAAGAGCAGGGCGAGGTTGTGGACATCGCTCGCCATGTCTTCCTGGATCATCAGTTTCTTGTTGTCGCGCACGACATCGTCATAAGAGCTCTTCATTCCCGTTGCGATGGAATAGACTTTGTCAAAAGCGCGCTCATTTTCCATCTGGCAAAACAAAGCGTTGACATGATTTGTAAAATCGTAGCCGGTCGTTCCCTGTACCGGCCAGAGCGCGGGCAGGTCTTCGTTGAGATCGAGTATCTTTTCAACGACGATATAGGCTGTCGGCGCGCTGCTTCTCACTTTTTGAAGGTAGCCGGTCGGATCGTACAGCCCATCCACATGATCGATCCTCAAACCGGTTACGATTTGTCTTTCCATCAGATCGAAGATCAGGCCGTGCGTGTGGTTGAAGACGTGCTCATCTTCCACTCTGAGTGAAATCAACCCGTTCACACAGAAGAAACGACGATAGTTGATTTCTTCGGCGGCCACTTTCCAGAAGGACAGCCTGAAGAGCTGCCGGGACAGAAGGTCATCCAGGAGATTGAAGCTCTCGGCCCTCCCCTGCTCACCTTTGAATGTCCCCAGGGTTTCGTCAACAAAAGCCCGTATTGCGGCATTGCTGGTGGTGAGCTCCCAAAGTGCACGCTGGATGAATCTCACCCGGTTGGAGCGCTCCTCCGGTTCATCGCTCGAAGCGAGCGACTTCAAAACGTAGAGAATGCCCAGAAGCTTGATAAAGTCGGGATGTTGGTCGGCAAGCTTCTTTCTTAACGGGGACAGGTCCTGAAAGAAATCGAGATAGGATTCGATTCGCAGCGGAAAGACCATGTCGTAATGAGCCATCTTGAAGCCGTCAGGACCGTATTCGAGTGCTATTTCGCCGGCTTCGAGGCATTCCCCGTAGAACCTGCCAAGAAATGGCGCCAGGATCCTCTTGTTGAGACCGGCCGCCGGATGGTCCCAATCCACGTCGAAGAGCTTGAAATACTTGGAGCGGGAGCCACTCTCAAGAACATCCATGAGGATGCGGTTTTCCGAATCCATTGCCATGTGATTCGGGACAATGTCCTGAATCCATCCCATGCCGTGCCTTCTCAGCTCATCAGCCAGCGCGTCGAAGTCGGAGACTTCCCCCAGTTCAGGGTTCAAGCGGCCGGGGTCAACCACATCATAGCCGTGGAGGCTGCCCCTCACGGCCTTGAATATCGGTGAAGCGTACAGGTCCGATATGCCCAGGTCCGCCAGGTAGGAAACGACTGGGCTCGCGGCCTGAAAACCGAATGCAGGATTGAATTGAATCCGGTAGGTGGCGGTTGGAATGTTCATGAGAGACTCTCCCGTCGGGATACAATTCTAAACCGGGCCGGAGGGCAACCGGATTCGAAAATTCTCACCCAATACCCTGGAAAGGCGTACCCATTCTCGAGCAGCCTCGTCGTCCGAGTGGGCCTTTTCCTTGAAGTCGGGGCAACATGTGTTAAGGATTCTGTAACAGATATTCTGAGTTTTCCAGAGATTGACTTCGAACGGCAGGGTTCGGAGCAGTTGTGCAGCCGCATTCAACCTCTCCAGGTGAGCAAGGTCGTCGGGATGCTCGAGAAGTTGTTCGGCCAGACGCTCGATGTTGGCTGCCAGCAGCAGGCTCAGGGCAGTCGCATCCAGATTGGCCCCGGCCAGGTGCGCTTCTTCCAGAAGGGGCTTTACGACGTCGGGGTCAAGCCCTTCGCCTTGAAGCACTTTGCGAAGCTTGGCATTCAGGCACAGGTCGGCGGCGATGGACAGGAGCTGGGGCCGTGGCGTGCCGGACCCGGTCATGAAGCGAATCAAGGGGGCATGGTGCTCATAGATCGAGCTGTACGCCGCTTCAGCCTCTATCAGAGTCGGCCCCATGATGATGTTCAGGACTTTCCGCCGTTCATCGGCAAAGAGCGAGGTCAGAGAGTACGTGGAGGACCCGAAGTACTTGCCCAGCAGAAGTATGGTCTTCGGGAAGTCAGCTCCGGCGAAAGCCGTTGAGATCTCTTTGGCCAGCGCTTCGTATTTTTGCGCACCCTGGTACTCACCCGTGCCACAGGCGATGTTGTGGTCACCGAGATGAAGAACGCCAAAGCACAAGCTGGAGGATACGCGAGTGATCTCCGAAGTGACCGTGGCCCGGCCGATCACCAGCCTTGATCCTCCGACCTGAAAGCTGCGGTAGTCCTCCCGGGTGGCGGAATACGCATAGATCGAGCTCCGTTCACCGATATCCTGAAACAGGGAGCTCAAGGCATAGTGGGCGCCCACATCCTTCATATCGAGCATGGCAGGCCTGACGAATTTTTCATAAATGTTGTGGCCGTCACGGTGTTCAGGAATGTTGCTCCTGGCAAGCTCGAGACGTTCGAGAAAGCCGGGCTCGAAGGAATCGCTGAAAAGCTGGTCGGCCAACTGGAGAGTCCTGCCGGCATATTGGATGACCTGAACCGTCTCAATCCCGGAAAGCTCGTCAAAAAACCAGCCGCAACTCGTGTACATGAGCATGGCGTGGCGTTGGAGCTCCAGGAGCTTCAGGACCGTGATCTCGTCCTCGGAGCTCAAGGGGCGGATCGCGTGACGGTTCAGAAATGCACTGATTCGGTCGGGTGATCGATCCACGATGATGTCGATGTAGTCGTCTCGAGCTGCCCAGGGATCTGTCAGAAACCGTCCGGCCAGGCGTTCAAAAGCCGGGTTGACGGCATCCCGCAGCCAGTCCAGGGCCGCTCGCAGGGGGGCCCGCCAGCCCTGGTTCCAGCCCGAATGCCCGCCGCTGTTGCACCCGCAGTCCGACCGCCAGCGCTCTACGCCGTGAACGCAGCTCCACGAGCTGTTTTCAAAGATCTCCACTTCATACGTCGGGGCATGATGTTCCAGGTACCGGCCATAATTTGTCACCTGAGCCAGTCCGTTGGACTCGATGTGATGGAGCGCATGCGCCAGGGCCATGTCGCCGCCGCGATGGTGGTGCCCGTAGCTCTCTCCATCCGTCGCAATGTGGACAAGGCGAGGAGAATCGTCGGCGAACGCGGAAAGCAGTCGGTTGGCGAACACCTCGCCGTTGTCGAGCAATCCTTCAAATGCCAGAGCCTGTGCAATGGGGCCGTCGTAAAAGAACAAGGCCATGACACGGCCGGACGGCAGGGACACCCGGTAGGCTATGGCAGGGTAGATTCTCCCACCACTCACGTCCTGCCACTCGGTACCATCAATGGGCCGAACCCGGCTCGCCTGACTGGGGGCGAGTATGGCAAAGTCGATGCCGTGCTGTGCCATGAGGTCCAGGGTTTCCAGATCCACCGCCGTCTCCGGGAGCCACAACCCCTCCGGCTTGCGCCCGAAGCGAAACTCAAAATCTTTGATGCCCCAGATGATCTGGGTGTTCTTGTCGCGGCTGTTGGCCAGCGGCAGGATCATGTGATTGTAGGCCTGGGCCAAGGCATTTCCATGGCCGGAAAACTTCTCCAGGCTCTGCCGGTCGCCCTCTAGAATTGCCTCATAGGCGTCGGGGGCGTATTTCTGCATCCAGAGCAGCATAGTTGTTCACCAGCTCGGCGATTCGCCCTTCCGTGTCCCAGATTCTGGACACGGCATTGGCGGCATAGCATTCGGCGGCAATCCGCTCGTTCCAGTCGTGGTAAGGAAACGCCGAATCCTGGATCTCAATGGCCTCCAGCCAGGGGCTCTCCCTGGGAGGCTGATAAAAATGCCCATGGATGCATAGGTATCGGTCCATCAGTCAGCCCTCCTTTTACGACATCATGCCGTATTCACCCAGCAGCGCAGCACCTCCGCCACACTCCACGCCTGCGCCATACACCCTCGCGGCGTGTAGGGCGCTTCGGCATCGAAGACCTCGCTGACCGATCCGGTCGCGCCGCGTTCAGGGCGACTGAAGACCCACCATCCGAAGGGCACAATGGCCAGAGGAATCCCGCCGCCGAGAATCATTCCAATCCGCTTCATGATGGTTTGCCTTCCCAGGCTGAATTTCCACCTCGCCCTGGAACCCAATGCTGTTGACTGGAGCGCACTGGATACTGGCCCGTGCCACCCATTAAGTCAAAGGCATTGACCCTGGAGTCATTGGAGGGATGAATCGGTCGCTCAGTTAAACCGTGCTTCGACCACCTTCCTGCTCATCAGGCCTTCAGGCAAATCTATACTGATAAAGGATTGGATCCTTCCTTTTCTTAATTCACCGCAAAGGCGCGAAGAACGCAAAGAAAGCCAGAAATGGACCCCTCGCGACCTTTGCGCCTTTGCGCCTTTGCGGTGAGGAAAGGAAGGATTTCAACCTCAACGAGTATAATTCCGGAGCGACCTCTTCCGGCTCGCGTAAAACAGGAGCACGCCACCTCCCAGTATTGCCCCCACGCCGGCCCAGACGGGGACGTTGACCGTCTGTTTTTCCGCAACCGACAGCTCGAGGGGGCCCAGCTTGACGTCGTGAGTCTCTTTGGTGTAGCTGAAGTTGCCGTACAGCAGCCCTGCGATGCCGGCCACAATCAGCACGATTCCCATGATCTTCACTGC
>JALOOX010000099.1 GCA_025454175.1 Syntrophobacteraceae bacterium | reverse complement strand
AAACGGCGACGGCCAAATCCTTCGCCTTCCGCCAAACCAGCAGATCCTCATACCCCCCACCACCCAAAGCTCACTCCCCGCAGCCTTCAGCCTCTCGCCCTTAGCCTCTCGCCTATTGCCTATCGCCTATTGCCTATCGCCTATTGCCTATCGCCTATCGCCTGCTCTCATGGCCATCGCGGTCAGCATATCCGCTCTGTCCCCGCGCGGCAATGAGCTGTTGTACAGCAGTGAATCGGCAGTCTCCATCAACTCCTCGCCGTGGCGCATGAGCGGAACGAAGGGGAGAAGGCATGGGGTTTCCCTTCGGATGAATTCCCGGGCGTCGAGGTCGTAAATGGGAATCAAACGGAAGCGGAAGGTGACTTCGTTGTCCTCGTACACCGAAGTGACCCCCATGCCCGGCTGAAGCAGCAGCACGCATGAGACAAGCTCCGTATCGTGTTTCAGAATGTAGCGGCCGCGGTAATCCAGCAGACGCAGCGGAAGAGACTTCTCCCATCGGCTCTGAATCTCCAGAAGCACCAGCCGACGCCCTCCGGATTCGTCACGCACCCAGACAGGGAAATCGCTCCGTTTGACGCTCACCGTTTCCTGGGGCGCATCATCGAGGATGGTGCTCTCCACCACAGAAATCCCCAGGAGCTCCCTAAGGATTTCGATCCGGCATTTCCCCATCAGGATCTTGGCAGCGACGTCGTAGTGCATGACAGCATTCCTCCCGCGTGGAACCCGGTCTGAGAAACTGTACTCTCCCAACAGCCCGCACACCTCCGGATGGCCACGATCTCGCGGTCAATCTCCAAATAATCATGAGCCAGGGTATTTCGAAAACCAATCATCCGGAACCATTTCTGCTCAAGGTCGGGCGGCAGGGGTTCCGGCCGCCGCAAGCAGCGACGGAATGTCACGACAGGCATTGACCGGACCCAGCTCGAGGTCCGCGACGAGGTGCCCACCCATATCCGTGATGGCCTAAATGGCCAATTGCATTCCAGCATTCCATAAAACACCCCGGCGGGCAAAACAGAAGTGCCCACCCCACGCTATCCATGAGCTCGGAAGCAGCGCAGGGCGGGCACTCGGAGTGGACAGCCCGATTTCGCCCGTCAGCAATCAGCTGATCCAAAAGTTTTCAATTCTCAAGCTTCAAGCTCCAGGTCGAAAACCGGCAACCGGCGCCCCAACCTTTTCATGACTCATGCCCCCACAGGCAATCTGACATGCGGGAATCCCTCGCACCCCCCATCCTCCAACGCATCGCCTCCCGCCTTTTCCTCTCGCCTTTCGCCCTTCCCCTCTCGCCCGCCCTCATGGCCGTTGCGATGCAGCATCCAGCGTCTGAAGGCGGGCGGATGGCGCGATCCTACGCGAGACCGGCCTGCCTTCGGGTCCTGCGCATGCCCGCGAGCATGGCCAGGCCCGAGCCCATGAGCCAGATGGAGGCCGGAACGGGCACCTGCTCCATCTGAGCATTGGGATTCCCCAGAATCTTCATCTCGCCCAGTCGGGCCGTGTGCTTCCCGCTTCCGCCGAAGACCTCGTACTTGATGTACTGGGCCAGGATCGGCTCCCTGTTGGAGATCCTCACCGCTTCGCCGCCTGCCACTCCCTCAAGCCCAGCCACCGCCTTGCCCCTGGGGAGGACCCTGGTCCAGCTCTCGTTGTCGGCGCTCACGGAAACCGAGTAGAACTTCCTCTGCCCCGGGGTCGGCCCCAAGAGATTCACCCGGGCGATTTCATGGATCCCGCCGAGATCCAGCACGACCCACTGGGGATTCGCAAGGCTCGCCGCGACCCCGGAATCCCAGCGCGTTCCCGGCCTGCCGTCCTGGATATTTTGGGCACTGAAGCCGCCCAGCACGCTGCTCGCCTCCACCTGCACCTGAGGCAGGTGCGTCGGAAGATTCACAATGCTCGTCCGGGTGAGGGCTGCCTGGCTCGATCCCCAGCTCCCCAGGCTCAACCCGATTAAATTGATCAAACTCAGAATTACCGCCTTCATCGGCCGATTCATGCCGTTTTTCCCTCCCTGGATTGATCCATTTGCATGGCTCCAACGGCAGTCCCTCGCGCCCGTCGGAGCCCGGCTCGTCATCACCCAGCCGCCGGCTTTCAGCCGCCGCCGGCCCCAAGGGATGGTAGCTTAGGCCGGACTCCACGGGTCCGCAAGGAGCAAATTCATTACTTCGCCTCCAGGATCACCTGGTCTCCCCGTCCACCTTCCGGACCTGATCCGACCCGGGATCCAGGCCGAAGCCCCCGGCGCTGTAACACACTTATCACATGAACGACATGGTTCTGTAACGGGCCCGTTCCATTATCTGCCTACTTTTGGATGGGCGAGCCGCCTGGACCCGGGACACGGCGCCACGGGACGCCGCGACGTCGAGGAGGCCGGGCGGCTGACGGCTACTGGAAAGGCATGCACGCTCCATCGCAGCCCCGGTCGAAGCGGGTCGGCAGCTGCTCCGGAGGGGGGTCGCCGGTGAATGGAAAGGTTTGGTCCGCGCTTCATGCGAACGATCCACGGCATCATCGCTTTCAGTCTGGCTTCGCTCCTGCTCCACGGAAGCCCACCCCGGGCCGCCGACTGGACCGTGACGCCGTCCCTGTCCATCACCGGGGAGTACAACGACAACTTGCTGTTCTCCAGGAACAACACGCTCCATGACTTCATCACCCGCGTGAGCCCGAGGTTCGAGGGCCGCCGCGACGCCGAAACGAGCCGAATGTCGTTCGACGTTGCCCTGGATGGAGAGAAGTACGCCCTGAATCCGGACCTCGACACCATCGACGGCAGGGCCCGGGTCTCCTGGCTCCGGCAATGGACCCCAAGGCTTCAGACCAGCCTCAACGGTCTCCTGGCGCGGGATCAGACCCTCAACACGGAGCTCGAGGAGATCGGGGTCGTTTCGCCCCGCGAGGAGCGCAACCGGGTGGGCGGCGACGCAGGTGCGGCCTACGCCCTGACCGAGCGATGGTCCCTGGGCGGGTCCCTCCTGGCCCGCTACGACCAGTATCCCGACGGCCGCTCCCCGGACCTCGCGGTGATCCAGGGGACCATCAACCCCGCCCGGCAGGTCACCGAGCGGGACACGGCGGGGCTGGTGCTGGCCGCATCGCGGGCGGACTACGAGAACAATACCCTGGACCGGACGGTCTCGGCGGGGATCAGCTGGGAGCGGAAGCTCTCGGAAACCGACCGGTTCAGCATCCAGGCCGGGTATCGCTATACATCCCTGGACCAGGACGTTCCCTTTCTGCGCCTGGTCCGGAATCCCGACGGGACTGCAAGGCTCGGAATCGGGCTGCGGAGCGAGCATTTCACGGACGACGGCTTCACCTTCAGCGCCCGCCTCGAGAGGGAATGGACTCCCCGGCTGAGGACCAGCCTCGCCGCCGGGAGAGACCACACCAATACGTCCAGCGCCACCTCGGTGGACCGCAATTACGTCCGGACCACGACCCTGTTTAGACTGACGGAGCGGACGACGCTCAGGGCGGAGCTCGGCTACGACTACACCACGGAGCTCGGGGCCGTCGAGGAGAACGAGCACTACTTCCGGGGAGCGCCCTCGGTGAGCTGGCAGGTCACGCCGCATTGGACGCTGACCGCGGGGGGATCCTACGAGTACTCCCGGGAGGACAACAAGAACCGCCCGGCTGATTTGCAGAGCCGGGACCGCTTCAGGACCTGGATCTCCCTTTCCACCAGCTGGCCGAGGCTCTGGGGAAAGCTGGGGAGCATGTAGGGGCGGGCGAGAGGCCAGGGGCCAAGGGCTGGAGGGGGCTTCAAGGACCCGGGTTTTGACCTTCCCGGGCCAGGCGCCCCGGCGGTGGATTTTGAAGCGAGCCATCGAGGAGTGGAAAATGGAATCCAGTCAGGACCTGATGAAAATCAAGAGCATCGTGGTGCGCCGCAGGTGGTGGCTCATTCTCCCCCTGCTCGCCGCCATCCTCCTCACGGCGGTCATCAGCGTCATGCTTCCCAACACCTACAAGTCCACGGCCACCATTCTCATCCAGAGCCAGCAGATCCCGTCGACCCTCGTTCCCACGACCATCACGAGCTACGCCCAGCAGCGCATCCAGTCCATCTCCCAGGAAGTGACGTCGCGCTCCAAGCTCCTGGCCCTGGCCGACAAGTACAATATTCTCCCCGACAAGCGCAGACAGCTCACCACCGAGGAGTTCGTCGAGAAGGTCCGCAAGCGCATCTCGCTTCAGACCATCAACGCCGAGATCAACCCCGAGCGCGGCGGACAGCCTATCCAGATGACCATCGCCTTCTCTCTCTCCTACGAGGACGAAAGCCCCCGGACGGCCCAGGCCGTGGCCAACGAAATCTCCTCCTTTTTCATGGAGAAGAACGTCGAATCGCGCACCAAACATGCCCGGGGGACCACGGATTTCCTGAGGGAGCAGCTCAGTCTCGAGAAGGAGCACATCGACTCCCTCCAGAACAAGCTCGCCGCCTACCGGCAGGCGCACCTGGAGGAGCTCCCCGAGTACGCCGCCCTCAACATGCAGAAGGTCGAGAAGCTGAACGCCGACATCTCGGCCATCAACATGCAGATCCGCTCTCTGGAGGAGCAGCGAACGACCCTGCGCAGCAACATGACGCTCCTGGACCCCTACTCGGGGGGAAACCGGGTGATGAGCTCCTCGGACCGCCTGCAGCAGGCCCAGCTCGAGCTGGCCGCCCTGCTCTCCAGGTACTCCGAGGTCCACCCGGCCGTGGCCGCCAAGCGGCAGGAGATCTCCCTCCTCGAATCCGAGGGTGGGATCATCCACTCGAGCAGCGAGTCGGATGCCCAGCTGTCCGAGCTCGAAGCGAAGCTGGCGGCCCTGCGGGCCAAGTACTCCGAGAAGCACCCGAACGTGCGGAGCACCCTGCGCGAGATCGAGCGGGTCAAGCGGGAGGCCGCCTCGGAGAGCGATTCCGCCGAGCGTCGAGGCAGGACCGTCAGTCGCCCCAGCAACCCGGCTTACGTGGGACTGCAGGCCGATTTCGACAAGATCGCCGTTTCCATATCCTCCCTCAAGGCCGAGAAGGGCCGCATCGAAGCTCAGATGAAGGACGTCTACAGGAAGCTTCATGCCATGCCCGAGGTGGCCAAGGGGTTTCAGGACCTCGAGACGGAATACCAGCTGGCCCGGGCCCATTATGGCGAGATCCAGCAGAAGCTCCTGGCCGCCCGGGTGTCCCAGGGCATGGAGGAGGAGCAGCTGGGCGAGTCCTTCCAGGTGATCGAGCCCGCCTTCCTCCCGGAGAAGCCCTTCAAGCCCAACCGCATCGCCATCATGCTCATCGGGGTGGTGCTGGGGTGCGGCTTCTCGGTTGGAGCGGCCGCCATGAGGGAGTTTTCGGACCGCAGCGTCCGGGACGCCGACTCCCTCGAGGGTCTGACCGGCCTCCGGGTCATCTCGACCATCCCGAGCATCGTGACGGCCGAAGACATCCAGGTCAGGCGCCGCCGCCGGTGGGTCACGACGGCCACGGGCCTCTGCTGCGTCGTGGGCGCCGTCATGGCGTTCCACCTCCTCGTCATGGACCTCGACGTGTTCTACGCCAAGCTGGAGCGGGTCATGATACGAAAGATTCCGTAGGGGGGTTTTGGGTTCCTGGTTTCTGGTTTCCGGTTTCCGGGGGCTGGGGGAAAGGGACGGCAGGGACCCGTTTGATCGCGAAGAACGGCGCCGGGACCGGAGGCCGGCAAGCTCGAACAGACAAACCAGAGACTAGAAGCCACAGACTAGAAACCAGAAGCTCGAAGCTCGAAACTTGAAACTTGAAACTTGAAACCTGAAACCTACTCACAGGCTCACCATGACCGAGAGAAGCTTGCAGGAACGGATCGCATCGAGCGTCAGGCGCCCCCTGGGCTGGGTCAGGCGGACCATCGAAAAGGTCAGGACCTTCCACCCTGAGAGCAACGGCGCCTTCGCCGCCGAAGATGGGGGCCATCTGTCGGATGACGAGGTCGCCGGGGGACTTCAGTTCACCCAGACGCGGAACGTGCCCGTCTCCCGGGAGACCTTCAGGCGGAACCGAATCGTCGCCATGGAGGAGATGAGCCCCGTGGCCGACCAGTTCAAGCTCCTGCGGACCCACCTGTTCCACAAAACCCGCCCCGGGGGCCTCAACACCATCCAGATCACGGGCTTTTCCACGGGGGAGGGCAAGAGCCTCGTGGCCGTGAACCTGGCCATCAGCATCGCGCGGGACGCCCGGCAGACGACGCTCCTCGTGGACGTCGATTTCCGCAATCCGTGCATACACGCCCTTTTGGGCCTCGGCCCCGAAACCCCCGGCCTGAAGCAGCACCTGCTCGACGGCAGACCCCTCGAGGACCTGCTCATCAGTCCGGGCATCGACAAGCTCACCGTGCTTCCCGCCGGCGGAAGGATTCCCCATTCGACGGAGCTCATCGGGTCGCCGGCCATGGAAGCCCTGGTGGCCGAGCTCAAGGAGCGCTACCCGGACCGCTACGTGATCTTCGACACGCCGCCCATCGTCGAGTGTCCCGACCCGCTGGTGTTCTCCGAGTACGTGGACGCCATGATCCTGGTGGCCAGGGCCGACCACACCAGGTCCGAAGCCGTCAAGGCGGCCATGGACCTCGTGCCCAGGCAGAAGGTGCTCGGCATCGTGCTCAACGACATGAAGACGGAGAACTGAGGACGGAGGTCCGAAATCAGAGATCGGAAGTGGGAAATCGGAGGTAGGAAGTCGAAACCGGAAACCAGAAACCAGAAACCAGAAACCGAATTTCGGAGGTCCCATATGATTTCCATCATGAATAGACATTCCAGCCGTTTCGCGGTGGCCGCGGCCGCCTGCATCCTGGCCCTGGTCCTGACGGGCTGCGGCAGCAAGGAGGACAAGGTGGCCAAGTTCCTGTCGCGGGGCGACAAGCTCCTCGAGGCGGGAACGGTGGACAAGGCGATCCTCGAGTACAAGAACGCCGTCCAGATCGATCCCAAGGCCGCCAGGCCGCGGCTGGCCATAGGCAAGGCCTATCTCGCCCAGAAGGATCTGCGGCAGGCCTACCAGGCCTTCACGGCGGCCATCGAGCTGGATCCCCAGCTGGACGAGGCCCGCATCGAGGCGGCCGCCATCCTGGCGGCGGCGGCCATGGGCCCCGAGGCCCTGGACCAGATCTCGAAGCTCGTCTCACCCGACGCCCATCAGCCCCGGGTGGACATTCTCAAGGCCCGGGCCCTGGTGGCTTCGAAGAAGCACGCCGAGGCCATCGAGCTCCTGCGGGGCGTGAAAGATGGGAATTCCAACAAGGACGTCCAGGCGCTCCTCACCATCGGCTTTCGGGAGACGAAGGACTTCCCGGCCATGGAGGGGGCGGCCCTCCGGTGGCGGAGCCTGGATCCCCAGTCGCCGTCGCCCTACCTGGTGCTGGCCCAGCACGCGGCCCAGCGGGGGGATAAGGACAGGGCGAGGAAAGAGCTGGACGCCCTCGTCTCGGCCAACCCGGAGAACCACTCCATGGCGCTTCTGCGGGCCCAGGTGCTCCATGAGCTGGGCATGAAGGAAGATGCCGAGAAGGCCTTCGAGTCGCTCCCGCCCGAGCCCGAGCTCATCAAGGCCAGGGCCGACTATTATCTGAGGATCGAAAAGACGGACAAGGCCCGGCAGACCCTCGAGGAGCTCCTGGGCGCAAACCTCAAGGATGCCGACGCGGCGGTGCGCCTGTCGCGCATCCTGGTGGCCGGCGGGCAGCTGGACGACGCCATCGGCTGGTTCGACAAGTCACTCCAGCAGGACATCGAAAAGGCCGACCGCGAAAGGCTAATGCTGGCCAAGGCCTCCATCCTGGCGGACCAGCGGAAGACCGACGAGGCCATGAAGCTGGCCGATGAAGTGCTCAAGCAGAATCAGGGCAACCTGGACGGCCACTTTCTCATGGGGAATCTGCTGCTGGCCGCGGGAAAGCCCGAGGAGGCCGAAATCCACCTGAACCAGGTGGTGACGGGGCGCCCCGAGAACGTCACCGCCCATTCGCTCCTGGCGAGAAGCCAGTTCATCAACAAGAAGGAGGGCATGGCCCTCGAGACCCTGAAAAGCGGCGTCAAGGCAAATCCCGGGAGCGTCGAGCTGCGCATGGACCTGGTGCGGGGGCACCTCGCGGCCAAGGAGACCGACCAGGCGGTGCGGGTCCTCAGCGACGGCCTGGCCCTCAAGGCCGATGAAGTGCTGCTGCTCCGGGCCCGGGGCGAGATCTTCACGGCGACCAGGGAATATGCCAAGGCCGAGACGGATTTCCGCAGGGTGGTGGAGCTCCAGCCCAAGGATCCCGCGGGCCACCTCGAGATGGGGCGCCTCATGCTGGCCCAGTCGAGGAACGACGAAGCCCTCGAGTGGTACCGCAAGGCCATGGAGCTGGAAAAAGGATGGCAGCAGGCCCTGCCCTCGATGCTCAGCATTCACCTGGCCAAGAATGACCCCAAGGCAGCCGTGGCCCTGGCCGAGGCCGAAGCCGCCAAACGCCAGGACCAGCCCGTCGTCCACTTCCTCCTGGCCCAGACCCAGCTACGGGCCGGGAACGCCGCCAAGGCCGAGGCCGCCTACATCAAGGCCCTCCAGCTGGCCCCCGACTGGATCGAGCCCTACCGGGGCCTGATCCTGGCCTATCGCACGGGGGGCAAGGAGGACAAGATCACGGCCAAGGTCCAGGAGCTCCACAAGGCGAAGCCCACCCCGGCCGCCACCCTCATCCTGGCCACACTATTCGAGGAGAAGGGGAGGCGCGACGAGGCCACGAAGCTTTACCGGGACCTCATCGAGGTGTCCAAGGAGTCGCCGAGCGTCATGAACGACATCGCCTTCCTCCTGGCCGAGCGGCGCACGGATCCCAAGGACCTGGAGCTGGCCGCCGAGCTGGCGGGGAAGGCCCTGGCCCGCCAGCCCGACAACGCCGCCTTCCTGGACACCGTGGCCTGGATCGACTTCAAGCGCGGGAACCTGGACGAGGCCTGGCGGAACCTGCAGCTGGCCCTGGCCAAGCAGCCCGAGGCCGGGACCCTCACCTACCATTCCGCCGTGGTGGCCCATGCGCGGGGCGAGAAACAGCTGGCCCGGGAGCTCCTGGACAAGGCCCTCGGGCAGCAGCTGGACAGCGCCACCCAGGAGGCCGCCCTCAAGCTCAAGAAGGAATGGGAGGGCTGAGGGATGGCCCTTCTGCCTCGCTTTCCCCGATGAAGCGGGCCACTCGTTCCACCAAGAGGTCGCCCTTAGCCTTTAGCCCTTAGCCCTTTCTCCATTTTTTAACCTTTCCGCCATCCGCCCGTAACACAAAGGATGCATGATGGGCGCGCTGGAAAGGGGTGCGGAGAGCCTCCCTGGCAGCCGGCGCGGGAGGTTCACGGCTTGGAGACGAAGCGGCCGCGTCCGAGGGGGATTCAAGCGTTGCCTCCGCTCCCCGCCATGGGCCCCAGGGGTTGATGGTATCGCCGTCTCAAGCTTCAATGCCGGGCCCATCCCACGCCTTCCTTCAACCGGGGAAGGCGGCAGCGCAAGCCTCCAGCTCAAAGGCTGGAGGAACGCCGGGCTCCCCCTTACCCAGGGGGAGCCCCCAATACTGTTGACTCCAGGTCCCCTCTCCCTCAGGGAGCTGACAGTTGGGCATACTTGCACCCGTGGCAAGCGACTGGGAGACGCGGGGACGCGGAGAAAGGCGATCCGTTGACAGGGGCGAAAGTCGGAGGGAATGCAAGAAAAGGTC
>JALOOX010000046.1 GCA_025454175.1 Syntrophobacteraceae bacterium | reverse complement strand
GAGGGATAGGCGTTTGCGTCCGGGCCGCGATGGCGAGATGGCCGGAGCGGATGCCGCCGGGCGTGAAGCCGGGGATCCGCGCCTTCGGCCGGTGAGGCCTGGTCGGGATCGAGGCGTGGAAGCGGCCGGCTCCGTCGAGGATGGCGCTGGAGGTCGGGATCGTTTACGCCCCGTGCGTCCGGGCCGCGATGGCGAGACGGCCGGAGCGGATGCCGCCGGGCGTGAAGCCGGGGATCCGCGCCTTCGGCCGGTGAGGCCGGGCAGGGATCGAGGCGCGGACCCTGGAGCTCAGGTGGAGTCAGCGGGAAACGAGCGCTCCCTTCGCTCCCCTCGTGAAAGGACGGGAGACAGCGCCAACGGAGCCCGCTCGGGGGCGCCCGACTCGAGCGCTGCTGGACACGGAATGAGAGGGGCGGCTCAGGCGGGCTCCGCCCAGCCTGCGGAGCTTTCGGGACGGCCTCGCGGAGTCCCGCAGGCTGAAAACCCCAGGCAGGCTCAGGATCAGCGCCGGCAGCAGATGGATCAGCAGAGGGCTCAGCAGCAACAGCAGCGTCAGCAGCAGATGGAACAGCAGCGTTCGGCCCAGCAGCAGCAACAGCAGCAGGCTCAGGATCAGCGGCGGCAGCAGATGGACCAGCAGAGGGCCCAGCAGCAACAGCAGCGCCAGCAGCAGATGGAGCAGCAGCGTTCGGCCCAGCAGCAGCAACAGCAGCGCCAGACCCAGGGTCAGCAGAGGCTGAGACCGGGACAGGATCCCAACGACCCCAGCCTGCAGGTCCGGTGATGATTCCGGGTGGCACGGGCGAGATATTCCTTGCCCGTGCTTCCTTTCCTCCCTTCCGTATCCCATTGATGCAATGCTTCCCATCCATCCTTCGAGATCGTGAAGTCCCGTGAAAGCGAAAGCAGCCTGCAGGCTTACACGGCCCGTCGCATGGCGGGCTCTTCCGTTTCTCCTCCTGACGCTGTTGGCCGTTTCGACCCACATCAGCGCTTCCGCGCCAGCATCACGGGATGCCGATTCAGGAACCATGCCCCTGGAGCTGTTCTTCTCCAAGCCCCACAGGGAGCATTTCCGCCTTTCTCCCAACGGGCGATCCGTGTCCTGCCTCGCTGCCCTGAATGGTCGGATGAACCTGCAGGTTCAGGCCCTTCAGGACTCATCTCGGAGATTCCTCACGGCTTTCAATGATCGAGACCTGGCGTTCCAGCTGTGGAAGACCGACGAGATCCTCATTTTCGCAAAGGATGTCCACGGCGACGAGATGTACCATCTCTTCTCGGTGAGGGCGGATGGAAGCGACCTCAAGGATCTCACGCCTTTCGACGGGTGCAGGGCGACTCTCCTGGATGAGCTACCCGCCGACCCGGAGCATGTTCTCATCACCCTCAGCCTCGCTCATGAGACGTGTGCGGACGTCTATCGGCTGAACATCCGCTCGGGAAGCCTGGAGAAGATGGCCGAGAACAACGGGCGCATCGTCGACTGGCTGGCCGACCATGCCGGACGCGTGCGCATTGCCGTGGAAAAGCGTGGCGCCAGGACAGCGCTTCTGCATCGGTCTTCCCAGGATTCGGAATTCCACGCCATTCTCGAGCTGGACCTGGACGTCACGGTCCGGCCGCTCCTTTTCACCTTCGACAATGCGAGTCTTTATGCCGCGTCAAACATGGGCCGGGACAAGCTGGCCCTGGTGGTCCTGGACCTGCAGCGCGGAACGGAGCGGGAGACGCTTTTTGAGCACCCGGAATTCGACGTCCAGGCGTTGAGCCATTCATGGAAGCGAAAATGTATCACGCAGGTCTCCTTTCTGGGCTGGAAGACCGTTCATCACTTCTTCGACGAATGGAGCAATCGACTCCATCAGGCATGGGCCGGTCGGTTCGGAGAGGACGAAATCGAGATCGTGGACATGAGCACCGATGAGCAGGTGGTGCTGCTCCAAACGTCCAGTGATGTTGCGCCACGGCGCTATCATGTGGCGCGAGGCACGCTGGTGGATCCCGTGGAGCTGGACGGCGCCGGGCCACGTCCCCTGGAGGAGCGGCTGAGTGCCATGAAGCCGGTCACCGTGACCGCTCGTGACGGACTGCCTCTTCACGGGTATCTGACCCTGCCGGCAGCGGATGGTGCCCCGTTTCCCGTCGTTCTCAAGGTCCACGGAGGCCCCTGGCAGAGGGATCGATGGAGGTACGATCCCGAGGTCCAGTTCCTGGCCAGCCGGGGTTATGCAGTCCTGCAGCTCAACTTCCGAGGATCCACGGGATACGGCCGCAACTTCTGGAAGGCTTCCTTCAGGGAGTGGGGGCGTCGCATGCAGGATGACCTGTCGGATGGTGTGAAGTGGCTCGTGGGCCAGGGTCTGGCGGAGCCCCACCGCATCGCCATTTATGGGGTGAGCTATGGGGGATACGCAGCCCTGGCCGGCCTTGCCCTCACCCCGGATCTCTACGCCTGTGGCGTCGCCGTTTCGGCTCCCACGGACCTGCGCCGGCTGGTGGAAAAGCTTCCCCCCCGCTGGCAGGCATTCGGGCCCTCGCTTCGAGAGATGATCGGCGATCCCATGCAGGATAGGGCCGCGCTGGAAGCAGTATCTCCAGCAAAGCGTCTGGAGAGCATCAAGGCTCCGCTCTTACTGGCACACGGCAAACTGGATCCGCGCGTTTCCCACGAGGATCTCCTTTCTTTGGCCGAAGCCTTGAGAAACCGTGGCAACCCCGTTCAATGCCTCCTCTTCGAAGACGAAGGGCACTGGATCAATGGCGGGGAGAATCGCATGCGGTTTGCCCGGGCGCTGGAAGCCTTTCTGAGCACCCACCTGAGACCAAGCAGCCCCGCGACCAACGCAAACGGCGGCTCTTTCGGATATTGACGCCGGAAACGGTCGACGCCGGTCACAAAACCCACGAGCAACCTGTGAAAAACCTTGCCCGCGATTCGGTTCACTGCTAGCATAACTCTTCGATTTATCACCATATCATGAGCTCATGCGGGTGATGCTTCGGTGCTGCGCCCTCTGAGCAGTCTGATTCATGCCGTTTGCTGCGTTACGCGAATTGCCCATGTTGCTGCCCCCCGGTTTGACGCCTGGGGGAAGGTTGTGCCTCATCGACTTGAATTCGGAATCCCGGTGCTGGTCATGTGAGATTTCCTCTTTTGATTCCTTCCACGTAGAACAACAGGACTGAATGGATGGGCAAGATCAAGGATTACCGGAAAACGGGCTCATGGCGGCTCTTAGTGCTCACCCTGTTCCTGGCGGCGCTGCCGGCTGAAGGAGTCGAGGCGGAGGAATGGCTGTGCAAGGCGGTCTCCGTTCAAGGGACTGTTGAGGTGAGGCGGGCCGGTTCCAGTCAGTGGGAAAAGGTCCGCATGGAGGATCTCCTGTTTCCCGGAGATACGCTCCGAACCCTCCCGCGCTCCCGGGCCGCGCTTCTCCTGAGGAATGATTCCATCGCGCGCATCGATGAGAGCACCACCGTCACACTGGTGGGCCTGGAAGAGGAGAAACGTTCCGTCCTGGATCTCATTCGGGGAGGGGGCTTCTTTTTCAACAGGGCGCCATCCAGCCTGAGGATCCTGACGCCTTACGTCAACGCCGGAGTGGAAGGTACCGAGTTTTTCCTGGGAGTCGAGGAGGCTCGGGCCACCCTGAGTGTTTTCGAGGGGCGAGTTGCCGCCAGCAATGATTTCGGAGAGCTGCGAGTGCTTCAGGGACAGTCGGCCGTCGCTCGGGCCGGCGAGGCCCCCTTGGCGGCAACGATGGTTCGCCCCAGGGACGCGGTGCAATGGACTCTTTATTTCCCGCCCATCCTCCATCATGGGCCCCATGACCTCGCAGGATCCGACCCTGGCTGGAAGCAGGCGGTGCGGGAGTCGGCGGAGCATTACCGCCGGGGCGACCTGACGGGTGCTTTCGCCCGCATCGATGGGGTTTCGGAGACGGTTGAGGATCCGGAGTTTTACACCTATCGCGCTTCCCTGCTTCTGAACGTGGGGCGGGCCGATCAGGCCGCTGCCGATCTGGACCGGGCCTTGGAGCTTGACTCCGGGAACAGTGATGCCCATGCGCTCCTGGCGATCATCGCCGTGACCCGGAACGACAAGGACGGAGCCCTCGATAGGGCGCGGCGGGCCGTGGAGCTCGATCCTTCGTCTTCCAGCGCACTCATCGCCCTTTCCTATGCCCAACAGGCTCGCTTCGACCTGGAAGGCGCGAGATCGAGCCTGGGGAAGGCCGTCCATGCCCGGCCCGGGGACGCCCTGGCCTGGGCCCGCCTGGCGGAGCTCGAGCTTTCCCTTGGCCGTCTCGGCAGAGCCATGGAGGCGGCCCGCCGGTCCGTGGGCCTGGATCCCGAGCTGGCCCACGCCCAGACCATCCTCGGTTTCGCCTTTCTCACGCGGACCCAGATTGAAGATGCCAGGGAGACCTTCCAGAAGGCCATCGGCCTTGCTCCCGCCGACCCCATGCCCAGGCTGGGTCTCGGCCTGGCCCTGATCCGCGGCGGCGACCTCGAGGGCGGGCGTCGGGAGATCGAGATCGCAGCCATCCTGGACCCTGAAAGGTCCCTCATCCGGAGCTATCTCGGCAAGGCCTATTTCGACGAGAAACGCGAGAGGCAGGCATCCGAGCAGTATGCATCGGCCAGGGAGCTGGATCCCCTGGATCCGACACCCAGATTTTACGAAGCTCTCCTCATGCAGACGGAAAACCGTCCCATCGAAGCCCTGGACGAGCTTCGGAAATCCAGGGAGCTCAACGATCATCGCGCGGTATTTCGCTCAAGGCTCATGCTGGACGAGGATTTGGGCGTCAGAAGCGCCGGGCTGGCCAGGATTTATCGAGACATCGGCTTCGACCGGATGGCGCTGGCCGAAGGGTGGAGCGCCCTCAACAGTGATCCAGGCAACTACTCCGCCCACCGGTTCCTGGCTGATCTCTATTCCACCCAGCCGAGGCAGGAAGTGGCCCGGGTGAGCGAGCTCCTGCAGTCGCAGCTGCTTCAGCCGATCAACATCACACCCCTGCAGCCTCGGCTGGCCGAAAGCAACCTTTTCATCATCGAGGGGCTGGGACCTTCGGACGCGGCTTTCAACGAGTATCATCCGCTCTTCCTGAGGAATCGCGCGGCCGTCCAGGTCAGCGGCATTGGCGGTGGAAACGCGACCTGGGGTGAGGAGGTCGTTCAGTCCACGGTGTACAACCGGTTTTCCTACAGTCTGGGTCAGTTCCATTATCAGACCAATGGCTTCAGGGACAATAACGACAACAAGGAAGACGTCTACAACGCATTCACCCAGGTCAGTCTGGCTCCCGGGACCAGTGCGCAGCTCGAGATCAGGCGGAATGAGAGGGCCAACGGGGATCTCTTTCTGCACTTCGATCCCGACAACTTCAGCTCGGATTTCCGGGAGCGGGATAGGGTCACTTCCGAGAGGCTGGGATTCCATCATGCCTTTGGCCCCCAATCGGATCTCCTCGTTTCCCTGATTCATGCGGACTTCCAGGGGAAGACCCAGGTGAGTGAAGGTCCGGAGATCGCGCTGCATGACCGCAACCACAGCTTCATGGGAGAGATTCAGCAGATGGCGCGCTGGGGGCGTGTCCATCTCACGGGCGGTTTCGGTAACCTGGATGCGAATCGAAGATCGGAATTCACGGGTGTCTTCTCCTTCGCCGATGAGACGGATATTCGGCACACCAACGCCTACCTCTACTCCCTCGTTCATTTCCCCGAAGGTGTGGTCTGGACCCTGGGAGTCAGCGGGGATTTCTTCGAGTCGGACTTCGAAAAGGATCAGCTCAATCCCAAGATCGGGGTCACCTGGAATCCTTTCCCTTCGACAACGTTGAGGGCGGCGGCGTTCAGGGCCCTGAAGCGGACCCTGATCTCCAACCAGACCGTTGAGCCCACGCAGGTTGCCGGGTTCACCCAGTTCTTCGGAGAGACGGAAGCCGAGGGAACGTCCTCGTGGCGCTATGGCCTGGGGGCGGACCAGAAGATCACTCCCACCCTGTTTGCCGGGGCGGAGATTTCACAGCGGGAGATGGATTTTCCCTTCACCGTCCTCGCGGGTGGCGGGACGGGCGAGGAGGAGGTGGAGTTTGCGGACTGGCGGGAGAATGTCGCCCGGTTCTATCTCTACTGGACACCTCACCCGTGGCTCGCCCTGACCGGGGAGTATCTCTTCGAGCGTTTCGACAGGCCCCCCGACACCAGTGGGCTGGAGGATATAGCGGAGCTCAAGACACACCGCTTTCCCCTGGGTGTTGGTTTTTTCCACCCATCGGGATTGTCGGCCAGGCTGAAGGCGACCTTCGTGAAACAGAGCGGAGAGTTTCCAACCCTGGCGTTCAGTTTCATCGATGGTTTTCCCGTCATCAGCACCATGGTGAGCCAGGAGGATGATTCATTCTGGGTTTTCGACGCATCCCTCTCCTATCGGCTCCCTCGACGGTGGGGGGAGGTTTCGCTGGGGGTGAAGAACCTGTTTGACGAGGGCTTCCGTTTTCAGGACACTGACCCTGCTCATCCTACCATTGCGCCAAAGCAGGTGGCTTTTGTTCGGTTCACTCTCTCCTACTGACCCGGGTCGAGCCAGGTCGCCCGGGTTTGTGTGCATCAGGACAATGGCGTTTCCTCGGAAAGGGGTGGAAGATGGATTCCAGTCAGGATGTGATCATGAAGATCCTGGTGAACAGCCAGGGGGAAGTGGTGGGCGTCGAGCCGGCGGGTGGTTACAAGCTGGTGCAGGACGGCATCTCGCTGGAGAGGGGGCCCGTGGAGGGCGCCCCCGATGTTGCGGGGTCCGTGCAGATCATGAGCCAGGCGAGCCGCACGGGATGCTACTGGGTCTTTAAGGATGGGAGATACTGGCTGGTTTGCCCCTAAGGCTGTCGGAGAAGGCCTCCCTGTCGTTTTGAACGGAGCGTGGCGAAGCGAGAAATCTCGAAGAATCAATCGATTGCCGAGATCGAGGTTTCTCGCTGCCGCTCGAAATGACGGTTCCCGGACGGCTTCCCAGCCGCCGTCGGGTCCAGTGCGAGCCCCCTTGGGTCCGCCTTCCGCGGCTGAAGGCTGTAGAAGTGTGCATAGAGACCGTTTTGAGCCATGAGGGCCGTGTGGTCCCCCCGCTCGACGATGCGGCCATGGTCGAAGACGTGGATGATATCCGCATCCATGACGGTGGACAGCCGGTGGGCGATGACGATGCTGGTGCGACCCTGGACCAGTTGCGAAAGGGCTTTTTTCAGCTGGTGCTCGGTGGCCGGATCCAGGGATGATGTGGCCTCGTCCAGGATGAGAATCCTTGGGTCCCTGAGGAATGCCCTTGCGATGGCGATGCGCTGCCTTTCGCCCCCTGAGAGCTGAATTCCCCTTTCCCCGACATCAGTCTTGAAGCCCCGGGGCAGGGAGCGGATGAAATCGATGGCGTTGGCGAGGACTGCCGCTTCCTCGATCTGCTCCGGGCGGGCCCCCGGTACACCGTAGGCGATGTTCTCCCCTATGGTTCCGCTGAAGAGCATGGGCTCCTGGGGGACGTAGGCCATATGGCGGCGAAGCTCTTTCAGATTGATCTCCCCGTAGCTCGTTCCATCTATCCGCAGGCATCCGGACTGGGCGTCGTGGAATCCCAGGATGAGGTTGATCACCGTGGACTTGCCCGCGCCCGAAGGCCCTACCAGCGCGGTGAACTGACCGGCTTCGATGGTGAGGGAGAGGTTTTGAAGGACACGGGTCCCGTTGTAGCCGAAGCATACGTCCTCGACGTCTATCCTGCCCTTCACTTCTCCAGGGACTGAGCGTCCCCGGAATCGCTTCTCTTCGCTCTCGCCTTCCAGAATCTCCAGTACGCGCTCGCCCGCGGCAATGGAGCGCTGGATGGACGTGATGGTGTAGGAGAGGCTGGAGAGCGGTGCTGAAAGCCGGTAGGCGAAAAGCAGGAAGGTCACCAGCTCGCCCTGGGTGATGGCTCCCTGTCCCACCAGGTAGAAGCTGAAAAAGAGCAGGACGATGAGGACAACCCAGACCACCACTTTGTTCATGACGGAAAAGGCGGCCAGGGTCATGGCCAGCGTCATGCCACGCTGGCGGGACTCCTCGGCAGCTTTTCGGAAGTCCTCCGTCTCCCGCTCCTCCTGTCCAAAGGCCTTGACGACCCGAATCTGGCTCACGGATTCCTGGACATGGCTCGACATGCGGCCCATGACCTGGAGCATCCCCCTGGACTGGCTCCGAACCTTTCGACGATAGGCCAGAACCAGGAATGTGGATGCCGGCACCAGTACCAGGGAGAGGAGGGAAAGCTGAGGGGAAATGAAGAGCATGGCTCCCGCCGCCCCAAGGGTGTTGACGAGGCTCAGAAGAATGCCGTGGAGCCCGTCGGTGAAGAATTCCTGCACCTCTGCAATATCTTTGGAGATGCGGCTGGAAGCGTCCCCGGCCTTGATAGTGTCGAAGGAGGGGAGGGGCCTGTCCATGAGGCATCGGAATGCGCGGACCCTCAGGTCCCGGACGAATCCTTCTCCCAGACGCGACGAAGCGATGGTCTGTGCATAGCTGGTGAAAGCCTGACCCGCGAAAAGACCCGTGATCAGAAAAGCCTGCAGACGCTCCGTCGTGAGGAGTCGGTGGAGCCCGTCGGGCTGTGCCAGTAGATCGATGATGCGGCCGGCAACCAGGGGTGAAGTCAGCCCCGCCAGGATTTCGGCCAGGGTCAGCACGATCACCAGACCCAGCATCGCCAGGTAAGGGCAGAGGTGGGGGCCATAGGTCTTGATGAACTTGAGCGTGGAGCTGCTGCCATTCATAGGGAGTCCGACCGTCGACGATGGTTCCGCGGGAAAGGCTTTCATGTGTGCGCTGGGCGATGGCTGCCGGTGGAACAGCGGCGAGGAGGTAAGGTCTCTGCCTTGGGCAGCCTCGACGGGGTGGTTGACAGGGAAGAGATCCCTGAGATCATGAAGACCGCATTCCGGCAGGGACGGCAGCGCGATGCCGCCTGCCGGATGCGTCGTATCATGAACGAATGTTGGTGCGAATGACTTTCATTCCCTCAACCAACCGGGTCAGCTAGTTGGTTTCCTGCATGGCCTTGCGGCTGGCCGTACCGCCGACACACTCGTCGGAGCAGCCGAAGCTGATGCTGGCATCCATCTTCTCACCCTTGCCGCCATGCACGAACTGAATGTCTTCTTTTCTGATTTCCATGTTCTCTCTCCTTTTTTTGTCGGTCACAGCACTCTCGTGCTCCGGTGCCGATTCCCGCCGGGACGGACTCATGAAGGATGCCGTCATCCCCCTTCCGGAGCAACCACCTCTCAACTCATCCCACACTGCGGGATCCTCTGTATGAATCCCCCACGCGATCCCCTGCCGCAGTGTCAGATCAGGTCTTCCCTGGGTCATGAGCCCTTTTCGGGCAGCCAATCGAAGCAATGATCGTTTTGCTCCCTTGCTGAACAGTACTGGATGAGACTCCGTTCGATCTTATCCAGCTTTCTGGCGCAGAATTCGTGCATGCGCTCCTCGGACAACGCGGTTCCTCGAGCCAGGTTGGCGAAGCATTTCCTGCACAGGCGCATGGCCCAGCAGCGGCCGCAGGTCCGCTCCACCAGGCGGCCGTAGTCGGTCAGATATTCTTCGATGCGCAGGGAATCAAACCCTTCGGCCAGGGTCCCGATGGGGAAGTGGTGTGCCATGTGCTCGCACATGTGCAGAACACCTTCGGGGTCCACGTGGCATCGGATTCCTGGAACGCACTGGCCGCCATGGGTTTCGAACCGGTCAACGGCATGCATTTCCCGATAATGGATCCTTCTCATGGCCGCCTCCAGGCAGCCGCGGCTGAATCCATCAGGCATGCGGCCCGACAGGCTTGCTTCCAGGAAGCTCTGAGCCGCGGGGGTATAATCGATAGCCCGCTGGTGGTCGGCCACGCCGAGATGGTGGTAGATCCCCGGATCCTCCTCGCTCAGGGGGGACACTTTGGGAATCTTCCCCTCGAAGATGGTAGGATTACCCTGGATGAACGACCGGGTTGCAGCCAGCGGGTCCTTCGGCACAACGGTCATGGTGAAGCCCACCGACTCCGCGAAGTATGCGGGATGGCGGCTCTGGATACCGCAGATGTTCTTCCAGACGGTATCGAAAGTGGTCTTCCCTCGAGCATCGATGCGATAGCGGTCATGGATCTCGGCCGGGCCGTCCAGGCTGACGTGAGTCTCGAAGTGGTGATCGGCCAGAAAGTCCACGACGCGATCCGTGAGCAGGGAGCCATTGGTGGTGAGGCCAAAGCTGAGCTTTCCCTTGGGCTCGAGGCTGTTCCTGGCGTATTCGACCGTCCGGGCCATGAGATCGAAGTGAAGCAGGGGCTCCCCGCCGTAGAAACCGATGTGGAATTCGTCCCGGTTGAAGGATCCGTACCAGTCCACCGCTTTCCGAGCGGTCTCCTCCGACATGGACTTGCTGGAATGAGAGCGCGAGTGCTCGTAGCCTCCCGAATAGGTGCAGTAGGTACATCTGAAGTTGCACTGCTCGGTGATGGTCAGCACCAGGACGTTGGGGCCTGTTTTCATTACCTCCTGGATACCGTCCAGGATTGTGGATGGCGGGAAGACGGATAGGGTCACCTCGCGCTCGGGCAGCAGCCCCAGCGCCACGGCCTTTTCATGCGTCTCCCGCTGATCGCCTTCCTGGCCGGTCCCTTCAGCGAAGAACTGGTGCACATGCCGGGGTACCCTGGCGATCTGGTTGCTCCAGGCGGAGTAAACGTAATGGCTGGCAGGGGTCTCGAATGGTTTCAGCAGCATGAAGTCACCGAAGGAAGTCGTTCGTCGTTGATGTCACCACGTCTGGCTACGAATCACCGAAGCAGGGAAGATCAATGCCCCGGGTCACTCAGGCCTTAATTCGGCAGAGGCAGGGAATCCCTTAAGGATTTGCGGCGGATTTCTTGGTGGGAATCTTGGCGGGTGGCTCGTGGCTCTGGTTTTGGAAGGCGGAAGCGGGCTGGGGTGGACGGCTGGGGCATGGGCCCTGGAAAGGCTGGCAGGATGCCCCCTCGGGAGACGAGGGGGTCATCGAGCGTTTGATCGCAAGGAGGCGCTTCAGTCTGGAGAGGGTGACCCGGGAGATGCTTGTGACTACTCCGCCTTCCTGACCTTCTGAATGACAACGGGCTTGGCTGGAAGGTTCTGATGCATCCCCGACGACGAGGTGGTTACCTTCTTGATCTTGTCCACCACATCCATCCCCTCCACCACCTTGCCGAAGACGGCATAACCGAAGCCACGCTGGGTTTCGTCGCGGTGATCCAGGTTGGGATTGTTCTGAACATTGATGAAAAACTGGGCCGTGGCGCTGTCCACCACGCCCGTGCGGGCCATGGCTATGGTGCCACGCTCATTCCTGAGCTCGGCTGTGGCCTCATTCTTGACCGGCGGGTGGGTTGGTTTCTGCTGCATGTCCGGTGTGAAGCCCCCGCCCTGGATCATGAAGCCGTCGATGACACGGTGAAAGATGGTCCCATTGTAGAATCCCTCCTCCACGTACTGAAGGAAGTTCTTCACCGTCAGAGGTGCCTTGTCCGGCCACAGCTCGATGCGGATGCTGCCCTCGGAGGTTTCCATGAGGACCGCTGGCCGTGGCGAAGACGCTTTCACGGGCTCTTCGGATGCGGTGGCGCCCGTGCACCACATCAAACCGGCCGTCAGGATCCACAGCAGGGATCGTGCAAAGGTCTGTCTCATGTTGAAGCTCCTATTCCCAGGGTTCAAAGAGTCGAGGCCCGCAATCCAAAAAATTGCAGGCCTCCATGGCGAATGGGGTGATTTTGTAAGCGACCGGGGAAAAACTCCTCGGCAGCCTGGATTCCCCAGCGGCAGGGAGCATTACCCCCGTGCCGCGAGACTGACGGTTTCCTTATCGGTGGCGATGAGGCCGGCTCCGGGGTCGGTGATGAAGCTGGCATAAGCCACATCGAGGCCCAGGGCCTTGCTCAGCGTTTTGACTTCCTTGGCCACCTGAGGCTGAGTCATGAGCACCACCAGGTCGAAGGTCTTCTCTTCTCCGCTGCCGTTGGAGCCCAGGGTCAGGGTGATGCCGTGGTCCTGGGATTCCGCCACATCACCGATGGTGGTCTCCAGAAGAGAGATGCGATCCAGCTTCTCAAGATCCGCGGCATGGGTGCGGGTAAGGTCCGCGGTGGACGTGGCATAGACGGCGATTTCGGCCTGAGGCAGTTTCTTGCGGGTCAGGATGGCCTCGTTAACGGCGAAGGTGAGGGCGGCCTGGTGCATCTGGGGCGATGCCTTGCCGTAGCTCTGCACGAAGGCGATGCTGTGGGGGATCTCGCCGTCGAAGGGACGGATGATGAGTCCGGCGCTGGGGCCCGAATCGCTCAGCATGCGCTCGAACTGCAGGTCCGTCACCACGTTGAGATTCCTGCCCAGCCCGAAGCGCGCATCCACACGGTCGATGGGGCGCTCCACGCCCGGAGAAATGATGACGCTGTCGGCTTCGATCTCGAAAACCTGATCTTCCATCTCGAAGACGATGGCGTCAGGCTTGCACTCCGCCCAGCACAGGGCACAGCCGAGGCAGCGGCGGCAGCTCAGGCACCGCCTGGCTTCCTGAAGCGCCCTCTCCTCGTTGAATCCCAGCTCCACTTCCTTGTAGCAGTTGCGCCGCTCCTCGAGGTCGATCTCAATCTGGTGCTGTCGAGCCGCGGGGATGTCCTGGAACTCGACGATATATCGGCCCTTCTTTTCGTACATCATGGGGGGGTCCTCTTCAAAATGGCAAAAAGCTCATGCCCTCTCAAGGCTTGAGACCGTTCGCGCGGTACGCTAGCTCCTGCGCCTGGCCTCGAGGTACTTCACGATTCCCTCCGCGGCCTTTCTGGCCCCGGCACAGGCGCGGATGGCGATGTCCGGACCGGTCTCCACGTCTCCCGCCGAGAAGACACCGGGAACGTTGGTCATGAATGACTTCTGATCGACGGCGAAAGTGTTCCAGCGTGTGATGTTGAGCCCCCCACCGTCCGAGGGGATGCAGTCCAGGACAGGCCGCTGGCCGATGGCCGGAATGAGGGTTTCGGCCTCGATGACGAACTCGGATCCTTCGATGGGAACGGGCCGGCGGCGGCCGCTGGCGTCGGGCTCGCCCAGCTCCATGCGCAAGCACTTGAGACCCTTCATCCGGCCGTTTTCACCGATGACTTCCACCGGCGCCACGAGATACTGGAACAGGACCCCCTCGTGCTCGGCCGCGTCGATTTCCCAGGGGCTCGCGGGCATTTCCTTCTTGGTCCGGCGATAGAGAACGTGGACTTCGTCGAAGCCCTCGCGCCAGCTGACGCGAGCCGCGTCCATGGCCACGTTGCCGCCGCCCAGGACGATGACCTTCCCTTTGGCCGGCCATTTCTTCCCCAGGTTGACCTCCCGGAGGAAATCGACTCCGTCGACCACCCCTTCCATGTCCTCGCCCTTGATCCCGAGCTTCATGCCCGTGTGGGCGCCGATACCGATGAAGATGGCATCGTAGTCGCGCTGCAGCTCCTCGAAGGAGATGTCCTTGCCCACACGCACGTTGCACCGCAGCTCCACCCCGTGAGCCAGGATCCAGTTGATCTCGTGCATGAGGGTCGGAGTGGGCAGGCGATACTCGGGGATTCCCACGCGGAACATGCCGCCCGGCTCGGGAAGCGCCTCGAAGCAAACGGACTGGTAACCGGCCTTGGCCAGGTAGTAGCCACAGGTCAGACCCGCGGGGCCTGCTCCGATGATGGCCACCTTCTCCTTGTGGATCTCGTCGGGAACCTCGACGGGAGCCTTGACGCCGTGATACAGTTCCCAGTCGGCCACGAAGCGCTTGAGGGTGCAGATGGAGATGGGGTCATCCACATACCCGCGGTTGCAGGCCGTTTCACAGGGGTGTGGGCAGACCCGGCCGATGGAAAGGGCAAAGGGCAGGCTCTCGCGGATCTTGGCCAGGGACTCGGCGTATTTGCCGTCAGCCACCAGTCCGACATAGGACCGAATGTCCAGGTTGGCGGGGCAGGTGGCCTGGCAGATGGGCATGTCTTCCTTGAAGATGTTGTACTCTCCCGTATCGGGATTGAAGAAGTCGATGGCGGTCCGGAAGCCGATGCCCTCGTTGAAGTCGTCGTACATGTGGATGGGGCAGACCTTGATGCAGGCCTTGCAGTCGTTGCATTTCTCCATGTCCACGCGCGGCGTGAGCTTCCGGATGGAGAACCGGTAAGTCCCGTTGTCCGCCTTCGTCTGCTGAACCCGGGCGTTGGTGATGATCCGCACATTGGGATGCTGGCGGAGTGCCTGGAGGCTCGGATCCACAAAGGCCGTTCCGTCCGTCATGAGGCGGGTCTGGGAGATGCGCCCGCCTCCCAGGCTCGGCGCGGATTCCACCAGGACCACCTGCCGGCCTGCTTCCGCCTGCTGCAGGGCGGCGGCCATGCCTGCCGAGTCGCCCCCGAAAACTACCACTCGCTTTTCCGACACCGTTGAATCCTCCAACTCGATATAGGGGTACTCGCTTCCGCGGGAAGATCACGGAAGAGGATCATTTCTCTTTATCGCCGGGCCCCACTGTTCAGGCTCCCACCGCCATGGCTGCCGGCTGTGCCGAATCGGCCATGCGATAGAGGGGGGAATTCCCCTGCACGCCGGCCGGGCTCACGATGCCCCGGCGCTGAAGTGCCAGGAGGTACCGGACCACGTGCGGAGCCGGAACCAGGAGCTTTTCAGCCAGATCCTTGGCGGCGGCGGGGCCCTTCTGGAGCTCTTCGATGATCTCGAAGGTGGCGACCTCGTCCATGACGATGGTATCCAGGGTGCGCCACATCTCGTGCTCGGTGAAGACCTCTCCGTATTTGTTCCCCGTGGACGTGAACTCCGTGAACTTGCCCACCACCCAGCGCAGCTTTTCCCTGGCCAGGGCCGTTTTGGCGGTGAAGAGCTTGTCCTTGAGGGCGGGAAGCGGGAGCCGGTCGGCGGACCCCAGGGGTCCCATCTCCTGGATGGACTGGTGGAACGCGGTGACCAGGCTCACGAACCGTTCGCCCTCGGCGCCCGAGCACTGCTTGAATGCAACCCGCTGAGGATTCAGCCCCACGTAGTCGAGAACCCGAACAGCCAGTCCCACCTTGACCCTGGCCTGATAGTTCCCGGTGATGTAATGGCAGTCTCCGTAATGGCAGCCCACGATCATGATGCCGTCCGCGCCCTGGATGAAGGCGTCGGCGACCATCGTGGGGTCCACACGGCCCGTACACATGAGACGGATGATGCGCACATCCGCCGTATATTGCATCCTGGAAACTCCAGCGAAGTCAGCAGCCGCGTAACCTCACCAGGTGCAGCAGAGCACCAGGATTTTGGGAGTATAATCAGCCATCGATCCTCTCCTTCCCCCCACTGGTCAAAATTCCCAAACCCTCCACCCGGACCGGAATCGCTCCGGATCATCCCCAAGAAACATTTCCACACCGCATGGGCGCGGAGAGCGCCAAGGAAAGCCAGGGATTCCGAGATCTTTTCCTCTGCGCCCGGTGCGTCTCCGCGGTGAGTACTCTCGTCCAAAATACTATGAGCTCAGAAACGCACCGATCTGCTGACCGATCTGCTCGTCCGTGTAGGAATTGATCGCCAGCGCATGCTGATAGCACGTGGATGCGCACACCCCGCACCCCTTGCACGCCACGGGGATCACCTGGACCTTGCGGCCTTTTGCCGTGCGCACGATCTCCAGTGCGCCATATGGGCAGAGCGCCACGCAGAGGCCGCAGCCCCTGCAGGCATCCTCGTTCGCGAGGGTGGAGACGATGGGCTCCACGGTCATGACGCCCTTGGCCAGGGGGATGGACGCCCTCGATGCGGCTCCCAGCGCCTGGGAAATGGCCTCCCGCACCGTCGCCGGGTAGTGCGCGTTTCCGCAGAGGTAAATGCCGTCCGTCGCGAAATCGAGGGGCTTCAGCTTGACATGCCCCTCCAGGAAGAATTTGTTGGCGTCGATGGAGACCCGGAGCATCTTGGAGATCTTCTCGTTGTCTTCCGCGGCCACCAGCGGCGTCGACAGAACCACCAGGTCCTGGGGCAGGCTCAGCTCGCGTCCGAGGAGCTCGTGGTAAACCACGACCTTGTCCGCTTCCACCACGGGCGGCCTGGCCAGGTCGTACTTGATGAACAGCACGCCGAGCTCCTTGGCCCGCTGGAACAGCATTTCATTCTCGACCCCGTAGGCCTGGATGTCCCGATACAGAATATGAACGGTGGTCTCGGGACTCCGCTCCTTGATCTCGATTCCGTTCTTGATGGCCACCATGCAGCAGATGCGCGAGCAGTACTTGCGCTCCTCGATGCGGGCGCCGGCGCACTGGATCATGACCACGTGCCTGGCATCGAAGGTTCCCGCCCGGAAGCGCTCCTCCAGCTCCAGCTGGTTGATGACCTTCTCTCCGTCGTAGCCGAAGAGTCCGGTGGGCTTGAGCACGTCCGCCCCCGTGGCCACGATGATGATGCCGCAGGGAAACTCCTGCTGCACGCCGTCGGTGGTGGCCCGCACCTTGAAATGCCCGATGTAGCCCTGCACCTCTTCGAGGCTGGTGGAAGTGTACACCCTGATGTTGGGGTTGCCGCGGACCAGGTCCGCCTGCTGCCTGGCGAGCTCGGCGGCATCGACGTCGGCCGGTGCCAGCTTGTCCAGTTTGAGAAGCAGACCACCGAGCTCTGGGGCCTTTTCCACCAAGGTGACCTCATAGCCACGGTTGGCCAGGGCCATGGCGGCCGTCATGCCGCTGATGCCTCCACCGAGGACCATGGCTCTCGGGTCCACTTCCGACTGGATGTCCTGTTGGGGCTCCAGCAGGGCCGCCTTGGCCACACCCATGCGGATGAGGTCCTTGGCCTTGTTGGTCCCGTCCTCCCGCTCCTGCATATGCACCCAGGAGCACTGGTCACGGATGTTCACCATCTCGAAGAGATACGGGTTGAGATCCGCCTCGGCGCAGGTCCCACGGAACAGGGGCTCATGGGTCCGGGGCGTGCACGATGCCACCACCACGCGGTTGAGCTTCTGCTCCTTGATGGCCGCCTTGATTTCATTGATGCCGGTTTCCGAGCAGGTGTAGAGGTTCTCCCGCACGAAAACAACGTTGGGCAGCGTTTTGGCGTATTCCGCCAATTCCTTCACGTCCAGGTAGCCCGCGATGTTGCTGCCGCAGTCGCACACAAAAACGCCGATTCTCAATTCATCTGCCACGTTAGCACCTCATGTCCGGCCGATCGGCTTCTTAAGACTCAACCGACCGCTTTGCGCACTGTAACGGCTTCCGCGGCGCGAGCCGCCGCACTGCTGGCCTGGGCCACCGACTCGGGAATATCCATGGGCCCCTGGGCGCATCCGCACACGAAGATGCCGGGCCGTGTCGTGTTCAATGGGGCGAGGGGATGCGTCTTGAAGAAGCCGTTCTGGTCCAGCTCGACGCCGGTGAGCTTCGCCAGCGCCGGAGACCCTTCGGCCGGAACGCAGGCCGTGGCCAGGACCACCATGTCGAACACTTCGTGGACCACCTGCCGGTTCGTCGTGGATTCGTACCAGACCACGGGGTTGTGGGCCTCGTCCTCGGTGATTTCCGCCACGCGTCCCCGGATGTATTCGATCTGGGACTGCTTTCCACCCCGGACCTTGTACTCCTCGAAGTTGCGACCCACCGCCCGAAGATCCATGCAGAAGATGGACGAGCGCACCTCGGAGTCGTGCTCGTTGGCGATCATGGCCTCCTTGACGGAGTGCATGCAGCAGTAGGACGAGCAGAACCGGTTGAATCGGAAATCCCTGGATCCGACACACTGAATGAAGGCCAGCTTCTTGGCGGTCTTGAAAGACGCCACCCTTTGCTTGATCTCGGCGACGCGCTTTTCCATCGATTCGGCTCTGGCCGCACTGTCCACCCAGGCCTTCAGATCGATGCCCTCGATGACCGCGCAGGCCTTGAGCATGTCCGAAGCTTCCTGGGATGTCTTGCCGCATTTCTCCTCGAGCTGCTTCACCTGGCGGCTGAGCTTCTTGTGCTCCTTTTCCAGGTCCTCCAGCTCATGCTCCATGGCGATGTCGCTGGGTCGGTCCAGGTGACCCGCCGTGGGACCGCTGGCGCTCAGCAGCCGCTCGAGCTCCATGGCCGTGACCACATTGGCGATGCGGTCGTAGCCGTACTCGGGGATGACCGAGGGGTCGAAGACCTCGTAGCCCGTGGCCAGGATGATGGCGCCAGCCTCGATCTCGACTTCCTGGTCCTTCTGCTCGTAGTCGATGGCCTTGGCCTGACACACCTTGGCGCAGACGCCGCACTTCTTCCCCTGACCCAGCTGTCGGCAGTTGGGGGCGTCGATGGTGAAGACCGACGGAATGCCCTGGGGGAAGTATTTGTAGATGGCTTTGCGCTGGCCCAGGCCCACATTGTAGGCGTCCACGACCATGCTGGGGCATTTCTCGGCGCACGAGCCGCAGCCGGTGCACAGATCCTGGCTCACGTAGCGTGCCTTTTTGAGCACCTTCACCTTGAAGGCGCCGACCTCGCCGCTGACTTCCTGAACTTCGCTGTAGGCCAGCAGATTGATGCGGGGATGTCGACCGACATCCAGCAGCTTGGGCGAAAGAATTCAGATGGCGCAGTCGTTGGTGGGGAAGGTCTTGTCGAGCTGGGCCATCTTGCCGCCGATGCTCGGGAGCTTCTCCACCATGTGCACCTGGATCCCCATTTCGGCGAGATCCAGCGCCGCCTGTATTCCGGCGATTCCTCCACCGATGACCAAAACGTCGTTGCTCACAACACACCTCTTTAGGGTCTAGGATTCCATGTTTTCGGCGATCAGGACACACAGGTCCTTGATCTGCAGATCGAGATCGAGATTGTTCAGGGCGCAGGTCAGGTGGATCTTGCACTTGGGACATGCCGTCACCAGGGTGTCGGCGCCCGTGGCCTTGGCCTCCTTGAGACGTTCCACCTGTATCTGCTTGGAGCACGTGGAGCAGTTGGCCCAGCCGCTGGTCCCGCAGCAGACGGCGTTCTCGCGGTTGCGCTCCATCTCCACGAAGCGGCTGTCCTGAAGACCCTTGAGGATCGTCCGGGGGCCGTCGTAGATGTGAGCCATGCGTCCCAGGCGGCAGGGATCGTGGTACGTGTAGGACCCGCTGCCGTTCCGCAGCTTCAGCGTCCCATCGACCAGCATCTTCTGAACAAAATCATAAAAATGAACCACTTCGAATCCCAGCTCGCCGACCGCCTCGGGATAGTGGTGCTTGAACGTAGTGTATCCCTCGGGGCAGCTGAAGACAACGCGCCTGGCTCCGGACTGGCGAATGAGGGCCATATTCTTCTCGGCCAGCTTCTTGAACATGTCGTAGCGGCCGTTCCAGAGCATGTCGTGGCCGCAGCAGCATTCCTCGTTGGAAACGACGGGGGTGATGCCGCCGGCGTTGAGGATCTTGATGACGTTGCGGCTGGTGGTGAGGCTGTCGACGCCCATGTCCCGGAAGATGACGTCGAAGTAGGGCATGCAGCCCACAAAGAAAAAGGTGTCGCCGGTCTCGGCGATGCTTCCGGCCTCCCGGGCCCAGTCCGTCCGCTTCTGCCGGATGCCCATGGCCTGGAATTCCATGACGGACTGGAGCATCCCGTGGTGGGAGAGGACTGGCGCGATGCCGCGCTGAGTGGCCTGCTCCCGGAGCACCCGCATGAACTCGGGGAAATTGATCTTGGTCGGGCAGCGCTCGAAGCACCGGCTGCAGGTCAGGCACGACCACAGCTCCCGGTCCTGCAGCAGCTCGTCCCCCAGCTCCAGCAGGGCCTTCTCCACGATGATGCGAGGCGAGAAGCTGGGCATCACCCGCGAGATGGGGCAGCTTCCGGTGCAAACTCCACAGTCCAGGCAAGCGTAGGTTTGATAGGCTTTTACAGCTTCTTCGATATTCATGCAGCCACCCCCAATGGAGATTTCCCGAGGGATTTGACGGTTTGGGTGAAGTCGGTCACGATTTTGGCGAAGCGTGCTCCCTCGGCCGAGGAGACAAACTCCAGGGCCAGCCTCTCCTGATCCATCCCCATGAGCCCCATGAGCTCCCGGGTGAGGGCCACCATGCGCTGAGCCTTTTCATTACCATCCAGGTAATGGCAGTCGCCCAGGTGTCACCCGCTCACCAGGACGCCGTCGGCGCCCAGCTGGAAGGATTTCAGGATGAAATCCGGCGACACGCGTCCCGAGCACATCACTCGGATGACCCGGATGTTGGGAGGATACTGGATGCGGCTGACACCGGCCAGGTCGGCCCCGGCGTAGGCGCACCAGTTGCAACAGAAGGCGATGATTTTCGGTTCGAATTCGGCACTCATGTCCACGCATCCTTTGTGAGAGAGGCGATCCGGGCTTCAGGGGATCGTCTCATTTGCAGAGCGCTGCCTCCACCATGGTGAGCACTTCCGCGTCGTTGAAATGCCGGATGGCGGCGGCGCCCGTGGGACAGGCCACGGCGCAGGCCCCGCACCCCTTGCAAAGGGCTTCCTGGATCTGGGAGATGTAGATGTCCTCGGCGATCTCCGTCAGCTGTGGCGCTCCGTACGGGCAGGCCTCCACGCACTTGCCGCAGCCCCGGCAGAGGGATGCGTCCACCTGGGAGACCACACCCTCGACGTGGATGGACTTCTGGGAAAGCACCGTCGCCGCCCGGGCCGCGGCGGCCTGAGCCTGGGCGATGCTCTCGTCGATGGGCTTGGGATAATGGGCCAGACCGGCGAGGTACACGCCGTCGGAGGCGAAATCCACCGGCCGCAGCTTCATGTGGACTTCCAGGAAAAAGCGGTCCTGACTCAAAGGCACTTTGAAGAGCTGAGTCAGCTCGTCCACGTCCCGCGTTTCGATGGCGCTGGCCAGCGTGATGAAATCCGGCCGCAGGGTGACGGGCCTCTGGAGCACGTGGTCGACCACGCTCACTTCCAGGGCTCCACCGTCCGCTTCCCTCACCACCGGCTTGTGCTCCAGGTCGAAGCGGATGAAGATGACCCCGAGACGCCGCGCTTCACGGTAAAGGTCCTCACGCTCACCGTACGTCCGGATGTCGCGGTAGAGGATGTAGACTTCCATCTCCGGGTTGCGCTGCTTGAGCTCCACCGCCTTCTGCACGGAGAACGTGCAGCAGATCTTGCTGCAATGGGGACGCTGGGGCTCGCGGGATCCCACGCACTGGATGAAGACCGCCGACCTGGCGCCGCGCACGACATCACCGTCCCAGGCCTCATCCAGCTCATGCCATCGGAAGACCTTGGGATGGCTGCCGTACAGGTACTCCTCGGGCTTGATGGAGTGGGCTCCCGTGGCGAGAATCGTGACCCCGTGCTCGATCTCCCGGGATCCGCCGTCCCCGTCCTGGATGACGAGCGTCCTGAAGTTGCCGACATAGCCCGAGGTCGTGCTGACCCTGGCGTTGAGATGCAGCTCGACGTTGGGGCTCCGGTTCACTTCCTCGACAAGCCCCAGCACGTAATCCGAAACGCTCTCACCGCGCCAGGTCTTGTGCAGCTTGAGAGCATGGCCCCCCAGCCGGTTCTTCTGCTCGACGATGTGCGCCTTGAATCCCTGCCTGGCCAGGGTCAGGGCACTCACCATGCCGGCCACGCCGCCTCCGACGACCAGGGCCGATGGATTCACTGGCACCGATGGCATGGGGAGAGGCTCGATGAGGGCGGCCCGGGCCACGGCCATGCGCACCAGGTCCTTGGCCTTCTGGGTGGCCGCGTCGGGATCGGCGGCATGAACCCACGAGCACTGGTCGCGGATGTTGGCCTGCTCATAGAGATACTTGTTCAGAGCGCTGTTGCGCAGGGTCTCCTGGAAGAGAGGCTCATGGGTCCGGGGCGAGCACGCCGCCACGACCACCCGGTTGAGCTGCTGCTCGGCAATGACGTGGACCAGCCGGTCCTGGGCATCCTGCGAGCAGGAAAAGAGGTTTTCCTGGACGTAGGTGACGTTGGGAAGCGTCCTGGCGTATTCCACCACCTCGGGAACGCGGACGGTGCTGGCGATGTTGATGCCGCAGTTGCAGACGAAAACGCCGATGCGGGGCGGCTCGGCCGACACGTCCCGCTCCTCGGGGAAGGTCTTTTCCCGGACCAGGGTGTTCCGGGCCGACGCCAGGTCACAGGCGGCAGCTCCCGCGGCGGCCGAGGCTTCCATCACCGAAAGCGGGATGTCCTTGGGCCCCTGGAGCACGCCGCAGACGTACACTCCGGGATTGGTGGTGGCCACCGGCGTGAAGCTGCTGGTCTCGGCGAAACGGTACTGGTCGAGGTCGACGCCCAGAGTGCCGGCCAGCTTTTCGACTTCGTCCGAGGATTCCAGGCCCACCGACAGGACCACCATGTCGAATTCCTCGGTGACCATCTCACCGGTCTCCGTCACGTAGGAGAGGCTCACGTCGTCGCTGCCCGGCACCTGCTCCACGCTGTGGATCCTGGACCGGACGAACCGGACGCCGTTTTCCCGTGCCCGGGTGTAATACTGCTCGAATTCCTTGCCGAACGTCCGCATGTCCATGAAGAAGATGGCGGCGTCCAGGCCGTCCTTGGAATGCTCGCGGGCGATGACGGCTTCCTTGATGGCGTACATGCAGCACACGCCCGAGCAGTAGCCGTTGTCGCAGCGGTTGATCTCGCGGGAGCCCACGCACTGGAGCCAGGCGATCTTCTTGGGCTCCTTGTGGTCCGATGGCCGGATGAGATGGCCCTGGAAGGGGCCGCCGGCGCTCAGAATGCGCTCGAACTCGACGCTCGTCACCACGTTGGGAAGCGAGGCGTAGGCGTAAGTGTCGTATCGGGAGGGATCGAAGGGCCGGAATCCCGGCGAGGCGATGACGGCCCCCACGTCGAGAGTGACGACCTCTTCTTGCATGGAATGGTCCACGGCCTCCGCCTTACAGGCCGCGACGCACTGAAGACACTCGCAGCACGCCATGCAGTTGAGGCACTTCTGGGCCTCGGCCCGAGCCTGCTCTTCCGTGAATCCCAGCTCCACCTCGGCGAAGCTCGCCTGGCGCAGCTCCATGCCCACCGTGGCCTGGTGAGCCCTCGGCTGCCTGGCGATGTCCCTGGGGATGGGTACGAAATTGTCCTGGGGGAGCTCCATGCCCTTGCGGCCTTCCCGCAGATCCTCGCCCCTCAGGTAACGGCCGATGGAAAGGGCCGCCTCGCGGCCTGCCGCCACGGCGCCGATGGCGACCCAGGGGCCTGTCTGAGCGTCGCCGCCCGCGAAAACCCCGTCACGGTTCGTGGCAAAGGTGATCTCGTCGGCCTCGATGGTTCCCCACCGGGTGACGTTGATGCCGTCCTTTTCCGCCAGAAAGAGGGATTCGGGGGTCTGTCCGATGGCCGGGATGATCCACTCGGCCTCGATGGCGACCTCGCTGCCGGGGACCGGCACCGGCCGACGCCTGCCCGAGGAATCGGGGGCTCCCAGCTCCATCCGGACGCACTGGAGACCGATGACCTTCTGGTCCTTGGTGAGGATCTGCTGGGGCGCCGTGAGGAACTGGATGTCGATGCCCTCGGCCAGGGCGTCGGCCACCTCGTTTTCCCGGGCGGGCATTTCGTTGGCGGACCTCCGATAGAAGATGCTGACCTGGTCCGCTCCCAGCCTCAGTGCCGACCGGGCCGCGTCGATGGCCACGTCGCCGCCGCCGACGATCACCACCCGGCCGTCGATCTTCTTGATCTCGCCCAGGTTGGACTTTCGCAGAAACTCGACCCCCGTCATGACCCCCGCCGCATCCTCGCCGGGAATGTTCAGCTTGAGGCTGCCATGGGCGCCGATGGCCAGGTAAACAGCCTTGTAGCCCTCGGCCATGAGGCTGTCGATGGTGAAATCCTTTCCCAGGGCGGTGTTGAGCCTGATTTCCACACCCAGCCTCGTGATGGCCCGTATTTCCTTGTCGAGGACCTCGGGAGGCAGCCGGTAGTCGGGGATTCCGACGCGCAGCATGCCGCCCGCCGCTGAAAGCGCCTCGAGCACCGTGACCTGAAAGCCTTCGAGGGCAAGAAAATGAGCCGCGCTCAAACCGGCCGGGCCCGATCCGATGATGGCGACCCGCTCCTCCCGCTTGTGAATCTCGGGGATGGGAATGGTTTCGATATCGACCTGATCCGCCACGAAGCGCTTGAGGGCGCAGATGGAAATGGGCTCATCCACCTGCCCGCGCCGGCATGCCGTCTCGCAGGGATGGGGGCAGACGCGCCCGATGACCCCCGGAAAGGGCAGATTGCGCAGGATGACTTCCATGGCCTCGGGGTACTTTCCCTGGGCGATGAGGGCCACGTATGCGTGGGCGTTGACCATGTTGGGGCAGGCGTTGGTGCAGGGCGACCGGTCCAGCTTCTCGATGGCGTAGGCGCTGGGAATCGCCTGGGCGTAGGGCTTGTATGTGGCCTTGCGCTCCGAGAGTCCATGCTCGAACTCGTTGACCAGACTGACGGGGCAGACCTTGGCGCAGTCGCCGCACGCGGTGCATCGGTCCGTGAGGATGAAGCGGGGCTTCTGGCGGATGACGGCCTTGAAGCTGCCCTTGGCTCCCGTAAGGCTTTCCAGGCGAGCGTTGGTGAGGAGATTGATGTTCAGGTGCCGGCCGACCTCGACCAGCTTGGGTGAGATGATTCACATGGCGCATTCGTTGGTGGGGAAGGTCTTGTCCAGCTGAGCCATGCCGCCGCCGATGGCAGGGCTTTTCTCCAGCAGATGCACGAAATAGCCCGAGTTGGCCAAATCCAGCGCGGCCTGCATGCCCGCGATGCCGCCGCCGATGACGAGAGCCGAGCCGATGGATGGTTTGCCGGCGAGATCCTGAGAGCTCATTTTTTCTCCTGCAGCCGAATCATCTGGTGGCGGGGGGACCCCAAAAGGGACAACCGTCAGGATGCCGCCCGCCGCTCGATCATTAAGTTGTTGAAATTCCAAGTATACGAGTCTATATAGTTACCCGGTGGGAGGTTCCATTGTCAAGGAAAATGTGAATTTTGTCATTTGAAAGCCCTCTCCGGTGCCTGACCCCGCCCCTTCCCGTGGCCCCGCGTGGCCCTATGGAAGTCCCACGCCGGCCCCTCGAGGCCGGTAACGGGTATGGGGCCTTTCAGAAGGAAGACCGTGACCAGACCCACATACAAGGAACTGGAGCAAAAGGTCAAGGAGCTCCAGCAGATCATCAACATCAAGGTGTTTCCGAGCATTCTTCAGTTCACCGCCAGCGATCTCCTCTACTTTCGTCTGAATGCACAATGGTCGTTCGATTTCTTCGATCAGGGTATTGCGAGCCTCACGGGCTATCCTGCCCAGGCCCTGCGTGATCATGAGGCCTGCTGGCTCAACCTCGTGCACGAGAACGACCGGGCCCTGCTGCTGGACGATCTGGACCGGGCCCTGCGGGAAGACAGGACTTTCCTTTCCGTACACCGGATCATCAGCGAGAGCGGTCAGATCCGCTGGGTGAAAATGCGGGGGTCGGTGTTCTGTGACGACGAGGGCCGGTTCCTGTGCATCCAGGGGATCCTGAACGACATCACCCGCGAGAAGCTCATCGAGGAAGCCCTGGAGTCGGAATCGGAGATCTTCGCCTGGGTGGCCAACAACCTGGAGGATGGGATCTACATTGTCTCGGAGGATCATCGCATCAAATTCATGAACCAGGCTCTCATGGACCTGGTGGGGGACCAGGTGGGAGAGCTGTGCTACAAGGCGCTGTTCGACCGGGATTCCATCTGCCCCTGGTCCGTGATGCACCACATTCAGCAGGATAGCTGCGGCTTTCAGGACTACGTGCTGGAGAAGCTGGGGCGAGCCTTTCAGGTGAGGAGCTTTCCCATCAAGATGCGGGATGGCTCCATCGGCAAGCTGGGGCAGCTCAGGGACATCACCCGCACCAAGGTTCTCCAGTACGAGCTGAAGGAGCTGGCCCTGCGCGAGGAAGCCCTGGCTTCGGCCGCCGACGTCGCCAATGTGGGCATCTTCGTCGTTCAGAACTACAGGGGGCTGCAAGCGCGCTTTCGCTACGCCAATGAGGCATTTTGCCGCATCACGGGGTTCGAGCTCCTCGAGCTTCAGGAGATGAGCCTGAGCGACATCATTCCGTCGGGTCCTTTTGAGAAGGTGGTGGAGCTGCTGGGGCAGCGGGGACTCCTGCTGAGCAGGGCCAGCTCCTCCGAGGTGACCCTCATCCGAAAAGAGGGACCTCCCGTCGTGGCGCTTTTCACGGCGGCAGCATCCCTTTACCGGGGAAAGCCTGCCATCACGGGATTCCTTCAGGACATCACCCAGGCCAAGAGGGTGCAGGATTCCCTCTACCTGTCCCAGCGTCTGGCCTCCATCGGGAAGCTCGCGGCCGAGGTCGCCCACGAGATCAACAACCCGTTGACGAGTGTTCTGACTTTCACCAAGCTGGCCTCCCGTGTGGTACAGCGAGATCGCCTGGGGCCGGAGCGGATCCAAAGCCTCAAGGAGTATCTGGGGCACATGGAGTCCGAAGCCAACCGCTGTGCCGGGATTGCTCGAAACCTCCTGGATTTTTCCCGTCAGGGGGAGATCGAGGTCAAGGAAAACGACCTGGGAGAGATCATTGAGCGAACGCTGAACGTTTTGAGACACCGGGCCGAGATGGGCAAAATCGCGCTCAGGACGAGCCTGGATCCGAATGTCCCTCGACTGCGCTGCGATTACAAAAGGCTCCAGCAGGCTTTGATCAACATTTTCTGGAACAGTATCGAGGCCATGCCGCGGGGAGGGGTCCTGGCCGTCGCCACGACTTTCGATCCCGTCAGGCGGGCGATTCACATCGACATTCGCGACACGGGGACGGGCATCTCCCAGGAGAACCTGGGAAGGATCTTCGAGCCGTTCTTCACGACCAAGGCGGAAAGCAAGGGGGTGGGGCTTGGACTTTCGGTGGCTTACGGCATCATCCGGCAGCATGGCGGGGAGATCGATGTCCAGAGCCGGCCCGGGGAGGGGGCCTTGTTCCGGATTTGTCTTCCAATGCGCGACGGAGCCTGCAATGGGCCACTGAATCCCTGAGCCTCCTGAAGCCCTGGCTGTCAAGCGGCGGCCGGGTGGCGGTCACTTGGCCCGGACCGCGGGAAGAGGCGTCCCTGGCCTTTCGAGGCCGACACCGACGGGATGTGTGCCCTTGGATCAACCTGACCCGGAAAGAAGCTCATGAAAGCGGATGCAAGAATCCTGATCGTGGACGATGAGCCCCTGATTCGGCTCTCGCTGACGGAATGGCTCAAGGAGGAAAACTACCTGACCCACGCGGTGGAAGATGGCCCCGCCGCTCTGGAGGCCATGAGCAAGGAGCCATGGGACATCATGCTCCTGGACCTCAAGATGCCCGGCATGGACGGGGTGGAAGTGCTCCGGGAAGCCAGGAGGCTGGCTCCCCATACCACGGTCATCATGATGACGGCCTACGCTTCCGTCGCCAGCTCCGTTCAGGCCATGAAGGAGGGGGCCTACGACTACATCGTCAAGCCCTTCGATGTGCAGGAGCTGACCCTGCTGCTCAAGCGCATCGTGGAGCACCAGCAGCTGGTGAGCGAGAACATGCTGCTGCGCAAGCGGCTCACGGAGCAGTACGAGTACGAGAACATCGTCGGCAAGAGCGCTCCCATGCAGGCGGTCTTCGAGCTCATCGGCACGGTGGCCGACACCAGCGCCACGGTGCTCATCACGGGAGAGACGGGAACGGGCAAGGAGCTGGTGGCCCGCGCCATCCACACCAACAGCTCCCGGCGCTACAGCCCGTTCATTGCCGTGAGCTGCAGCGCGCTGCCGGACACGCTTCTCGAAAGCGAGCTGTTCGGTTATGAAAAGGGAGCGTTCACCGGTGCCGATCGCACCAAGAAAGGGCGATTCGAGCTGGCCCACTCGGGGACGCTTTTCCTCGACGAGATCGGGGAAATCAACATGAAGACCCAGGTGAAGCTGCTCCGGGTGCTTCAGGAGAGAAGCTTCCGGCGTCTTGGCGGGAGCGACCTCATCGAGGTGGACGTGCGGCTCATCACCGCCACCAATCGTGACCTGCTCCGGATGGTGGAGCAGGGGACTTTCCGGAGCGATCTCTACTACCGGCTGAATGTCGTCAACATCCACCTGCCGCCCCTGAGGGAGCGTCGGGAGGACATTCCGCTGCTGGTGGCTCATTTCATGGCCAAATACAACCTGGAGTTCAACAAGAAATTCGAGCGGGTGCGCGAGGCCGCCCTCGGCATGATGCTGGACTACCAGTGGGCGGGCAATGTGCGCGAGCTGGAGAATGTCATCGAGCGGGCCGTGGTCATTGGACAGGGCTCGGAAATCGGTCCCGAGCATCTCCCTTTCTGCAGGCCCGAGGTCGCGACGGGCGAAGAGAGCGAGACCCTGGAGTCCGTGGAGCGGCGGCACATCGAGAGGATGCTTTCCCGGCAGCAGTGGAACATCGCTAAAACGGCCCGAATCCTGGGGATCGACCGCACGACGCTGCACAAGAAAATCAAGAAGCTCAACCTGAGGAACGACACTCGAACGGCATGAACCGGCCCGGTCACTCCATTGTCATCGTCCCCTTCGGGGGAGAGATCCTCGAGCACCTCGGGGACGTGGCCGAGTCCATCCAGGAGCTTTTCGGTCTGCCGATCCACATCGAGGACGATCGGGGGATTCCGGGCTTTGCCCTGGATCCCGTGCGGCAGCAGTACAATTCCAATGTCATCCTGAAAGAGCTCATCGGCACATGCCCTCCCGGCGGTCTGAAGATCCTTGGGGTCACCGCCGTGGATCTTTTCAGCCCCATCTTCTCCTATGTTTTTGGGGAGGCCCAGTTCAGTGGACGCGGAGCCGTCGTGTCCTCTTACAGGCTGCGGGGCGACGGCGCCGCCGTCGATGCCCGCGGGTGCCCCCCGCTGGTGAGCCGCCTGGAAAAGGAATGTCTCCATGAGCTCGGCCACACCTTCGGGCTGAGACACTGCTCGGACCCTGACTGCCTGATGCACTACTCCGTCGGGGTCGAATGCGCCGACCGCAAGTTCTCCTTCTTCTGCCCCGCATGTCGCGACCTGATGCTGTGGCACATGGCCAGCGATCTTTTCCTGAAGTCGCGCTGAAGGGGTTAAAGCTTTCGTCCATGTGGACTTCCGGGAGCGTTTCTGAGAGGATGCACCCCAGATGCCGCCGATGGATGGCCGAGCCGGACGCCTCGCGTCCCGGTTTGGGCCGTGCCCCGTGGGTCAGCCGAGGGACGAGGGAAATCAAGACCATGCACACCACCGAGCCGCATTGGAAAGTGTTGTTGATCGATGCCGACCGTGAAAGCACCGATCAGATGACACAGATCCTGGGGAGCCACGCCTGTACGGTATTGACAGCGGAAACTGGAGCCCAGGGCCTGCGCTTATGCCGCGACTGGCTTCCCCAGATCGTCATTACGGCTGTCAGGCTGCCCGACATGGATGGGATGGACGTATTGGAGAGGATCAAAAGTGAATGTCCTCACAGCGAGGTGGTTGTCGCGACGGTGCACGCTCAGGTCGATAACATCCTGAAGGCATTTCGGCTCAATGCCGCGGATTTCATCGGCAAGCCCATCCAGGACGCTGCTTTGACGGCGGCGGTGGAGCGGGCCCGGCAGCGCTACCTGGATCTGAAGAAACTGCAGCGTTACACGGAGCTCATCGAGGAAAAATGGCTGGACACCAGCGAAGCCCTGGAAAAAACGTTCAAGTTCCAGAAGAAGCTCATTGAAAGCTCCATCGACGGCATCGTCGGGTGCGACTACGATCGCAGGATCATCATTTTCAACAAGAGCATGGAACAAATGCTCGAATATTCCAAAGGGATGGTGATCGGCAGGATGTTCCTGTACCAGCTCTTTTCGTCCGAGGGCTGGGAGACTTTCCAGGATCAGCTGTGCAGTGACGACCTGGGCGGGGAGGACAAGCTGTTCCTCTCCGAGTGCACGCTCATCTCGAGAAGAGGCAAGAAGATTCCCGTGCGTCTTTCGGCCCAGGTGCTGTTCCAGAAGAACGAGGACATCGGTGTGGTGGTGTTCTTTCGGGATCTGACGACCATCAAGAGGCTGAAGCAGCAGTTCATCGATCAGGTCAAGTACCTGCACCAGGACAAGATGGTTTCCCTCGGAAAGCTGGCGGCCAGCGTGGTTCATGAGATCAACAATCCGCTGGCGGGGGTTCTGAACTACATTCGGCTCATGTCCAAGCTTCTGGGGAGGAACGTCCCTTCCCCCGAGGAGATTCAGAAGTTCAGGAAGTACCTGGACATCATGGGGAGCGAGGTGCAGCGATCCTCGGAGATCGTCTCCAACCTGCTGGCCTTCTCGCGGAAATCCAAGCTGGAGTTCAGCGAGGTGGACGTCAACGGAGTCCTGGAGAAGAGCATCATGCTCAGCAGCCACAAGCTCATGATGAGCAACATCCAGATTCAGAAGCATTTGAGCCCCGCCGCTCCCAAGGTTCTCGGGGACTTCAATCAGCTCCAGCAGTGCGTGCTCAACCTGGTGTTCAATGCGGCGGACGCCATGCCCGACGGCGGAAGCATCACCGTGGAGAGCATCCGCAATCCGGGAAGCCGCATGGTGGAGATCAAGGTGGCCGACACGGGGCGCGGCATCTCCAGGGAGAACCTGCCCAAGATCTTCGATCCTTTTTTCAGCACCAAACAGGAGGGTAAAGGGCTTGGGCTCGGATTGTCGGTGGTCTACGGCATCATCGACCGCCACAAGGGAGCCATCACGGCTGAAAGCGAGCCCGGGCAGGGAACGGTTTTCAGCATCCAGCTTCCTGTTCTTGAACAGAGAGACAGGGGCTGACCTGAGGGAGCGGTCATCTTTTGGGAGCAGCATGGACCTGGGCATGCTGGCCCTGGGCTGCGAAGCGGCGCGGGGTCAGGCTGGAAGGAACGCTCAACGGAGGAGGGTTTCATGGCATCGTTCAAGTGCAGCCAGTGTGGATTTGAGAAGGAGGCCAAGTGCAAACCGCAGAAATGCCCCAACTGTGGTGAGAAGAAGACCTTCGAAAAGACGGAGAAATAGCCGGCC
>JALOOX010000005.1 GCA_025454175.1 Syntrophobacteraceae bacterium | reverse complement strand
CTCGACCTTTTCTTGCATTCCCTCCGACTTTCGCCCCTGTCAACGGATCGCCTTTCTCCGCGTCCCCGCGTCTCCCAGTCGCTTGCCACGGGTGCAAGTGTGTCCAACTGTCAGCCGAAGGGTGGAGAGGGAGTCCGCCTCACGCTGATCCGCGGTGATCCAGGGTTGATTGCCCGTCCTGCGAGCGGCGAGGCCGGCGGCGGGTCCTTTCATAACAGAACTGCCCTGCCCGCGCAACCGCCACCCACCCCCCGCAACAATCCATGGGCGGCACACCTCCAACGCCAGAAGCCCGTCCACGGGCCAAAGCTCATAACTCGAAGCCCAAAACCTTTTGGCTCAGTCCCTCATGCCCCTCGGCCACCCTAAACATCAAAAGGACCACGATGCGCCGGTCTTCAACTTTGAACTTGAAACCTTAAACTTGAAACTATTCAGAAGCAGTACGCCCGTTCGTTCATTCCCGCGCCACCGAAGTCTCGATTTTCAGCCGATATCGTTCAATCTTGCTGAGGAGCGTGGGGCGGGACAACCCCAGAAGCTTCGCGGCCCTCGATCGGTTCCCCCCGGTGAGGTTCAGGGCCTCTCGGACAAGCATGGATGCAAAGCGGTCCATGAGGACCTCGAAGACGTCCTGACTCTCGGCATCGAAGCCCCTTCGGATCCATTGTCGAATGGCCTCGTCCAGCGATCCGTTGTCGATGCACCTGCCTTGCGTCTCGGCGCCCAAGGCCTGGCTCACGGCATCCGAATCGATGGGACAGCCGCGGCTGAAAATGAGTGCCTTCTGTATGGCGTTGGCCAGCTCCCTCACGTTGCCCGGCCATGAATAGGTCTTCAGGAGCGCCTTGGCCATCTCGGTGAGACCGGGGTTGGCCGTTTCCATTTCCCTGGCGAATCGCCCCAGGAAGTATTCGGCCAGCAGGGGAATGTCTCCCTGACGCTCCCGAAGGGGAGGCAGCCACAGGGTCACGACATTCAGACGGTAATAGAGGTCCTCGCGGAATTTTCCCTGAGCCAGCGACGCCTCGAGGTCGCGGTTGGTCGCGGCGATGATTCGGACGTCCACCGGAATGGGCTCCCGCCCCCCCAGCCGTTCTATGCTCCTCTCCTGGAGCAGTCTCAGGATCTTGGACTGGATGTTGAACGGCATGTCTCCGATCTCGTCCAGAAACACGGTCCCGCCATTGGCCTGCTCGATGCGTCCCACGCGGCGAGTCGTCGCCCCCGTGAAAGCCCCTTTTTCGTAACCGAAAAGCTCGCTTTCCAGGAGGGTTTCGGGAATGGCGACGCAGTTGATCACCAGGAAGGGCTTTTCCGCCCGGGGACTGTGCTGGTAGATGGCCCTGGCAGCCAGCTCCTTGCCCGTTCCGGACTCGCCACGGATCAACACCGTGGCATCCGTCGGAGCCACGCGTCCTATGGCCTTGTAAACCTCCTGCATGGACTTGCTTCGGCCGATGATGGCATCGGCAACGCCTTCCCCTTCCACCGGCGTCTCGATATCCATCTGCACCCGGGCTCGCATGAAACGGCCCGCCTCGATGGCCTGCTGAATGAGGGCCAGAATGTCCGGGATGTCGAACGGCTTGAGCACGAAATCGAAGGCCCCCATCTTGGTCGCTTCGATGGCCGTCTCCGTGCTGCCGAAGGCCGTCATGATGATCACGGGCAGGCGCGGCTCGATGGCGCGAACCGCCTGGAAGGCCTCGAGCCCGCTGATGCCCGGCAGCCTCACGTCCATGATGAGCAGATCAAAGCGGTGGGAGCGAACCATGGCGATGCCCGACTCTCCCGTCCCCGCGGCCGTCACGGCGTGGCCCTCCTGGCGCAGCAGCTTCTCGAAGCTCTGCCGCAGCTGAGGATCGTCGTCCACGATCAGTATCTCAGCCATATATCCCCCAGACACGGAAGCGTGATGATGAATGTTGCCCCCTTCCCCTCGCGGGATCTCAGGTTCAGGCAGCCCTTGTGGTCGTGGATGATTCGCTCGGCAATGCTGAGTCCCAGGCCGGTCCCCTCTTCCTTGGTGCTGAAGAAAGGCTGGAAAACCATCTCCTTGATCGCTTCCGGAACCCCGGGGCCGGTGTCGCTCACCCGGACCACCGTCACGCGCCCCATGGGCTCGGAGCGCCCCTCCTCCTCACGGATGGTGATCTTTCCACCATCCGCCATGGCCTCGCACGCATTGACCATGAGGTTGACCAGGACCTCCTTCAACTGCTCGGGATCCCCCTCAACCTCCGGCAGTCTCCGCTGACGGTAAACCTCCACCTCCACCCCATAGGATTCGATGCGGTGCCTCAGCAGCTGAATGGCGGCATCGACGACGTCGGAAGGACTGACGTTCTGAAGCTTGAGCTTCGGCGGCCGCGAGTACTCGAGGAAATTCCGGACGATGGTGTCGATGTGCCGGATCTCCTCGGAGATCACCTCGATATCCTCCCTCTGGGCAGGAGTCAGCTCCAGGGTCCGTTCCATGGAGAACAGCCGCATCTTCACCGAGGTCAAAGGATTGCGGATGCTGTGCGCCACTCCGGCGGCCAGCTTGCCCACCGACGCCAGCTTTTCGGCCTGGAGCAGATGCTCCCGGCTCTGCTGCAGGGCACTCTGGGTCTGGTCGACATCCTGCATGAGGCTTTGCACTCGAAGGCTCAGAGCCTTCACCTCGTCCACCACCGGGGCTTGCGGCTGATCCGGCCCCGCCGCGAGAGCCATGCGGCGCAAGGGCTTCAGCACTCGATCCATCAGGGTGTAATGGAGGACCAGTCCCAGGACCGCCACCCCCCCAATGGTCAGAAAAGCCAGGACCTTGATGAAGCGCACCCGATTCAGGATGTGGCTTCGGCCTTCTTCCATCTTCCGCGTCTGCATTTCACCGTACAGCTCACAGAGGCCGAGAATGGCTGAAAACTGGGCCTGCATCTCACCTCCAGCACCCAGCCCTTCCGAACCCCCACCCGCCCTGGAGCGCTCGACGGCCCGCTCCCTGGCATACGAGTACCGGAGGTAGCCGGACTCGATGTCGTTGAGCACCGCACGGTCCGCATCCTCCCGGGCCATCTCCCTGGCTTTCCTGAGCCACTGCTCGAACTCCCGGTGCTGCTGATCCAGTTCCTGCATCCAGGCCGGATCAGCGTCCAGCATATGATAGGCCAGCAGACCCTTTTGCATGGAAAGGGAGGTCTTGAGCTTCTGGGAAAGATGCGATGCCGTCGCGTGCTCGTTGACCGCGGCGGCAACCTGCGCACTGATGCGATTGACGGAGACCGCCGTTGCGATACCCCCGGCCAGAGCGATCCCCACGAGGGTCAACAGGCTCAGCGCGATCCGCGTTCGAAGGCTGATTGGTCTTGACTTCCATGATGGAGGCATGAATCTCGGTCACTCCCTGACAATCCGGCCGGTCAACCCAAGGAGCCGAGCCGCATTTCCCCCGAGGATCCCCTGGATTTCCATCTCGCCGAGGCCGGCCTGGGCCATCTCCCGGTAGTAACGTTCGGGGGAAAGCAGCGGAAAATCGCTCCCGAAGAGCACCCTTTCAGGTCCGACGATCTTCGAGACCATCGCGTAGATCGAAGGGTGATAGAGGTAGGGAGACGCCGCCGTATCGTAGTGGACGTGAGAGAGAACCTCGGGCACCTCCTTTTTGAGCAGTTCGAAAAGGCATAGCCCCCCACCCCAGTGGGCCAGGATCAGAGCCATCCCCGAGGCCATGCGGGCCAGGGCGTAGTAGAAATCGAGGCCGAAGGGCGCCTTACCGGGATACCGATGTCCAATGGGCTCATTGGCATGCACCAGCAGAACCCCGCCATGGGATCGGCAAAGCTGGAAGAGGTCTTCGTGGGCCTTCAGGACCTCCTGAACATCATGGTCCTCATAAACGGCCAGCTCCCCCAGGCCACGGGCTCCCGCCCGCAAACATCGATCCGCCTCCTCCATGCTCCCCGGTGCCGTGGGGGCGACGCAGGCCAGGGGAATCAGCCGGCTCGGATGCTTTGCCGCAGATTCCAGCACATAGTCATTGTGCCGGCGGGTCAGTTCCCGGCTCTCCCACGGAAAGCCAAAAACAACGGACCGATCGATCCCGGTGCGATCCATGTTCTCGATGAGAGCCTCCGCCGTGGCCAGCCTGGACCCGGGCGCTTCATAGAGCAGCCTGAAAGCCGGCTCCCCATCGAAAAAACCTTCGCGCCGAGCAGCCACCTCGGGGGGGAAAATATGCGTGTGCACGTCTATGCGCATGTTGAAGGGACCTCCTCGTTTCTACTTTCGTGAAGCTGTACTTAGCATCATCGCCCTGAAATGGTCAATTCATGCCTGGCATCGCGCACATGAGCCCGTGGCACTCCATTGACACAGGGCGCGGTTGGCACTTATGCTGTGCGGGAGTCATCAGGGCTCCATATTCAGATCATCCAGGATTACCGCATCACTTCAGATGAATTATCTTAACACGAGGTGACAGGCGGATTATCAAGACTTACTGCGGAACCGATTCTCAGAGGGAGGATGTCATGAAGCATGTCAACCTGTACGAAGCCAATGATTTTTCCGAAGGAAGCTTCAAGAGGCTCCTGGTGCATGATTCCCCTTACATGAAGGTGCTGAATTTCAACTTCAAGGCCGGGCAGGAGCTCCCCGTGCACTCCCACGACATCGAGGGCGAGGTCAGTCTCACGGTCATCGAGGGCGAGGGCGAGTTTTTGGGAAAGGACGGCTCCACGGTTCCAGCCAGGGCCGGCGACGTGGTCATCTCGCAGATCGCCGAACCTCACGGACTCCGCGCCAGGACGGATTTGCGACTGCTCGTGATCATCGCGCCGCCCATTTGAGGCTGAGGCTCAACCCGGCAATGATCTGGAACCCCCTTCGCTCACATCCTTTACGGAGAGTGCGCCATGGCATTACATCCGCTGGCCGGTCAGCCCGCCCCAAAATCCATTCTCGTCAATGTTCCGCGCCTCATCAGCGCTTATTACGTGAACCGACCCGACGCGACGGACCCGACCCAGCGGGTGGCCTTCGGCACCTCGGGACACCGGGGATCGTCGCTCAGGAACAGCTTCAATGAAGCGCATCTGCTGGCGACGACCCAGGCAATCTGCGACTACAGGGTCATGAGCGGCACCCGCGGGCCCCTTTTTCTCGGCAAGGACACCCACGCACTTTCCGAGCCGAGCTTCATCACCGCCCTCGAGGTGCTTTCGGCCAACGGCGTGGATGTGATGATTCAGGAGGACCTCGGGTACACGCCCACCCCCGTGATCTCGCGCGCCATCCTGGTGCACAACCGCACCCGCCCCGGGGGCCTGGCCGACGGCATTGTGGTCACGCCCTCTCACAACCCCCCCGAGGACGGAGGCTTCAAGTACAATCCGCCCCATGGCGGTCCTGCCGAAACCAGCGTCACCCGCTGGATCGAGGACCGCGCCAATGCCCTTCTCGCCAATGATAACCGGGAGGTGCGGAGAGCCCCCTTTGAATTGGCGCTCCAGGTCAAAACCACCCACCGTGTCGACTTCATCCGCCCCTATGTGGATGATCTCGTGAGCGTCATCGACCTGGAGGCCATCCGTTCGGCGGGAATCCACATCGGGGTGGATCCCATGGGGGGATCGGTGGTCGCCTTCTGGGAGCCCATCGCCGAGCGCTACCAGCTGAATCTCGAGGTGGTCAATCCCCATGTGGACCCGACTTTCAGTTTCATGACACTGGACAAGGACGGCAAGATCCGCATGGACTGCTCCTCTCCTTATGCCATGGCCGGCCTCATCCAGTTGAAGGACCGCTTTGACGTGGCCTTCGGCAACGACACCGACTGCGATCGGCATGGGATCGTGACGCGCAGCTCGGGGCTCATGAATCCCAACCACTACCTCTCGGCGGCCATCGATTACCTTTTTCAGAACCGGCCCGGATGGCCCGAAAGCGCGGCCGTCGGCAAGACCCTGGTGAGCAGCGGTATGATCGACCGGGTGGCCCGGGCTCTGAACCGCAAGCTCGCCGAGGTTCCCGTGGGGTTCAAGTGGTTCGTGGACGGATTGGGGGACAGCTCTTTCGGGTTCGGCGGAGAGGAGAGCGCGGGGGCATCGTTTCTGCGCATGGACGGCACGGTCTGGACCACGGACAAGGACGGGATCATCCTCGATCTTCTGGCCGCCGAGATGACCGCACGGACGGGAAAGGATCCGGGAGAGCTGTACCTGAAGCTGGTGGAACGTTTTGGAAGGCCCTTCTACGAGCGGCTGGACGCTCCGGCCACGCCCGCGCAAAAGCAGGTGCTCCAGAAGCTGTCGCCCGATCAAATCCCCGCCACCACGCTGGCCGGCGAGCCCATCATCGCCAGGATGACCCACGCACCGGCCAACGGGGCCCCCATCGGCGGCATCAAGGTCGTGACCGAAAACGGGTGGTTCGCGGCCAGACCCTCGGGCACCGAGGACATATACAAGATCTACGCTGAGAGCTTTCTCGGTCCCGAGCACCTCCGAAAGATTCAGGATGAAGCCCGGGCCATTGTGGACGGGGCGCTGGCCGGCGCCCAGTAGGATCGCGCCCTCAATCCCGAATCGAACAATCCAGCCCCAATTTCTCCTCCAAGGGTCCGCAGGCCACCTGCGGACCCTTCAGTTTCCATGATCCCCATCCGATAGAACCACCAAATCCTTGAAAGAACGGGACGCAAGCGGCGATTTGGCTCGTGGTGAGCCCCAGTCGTCCGGGCGCCCCATCAGCTCCCAAACATCGACCACGGAATTGGAGATCCATAATGCCGGAAGCTTTCAATCTTCGCCGAATGCTGGCAGAAATTGCCGAGGATGAGAAGGTCAGCACATCCAAGAGAACGAAGGTTTCTCAGGCGGATATCAAGAAGCTGCTCATGGAAAAGCGGGGAGATCGGGAAGAGACTCCGGCGGGGAATGAATCGGGCTTCAGCCCGGACCCGCCCCCTTCCGTGCCCGTCCCGGACGAATTGGAGGGAACAGACAATACCATTCAGCAGGATCAACTCGCGGGGATCAACGCGACGTCCTCGGCTCCCCCCGATCCGCTCTCCCGCGACACCCCTCCACGCAGTCCGGCGGAAATATCGCGAGACGATCTTTCGAGCCCGGGTTGCGGCCGCCCCATTCTTCACATGTCGGACGGCGTGCTTCCCGCGCGAATCATCTTGAAGTACCGTGTTATCCCGCTTCGTGTCGGCGAAAGGGTCCTGGAGCTGGCCATGGAGAATCCCGAGGACCTCGCGGCCATCTACGACGTCGAGATCTTGACGGGAAGAAGAGTCGAGCCCGTGAAGGTCCGGCGGGAAGTCCTGGATCGAAGCCTCCGCCTGTTCAGCGTTGACAGGATGGTTGCAGGCTTCGCCCCCGCGTCGGCGGGGGAGCCGCGCGAGAACGGTCTCCTGTCGACCCTCCTCGACATGCTCGTCGTCTCGGAGGGCTCCGATCTTCTGATCACCCAGGGGGCGTCACCCTGGATCAAGACACCCGGTCACATGGAGTCCACGGGACTGCCTGCCGTTACGGCGCTGGACTGCGTGCGCTGTGCCAAATCGCTGATGACCGAAGAGCACTGGGAGCACTTCCTGGCCGAAGGCATCGCGACCTTCTCGCACCAGGACCCCGTGCACGGCCGTTTCAGGGTTCAGGTCTTCAGGGAGAGAGGCGCGCCTTCGCTCGTCATTCGCCGCGTCCACGACCCCATTCCGACCATCGAGGAGCTTGGCCTGCCTTCCTGGGTCGCGGAGCTGGCCCTCTCCTCGAGCGGTTTCATCATCGTCGGCGGCGCCGCGGGGCACGGCAAGACCACGACGATTCACGCCATGGTCAACCATATCAACCAGCAAAAGGTCAGCCGCATCATCACCCTTGAGGATCCCGTGGAGGTCCTGCATCGCCCGGCAAATAGCCAGATCATCCAAAGAGAGATCGGTCGAGACGTCGGCTCCCAGCGGGAAGGCATCAGGCAGGCCATGAAGCAGGGAGCCCATGTCATTGTGCTGGGAGAGCTGACTTCTTCCGGGGCCTTCCTCGAAGCCCTTGCCGCCGCGGAATCCGGAAGGCTGGTGCTGACGACCTTCGAGGCCGGCTGCACGAGCAAGGTCTGGCACCGGCTGATTCATGCGGTACCGCACCCCCTTCGGCCCCGGGCTTTGTCCATGATGGAAAGCACGGCCCCCATCGTTCTGGCCCAAAAACTGCTCTCAACCGGTTTCGGTTCGGGAGCCCGCCCCGACTGCCGAAAGCTGGATTGTGCCTCGGAAATGGGGGAGCTGCTGAATTCTCCGGGCAGTCACTCCAAATCCCAATGAAATGAAAGGCGTGGAACCGATGCCCCTGATCGCTCCATCGAACCCTGACTACAACCGCCCCATTGAGCTGGCCGGCGGGGTCTACTGGGTGGGTTTTCACGATGAACAGTCGGGCTCACAGGCGAACCCCTACCTTGTGGTGGACGGGAACGAAGGAGTGATCATCGATGGTGGCAGCCGCTCGGCCTTTCCCAAGGTCATGATCAAGATCCTTCAGACAGGCATCTCCCCGTCGTCCATCAAAGCCCTCGTTTACCAGAATTACGACCCTCGGCTTTGCGGAAGCATCCCGCACCTGGAAGGCATCATCAACCGGCCGGACCTGCAGATCATCTCCGATGAGTCCAACCACAGGTTCATCCAGCACTACTCGGAAACCGCCACTTTCCTGTCCCTCGGAAACATAGACCACGAGCTGCGGTTTTCCTCGGGCAGACGCCTGCGTTTCATAAGGACCCCTTATGCGCACTCGGTCGGGAGCTTCATCACCTTCGACGAGCAGACCGGCATCCTTTTCACCAGCGATCTCTTCAGCGGCTACATGTCTCATTGGAGCCTCTTCCTGGAGCTTTCAGGAGCGTGCAAGGAATGTCAAAGTCTTGACCCCGAAGTTCCCTGTACTCAAGACAACGGCTCCTGCCCCGTCTGGGAGATCATGCAGTTCCACCGTCACATCATGACATCCGAGCGGGCCCTGAGGCTGGCCATCGAGCAGATTGCCCATATTCCCTTCTCGGTGATCGCCCCACAGCACGGAAGCGTCATTCACAATCCGGGAGACATCATCCTCATCTGTGAATGCCTCGCATCCCTCAAGGGCGTCGGCATCGATCATGTCCTGGGCGACAGGCCCTTCTGCGGACTGGGCAACATCGACCCCATCCGTGAGAGGTTCGGAAAGGCATCCCCATGAACGAGCACTTGCTCAACCAATTGAATGGCGAGCAGCTCGCCAATCCCCAGATCTCGAAGCTCGTGACCTTTCTCATGGAGCAGTGGGCCAGAGAAAAGGATCATGAGATCAAACAGCAGCTCCTCCGCTCGACGGTGCTTCGCTACGCCGATGCCGAAAGCCGGCTGGCGGAGATGAACCGCATCAAGAACCGCTTCATCGGGCTGGTGGCCCACGACCTCAGGAACCCTCTCGTGTCCATCCGGGGGCTGAGCGAATTGCTCCTGAACGACAGGAGCGACCCCCTGTCGAGTCAGCAGCGGGACTTCCTGACCACCATTTACAGCGCCAGCAACAGCATGATCACCCTCGTGAACGATATCCTCGACATGGCGGTCATGGAGGACGGCAGGCTCAAGCTGCAGGTTCGCAAAGATTCCCTGAGCCGCCTGATCCGCGAGCGCGTCAAGGTAAACACCATCCTCGCCAGGAGGAAGCGCATCGCCCTCGATCATCACCTTTCGAGGATCCCCAACTTCCCCTTCGACCGCAACCGCATCAGCCAGGTGCTGGACAACCTCATCGGAAACGCCATCAAATACTCCTCCGACAGGTCCAGGATTTCCGTCTCCCTCTCCCGACGAAACGGGACGGCCGTCGTCAGCGTCAGTGATGAAGGAATGGGCATCGCGAGCGAAGATCAGGCCAAACTCTTCTCGGGGCTCCCCGGTATTTCCAACGAACCGACGGGAGGCGAAAAATCCACCGGCATGGGGCTCACCATCGCCAGGAAGATCATCGAGGAGCACAGGGGAGCACTGAGTGTTGAAAGCGAGGTCGGCTTCGGCTCGACCTTCAGTTTCACCCTTCCATTGGAGGTCAGGCAGTGTCGAGCGACGTGAGAAGGCCGCGGGTGGTCGTGGCGGACGATGAGAGTCATTGCAGGGTGCTGATCAAGGCGGTCCTCACTTCCATGAACTGCGAGGTCGTGGGAGAAGCCAGAACGGGAGACGAAGCCATCGAGCTTTACAGGAAGCACAAGCCCAATCTGATGCTTCTGGATGTGAACATGCCCTTCAAGAACGGCGATGAAGTCCTCGAGGAGCTGTTTTCCAGCTTTCCCGATGCCTTCGTCATTGTGCTCACCTCCGTGACGGACATGGAAAGCATTGAAAGATGCCTTTCCCTTGGCGCGGCCAACTACATACGAAAAGACACGCCGATCTCGGAGCTCAAGGTGATCATCAAGGAAACATGGAAATCCTTCCAGGATAAACCCAGGAGAGCCGCCGTCCATTGACCGGCGCGCTCCATTTTCACCTTCCGAGGACCGGGCTCCGATTTCCGATTCTCGTGCAACCCGATGGGCCATGAATCAAAATCCTCTCTTCATGGAGCTTCTCGTTTCCCGCGGCATCGTCGGCGAGGCTGCCGGCCGTCGCCTCCTCAGGCGTTATCACGACGATGCGTTCGCGGTCCTCATGCACCTGGTGCGGATGAACCCGCATCAGAAGACGCTCCTTGCCCGGATGTGGGGGGATTCCATCGGCGTCGCCCACGTGGATCTCAACAAGACCCTGTTCCAGCGCGAAGTGGTGCAACGGCTGCCCGAGTCCTTCGCCAGGAAGAACCACATCATCCTGCTCTACCAGTTCGGAGAAGCCATAACCGCCGCCTCGGCGGACCCCGCCAACCAGTTCATGCTCCGGGAGGCCCAGTCCGTTCTGGGCTGTCCCGTCAGCCCCGTCTTCGCCTTCCCCAATGACATCGAAGCGGCCATCGAGGTGGAGTACAAGACGGAGCAGAAGCTTCGCGACCTTTCGAGCCGCATCGTCACCGACACGGTGGTGATCGAGGACATCAGCGAGCTCACGCGGGACGAGCTCCAGAAGATCGCGGGGTCCCAGGCCGTGGTGGAATTCGTGCAGGGACTTCTGCTCCTGGGTGTCCGGGAAGGCGCCAGCGACATTCACATCGAGCCGGGCGAGGACAAGGTCCGCATCCGATTCCGCGTGGACGGCGTTCTTCAGGAAAAGAGCAAGATCGAAAGATCCCTTCTGCCGCCGCTGGTCTCCCGATTGAAAATCCTGGCCGATCTCAACATCACCGAGAAGCGGCGCCCACAGGACGGGCGATTGTGCCTCACCCTTCCCAATCGCACCATCGACTTTCGCTTCTCGTCCGTTCCCACCGGCTACGGGGAAAAGATCGTCCTGCGGGTGCTCGGGCAAATGGAGACCAAGGATGTCCAGGACCTGAGGGAGCTGAGTTTTTCGAGAGCCAATCTGGATGGACTGGAGCGGGTCATGGCCGTCCCGTACGGCATCTTTTTCGTCACCGGGCCCACGGGATCCGGAAAAACGACGACGCTCTTTTCCATGCTGAGGTATCTCAACCGGCCGGGAGTCAACATCACGACCATCGAGGACCCCATCGAGTATCGCCTGCCGGGAATCAACCAGATTCAGGTCAACGCGGCCGTCGACCTCGACTTCCCCGCGGCCCTGCGAGCTTTTCTCCGCCAGGATCCCGATGTCATCCTGGTGGGCGAGATCCGGGACGTCGAAACCGCCGAGATCGCCTGCCGGGCGGCCCTGACCGGGCACCTGGTCCTGGCCACCCTCCACACCAACAACGCCATCCAGGCCTTGACTCGACTCAACGACATGGGTGTTCAGCCGTACATGGTCGCCCCCTCCATGGTGGGAGTGCTGGCCCAGAGACTGGTCCGAAAGATCTGTGAGCACTGCCGCGAGCCGTACACGCCCGACCCCGAAACCTTCCAAAGGATTTTCGCGATGAGCGGGGAGGAGGTCAGCCTCTCCCGCGGACGGGGCTGCCTCCAGTGCAGCGGCAGCGGGTATTCCGGACGCATCGCCATCCACGAGCTCGTCGTCATCGACGACGACATCCGCACCCAGATCTCCCGGGGCGCTTCCCCCATGGAAATCCAACGAAGCGCGGCCAGGACGGGCTTTCAGACCATGCGCTACGACGGAATGAAGAAGGTGCTGCGGGGCCTCACCACCCTCGAGGAAATCCAGCGCGTCACCGTGGCCGACGAGGGTTCGGCCGCCGCCGGCTGAAGCCGTGCAATTATGGATGTTGAGCGAACGTCCTATCCTGACAGAATCGGAAGGCCCCCGGACGCCACCAGGCGACCCTGAACGAAGACTTTCTCGGGCTGGCCCATGCGGCGGAGCAGCGTCTTGGGAGGGCCGGCCACCACCACGAAGGTTCCCTCCATCCCCTTCTTGATCTGGCCCATTTCGCCGCGCAGGCCGAGAAGCCTCGAAGGATCGGAGGTGGCGCAGCACACGGCCTCCTCGACCGTGTAGCCCGCATCCACAAGGATTTCCATCTCCCCTGCCACGGCAAGGCCATGGTGTACCCCGAGGCTTCCGCTGTCGGTCCCGACCAGGACGGGGGCTCCCAAACGCCTTGCGTAAGCGATCTGCTCCACCTGATGCTCCAGGGTCCGCCAGGCGATCTCCGCCTCGAGTCCTCCCTTGGGCAGCTCCCGGGCGTAAGCCTTCATAGTGATGGCCGTGGGCACCCAGAAGACCTGGAGGTCAGCCATTCGCTCCAGGTTGGAATTGCCCATGAAGAAGCCGTGCTCGATGGACGTGGCGCCGGCGTCCACGGCATCGCGGACCGGGACGCTCCCGTTGGCGTGAACCATGGTCTTGAGACCTTTCCTGCGGGCGGCCTGCACGGCGGCGTCCAGCTCGGCGGCGGAAAACTGGGGCCGAGTCTCCCTGCCGAATTCCTTCAGGCTGTTGACCCCCGAATTCACGATCTTCACATGATCCAGGGGCGATGGATCGGAGGCAATGCTTTGGGCCAGGCTCATGCCCTCGGCCGGCGGGCCCCCGATGAGTCGGCCGTAGCGGCCTCGGGACCTCCAGGCCTTTCCAGCGGCCCTGACCCGGAACGGAATGGAATGGAGCGCGGGGTCCGTGGCATAGCTCAGCGTATGGGATGCCGCATCGCCTCCATCCCGCACCGCCACAACACCGCGGGACAGGGACTGGGCCAGATGCGAGCGGATCACCGGCATGGCCTGGTCGGCAGTGTAGCTGAGCTGCTTCTGACGAATGGATTCGTCCCCCGTACCCGACATGGTCAGGTGCACGTGACTGTCGATGAGGCCCGGAAGGATGGTGCTCTCGGAGCAATCCACGAGCCGGTCCTCGAGGGCCAGCTTGTCTTCCAGTCGCATCCGCCTGAGAGAGACGATCTTTCCCCCTTCCACATGGATGAGCACATCGCGCCGGGCGGGGCCTCCCGTTCCGTCGATGAGCCACCCGGCCCACACATGGAGTATCGTATTCAGTGGTGCAGCCTCCATCGTTGCATCAGTTCACAGGGGCAAAGCGACTGAAGACGGGCCGATTGTCATTGAGGATTTCGACGACGGCCGGCCCGGATATGAAGAGCGTGTCTTCGTCACCCACTAAAACGCCATCCCTGGAGGAACCCCTCACCGGCTTCATTGGGGCAGCTTGTCTTCGATCCGGGGGAGATATCGCCTTTCGGGCACGCCGGGATCAACACAGAGCGCCGGAAGTCCAATTTGCAGTGGGCTCCCCATCGAGGCGGCCACCACGGTGGGGCGCCGTGGTGGCTTCTGCCTTCATGTCTCCCGAAATCGGCACAAAAATGGCCTTGACAGAACAGACGGCGCCTGCTACCCGGAAAGCAATTTCTTATCACCTTATCACCAATTTTTTATCACCTTATCACTTGTCATGTCCTGTATGAAAAGAAACGGAAAGATCGGAAAGGGTTTATACCGGGAAGCCATGGACGGAGAAAAGGAAAAGAGAGGCCTCCCCTTCGAGGGGATTGATTACTCCGACTGCCGGGGTCAGTGCGGCACGCTGCTCTGCTGCGGTCCCTGCATGAAGGAGAAGAATCGCCTCGCCGAGGAGGCGGAGATCGCCAAGCGAGCCTCGAAATATCGGGATTGGGAAGATTCATGACACGGACGGGTTCAAGTGAAAAACGAGCGCCTCGGCTGCCTCATTTCCAGAATGCATGCGGGCGAGGTGAAAGATGAAATCACTGGATGAGGTTTCCAAGGAGGAGCTATACCGATTAAGGTTTGAATGTTGCGTTCTCTCAAACCACCATTTCACCACCAAGACACCAAGGCACCAAGGATTCTTGGTGCCTTGGTGTCTTGGTGGTGAGATTTGAAAGTACTATTTCCACTCTTAATCAGCATACCTGACGCCGAAGGGCTCCGTTCGATTCGGCCTGCTCAATTCTTGTCACTCACATGATTCTTGGTGTCAGCGCTTTTGTGTTGTGCCTTCGCGATGCCCCGGACGGCCAAGGAGGCAAGGTGCCGCACGGTCTGCAACCGGAAACCTGGAGATGGAAACATTTGAGAAATTTCAGGAGGATGAGAGCATGGCAAAAGAAGACGAGTCCCAAGAGGTGAGTCAGCCGGATCCCAAAAAACCCCAGGCTCCCCCAAAACCCCGGGATGCGACGGCCAAGGATAAGGAATTGAAAGGAGGTGAAGCTTCCGGTGACGAGCCCAGGATATCTTTGCCCGTCCCGGCGGTGAACGTCACATCGGGATCGGAAGCGCTTCTGGATGGAGGGACCCATGTCGGGATTGCGGTTCGCGTCAGGAGCTCAGGCGGCCCTTCTGTTCTCATGGTTCCCGATTTTGAAGGAGTCAAGGCCGGTACTTCCCCCGTCTACATCACCAGGCCGATCAGCCTGGAGCTCGACAAGCTGCGGAAAGTTCTGGAGAAAAAGGGTGTGACGCTTCCAGAGCCGCTGGATAAGCTGCTCAAGGACACCCGTGTTGCCTGCAACGCCTTTTACTACACCGCTAATAACGGTCCGCTTCTCATGATGTTCACGCTGCAGTTCAACAAAGGTCTGTTCACCAGCCTGTTTGGGGATGACGACCAAGACATTGTGGAGCTGTTCGACATCGAGGGTGTGGCGCTGAGAGTGTTCCGATGCGGGGCGGACAAGTTTTCGGTACTGCAGAAGTATGCCGCGGAACTGTCAGCGTGAGCGACCCAATCCGGGAAGGGGCTCGACCCCCTCCCGCATTCCCGCGGGGAAGAACGGCTTATGACTGACTCGAGGATTGTCGAGGGCACCGAGCTGATCCTGCGGGGCCGCGTCGCCCGGAGACCGGTCACGTTGGTCGGCACGATGGAGGACGGCGTCCTCACGCAGATCTCCGGCTGCGTGACGCTCAATGCATCCCTGTTTGACCTGCTCGGTGACCTGGGGGCCGACTACGGCGAGGCGGCCGGCGTCCTCGGACAGCTGGCCGGATCCCCTCAAGGTGCCGACATTGTCCTGGAAAAACTGGGAGCGGCCTATCGAAAGGGGGCCGCCAGCACCGTACAGGTTGGTCTTCTGATCCAATTCGGCGGCGCCCATTGCCAGTTCGCCCTGCTCAAGAGGCTGGGGGACAAAGGCGGCTTCGTCGTCGGCGTGGACTTGCGCTCCGACCGGCTCACCTTGCCGAGGAACTTTCTTTCCGGGCTCATCGGTGACCTGTGTATCGGCAATCTCGGTGTCTATTACGCCACCGAACGCTTTGAGGATGCACCGTTCTTCAGCGGCGACGGTTTTCAGGACGCGACTCTGCCCGCGCCGGTGGCTTCCCGGGCAACGGGCCGCCATTTCCCCAAGGGTGTGAGCGTTTCCGCCGAGATTCGCGTGGGCGGTGTCAACCTGCTGGATCAGCTTAGGGCTCCGCAGGCTGCAAGCCAGGTTGCCGAGGAAGCTGAAGACACGCCGAAAGACGGCGCCGCGGCCGCCGAAAAGGCTGAGGAAGCCCTGGCCAAGGGATCGACGCATTGGATTGACACGAACAAGCTCATTGGTCCATTGAACGTGCGTCGAGTCGGTTTGAGCTACGAGGCTCCGCGCATCGGGATTCGATTGGACGCGGGGCTGCGGCTGAGTGTTTTGAGCCTGTCGCTGCAGGGTCTGGGATTGAGCTATCCGATCAACCAGTTCCGTTCCAGGCCCAAAGAGATCTGGGAAAATCTGCAATTCCACCTGGACGGCGCCTCCATCGCCCTCGTCAAGGGACCGCTGCTGATCAGCGGGGGCCTCATCAAGACCCGAGACGAGCCGCTGCAGCTGGACGGGGTTCTGCTCGTTCAAACCTCGATCTTCACCATTTCCGCTCTCGGCTCATACGCCAACCTGAACGGAGCTCCGTCCCTCTTCATCTTCGCGGCACTTCAAAAAGAGCTGGGCGGCCCCGCGTTTTTTTTCGTCATGGGGCTGGCCGGCGGCTTCGGCGTCAATCGGGTTCTCAAGCTCCCGACCATCAACGAGGTCCATCACTTCCCCCTGATCAGGGCGGCAACGGATCCCACCTATCTCGGCGCGGATCTCGATCTGAGCAAGGTCAGCCGGAAGCTCGACGAATACATATACCCCTCCCAGGGCAGCTATTGGGTTGCGGCGGGCGTGAAGTTCACCTCCTTCGGCCAGATCGACTCCTTTGCCCTCCTTTCCATTTCCTTCGGGACACAGTTGGAGATCGCGCTGCTCGGCATTTCGACCCTTCGCGTCCCCAAACCCTTGCCCGGGGGAGACGAGAGCTTCGCCATCGCTTTCGCGGAGCTGGCATTCAAGGTGGTCATCGCGCCCTCGAACGGGCTGTTGGGCTTTGAAGCCAGGCTGACGGAGAATTCCCATGTCCTGCGAAAGGACTTCAAGCTGCGGGGCGGATTCGCCTTCTACGCGTGGTTTGGCGGCGAGCACCAGGGTGATTTCGTCGTCTCCATCGGCGGCTATCACCCACGATTCAAGCCGCCGGCGCACTACCCCAAACCGGACCTGGTCGAGTTTTCGTGCAAGGTCGGCGAAACCGTTGCCATTCGTGGCTTTTGTTACTTCGCGCTGTGCCCGTCGGCCATTATGGCGGGCGGGGGTCTCAGCATCGTCTTTCAACTGGGGGGGATCAGGGCCTGGTTTGTCGCTCAGGCCGACTTTCTCGTTCAGTGGAAGCCCCTCTTCTACGATGTCGCCATCGGCGTGTCCATCGGCGTCGCGCTGCGGTTGAGGATCGGCGTGATCCGGATCAACCTGTCGGTTGAGCTGAGCGCGTCCGTGGCGCTGCACGGGCCGCCTCTGGGCGGCAAAGCCAGGGTTTCCCTGTATGTCGTGACCATCGAGATCGCCTTTGGCACAGCGAAGCGCACGCCGCCGCCGCTGCTCTGGGAATCCGACAGCCCCGAGAAATCCTTCGCCAGGGCATTCCTGCCGAACCCCAAGGTTGCGACGGTCACGGTCACCGAGGGTCTGATCAAAGAGAGCCGGGTCGGTGAACAAACGGTCTCGGTCGTCTCGCCCCAAAAACTGGTTCTGCGTGCGCTCACCCTGGTGCCGGCCACCGTCGCGCGATTCAACGACAGTGAATTCAGCGCCTTTCCCCAACCCACGATCAAAGGCCGGCCCACGACGCTTGGCGTCAGGCCGATGAATCGATCCTCTCTTCACTCGGCCCTGGAAGTCACCCTCGAGCCCGACGGCAATACGTCTGCCTCTCCGGATGCCAGAGCGTATTTGCAGCGGTATCTCAGCTTTTCCATCGTGACGACAAGCGTGCCCCTCGCCCTGTGGGGCAACGATCCCCTGGATCGTCGAAGACCTCCCGACGACCAGATGATCGACGGTGCCCTGGTCGGGATCGAAATCCGGACCCGGCCCGGCCCCCGCCCCTGGGAAACGCCGGTTTTCGATTTGCGCGTGCTTGCCTGCGACCGCTTTTCACGGGAATTCGACTGGATCACCGCAAGGCCCGGGGCCGCCCTGCCCGCCTTCGGAGACAAGACCCTCGGCAACACCGTCATGGCGCGGGAAGTTAAAGCCAGGCGGGCGGGCATACTCCACCATCTGGCGGCAACCGGCCGAAACATCATGAAGCCGGAAGATGTTGCCCTCGAACATCTGGCGGAAAACGCGGAATACCTTTTTCAGGATATGCCGGCGATGGCGCGTGCCGGCCAGTATCCCCCCAGAGGCTATCTCGAAACGTAGAGCAAGGGGCCACCATGATTGACGAAATCGAATACGACCCTCCTGTTTCCGTGAAAGCCGGTCAGATCCAGTTCGTCGAGGCCTGCCATCCGCCCCTTGTCGCGGGCGGGTACACAGCGATTGCGAGACAGGTTGTCAAGGAATCGGAGCAGACGGAGATCCCCTGGAATGCCGACCCTTACACAGCCGAGCTCCATTTCGCCGTGGATGCTCCGCGCTTCACCCTCGACCCCGCCGACATCCATTCGGTCTACCCTCCCGCCAATCCATCGGGCCGATACGACAACACGCTGCCCCATGTCGTGCTCACTCGACGAACCCTCCCCTGGGAGCGGACCCTGGACGGCCGGCCGCCGAAGCTCGGGCAGCCCTTCCCTCCGTGGATGGGGCTGCTGCTGGTGCAGGAGGACGAGCTGCTGATTCCCGACTCAACCGGCCGGACGACGAGTCGCAAACATGAAGTCCGCTCGCTGCCCGTTGCGAGCAAGGGTGGGGACAGCCTCCTGTTTCCCCATCCCGAAAAGGAGCCTCCGGGAAGTGTCCTGGCTCCGGACCTGGGACAACCCCCTTCCGCCATGGGAAGCGACGAGGAGAACCGGTACAAGAACGATTTCTGCCTGGCCCTGGATCTTCCGGCCGAGCTTTTCAAGGCCGTCGCGCCCCGCATCGAGGATTTGCCCTACCTGGCCCATGTGCGCCAGATGGACACCGGCGAAAAGGAAGTGCAGGCGGTCAACGACAGGGGCTGGTTTTCCCTGGTGGTGGGGAATCGTCTTCCTCAACCGGGCAAGGATCACCGCGCCCTCCTCGTTTCCCTTGAAGGGCACCGGGATCGTTTGGAGGAAAGCTGGCAACCGAGGTCGGGTCAACATGTCCGTTTGGCTGTACTGGGTGCCTGGGGTTTCAAGTGCGAGGGCTCAAACGATTTCAAGGGACACATGAAAGGTTTGACTTTGGACTCCCTGCATCTCCCCTTTTCTCCCTACAGCGACCAGTCGACGGAGGCTCAAGACATCGTCAATGCAGCCTACGCCCGAGGTTACACCGCCTTCAACCACATCATGCGACAGGGAGAAAGAACCGTGTCGTGGTACCGGGGGCCTCTGGCTCCCCTCAACCACGACAAGCCGAGACAGATTCAGGAAACGGCTTCCTGCGCCGACGAGCTCCTGCGCTACGACCCGGACACGGGGCTTTTCGACGTGACATACGCGGCTGCCTGGCAGCTCGGCCGCCTCCTCGCGCTGCAAAACCACAGCTTTGCCCTCGCCTTGAGCCGGGCGAGAAAAGTGCTGCGGCAGGAGGCCGAGGAGGGCTTGCGCCGCTCGGAGGTGAGCACCATGAGAAAAGCGCTCGATCTGGAGCGAGGCGGTTGCCTCGAGCAAAGCCTGATGAGCACCTTGAGCAAAGGCCTTGGCGAAAGGCTGCTGAAAGCTGTTCCGACTTCATCTTCCTCGTCGGTGAATGATGACTGATTTCGATCTGAAACGATTCGAAAACGAAGTCGGGGAGCTGCCCGAAGCCCTCCTCGAGGAGACTCTCGGCGAAGTGTCCTCGTGGCTCGGGCGACTCGTGCTTCTGTATGGCGTGCCCTTCCATTACCTCATTCCGGAGGAGCCGATGCTGCCTCCGGAATCCCTTCGCTTCTTCTTTGTCGATCCCATCTGGATTCAATGCCTGGTGCAGGGTGCGTGCAGCATCGGCAGCAACGGTTACGGGGATGCCGTCATGGACCGGGCGATGAACCAGTGGGTGCAGCCGAATCAGCCCTGGGGGAAAGACCGGGCAAGCGCCGCCAATCAAGAAGCCGCATCCGTCCGTGACCGCCTGCGGCTTCAGTACGAAGGCGTCGCTCTGCCTTCGGAGGAATGCTGCCTGAACTGGCCGTTGACCGGGTTCCTGCTGCGATCCGCGGTGGTCGAGGGCTGGCGCGGGCTGGAAGTGCTGGCTTACGGAAGCCTGTCCGGCAGAGAGATAGAGAGTGGGCCACCGGAGGATCTCAATGACAAACGGAAGGCCGGGATCGAGGAAGACGTCGTTCCGCTGAAACCCCTGCGGATCGAGCAGCTTTCCGGGGACGTGATGCTCTGCATCTTCAACGGGGTTATCGCGCAGCTCGTGATACGGCAACCTCGGGAAGGTCTTCATTTCGGGCTCACGCCGGAAAAAGGGGCCTACACCAAGACGCTCCGTGAGCTGGGGCACAAGGATCCCAACCGGGCGGGTCAGGTCCTGCCCGGGCTTACGATCGATCTTGCGGGGAGCAAACTGCTGCGCGACCAGGAGTATCCAGGTGTGATCCGGGTAGCGGCGGCGGCCGACGCGATGAAAGACTTGCTGCGGGGTGCGGGCGAGCTGAAGAACGACTCATTCACCTCCGCGGAATTCGCCGTCGAGATGATCGAGGCTGCCGGAGAATTCACCTGCAAACCCAACATCAGGAACGTTCGAACAAGGGACAGAGCGTCACAATGAACGATCCGCGTCTGCTGGTTCCGATCCACGTCGAGGCCCTGGCTGTGGGGGAATCTTCCACCGGTGGCCAGTGGGTCAACCTGAAACCCGACTTTCAGGGGATTTGGCGCGGAGACCGGGTTCTTGGTCAGCAGCTTGAAAAACCCGAGCTCAGCCCAAGCCAGGGCCTCCACAAGCCCGGCGTTCATCTGCACTGGGCACTGCCGGATGGGTTGACCCACGGCGTTGCCGACAACGAAAGCGGCGTGCCGGAGTTTCCTCACATCCCGAACCGGTGGCTGGTCGTGCGCTTCTGGGATCAAGCCGATCCCGGACAGCCGCTGGAGTTGAGCAGCAGAGCCTGGATCATTGAGAGCGACACCATAACCGGCGATCCCAACGCCAACGTCTGGCCGACACTCGACTCCGGAGTGCTCAAGAAGGCCGAGGACTATTCCGTCTTCGTCGGAAGAACCTTCGAACTGAGCCGGTGGCCAGGGGAAAGCTCCGCACCGCGAATGCGGATTACCGCCGTCGGTTACGGTGACTCGGCCTTCGCCGCCTACTATCCGGCCTGCAAAGGCATTCTGGGCTTTCATGATCAGGATTTCGCCGGTGTTCGCGGCGACGCGGATTTGAGTTACCTGGTGGTCGGCTGGTATTCGAACCCCTCCGAAGACCCACTCCGACAGTCCCTGGCCGACGGGTCCTCGGGCGGTGCGGCTGTTGCACTGGAGACATTTCTGGATAAGGAGCGATGGATTTGCCCCGGCTTGCTCCTCGTGTGGGAAAAGGCGAGCAGGGCGAGAGAATTGGGCGACCACCTTCAGGAAGCCAGGGAGCAGCTGGCACGACTACAGGATTCGGCGCGGAAAAACGACATGCGTCGGGCCATTGCGGAGCTGCGGGATAACATAGCCAAGACCCGGGAAGAGCATGACGCGCTCCGTATCGAGATCGCCGGCCTCGAAAAGGCGCTCCCCTCCGGCATTCTCTGTCACGGAATGGTTGGGGGAGTGAAATGGAGCGGCACCGTCGAAAGCGGAGTGCCGCTCGGCAGGCCCTTTCGCATCGCCGTTGCCGACACCGCGGTGGAAGCCCTTGCCGCGTTGTTTGGGCAGGAATTCGAAGGGGATTTGGCCAACCTGGCGAGACTGCTGGCGCTTTTTCAGTACGACCTCTTGACCGAGCTGGAAAAGCCGGGAGGCGATTCGACCGTCGAGGCAAAGGTGCACGAGCGGTCCTTTCGGCCGTTTGTTCGCGGGGTCCGCTGGGACCTGATGCAGGAGGATCGTCCCGCCTTCGGCGGCTCCCCCGAAGACCGATCCCCCCCGATCCCGGGAGAGATCCGGTTGATGCTCGAGCGCTTGAACATCCGGCAGCGGCGGATCAACCAATTCAAAAGGGAGAGGGATTCCCTGCGAAGCGAGATTTACGCGACCTGGTACAAGACTGTTCTCAACCAGGCGGAGGGGCGGGCTGACCAACGGGAGCGCGAGGATCGTTTGACCCGGCGAATGACGGGGCTCCGGCAGGAGGTCGCCGCTCTCAGTGACGAGATCACCGGGCTGGAAAAGATGCAGGAGAAGGGACTCCCGGCAGGCTCCGATGGAGATCGAATTCAGGAGGCACTGGAAGCCTTTCTCCCCGGGTGGCGGCTCAAACGGTTTGACGAGCCGGAATTTCACCGCCCCAACGACCCTGTGGTACTTCTGGCCGGAGACGCATTTCGGAGGTCTCCGCGCCATGGCGGAGACGGCCGCTTCCGTTCCGATGGGCGGCTGCTCTGCCGCCTGAGCGGAGAGGAGATAGCGGGTATCAGGGTGACGGTTCCCTTTGCGAAGATAAAGGATCTGGAGTTTGGCCCCTCGGAGATCGATGCCCAATGGGCAAACCCCTTCGGCTCAATTCGAGAGGGCACTGTTCCTTCGGAAGCCGGCGACCTGTTCCGTGAAGCTCTTTTGCTGTCCCTCGACTTCAAAAGGGCCCTCCACATCATGACGACGGTTTACGAACAAAACGACCCGGGTCGGGACCACACCAGGGAATCCGCATCACTGGCGCATCTCCTGATCGATTTCTATCTGGAACAGGTATGGAGCGAGGCGCGTAATCCGGAGATCGAAACCCCTCGGCTTCGCTGGGAAAGGGAACAGACTGCCTGGGAGCTGGTGGGGCGGTTTCCTTCACCGGTCATGGTGAATACCTGGAAAGGAAATCCCTGGCTCCCGCTTTTTCTTCAATGGCAGGTGGGCTGGGCTCCTGACTCGGCCGATACCCGGCACGCCCTGCATGAATGGGATCTGGTGGGCTGCGATTATGTCTGGAAAGCCCGGGAAGACGGATCCCATGAGAAAAAGGTGACCTACAGCGGGACGACCATTCTGACCCCCAGCGCCGGGCTGCATTTGAGCGAACGGTTGCGTCAGGTCAACCTGGCACATGACGACAGGTCGTTGCAGACCCTTCAGACCGCCATCCATTCCATGAGTATTCTCTGCCAGAGCCTCGGCGGGTTCACCGATCAGCTCCTCATGCGCCGGAGCCATCTGGAATTGCGGCCCCTCGAACCGGGCAAGGGGGAAGAGGGGCCTCAGTTCTCCCCGGTTTACGATGCGGTACGGGACGTCGATTGGCTGGCCCCGTCGATGGGGGGGGGATTTTTTCCGGTTCGCGCCGGACGCCTGAAACTCGAAAAACTCTGGATCATCGACGCCTTCGGGCAGTTCTTGAAGCTCGAGGAAGAAGACCGCGTCAACGGGCTTCGCACGGTCAGTGCTCAACGGTTGCGCGGCTCCGACGGCATGGTGCGGCTCCAGCCGCGCCTGGCCCAACCGGCCCGTCTTTCCATCCAGTGGCTTCCCGCCGAGCGGTGGGGGGCTGCCGCGGCAGCCGACGACGAGCTTGGGGAGAACGAGGAGCTCAGCCCGGTCTGCGGATGGATCCTTCCCAACTTCCTCGACAAAGCGCTGATGATTTACGACGCCGGGGGCTACGCCCTGGGCGCCTTGCAGGGGGTTCAAAAGAAATCCTGGCGGGAAGGTGTCGGTGCTTCGAGGGATCCCATCGAGAGTTTTCACTGGGTCGACATTCCGGGGAGCGACCGTTTCTTCTTCGGCAGGCCCGGAAAGAAGATTGAGGATCCGCTTGCCGAGCACGCCAATGCGAATCCCCATCTGCGCGCCTTTCTCAAGGGACTGCTGTCCATGGAGGAGGGAAGCGGGAAGAGATTCTCGGATTTGCTCGAGAGGATGAACGAGGCCCTTTCTTGCAGACTTGCGGCGGGCTCGACGCAGAATGCGAATCTGGCCCTGTTGATCGGAAAACCCCTCGCTCTCGTGCGTGCCTCCATCCGGCTTGAAGTGGACGGCCGGCCGGCGAGCGCCCAGGGATGGGAAGACCCGCAAGGAGGTCCAACCGGCGGCATCGAATCGCTGGAGCTTCCGTTGCGACTGGGTGACCGCCGGAAATGGAACGGGCTCTGGCTGGGCGATGACGGCCTGATGGGGTTTTTCCTGAACCAGGACTACACTCGCTTTTATCCGGCTTGGGGTCTCGAGGGGCTCAGCGACGACTACAGCCGGTACCGCTTCGCACCTCTGGTCTCCATGGCGCAACCGCTGGATCTGACGCTTCTCATGGACCCCACCGCCGGAGTCTGTGCCACCAGCGGCATCCTTCCGCGGACAAGGTTTTCCATGCCCCATGGCGACATCACGGAGACACTGGAGACCAGGCAGGTGGTGTTTTTTAGCGGGCCCATCGTCACCCCGGAAAGCGACAGGGAAATCCGAATGCCTCAGCCTTCGGACCTGTACGGGCAGTGGTCCTGGACGCATCATCCAGACGTCAGGGTGTGGCGGGAGGAGCCCATCGTCGACGTGCAGAAGGAGCAGGGACGGTTTCATGATCCCCCGCCGCGGATAGCCGAGGGCTGGCTCAAGCTGGTCACCGCCCCGCTGTCGATTCGCGTCTTTACGGTGAAGGGGAAAAACCGCGTCGAGGAAGAGGGCAGGCAGGCCGGTGCGGAGACGGAGAATACCGCTCCCGACCGTTTCGACGTGGCGCCCGGCGATTCGATCACCCTGTCGTGGTCGGTGACCGGAGCGGAGGAGATCGAGCTCAAGGATGAAAAATCCATTCTTTTCATGACTCGGCGCCACCCCCTGCCCACGCAATACTCGATGCAGGTGGAGGGCGATACCCTGTTGACACTGGCTGCGCGCGGTCGAGAGGAAAAGGCGGCCGGCGAGAAGGAGCCGCGCCCCGCCGCCAGGTCGAAGTCCATCAAAATAGTGGTTGAAAGACCTGAGAAGGCTCCTGAAGCTTGAGGCTTGTTCACCAGGTGCTGCTTTCGAGAGGAACCGCAAGATGGCGCAGTCAATTGACCTAAAGGCGGCATTGACGACTGCCGGGGGACATGCCCTGCGGGTCGGCGCAAATCCCCAACCTCCCAACGAGCTGAAGCTCCAGATTACAAACTTCGGGGAGGCGATCGTTTCGAGCACCAGGAAGCCACCCGATTTCTGGCTGAAAGGAACCCTGGGGCAGGCGGCCGGCGCTCTTTTTTCAAACAAGGAGGATGCGCGGGACTGCACGATCACGAAGCCCGATCATTGGCATTGCGACTGGGATTTCCCGGGCGGGGACACGTTTGGGCTCAAGATATACTCCTACGGCGACATGCTGCTGTCTGCCGGCGGACTCCTGGAAATCGCTCTCGCGAATGTCGTTTCCATGACCTCCCCGGGAGAGGCCCTGCTGAGCTTCGAGACGGACCTGTCCGGTGGCTCACAGAAGCTGACCGTGGTGAAGGAATCGGATACTCCCGACATCATTTATTTCATTTCGGATCCCGAGGAGGGGGTGCAAAACTGCCCTGGCGACACGGTCACCTTGAAATGGCGCACCCATCAGTTGACCAACCTTGGACTCTATCAGATCGGCGTCGCAAATCCGCTTCGTGCTGATTTTTCGACGGAAGAGGGCTCCAAGGAGATCCACCTCGGCACGGCCGGTGTCAAGTTTCTCCTGAGGGGTTACGACGGGAGCAAGCCCATCGAGCGGACGCTGTCCTTGGGGATCCTCCAGCCCGGCTGGTACGGCGCAAGAAACTCCCTTCATGAAGGTGATCCCGGGTACCCCAGACCGGAAAACGAAGACGACGTGAGGGAGCTCAAGCGGAGAGGGCACTGCGACCTCGAGCCCACGCTCTTGCTGAATGCCAATGACATCAAGCTCTATGCGGTCTTTCGCTTTACCTTCCGGGGCATGGAAAGGGCCTTTCTATTCGAGACACTGAATCCTTTCGGTCCCTGGAAGCTGGTGCCTTCTTCCGTCCCCGGTGAGGCGGGCTGCTCCATCCCGGCGGGTTTCGCCACCAGCCCCGGCGTCTACTTTGATGATCGGATATGGCTCATCGGCGGAAGCCAGATCGACCCCGCTCCCGAGCGGTGCTCCAATGGCGTGTGGAGCCTCGACCCAAGGCAAGGGAGATGGGAGCCCTGGGAAGCCGCGCCGTGGCCTTCCCGCATGGGGCACGCCGTCCTGGCGTTTCAAGGAAAGATCTGGGTCCTGGGCGGGCGCGATGAAGCGGGGAATGCACTCGATGACATCTGGACCCTCGATATCACCCAAAAAGCATGGGCTCCCGCGGGGACTGTGCCCCGGAAGAAGCGCTGTCTCCTCAACCCGACCGTTTTTCATGACCGGATCTGGCTCTACGGCGGTGCGGAAGAGCCTTTCTCCGACCAGTTGTACGATGACGCATGGGTTTATCAATTCGAAAAGAACGAAGAGAACCAGAGGGTCTGGAAATGGGAAGAAGTGGAATTGACCGTTATCAATGCCGGGGTTGCGTCGAGAAAGCCCATTGCGTCCTGCCTGCAGGTTTTCAGAGGCCGCCTGCACCTGTTCGGCAAGTTCAAGACCATTGCCGCGGACAAGAGTCAAAGCGTCGAACCGCTGGTCTATTGCCTTGTGAATCCTTCGACCAACGTGTGGGAAGCCTTTCCCTGTGAAGGTCTCAAGGGTTGGGGGGGGGACACCACCTTCAGCTATCAAGTGGTGGCGTTCAGGGACAGGCTGCTCATTGCCAGGGCGCTGAGCTACGAGTCGGTCAACCCGGTCATGAAAATCTACGTGCCGCAATGGACCCGGTAGGTGAGAACACCCCCTTTCAACCGGAGGGAGCGATGAAAAGAAAGCAGTGGATCTTCTGGCTCCTGGCGCTTGCCGGCGTGCTCGCGGGGGGAGCCGCTACCGCGCAGGACGGGCTCCAGCGGACAATGACGCTTTTGCCGACTCAGGAGAAGACGGACGCGATTTCCTCAAAAGGGGGCGATGCAGCCCCCCTCTGGATTCAGAACAACCCCGTCAGGGACGTTTTCCTGCAATTCGATCTGAGCCGGCTTCCCCCGGGGCTGAAGGAATCCGATTTTGTACGCTGCACCCTGAGAATCGTGGCCAAGGAGCTTCAGTACAAGCCCGCCGGGAACCCCGACAGCGGCGGTCCACTGGTCCTTGTGAAAGGGCAGCTCGCCAACGACGATTTGACGCCGGTGAAAGATGCTCCGGAGATCGTGTCGCTCTCGACGCTCTCAGCCGCCGAGTCGAAGAAAAACGACGTGGCGCTCAGCGCCGGTGCCGGGCTCCTCAAGGCCGTCACCAGCGAGTATGCCGGTGACAAGAAGCTCACGCTGCGCCTGCGTACCATCTCCAGCAAAGCGAGCAGCCTGTTTTACTCAAGCCATGATACGGGCTCACCCCGGAACCCTTCGAACATTCCGCGACTGGTCATCGAATACAAACCGGAGCCGCCGGGGCTGCTCGAATCCGCCGGCTGGACGCAGCACCAGCAGAACCCCGAGCATACGGGTCGGAGCCCGTGGATTCCCTTTCGCGCTCCGACCACTTTCCGCCTTGTCAGGATCCCCCTCCCGGAAGTCGATGGAAAAACCGGGAGTATCGCGGACTATCCCTTGATCTACCGGGGCAACCTCTACCTCCTCGGCAAGTTCGAGGAGCAGAAGGTTCTGTTCTGTCTCGATTTCAAAGGCGCGGAGCGGTGGCGGAGCTCCATCGGCAAAGGGACCGTCGAGCGTTCTCCGGTCATCAGCGCGAACGGCGTCCTCTACGTGGTGACGGAGGATCGAATTGCCGCCTACGATCTCAATCAACTGGGGAAGCATTTGCACGAATACGACCTGGGGGAGGACAGGAAGCTCGCGCCCTTCACCGACCTGACCCTGGGCCATGACGGCAGTCTTTTCCTCGCTCTGGCCGAAAAGGACTTGAGTCATGTTCATGGGCTTACGCCGAGTCTCAGACCCTTTCTCAAGGCGGGGCCGTTCGGATCGGGGCAGGAGAAGATCAGTACGATCACGGTGAGCCCGGATGGGAGAAGGATCTTCGCCCAGATTCCGGCTGGAGCCGTGGCCATTGACGTTGCCAACCCTTCGGATCAGCGGACCGTTCCGCTCGGCGACCAGAAAGACAGGCCGTGGGAATACCATCATGTGCCCCTGGCCGGTCCCGCCGGCAGCGTGATGGTCTTTTCCGACTTCAGCGGCTCGGACAACCGGGGCAACATTTGGGGGTATACGACCGACCGGCGAATCTGGAGTGCGGCCGGAACGCTGCTCCCGCAGCCGGTGCTCGGCTCCAATGGGTATGTCTATTCCATTCAGGACAATTGCCTGCAGGGTCACCGGTACGATCGAATGGGCGGGGCCGATGTCACCAGCTGTGAAGACAAGTTGAAAACGACCAGCAATCTTGTCGCGGACGGGGCCGATCATCTTTACTTCTGGGACAACGGTTACTTGCACGGATACCGTTCCGACGGAAAGCGTTTGTTTGAAAGAATCCCGTTGAGCGCCGGAATCAAGGAGCGGTCCGATGAGTCGACCGAAAGACCCGAGCAGTTCATCCGCCTCATGGTGGGGCCGGACGGGACTCTGTGGGCCAACAACAAGAACGGAGGCGCCCTCTTCGCTTTCAAGCCGGGCTACGCCGAGGCCAATGTGACGCTGAGGCAGGAGGACATCAAACCCCGTACCGTGTATCGAGCGGAAGGAACATTGTCAGTCGGCGGCGTAACCCTGGAAGCAGGCTCACAGAGCATCTTTCAGGCTCGGGACGGCATCGGCTTCGCCAGAGGCTTCACGGTTCGATCGGGGGCGAGCCTTGCCGCTCGAACCGGATTCTGAGTGTGCCTGAGGGGGATTTGCCCGGGCAAGGGAGGGACAACCGCCATGATGGATCAACCGCGCAACGATTTTGCCAGGCTTGGAGATGAGCTGGCGGTGCTTCGTGAGCAGCTTCAATTCCTGGAGGCCAATCGGGAGGAATCGAGTGGAAGCCGGGCTTCCAGCCCTCGCTGGCGACATCCCGGGAGGGTGACGGTCGTCGTGGCGGCTCTGGTGGGGCTGCTGGCCGCGGGCGGCCTGCTTTACGGCCAGGGTGGCGATGCGATGTTCATCGACTCAAGCGGCCGGGTCGGCATCGGGAAAATGAACCCCGGGGAAATGCTGGATGTCGCCGGAGCCATCAAGGGGATCGGGATGCTTCCGCCAGGGGCGATCGCCATGTTTTACGGGGATCTCAATGCTTCCTTCGACAATGAGGGCATGGGGCGAAAGCAGACTCCCTATGAGGGGTGGCAACTGTGCAACGGAAACAACCAGTCTCCCGACCTGCGTGACAGGTTCGTGGTTGCGGCCGGAAGCTCGTACGAGATGGGAGCAACGGGAGGTCTGCCCAGTGTCACGCTGACTGTGGATCAAATGCCCACGCACGATCACGGAGGCAGGGTCGAATCCAGGACAACGCCAACCGGCACCGAGAGACCGCTAACCATTGACAACGTTGCAAGAAAAGCGGGATTGGTAACAGCGACGACCCCTGCCAGGGGGCCGGCCGCGGATTTTCCCGCCCACGATCATGCGGTGTCGATAAGCATCAATAATCAGGGTGGGGGGCAGGCCCATGAAAACAGGCCCCCCTTCTTCGCGCTGGCATTCATCATGAGACTTCCCACATCCACCAGCCCGTGAGGGCAGGCAAGTGGAAAAGCACCGCGCGGAAGAGACAATGGCTCTCCGTGTCACGTGCTTGGGCGATGCCTCGTTCCCTTCCGTGCCATACCGTGATCCAGGAGAAAAGCGATGAAGGACGATCCTTCTCAAATGCTGGCAGAGGAGCTTCGAGCGGAAATACAGGCACTCCACGACAGGCTGCGGGTCCTCGAAGCCAGGCCGGTCGAGTCGCGAACGGGCGCGTTTCCCGGTGCGTCCCGGCGATCTTCCAGGGGCGTGATCGCCGCCCTGATTGCGCTGCTGGGACTGCTGGCCGCCGGCGGACACCTTTATGGTCAGGGCGCTTTCGACGCCTTGTTCATCGACTCGACCGGCAATGTCGGCATCGGAACGAGTGCGCCGAAGGCAACGCTGGATGTTGCGGGACGGTTGAACGTCTCGGATGGCAGCACCCTTTCGAGCACCACCATACAAGGCTCGCTCACGACCTCGGACAGCGTCGGCATCGGAACGGCAAACCCCACCGCGAGGCTGGAAGTGACGGGAGACAGCCGCTTCAACGGAAGCGTCGGCATCAATCGCGGTGCGGAGAAGAATCAGCACCTTGTTGTCACGCCGACCGACGGGAATACTGCTTTCAATGTTACCGACCCGGCCAATTCGACCTCCTGGCTGTCGGTGCTTCCGAACGGCAGTGTGATCATGAACGGCGGCAATGTCGGGATTGGGACGACGACCCCCGAGGCGAAGCTGGAGGTCAACGGCAATGCCCGTGTACGGGGCGAGCTGAGCTCCCGGGGCCGCTACCAGAGGGACGACCAGGCCGAAACGACCGCCGATCTCCTTCCTCGTTACCACCTTTCATTGACCGCGCCCGTTTACGGCGGGCGAACCAGGACAATCCCGCAAAGCGTGATCGAGGACCTGTGTGGGGACCCGGATGGGTGTGAGCTTCGCCTGGCCATGACGCGGTGGAGCAGCGACAGCAATACGGAGAGCGCCTCACGCTCGGGTCTTTTATACTACTCGAAGGTGGACGGCCACTGGCGGGCGAGCAGCGGAGAAAGCGACGCATCGGGGGTCGACGGGGACGGGAAAACTCAGCATGTCAGGGGCATTTGGAACACCTGTTTTTTCACGGATGGGACTTATTCTCAGTATCGTGATCTGGGCGACAAGGAAAAGGGCATGCAGTTGCTGATCTGGAACGACTACAAACATCCAAACCGCACCTGTGAGCTGACCATCATCGATTGACGGGAAGCAAGGAAATCTGCACTTCCGTGCGCTGACGGAATCAGCCGCCAACTGCCGAACCGGGGCACGGCAACCTGCAGGCCGGCGTGCGGCGCCGGCTCGTGTGCAAGCCCGGCCGACGGGTGTGCCCGACACCGGTCATGCACCGGAGGGATGGTCACTGCGCTTGCGTTGTCCCTCGGCGCGCCGTTCTGACTCGATCTGCTCGACAAGCTCGTCAACATGCGCTCTGGCACGCGCAGGCCCGAGGTGGAGGGAGAAAGAATGGACAAATGACTGTCGCCGGGGGAGCAGGCTCGGGCGCGGCAAGGAAACGGCCCCCATGGTTCTGGTCCTTGCCATGATTGCTTTGGCTCTGACAGCGCGCAACGTCAGTGCACGATGCCCCAACGCCGAGTGAGCGCGACCCAACCCATCCAGCGGATTGCATACCGAAGTCGCTGATTACAAAGGTAAGACCCATGATTGAGATGATGGCCATCAGAATAGTGACCGCGGTATTCCTCGTTGGCACGGTCCTGGCCGTATCTGTATACGGGGCTCGATTCCCCAATGCGGTCGAAAAGAGGATTCTTATTTCCGGAGAGGCAGCCATTTCCATTGCAGGAATACTTGGCTTGAATACTTCCGGGCCATCTTCTATCTCCCTGCAACTGGGAAGGAACGACGCATGGGCAGTGTACCTTCTCAAGCAGGATCACGAAATAAGACTATGGAACGATAACGAAGGCTCCCCCACTAGATATAATAAGGTGGAGTTTTCAACAACACCAGTTCCATCCCTGATCATCTCTCCCTACTGGCTTGATTTAGCTACCCGGCTTCCAGAAAGCAAACTTGGATATTACTCTTTTGGCTCCCCATTCATATCCGATGAGCTCGACCCGAATGGTCCGTGGACACAGATTCTTCTGCGATTGATGAGAGAACCTGGCTGGAATGCTGATGCAAAACAACCTTTTAATCGCTGTTTCACATCTATGAAGGAAATTGACCTTTGTGTTGATGTATTTCATATGAAAGACTACACCAATAATATTGAGAGAAATGGATTTCGTATCGAAATTGAGGCACATATCAAGAACGAATAAAAAATCCTGATTGTACCGAATTTGGGGGACCACTGAATTGGCGCTGCCAATTTCCGTAACACTCCGGCTCCTTGTTTCTGCTTCTTTGGGCGGATATAGGCAAGGTCCCCCTGATCCGTTATAAGCAGCAGATATTTAGCGCCTGCAAACGGTTGCATCGGAATTGGGGAGCGTCCAGGACGCCTGCAACCTGTCAAAATGAGCTCTTCCAACCGCATCAACCATGGTTTGAGGTGTCCGGCTTCCGGTTTCAAGCGAAAGCTCGCCACCTCACGGCTCATCACGGCTCATCACGGGCACTCGGTCCATCGAGCCGTCCCGGGCTGTTCGGATTGTGCATGAGAAAATCCTCTCAAATGAGTGGCCGAGCCTATGGACAGCTTTCATAGAGACATTAGTTTAAATGAGTAAAGCATGTTACAGCCTCTGTCGGCGCTATTGGAAACCACAAACCTACAACTTTTTACTGCAGCCCCTCACGGCCCACCTCGGGCCACCCTGAACCGTCAGACGGGAAGCTCGACCAGAACCCGGAAACCGGGGGCAAGGGACTTCCCGCGAGAGACGATAGCCCGAACAAGTCCGCCCGGTTCAACGAGCAGAGTGGAGGTGGCCCTTGCTTTGGACGCCCATCAGGAAATCACCACATTCGTGGACCGTCCCACCCCACTTGACGGACTATGAACAGACCCATGGCGCGTTCTCCTGGGATGAGGTCCGCCGTGAGCTGGATGGACTTCCCGGCGATGAAGGCCTGAATATCGCCCACGAGGCCGTGGACCGCCATGCCGCCGGGCCGCTCCGTGACCACCTGGCCCTGCGCTGGCTCGGAAGCGATGGGTCTGTCCGCGATTTCAGCTACGGAGAGCTCAAGGCCTTGACCAACCGCTTCGCCAACGTCCTGCGAAACCTCGGGGTCGGAAAGGGCGATACCGTCTGCGCGCTGGCCGGCCGAATTCCCGAGCTCTACTGGGGGGCCCTGGGCGTCTTGAAGAGCACGAGCGTCTTCTGCCCTCTCTTTTCGGCCTTCGGCCCCGAACCGGTCTTTCAGCGTCTCAGCCGGGGAGACGCCCGGGTCCTGGTTACCACGGATCGCCAGTATCGCCAAAAGGTCAGTGGACGGAGGGAAGCCCTCCCCGGCCTCCATCACGTGCTCCTGGTCGACGTCGAGGACCATCCGGGAGATGGCCTGTGGTCGCTTCCAAGGCTCATGTCCGAATCCTCCGACGAATTTCGCATTCCCCCCACGGACCCCGAGGACCGGGCGCTCCTCCACTTCACGAGCGGCACCACGGGGCTGCCCAAGGGGGCCGTCCACGTGCACCAGGCCCTGCTGATCCACTACATGACGGGCAAATACGTCATGGACTTTCACCCGCGCGATGTCTTCTGGTGCACGGCGGATCCGGGCTGGGTCACGGGGACTTCCTACGGGATCATCGCGCCCCTGCTCCACGGCATCACCAACATCGTGGATGAAGCCGACTTCGACGCCGAGCGCTGGTGCGGCCTTCTGGAGCTCGAGAGGGTCACGGTGTGGTACACCGCGCCCACGGCCATCCGAAGGCTCATGCGGCTGGGTGTCGAGCCCCGCCGGAAGCGCGATCTCAGCCGCCTGCGGCTTGTCCACAGCGTCGGCGAGCCCCTCAACCCCGAGGCGGTGGTCTGGGGTGAGACCGCCCTCGGCCACCCCATACACGACAACTGGTGGCAGACCGAGACGGGGGGCATTATGATCGCCAATTTTCTCTCCATGGAAATCCGTCCCGGATCCATGGGACGGCCCCTTCCCGGCATCGAGGCCGCCATCGTCCACAGGATCGAGGATGGCGGTGTCGAAGTCATCGACGAGCCGGGAGCTCAGGGTGAGCTGGCCCTGCGCCCTGGGTGGCCTTCCATGTTTCGCGCCTATCTCCACGACGAGGAGCGCTACCGGAAGTGCTTCGTCGGAGGCTGGTACCTGACAGGGGACCTGGCCCGGCGCGATGCCGACGGCTACTTCTGGTTCGTCGGCCGCGCCGACGACATCATCAAGACTTCAGGGCACATGGTGGGACCGTTCGAAGTCGAGAGCACCCTCATGGAGCACCCTGCCGTGGCCGAAGCCGGGGTCATCGGCAAGCCGGACCCTCTCATCGGCGAGGTGGTGAAGGCGTTTGTGGCCCTGAAGACCGGCTATACCCCGGGGGATGAGCTCCGCCTGGAGCTTATCGGCTTTGCCCGCAAGCGGCTGGGGTCCGCCGTGGCGCCCAAGGAAATCGAGTTTCAGCACAACCTGCCCAAGAACAAGGCCGGCAAGATCATGCGACGCCTGCTCAAGGCGCGCGAGCTGGGCCTGCCCGAGGGGGATCTCTCGACACTGGAGACTGCCGAATGAAAACGAAGCGCGCGGGGAAAAGGAAGGCTTCAGCCCTGGACCGCGATCATGGACTGCACCTGCTGCATGCCATGATCCGCATCCGGCGGCTTGAGGAGAAGTGCGCGGAGCTGTACACCGCCACGAAGATTCGCGGCTTCCTGCACCTCTACGACGGCGAGGAGGCGGTGGCCGTGGGAGTGCTCGAGGCGCTGACGCCCGAGGACGCCGTCGTGGCCACTTACCGGGAGCACGGCCATGCGCTCATCCGCGGTGTTTCCGCCGGCTGCATCCTGGCGGAAATGTACGGGAAGCAGGAAGGCTGCAGCCGCGGCCGGGGCGGCTCCATGCACCTGTTCGACGACAAGACCCGGTTCTACGGGGGCAACGCCATCGTGGGGGGCGGCATCCCCCTCGCCGTGGGGCTGGCTCTCGCGGACAAGATGCAGAACCGCCCGCGGGTCACCTGCTGTTTTTTCGGCGATGGCGCCGTGGCCGAAGGTGAATTCCACGAAAGCATGAATCTCGCCTCCCTGTGGAAGCTGCCGGTGCTGTTCCTCTGCGAGAACAACCTCTACGCCATGGGGACCGCGCTGAAGTATTCGGAGGCGGTGACGGACCTGGCCCGAAAGGCGGCCAGCTACGACGTGGTCTCGGCAGCCGTGGACGGCATGGACGTGCTGGCCGTGGAGGCGGCGGCCAGGAGCGCCGTCGAGGCCGTCCGGTCCGGCGAGGGTCCCTGCTTTCTCGAATGCCGCACCTACCGCTTTCGAGCCCATTCCATGTTCGACCCGGAGCTCTACCGGACCAGGGCCGAGGTGGAGGAGTGGAAGAAGCGATGCCCCATCGAGACGTTCACTCAAAGGCTGAGAGCCGAGGGACTGATGAGTGACTCTGACCTGGCGAGGATCGAGCGGGAGGTCGCCCGGGAGATCGACGAGGCCGTGGCCTTCGCCGAGGCCTGCACCTGGGAGCCCCTGGAGGACCTGACCCGTTTTGTGATGTCGGAGCGGAGGACGGCATGATGAGCGCAAGTGTGGAGTCGATGCGGAAGCTGACCTACCGGGAGGCCGTCCGGGAGGCCATGCGCGAGGCCATGAGAAAGGACGAGCGGGTATTCCTCATGGGCGAGGACGTGGGCCGCTACGGAGGCTGTTTCGCCGTGAGCAAGGGGCTGCTGGAAGAGTTCGGTCCCGAGCGGATCCGGGACACGCCGCTCTCGGAGTCCGGGTTCGTGGGTGCGGGGATCGGGGCGGCCCTCGGCGGCATGCGGCCCATCGTGGAGGTCATGACGTGCAACTTCAGCCTCCTGGCCGCGGACCAGATCGTGAACAACGCAGCCGTCTACCTCCACATGTCCGGAGGGTTGTTCAACGTGCCCATCGTCATCAGGATGGCCACGGGCGGAGGCCGGCAGGTGGCGGCCCAGCACTCCCGCTCCCTCGAGGGCTGGTACGCCCACATCCCGGGCATCCGCGTGCTGAGCCCGGCCACCGTCGAGGATGCCCTCGGCATGCTCTGGACCGCCCTCGAGGACCCTGACCCGGTGCTCATCTTCGAAAACAGCGGCCTCTACAACATGGAGGGATTCCTGCCCCGGGATGCGGGACCCGTCGACATCGACCTCGCCCGGGTGCGGCGACCAGGGAGCGACATCTCCATCATCAGCTATTCGGCGAGCCTCATCAAGGCGCTGGAAGCCGCGGACATCCTCTCGAAGGAAGGCATCGAAGCCGAGGTCATCGACCTCCGCACCTTGCGACCGCTGGACGAGAAGACCTTCCTCGAGTCCGTGGCCAGGACCCACCGCGCCCTCATCGTGGACGAGGGATGGCGCAGCGGCAGCATATCGGCCGAGATCAGCGCCCGGATCATGGAGGGCGCCTTCTATGAGCTGGATGCGCCCGTCGAGCGCCTCTGCAGCGCCGAAGTCCCCATGCCGTACGCCAGGCACCTCGAGGATGCGGCCCTGCCCCAGGTGGACAAGATCGTGGACATCGCGAGAAGGATGGTGCGGACCAATGGCTGAATTCCTCATGCCCAGTCTGGGCTCCGACATGCAGGAGGGCACGCTCCTCGAATGGCGGGTGAAGCCGGGGGATCGTGTGAAGCGCAGGGATGTCATCGCCGTGGTGGACACGGACAAGGCCGCCATCGAGGTGGAGGTGTTCGAGGACGGGATTGTCGAGGCGCTGCTGGTCCAGCCGGGAAAAAAGGTCCCCGTCGGGACGGTCCTGGCGGTCATCCGGACGGAAGCCGTGGAGGTCTCGACGGGAGAAGCGGAGGGGGTCCGACTTCCCGGTGCTCCACCCGTCGAAGCGGTCCCTCCGCCGCAGCCGGGCCCTGAACCGCCGCAGCGGGTCTCCCCGGCCTCTTCGGCCACTCCATCGGTGCCGGGCGAGCGCATCAAGGCCTCGCCTTATGCCCGAAAACTTGCCGCCGAGCACTCGGTGGACCTCGGGCTCCTTCGCGGCACCGGCCCCGAGGGCGCCGTCCGCGCGGCGGATGTGCGGCACGCCCTGGCGGCGGAATCCCCCGCGCCGGAGGCTCCTGTCAAGGGACCACCCGCCGGGGAAGCGATGGAGCCTGTGGCACCGGCACTGCCCACCCTGGAGCGGCCGGCCCCTCGCGATCAAGCCGCGGCCATGCGGCGCGCCATCGCAGCCGCCATGGCCCGTTCCAACAGGGAGATTCCGCACTACCATCTTCAGACGAAGATCGACATGAGCCGCACGCTGCGCTGGCTGGAGGCTGAAAATCTCAAACGCTCCATCAAGGAGCGGCTGCTTCCCGTGGTGCCGCTCATCCGTGCCGTGGCCATGGCTCTCCAGGATGTGCCCGAGCTGAACGGATACTGGATCGACGACCGCCATGAGCCCCGGGAAGCCATCAACATCGGCTTCGCCATTTCGCTCAGGCAGGGCGGCCTCATTGTTCCGGCCATCCTGGGTGCCGACCTGATGAGCCTGGACGAGCTCATGGAGGCCCTGCGCGATCTCATCACGCGAACGCGAGCCGGGGGCTTGCGCGGCTCCGAGCTCACCGAGGCCACCATCAGCGTGACCAGCCTGGGAGACCTGGGGGTCGAGACGGTGTTCGGAGTCATCTACCCGCCCCAGGTGGCCCTGGTCGGCTTTGGCAAGATCGTGGAGCAGCCCTGGGCCGAAAACGGCATGCTCGCCGTGCGGCCCGTGCTCTCCGCTACACTGTCGGCGGATCACCGTGCCACCGACGGCCGTCGGGGCGCCCAGTTTCTCGATGCCCTCAACCGCCATCTTCAGGAGCCGTCCAGATTATGAAGGAAGAAATGATTCTTCAGACGATCTTCAAGCTCCTCGGACGCATCGCTCCAGAGGCTGACCCGACCGGCCTCTCGCCCGATGAGAATATTCGAAGGGCCCTCGATATCGACTCATTCGATGCTCTGAACTTCTTCATTCAGCTCCACGAGGAGCTCGGGGTGACCATTCCCGAATCCGACTACGGGCAGCTCAACACTCTTGCGGAATTGACCCGCTACCTGGCTTCCCGCGTGGCCTGAACCGCATCTGCCGGCTTCGCCGGCGAGCTTGGAAACGGTCAAGGGATTGTCCCGGGCGGTACCGGGACCGGTGCGCATCAGGAAGAAAGGAAGGCGAAAAGACATGCACAAGGACTATCCCAAGTATTACGAGCACTTGCAGAAGCTCTCCGCCAAGCTGGCCCGGGAGGTGCGCGGCACCATGTCCGGGTTCACCCAGTTGAGGGTGGCGGCCTCGGCGGAGGGGGCTCTCAGCCAGAAGGTCAAGCAGCTCATCGCCCTGGCCATCGCCGTGACCGTGCGCTGCGACGGATGCATCGCCTATCACGTGCACGACGCCATCCGCGCCGGCGCCACCCGGGAGGAGATCATGGAGACCGTGGGCGTCGCCATCCTCATGGGCGGGGGTCCCGCCATGGTTTACGGATGCGAGGCCCTCGAGGCCCTGGACCAGTTTGAAGCAGGCGGCCTGGCTCCGGGCGGTTCGGCTTGACGAAACCGTGCAAGCCGACCAGGTCGCTTCTCATCTGGATGTTCCATGAGGATGGAAGGTGATTGCCATGGGAAGGAAGCTCCTGATCACCGTTGGCGACGACCCGGACTCGCTCTATGGTGTGCGGTTCGTCGCCACTTTTTTCAACAACCGGCGGGACATGACATTGACCCTGCTCCATGTGGCCCCGCACTTCGAATCCATGGACCTGGGAGAGAGCCTGAGGGTGCGCGAGATGGATTCGGCTCTGTCCGAAATCTACATGAAAAAGGGTCGGAAAGCCCTGGATGCCGGCAGGACCATCCTCCTCAACGAGGATTTTCAGGCGCATCAGATCAGCACGAAGCTCATGCCCAAGCGTTACGGGATGATCGGGGACATGATCGAAGAAGCCATCCAGGGGAGCTATGACGCCATCGTTCTGGGGCGCCGGGGCTACTCCATCTTCGAGAAAGTCTTCCACCCCTGGGTTTCCGAGGCCACCATGGACCTGGAGATCGATTTCCCCTTGTGGGTGTGCAGACGTCCGGAGAGAGGTCTCAAGGATGTGCTGGTCTGCGTTGACGGATCGGAGCCCGCCCTGAGGATGCTGGAAGTCGTGGGGCTCATGGTGGGAAACGAGGAACAGCACGGCATCGGACTTTTGCACGTGGACGATGGGACCGTTGAGAACGTGGAGACTGTCATGGAGCCCGCCAGGCGGAAGCTCCTGGAAATCGGCGTGGCCGAAGAGCGAATCAGGGTCCGGGTGGTTCGGGATTCCGATGTTGCCGCGGCCGTCCGCGGGGAGGCCGCCGAAAACCGATATGCCGTCGTCGCCGTCGGACGACGCGGCATCGGCAGGGAGTCGTCGCTTCGGAAGCCATTCATGGGCTCAAAGAGCCTGGAGCTGCTCCAGACCCTGGAGAAGGCCACCCTCTGGGTCAGCCGCTGACGCAGACTTCGCTTGGCTGCATGGAGGTTTTTGACAGCAGGCAAACGGTACATCCGCTGAACGTCATCCAGGGCTGACACGGCTTCCTCCCGAGATCTGATCGCTCGATTCAGGTCACAGGTCCGAGGCCGGATGCCGGGAGGGACAAGGCTGCGTCCTGAGCGGGAAGATGCCGAGTGCCGGCGCTGTGATTAATATAGAAATGCAGGTGATGTATCGCTTGCCTCGTTAATGGCTGACATTTCCATGAGCCTGGAACAGTGGCATTTGCATCGGAGATGCAGCTCCCATAGGGCCATGAGCCCACCCAACACCATCAACCCTGTTCGCGCCGCCTTCGGGCCGTGGGCGCGGACAGTCCGACGGCAAGGTTCCGGCGTTACTTCGTCGGGAGCGAGCCGCGGCATATTCGGAGGTTTTGTCATGAAAGCGGGAATCATCGTCACCGGCACGGGACCGATTCTGATCCTGACCTCTTACGACTCCCTGACCCATCCGGACCTGGTGAAGAAGCTGGGAGCCAAGGGGATCAGCGAGTTTATCGGGTATGAGCTGGACTGGGAGAGAGTCAAGGACGCTTATGGCACCCATTTTTCGGTGGTCATGGGCGACCTTCACGAGACGGATGACTTGAGAGTGCTTGATTACAACGGACACCGCGTCTTCGCCAACTTCAACTTCGAGGAGATGAGCGGACCGATCTACCACGAGCCCAAGCGGGAATTCCATCAGGCCGCCTAGCCCATCCAGCTGCCGACGTCACGAGCAGGCTCCGCCGGAGCCTGCTCTTTTTTTGAACTGAACCGGCAAGGCATTCCCAGCCGGCGGGTCCCGCACGGAACACCTTGACACCCGGAGCCTTTAGAGACTATCTCGTGATGCTCGCAGGCCAGCGGGCACGCCATGTGTGAACCCACAATGAAGGAAGCGAGACACCCGTATGGATGACAGTTTGATTTGGTCGGAATCAGCGTTGGAGGGCCAGGCATCCTCTCCCCACCCCGAAGTCCAGTCCTGGGCGGTGTCCGCCCTCCTTCGGCTCTATCCCTCTTTCTGCAAGGCATGGATGCCGAAATGGCTTGACGGTTCGAGCTCTTCCGCCGCGAAGGCGGCCCTCAATCACCTTTTGCAGGCATCACCTCCCGACCCGGACCTGAATCCTCACGTGAGAGCGCTCTTCCTTTCGGGGGACCCCGAGGTTTCTGCCCTCGCCATACGGGTTGCAGGCACCTGGAAGGTCGTGGACGCGGCTTCATGGATTCAGGAGAGAATCCTGCAAAACCAGCCTCTGACCCCGGACCAGATCGCCGCCATGATCGGGACCCTCGGCGTCACGCCGGGCGAAAAGGCCTACGATATGCTCAAGGCCACCGAGACGAGCATGGCGGAGAGGCGAAGCTCCCTCTGGATGACCTATTACGATGCACTCCTCTCCCACCGGAAGCGGGAGGACATCGACACCCTGGTGAACCTCTTCACGGATCCGGGGCAGGATGAGTCCCGACGGCGCAACGCCATGCAGATCCTGACTCACAGGACCGACCCTCTCCTGAACCCCTCGGATCTCCTCTTTGGAAATATCGAGGGAGTCCAGAAGCATCTGGCCGCCCGCATGGATCTCCTTCTCCAGGCGGCCGGGAGCCGAGCTGCCCGTCAACCCAGGGATGAGATCCTCGGCGAGATCCGTCCCTTCCTCGATGTGCTTCGACCCGAGAACGTCTCCATGGCCTGGGAGCATCTGCGCCATGCGATCGAACATCTCGACTGTCTGCTTGGGTTTCAGAGGGACATGGCTCTCAGCTGCCTCGAGGGGCAAAACCGCTGCAAAGCCAGCTCGGAGGAATCCCATGCCCTCGCCGCCCTCGGTCTATGCGCCCTCATCACCGGATGCAGCGAACAGGAATTCCCGACCCCTTCCGTTGATGCACCGTGGGAGCAGCGTCGGGCGTTCGTCCTCACGGAGCATTTCCTGAGGCTCATCGAGCCTGCCCTGCTGGAGTCCGTCGTCCGGGATGCCTCGGGCTCCGGGCTCGGGGAGGAACTGGTCGACACGCTGAAAACGGGACCTTTCTCCTGGAAGACCTTTCAGGCCGTGGAGATGCTTGGGCTCATGGGTGAAGCCGACGGCGCCGCGGCCATTGTCCACGCCCTCCAGCGCTTCAGGGAGAATTCGCTTTTCGAGGTGGCCGAGAGGGCCCTCAAGCGAATCGGTCGGAAGAGCACGCCACCGGTGGCTCACCTGCTCGATTCCACCGCGGGTCAGGAGCGATCCCTGGCCCTCAGGGTCATCTCGGCGCACCCGACGCGTGGCGGCGTGGACGAGGTCCTCAAGCGATTCCCGAAGCTTTTCGAGGAAGAATCGGCATCCCTCCTTCAGGCGCTGGAGGACATGGGCTCCGATGCATTTCTACCGCTCCTGGAGAAAGAATATCGCCCGGGAGAATGGAGCACGGCCCGGGTCATTCTGAGGCTCTGCCGGATCCATCAGCGCACGGCGGAGCTCATGACGGAGCTCGAGCGCGAGGTCGCCGAGCACGAGCGCATGCTTCAACGGCAGGAGGCCCTTCTGACCCGGGGGTTCCGCGACTGGCCCGACCGGGTTGACCTGGACCTCGGCTGCAGGCAATGCGGCAGGAAGTACACCTATGCGGTCAGAGAGGTGCATCTGCACCCTCATCGAAAGACAGAGCTGGATACGGAGGCTCCCGAGGGATCTCCTTATCAGCATGGCCTGGTGATCTGCGACGATCTGAGGTGCAAGAACTGCCAAGCCTTGAACGACTTTACCGTGACGCGCGAAACCCTGGCCCAGATCACGGCGGAATCGTTGAAACTGATGGCGCTCCATCGGTCCAAGGTGAGCCCGCCTCCGTACTACCCTGTGAAGCATGTCGACATGGCAGGGCAAGAGGGAAAGCCGGTGTCACTGGTGGAGCTGGAAAGGGAGAATTCCGAGGCGGCGCTGCGCAACGCCACCCAGCCCCAGGCCCAGGTCGTCCTGGGGAAATTCTATGAATACGTGAAGGTGTTTTCCAGGGCACGGCGCGCTTTCCTGAAAGCCCTGGACCTCGATCCGCGGGCAATGGAGGCCATGGCGGGGCTTGCGCGGCTCGATCATTCCGAGGGCAGGCTGGCTGACGCTTACGACTGGATCGATCGCTGCTACAAGGGCCTGTCCGACGGCCGGCTCTATACGGCCAAGGACTCGCGGCAGTTCAAGAAGGCCGTTCGGGAAAAGAGGCGTGAGCTGGCCCGGAGCCTGGGTATCCATCCCGAGGAAGCACCGGTGAAGGTACGCTTTCAAATCGAATCGACGGAATACCCCAAGAATCGGCCGTGCCCCTGCGGAAGCGGGAAGAAATACAAGCTCTGCTGCATGGTCAGGCCTCCGGATCTCCCAAAAAATGCATGAAAAAATCATCGTGTCGTTATAAGGTGCGGGAATGAGAGGTTTGGCGAAGCGGTCTCTGTTTTCCCTTCCGTGCACAACAAAGACACATCGCCATCCGCCTGGCGTGCCGGTTTGTGTGGGTTGCTGGTGCCCGGGGGATGGAGCTTCGCCAAGGTTGCCCGGATGAACATCCAGGGAGGACAACGATCAGTGAATCCATTCGGACGATTGGTCCTCGGCCGGAATCATGAAGTCTTCTATGAGCTCGAGGAGCCCGAAACCGTCATCGGTCGATCCGAGAGCTGCGACATTCACCTGGACGACCCTTACGTTTCCCGGCGCCAGGCCAGGATTTTTCTGGACCAGGGAGACGTGTTCATCGAGAACCTGGGCCGCAATCCAATCCTGCTCAACGGCGAGTGCATCGAAAAATCCACCTTGCGGAGTGGGGACATGATCCTTTTTGGCAAGACGCAGGTGGTTTTCCAGTTGAAATCGTCACATCCAAAGCAGGCGGCCGATTTCGATGAATCGGCTCTCGACCCCGAAATGACCTTCCTGCTGCCCGAGCACCAGGCTTTGAAGTCCGTCCCCCAGCAGGTCTCCACCGGAAGGCCCGTTTGGAGGGAGAAGCCCGCCTGGGTCGCCTTCCTGCTGATTCTGCTCATGGCTCTCTCCTATATCATCTTCCGGGCTTTTTAGGGGGTTGAACGGGCTCGGGCCAGGGATATCGACGATCCAGCGGCCCGGAGCTCCGTCCGGAGGATGGGGACGGGCGCTGTTCTCGGAAGGACATCTTCCCGGTAACTCCGCACGCAGGCTGAACTGGAGGATGATCGGCCGTAAACTCAATAAAAGGTGACCCCATGGCGCTGACTCAAGAGAACAGACTGATGGCCATCGAAACCCCCCTGGGAAAAGATGTCCTGCTGCTCACGGGCTTCAGGGGCAGGGAGGCCGTCTCCTCCCGTTTCAGCTTCGAGCTGAGTCTCATTTCGGAGAATCACGGCATCGCCTTCAAGAGTATCATCGGCAAGAACGTGACCGTTTCCCTGGTCCTGGCCAATGGGCAGGAGCGGCTCTTCAACGGCATCGTCTCCCGTTTTTCCCAGGGGCGCGGCGGCGGCGGCGAAACGGGCAGCGATCCACGTTTCTCACACTACGCGGCCACCATGGTGCCCTGGCTCTCGCTGCTTCAGCACACGGCGGATGTGCGCATCTTCCAGGAGCTCAACGCGCCCGACATCATCGAGAAGGTCTTCAGAGAGGGCGGCTTCAACGATTTCAGGATCAAGTTGAGCGGCAGTTACGACAAGAGGGATTATTGCGTTCAGTTCCGGGAGACCCACTTCAATTTCGTCTCCCGACTCATGGAGGAAGAGGGCATCTACTATTACTTCCAGCACGAGCGCGGCCGGCACACTCTGATCCTGGCGGACTCACCGTCGGAGCACAGGAACTGCCCCCACCAGGAATACGCCCGCTACCAGATCAGCTCGGGAATGGACCTCGAGGAGGACGTCATCCAGGGCCTGGTCAAATCTCAGGAAGTGAAACCGGCCAAGGTGACCCTCAACGACTACAACTACAGCATGCCCAATACGGACCTCAAAAGCAGTGTGTCGAGCCGGCAGGCTCTCGGACAGGGCGAGCGCGAGGTGTACGATTTCCCCGGGCTTTATCCGAACAAGGGGCGCGGAGAGCGCCTGACCACCGTCCGCATGGAGGAGGAGGAGGCCCGCATCACCACCATCGAGGGTACCAGCAACTGCCGGGCGTTCACCTCGGGTTATCGGTTCACCCTCAAGGACCACTACCGGAACGACTGGAACAACCGGGCCTACGTGCTGACGGAGCTTGAGCACGAGGCAAGCGAGGGAGCCAACTTTCCGGGGGGGCAGGGGCTGGGAGGGGCCTCGTACACGAATCGGTTCGCGTGCATTCCCATCGACGTACCCTTTCGACCGGAACGGCGCACCCCCAAGCCCGTGGTGCATGGGACCCAGACGGCCGTTGTGGTGGGGCCGGGAGGCGAGGAAATCCACACCGACGAGCTCGGCCGCATCAAGGTGCAGTTCCACTGGGACCGCAAGGGAAAAAAGGATGAAAACAGCTCCTGCTGGATCAGGGTGGGCCAGGTCTGGGCCGGACCCCAGTGGGGCGCCGTCTTCATCCCACGCATCGGGCAGGAAGTGATCGTGGCCTTCCTGGAAGGCAATCCCGACCGTCCCCTGGTCATCGGCTGTGTTTACCATCAATCCAACCAGCCTCCCCTGGACCTTCCGGGAGAAAAGACCCGGTCCACCGTGAAATCCGACTCGACCATCGGCGGCGGGGGCTTCAACGAAATCCGTTTCGAGGACAAGAAGGGGCAGGAGGAGATATACGTTCACGCCCAGAAGGATCGGACCATCGAGGTGGAGAACGATCAAAGCCATACCATCAAGCATGACCGGACGGCCACCGTCATGAACAATTCCACCGAGACGGTTCAGGGCAAGAAGGACACCACGGTCATGCAGGCGGTCACCATCAACTGGCTCAAGGGCGCCGACGTGACCATCGGGCCCTCCGGCCTCACCGTCACCTCGGCGGGCTCCATATCCATCACCGCGGCCAGTCCCGTCTCCGTCACGGCCCCGAGCGTCACCGTATCGGCGGGCAGCATCACGTTCACCACGGCCATCCTTTCGGTGGCCGGAGTGGTCCAGTGCACCTCCCTCGTCGCATCGGTGGGAGTCGTGTCCCCGTCATACTCGCCGGGTGTCGGGAACATCGTATGATGAGCGAGTCAAACCAGGCGGCATCGCCCGAACGCTCTACCCTCGCCTCGCGACTGAGGGACGTGGAGCACGGAATCCGGCTGGCGGCCATGGCCGAATGTTTGATGGTCGACGTGCTCCCGGAGGGAGTGGCGGCGGCCCTTGCCGAGGGACTTGAGGATCCGGATCCCGGCATCAGGATCCTGGCGGTTGAGGCCCTTCCGCGCTGCGGCGGGGAGGCGGGCCCGCCACTCATCTCAGCCCTTCACGTGGATCAGCCGATGGCTGTTCGAGGTGCCGCCGCATCGGCGCTGGCCCGCATGAGCCCGCCGGCTGTGGAGGCGGCAGTGCCCCTGGCTGGCTGCCTGGAATCGGAGGACGAGGTGCTGCGATGGCATGCGGGAGCCGCCCTTGGAAGGCTGGGCGAAGCTGCGGTCCCCTGCCTCCGGCCGCTCATCTTCGCCCCCGGGGAGACGGCGATGCTGGCCGCCCTGAAGGTACTGGCAGGCATCGGAGCCGAAGCTTCCGACGCGCTGGACGATTTGCAGGCGCTGGATGATTCGCAGCCCCCGCCTCGGGTCGCCCTGGCCTGTGCGGCGGCCCAGGCCGGCATCACCGGGGATTCGGCGCGCTTTCTGCCCATCCTGGGGATGCACCTGGCCGGAGAGGACCCGCGGCTCCGTGAAGCGAGTCTCCAGCACCTGGCGGATCTTGGTGAAGCCGCCATGCCTCTGCTTGAAGCCATCACGGGGGCCCTCGAGGACCCGCACGCTCCCGTTCGAGCGGCGGCGGTCGTCACCCTGGCAAGAATCGTAGTGGATCCGGCTCAGGCAGTCCCCCTGCTCATCCAGCGGTTGGATGACTCGGAAGCCGATGTGCGGGGGGCGGCCATAATGGCGCTGGCCCACCTGGGGCCGAGGGCAGGCGCAGCCCTGGCGAGGATCCGGGAGCTGCAGGGAACCGGGGAAGGCCCCTTGCAATCCATGGCCCGCGCCGCCGAGCAACGGATCGACGTGGGGCATGCATGAGTGGCATCCATGGACACCAACGAGAGATTCCCGAGCTTTAAGAGGCATGGGGATATCCTGAAGCTGCGCGACGCCCTTGACCGTGCAGGCTATCGGGATTCCTCCATTCTGGACCTTCTCGGGCTGAAGGATTTCCCATCCCTCCGGGGGACGGACCTGCCGCTGCTCCTCCGTCGCACGGGTGGAGGAAGTCCTCTTGAAACCCTGGTTCGCATCTTCCTCATGGAAGTCCCGGTTTCCATGGATTCCCTCGAGGCGGCCGTGCATCCCCTGGAGCCCGGCGCACTGCTCCGGTCGGGCCTCGTTGAGATCAGCGGGGACGAAGCCCTGGGCACCGTGAGGATCATCCCGTTCCAGGAGATGCTCCTTGCCTTCGACCTCCCCCGCAGGTTGAAGACCCCTGACCATCGGGACTATGTCATGGGAATTGGGCGGAGCTCCCACACGCTGGCCAACCTCACGGTGCGGAGCCCGTCACGGGCCACCCTGGATCTGGGCTGCGGCTGTGGCATCCAGGGGCTCCTGGCGGCGCGTCACAGTGAAACCGTGCTCGCCGTGGATTTGAATCCCAGGGCCGTCCGATTCACCGCGTTCAACGCCGGGCTCAACGGCCTCGACAACGTCCAGGCGGCGGTGGGCGACCGCTTCAAACCCGCCGATGGCCGTCGCTTTGACCTCATAGTCTCCAATCCTCCCTTCGTGATCTCCCCTGAAAACCAGTATACTTACAGGGATGGCGGCATGATCGGCGATGAGATGTGCCGGTCCATCGTGAAGACGGCGCCGGCTTATCTTCGTGAAGGGGGATTTTGCCAGGTGCTGTGCAACTGGTGCCAGTTCGCCGGCCAGGACTGGCGGGAGCGGCTGGCCGGCTGGTTTCAAGGCAGTGGGTGCGACGTCTGGGTCCTGCGCTCGGAGACCCGGGACGCCGCGACTTACGCGTCCACCTGGATTCAGCACACCGAGCATCACCAGCCCGAGCGGCTCGTTGAGCGTTTCCATGAGTGGATGGCGTACTACGAGCGCCAGGGGATCGACTCCGTGGGGGCGGGCCTCATCACCATGAGGCGCAGGTCGGGGAGCAATCATTGGTTTCGGGCCGACGATGCTCCGGAAAAGATGATCGGTCCCTGCGGCCGTGACATCCTTCATGCGTTCACGGCCCGCGACTGGCTCCAAAAGGCTGGGGACCGGGAGCGATGGCTTGCATCGGCCTTTCGGCTCAACCCGGATACCAGGCTGGAGCAGACGTTTCAGCCGTCGCGGGATGGTTGGGAAGAGATCGAGGTGCGTCTGACCCGGACCTCGGGCCTGGCCCACTCCATTCGGGTCGATGTGGCCGCCGCCAATCTGCTGGCCCGGTGCGACGGGTCGCGTCCCCTGGGAGAACTGGCTTCTGCATTGGCTGCGAGTCTGGAAGTCGATCGGGACTCTCTCATCGAGCCCGTGCTCACCCTGGTCGGAAATCTTGTCGAGTCCGGCTTTCTCGAGCCTTCCGACTCATTGGGGGACCCGGAGCTTTCATCGGAGGAAGACTTTTCGTGAAACCCTACGGACGACTGATCCACGGCAAGGATCCTGGTGTCAGCCATGTTCTCGAACTGTCCGAGGTCATTGTGGGGCGGTCCGAGACCTGCGACATCCGGCTGGACGACCCATACATTTCCCGGCGCCAGGCCAGGATTTACAGGGACGGAGATCAGGTGGTCATCCAGAATATCGGGGGCAATCCCATCCTGGTCAACGCCGAGACCACGGACAGGTCGGTCCTGAGGGATGGGGACATGATCCTGCTCGGCAAGACTCAGCTGGTCTTTCGCCTGGAATCGCCCGCGGTGGACGTTTTCGGGGATCTCATGCCCGACGATGTCGAGCAGGACGTCGAGATGACAGCCCTCTTCCAGGCGCCGCGAATCCCGGAGGACCGGGGACCCCGCCTCCTGGTTCTGGACCCCGACGGCGACTCGAGGATACATCCTCTCTCCGATGCCGCCGCGGTCCTGGGTCGAGCCCATGATGTCGACGTGCGGCTGGCGGACGCGGCCGTTTCACGCAGGCACGCGCGCATCGAGAAAAGGGGAGACCATTTCCGCCTGGTCCGGATCAGCGAGACGAACCCCCTTTTCCTGAACCAGAGGGATGTGACGGACCATCAGCTTTATGCGGGCGATGAAATCGGTGTCGGCCCTTTCAGGATAACCTTCGTCTCCGATCGGGAAGAGGACCGCAGGCCCACGGAGGAGCGGATCATCGTCAAACGGAGGAGAGGGGCTGCCTTCGCCTGGGCGTGCCTTGCCCTGGCTGTCCTCGCGGGGGCAGCCTACTTCGGTTTTCACGGCACATATGTGCCCTGGAGGCAGAAGCAGGAGCTCCAGGAAATCACCAGGCTGTGGACCTCCGGTGAGACCTCCGGCATCCAGGCCCGCCTGAGCCGGTTCTTGTCCGAAGCCCTTTCGGAGGAGACCCGGGAGGGAGCCCTGGACCTGCTGGCGAGGATCACCCTCGCGGAAGCGGACCAGCTGGCGCCCGAAGGCAAGGTTGCCGAAGCTCGAGGCGTCCTGAGTGACTTTCTCGCCAAGCACGGAGCGGAAAAGGCAGCCGACGCGGTCCAGGCACGTCTCGATCAGCTCAGACTGCAGCACGGTCAGCAACTGGAAATCGGCGGCGATCCCATGGGTGCCCTTCGCGAGTTCTCCTCCATAACCGAGGACAGCCCCTTCTTTGACGAGGCTCAGCGAGCCCTGAGCCATATCTGGAGCGTTTATCAGAAGGAGAATGTCACCGAGCTCCCACTGGATCAGCTGATGGCCAGGGCGGACGAGCATTTTGCCGCAAGGCGGTACACCACCCCCATCGGTCAGAACGCCTATGCCATATACCAGACGATTCTGGCGCTGGATCCCGGCAACCGGGTGGCCAGGGAGCGCATCGAGGAGATGAAGGATTTCTACAGGGAAGCCGGGAGGAAATATTCGGACCAGAAAAACTGCGCCAGTGCCATGGTCTATTTCGAGCGTTACCTGCTCATTTCCCCCGACGACGAGGACGTGAAGGAAATGGTCCGCGCCTGCCGAAAGCCGCAGTCAGCCCTCGAGAGGCGTCAGCGGGGAAGAAGTGCTTCGGACCAGGAAAGACCTTCCCAGGAGCGCGTCGAGCGCATGCTCCAGGACACGGAAGGTCCCGGAGCCCAAACGTCGCCTTGACGGAAGCCGAGGGTGGACAGGGGGCTGCGGAGAGGTGGTCTTCTTGCCTTGCTCACCCGGTTTGAGAGTCCACCGGGCCGATGTGGATGGAAGACAATTCAGCCGGGGGTGTTTACCTTCGGGGTGTTGCCAGGGGATTTCCGATCCGTGGCCGAGTGGACATTCGCGGGGCCGGGGACCGGGTTGACCCGTCGTGATGGTTGAGAGCAAAACCTGACTCCAGAAACCTGCAGCTTCCTCGGTGGAATATGTTTGGAGCAATATTCATGGAGCCGATTCGTCTTCTGATCTCCGCTTGCCTCATGGCCGTGTGCTGGTCTGCCCTCAATCCGGCCGCGGTTCAGTCAACCGCTTCGCCGCCCGACGGAAGCCGCCTGCTCCCCTGCCCCGATTCGCCCAACTGCGTATCCAGCAGGAGCGAGCAAGGGGGGCGGGCCATTGCCCCTCTTGTTATCCAGGGGTCTTCCGGGGAGGCCATGGAATGTCTGAAGCGGGTCATCATGGCGATGAAGCGGACACGGATTGTATCATCCGACGCCCAGTCCATCGAGGCGGAGTTTCGAACAAGACTTGGATTCGTGGACGATGTGAGCTTCGAGCTGGACGCCGGGGCCGCGGTCATCCAAATGCGATCGGCTTCCCGGGTGGGTTACTGGGATCTGGGAGAAAACCGAAGGCGGCTTGAGAAGGTCCGGCAGCTCATGATCCATCATTGTCAGCAGCGGGCTGTTTGAGGCTCCACATGGCCGCCCACAAGCCTCAGCCACCCGATGAACGGCTCCCCCTGGCGAGAAAGCTCGCCTATGCCGCGCCGGCCTTCACCCTCGCCATCGTCGGGATTCCCGTCTACGTGTACATTCCGAAATTCTACACCGACGTCGTTGGGGTTTCCCTGGGGACCATCGGGTTCCTGATCTTCTCCGTTCGCATCTTCGACGCTTTTTCGGATCCGGTGCTGGGCTTCCTTTCCGACCGTTGGAGAACGCGCTGGGGAAGGAGGCGGCCCCTCATTGCACTGGGCTCGCTTGCGCTTTCCGTCTCAATACTCTTCCTCTTCAATCCACCCGCCGGGCCGGGTACGGGAGGTGCGGCCTGGTTCGGTATCTGGATCTTCCTGCTCTTCCTGTTCTGGACAGTGGTGCAGGTCCCCTACGAAGCGCTGGGTCCCGAAATCACGTCGAGCTTCGACGAGCGCACGGGGCTCTTCAGCTATCGTGACGGAGCCCTCATCCTGGGGACCCTGGTGGCCGCCAGCTCGCCCGCGCTGGTCTCCTGGCTGGCGGGACTGGATGCCGGAGCGGAAGGCGAGCGCTCCAAATTCTTCTGGATCTCCATGGCTTACGCTCCGCTGCTCATGGCATCCTGCCTGTGGTGCATCTCCGTCATCAGGGAGCAGCCGGCCCGCATCGACGGGAACAACGCGGGTCCGCTCCTGGGCGCCTTTCGGGATGTTCTGGGCAACCGGCCGTTCGTGATTCTGCTCCTCTCGTACACGGTGTCGGCGTTCGGGAGCAACCTGCCGGCCACCCTGATCCTCTACTATGTTCAGTATGTTCTGGAATCGCCCCACGCGGATCTGTTCCTCCTCATCTACTTCGCCACGGGAATCGTTTGCCTGCCGGCCTGGGTGCTGGTATCCGGAAGATGGGGCAAGAAGGAAGCCTGGCTGACCTCCATGGTCGTGAACACGGGGGCCTTCGTGGCCGTGTTCTTCCTCGGACCTGGCGACGGACACATCTATGGACTGCTCGTCTTCATCTCCGGAATCGGCTTCGGGGCAACCCTCGCCCTGCCCTCGGCCATGCAGGCGGACGTCATCGATTACGACGAGCTCATCTCGGGACAACGGAGGGAGGGTCTCTATGTGGGTTTCTGGTCGGTATCCAAGAAGCTGGCGGCGGCCATGGGAGTGGGGATCGCACTCTGGCTTCTGGGGAGGTCCGGATACGTGCCGAACGTCCCACAATCCGAGGAAGTCCGCTGGATGCTGCGCGTGCTCTATGCGCTGGTTCCCTCCTGCTGCAATGTCCTGGCATTCGTCATCGCCTCTCGATATCCCATTGACCGATCGGCCCATATGGCTATTTTAGACTCCGTGAATGAAGCCCGATCGGGTCGAACCGTCTGCGATCCGCTGCGTCCCAGCCACTGCATGTCCTGGAGGAACAGTTCACAGTATCCCGGCCTTTGAATCGAACGACGTCAACACCAGCTGAGGAGGATGCAGCATATGCCGCTTTCGCCGCGCATGCGGGAAAATCTGAAACGGGCTCTCAATGCCAGGAGGGTGGCCATCGTGGGGGCCTCCCAGGAGCAGCTCTCCGTGGGCATGGGTCCCCTCCACAATCTGCTCACAGCCGGATTCCAGGGGGAAGTGCTCCCCGTGAACCCCAAGTACAGGGAGATTCTCTCCCACAAGTGCTATCCGGATCTCGATAGCCTGGACCCGCTGCCGGACCTGGCCATTCTGCTCCTGAACCAGCACCTGGCCGTCGAAATGGCCGAGAAGGCGGGCCGACTCGGCATTCCTGGAATCACCATCGTGGCCGGCGGTTTTCGGGAAGTGGGGCACGGGGGGCAGGCGCTCAACGACCGCCTTCGCCAGATCGCCTTCGAGCACGACATGGTGGTGATCGGCCCCAATACCCTGGGCTTTTCAACTTTCGCCCACGGTCTGCACGGCATCTTCTGGCATCTGAAAGCGGCGCCGGGGCCTGTGGCCGTCATCTCCCAGAGCGGCGGCGTCGGGCTGACCATGGGGTATTCACTCGCGGGGCTCCAGTGCGGGCTGAGCCATTTCATCGGGGTGGGGAATCGCACGGTACTGGATTTCCCGGACTATCTCGATGCCCTGAGGGATGATGATCGGGCGGGCGTCTTCCTGCTGTTCATTGAAGGAATCGAGAACCCGCGGCTCCTTTACGAGGCCCTTCGGAATACCATCCCGACCAGGCCGGTGGTGGTCTACAAGGCTGGAAAGCATGAGGCTGTTTCCAAAGCCACGGCGACTCACACGGGCAGCCTGACCGGGGAGTACGAGCTCTACAGGGCCATGTTCCGCCAGGCCGGAGCCTTTGAAGTCGATTCATCCTGGGACGCGGCCGTGGCAGCCAAGGCACTGAGCATGGTCCGGCCCCCGGCGGGAAATCGGCTGTGCGCCCTCACATTCACGGCGGGTCCCTGTATCGTGGCCATGGACAAACTGGTGGGAAGCGGCTGGGAGCTGCCTGATTTGCGGCCCGAAATCAAGGCCAGGATTTCTTCCATCATCGGAGAGAAGACTCCCGTCGAAATCCAGAATCCCATCGATTTGACGGGACCCGGCTTCCTGCCCAAAAACTATGTACCCGTGCTGGAGACGGTGCTGGATGAGGATTTCGATGCCTACCTGGTCATCTGGAACTACAATCCCATGATCCGGGTGCCCGTGGTGGAGATCGAGGAGCTTTCTCGCCGCCATGGGAACAAGTGCATTGTTGTGGTGAACCTGGCCACCCGGTCCGAAGCCGAACCCTTCAGCGAGACCCTGGCATCCCGGGGGATCTGCTCCTATCTCACCCCCGAGGACGGGGCGACAGCGCTGAACGCTTTGCTGTTTCGGCACCGTTACCTGAAAAGGGAGGGCCTGCAATGATTCTTCCCGAGCACGAGGCAAACCGAATGCTCTCCGCCGCGGGAATTCCCATGATTCCCCTGTCGATCGTGAATTCCACCGAAGAAGCCGTGAAGGAGGCAGCCATCCTGGGGTACCCGGTGGTCCTCAAGTTTTCATCGGCGATCCACACCCATAAAACGGAAATCGGCGGGGTAATCCTGGGCATCGGTGACGAGACGGAACTGGCGGAGGCATTCACAAAGCTTCATGACCTCCGGGGCAGGCTCGATCCGGATGCGGTGCTGATTCTCGAGCCCATGGCCGGATTGGGGGCGGAGGTTTTCGTGGGCTTTCAGCGTCACCCTCAGTTCGGACCGGTGCTGAGCTTCGGGCTTGGGGGAACGTCCCTCGAGCTGTTCAGGGATGTGGCCTTCCGCCTGCTGCCGTCCCGCGCGGCGGACTTTCACGAAATGCTTTCGGAGCTCGGGAGCTGGCCCCGAATCCGGGGCGGATTCCGCAACCTTCCGCCCGTGGATGAGGAAAATGTCGTCCACTTTCTGCTCCAGGCGGCCGACTTTGTGTTGAGCCGCCCCGACATCGACGAGATGGACCTCAACCCCGTGATCATGGGCTCGCGGGGGCCCACGGTGACCGATGCCACCATCGTCCTGGGAAGCGGATGAGAAGCATTGGCGGCCGCTTTTCCCTGAGTGGAAGATCGGGCGGGTAACGAGGAAATCTCCATGAGCCTGTACGTTGAAAATCTGGTCGTGATCCTGGCGGCGATGGTCCTGCTCTGGCTGGCGAGCATTGTCAAGCGGGACGCGAGCATTGCCGACATCTTCTGGGGGAGCGGTTTCGTCCTCATTGCGTGGATCACATTCCATCAAGCGGATGGCTACTGGTTTCGGAAGTGGCTGATCCTCCTGGCCACCAGCTATTGGGGGGCCAGGCTTTCCCTGCACATCGGGCTGCGGAATCGGGGCAAGGGCGAGGACCCAAGATACCGCGCCATGAGGGAGCAGCACGGGGGCCGATTCTGGTGGGTCAGTCTTTTCAGTGTCTTCGGGCTTCAGGGGATACTCCTTTGGGTCATATCACTGCCCGTCCAGGCGGCCCTCGGCAGCCCGCATCCTCAGCAGCCGGTCATCTGGGATTTTTTCGGCATGGCGGTCTGGCTGGTGGGGTTCTCGTGGGAGGCCGTGGCCGACTGGCAGCTTGCCCGGTTCAAATCCGATCCCGCCAACCGCTCCAGGGTCATGAGAAGCGGTCTCTGGGCCTGGTCGCGGCACCCCAACTACTTTGGCGAATCCCTGGTGTGGTGGGGTATCTTTCTCATCGCCATGGCCGATCCCCGAAATCTCTGGACCATCGTCGGACCCATCACTATCCTCTTTTTGCTTCTGAGGGTCTCCGGAGTCGCCTTGACGGAGAAAACCATTGCCGGGCGTCGACCGGAGTATGTGGACTACGTGAGGACCACCAACGCGTTTTTCCCGGGACCGCCAGGAAAGTCCAAGGAATGAAATCGTTGATTCGCCTTGCGGACCTGGGGCTTATGCCCGACCAGCTGATCCGGGCCGGCATCAGGGGGCTCCATGGACGCAGACTGCGCTCTATCCCGGTCGGGAGCACCGAGGCACAGCTGGAATCCCTGCAGCGATTTCTGGAGGAAATGAGGCGGAGTCCCGTCGCCCCGTCTCCGCAAAGACCGAACGAGCAGCACTACGAGATGCCGCCGGATTTCTTCAGGTTGGTTCTGGGAAAGCGCCTGAAATACAGCAGCTGCTATTGGCCCCGTGGAGTCCGATCGCTGGATGATGCCGAAGAGGCCATGCTGGACCTCACCTGCCGCAGGGCCGGGATCGAGGACGGGATGGACGTGCTCGAGCTGGGATGCGGATGGGGGGCACTGTCTCTCTGGATTGCGGAGAAATACCCACGCTGTCGAATTCTGGCGGTATCCAATTCGCGGCCCCAGGCGGAGACCATTCGCTCGATGGCGCGCGAGGGCGGCCTTTCGCAGGTTGAAGTGCGGACGGCGGACATGAACCGGTTCAGCACCGACGGCCTTTTCGACCGTGTCGTGAGCATCGAGATGTTCGAGCACATGCGGAATTGGGAAAAGCTTCTGGGTAGAATCTCCCGATGGCTGAAGCCCGGCGGGAAGCTCTTCATCCACATCTTCAGTCATCTCACCTCGCCCTACCTGTTTGAATCCGAGGGCGAGGACAACTGGATGGGACGCTATTTCTTCACGGGCGGCATGATGCCGTCGGACTCGCTGCTTCTCTACCTGCAGAGGGATCTTCTCGTCGAGGGGCACTGGCGAGTGAACGGAAAGCACTACGCCACGACCCTCGAGGCCTGGCTTGGCAACATTGATGTTCGGCGCGAGGCGATCCTTCCTGTCCTGGCCGGCGTCCATGGCGGTCTTTCGGCCAGGATATGGCTTCAGCGCTGGCGCATTTTCATGATGGCCTGCGCGGAGCTTTTCGCCCATGGAAACGGTGAGGAGTGGCTGGTCTCTCATTATCTTCTGAAACAAAGACCGGCTCGAGCCGGCGTGAACTGAGATTCCTGCATAAGCTGGGAGTGATCAACATGAACCTGGGTCATCATCATGGGGGGGACTCCGGGGATCGTTCGAGCGACGACCCCGTGCTCCTGGATTTCAGCAAGCTCAACAGCATCAGCTCTCTGGACCCTCAAGGAGCCACCGGCCTTCTCAAAAAGATCATCGAGCTTTTCATGGAGAAAAGCCCTGAGCTCATTTTGCGGATCACCGCTGCACTGGAGGCGGGTGATGCCGAAGTGGTCTTTCGCGCTGCCCATTCTCTCAAATCGAGCAGTGCCACGGTTGGCGCCATGGAGCTTTCCGAGACATGCAGACAATTGGAGACCGTCGGTCGGCAGGGGTCCCTCCATGGGGCCCGCGAGCTCTCCGAAAGGATGCAGGCTGAATTCCGTCAGGTCTGCATCGCCCTGGCTCGAATGACCGAAGGTCTTTGACATGGCGGACGCGCCCTCCTTCCATTCCAGTGGCCTGGTCCTCATCGTTGATGATGATGCTCCCATGCGAATGCTCCTCAAGGCTTGCGTCGAAAGGGGTGGGTTCGCGGCGGTTGAAGCCTCCGACGGTGAGACGGCCATCGAGGTTTTCCACCAGAGCAACCCCGACGCCGTGCTGCTTGACGTGGTGATGCCCGGCATGGACGGCTTCGAGACCTGCGCCGCCCTGCGGCAGCATCCGGGAGGCAGGCACGTTCCCATCCTCATGGTCACCGGCGTCGACGACATCGACTCCATCAACAGGGCCTACGAAGTCGGTGCAACGGATTTTGTCACCAAGCCCATCAACTGGATCATCCTCACCGAGCGGGTCCGCTACATGTTGAGAGCCAGCCGGTTCAACGAGGAGCTGCGAAGGAGCCGAGAGAGCCTCGAGCAGGCTCAGCAGATCGCGCTGCTCGGCAGCTGGGAGCTTGATCCGGCCCGTTCGAGATTTGTCTGCTCCAGGGAAACTCAACGCATCTGCGGTTTTGGGGGCGTGGATTCCGTGCTGGACATGGAGGACCTCCTGGGCAGCGTTCATCCGGAGGATCGTCCGGCCGTTCAGCGGGCCATCGAGGACGCCATGCTCCGGGGCCGTTCGTCGCGCATGGATCATCGTCTGCTCTCCCGGGACGGTACCCGGACGGAAGTTCATCATCGAATTCAGGTCATGGACCTCGATGCGGATCCGCCCTACCGCGTGTCCGGAGCCATCCAGGACATCAGCGAGAGAAAGCGGGTCGAGCAGTTGGAAATCGACAGGAACGAAGCCCTGCAGATGGTTATCGGCAACGATCCACTGGAAGATATCCTGGCCAGGCTCATCCTGCTGGTCTGGAACCAGCGGCCCAGGACTGCGTGTGTCATTTCCCTGCTTCGGGAGGGTCGACTGGTCGTCGGAGCCGCGTCAGAACTTCCTGAATTCGTTATGGAAAGCTTCCATGACCAGTCGGTCGGCGCCGAGGGGAATCCTTCCACCCTGGCTGCTCATTTTGGAGATGCCGTCGCAGCCGCGGACTTTCGGGCAAGAAACCCATTCGCGGCCGACTTCTGCCGGAGGGCCTTGAAGCATGGACTCCACGCCTGCCTGTCCATCCCCATCTTCTCCGGCAAGGGGCAGGTCCTTGGGACCATTTCGATGCTGCACCACGAGCCCCACGCTCACCAGGGGACTGACCGCCAGCTTCTGGAGATGACCGGAAAGCTCGCGGCCATAGCCATCGAGCAAAGAACCCTGACGGAACGGCTGGCTCACCTGGCCCACCACGATGTACTGACGGGACTTCCCAACCGCCTGCTGGCCTCGGATCGCCTCGAGGGCGCCCTGGCACGCTGCAACCGCCATCGGGAGAGAACGGCCCTCATTTATATCGATCTGGATCGATTCAAGCACATCAACGACTCGCTCGGCCACCAGACCGGAGACATCCTGCTGCGCCAGGTGGCCGAACGGCTCCAGGGCTGCACGCGCAAAAGCGACACCCTTGCCCGCATGGGTGGTGACGAGTTCATGGTGATCCTCAACCGTGTCCTCGATTTCGCCGATGTCTCCAAGGCCGCCCAGCGGATCCTGACCTCCCTGGTGACCCCCTTCACCATCGAAGGCCGTCGGCTTCACATCGGGGCCAGCCTCGGCATAAGCGTCTTCCCGGATCACGGCCTGGACGCTCCGACCCTTCACAAATGCGCGGACATCGCCATGTATTCCGCCAAGAACGAGGGCGGAAACCGGTTTCGCTACTACTCGGAGGAGATGAATGCCCTGGTCGTCGAACGACTCGAGATCGAGAATGATCTCAGGAAGGCCCTGGAGCGCGAGGAGTTCGAGCTCTTCTTCCAGCCGCAGTTCAACCTGGCGAGCAAGGGAGTGGACGGCGTCGAGGTCCTCCTTCGCTGGGACCATCCGGAGCGGGGAAGAATCCCTCCGGCCCGGTTCATCCCCATAGCCGAGGAGACGGGCCTGATCATGCCCATCGGCAGCTGGGTGCTGCGCAGGGCTTGCGAGCAGAACAAGGCGTGGCAGGAGGCGGGATATCCTCCATTCCGCATCGCCGTCAATGTCTCCGCCTTGCAGGTGGTCCATCCCGGGTTCGTGGACGAGATCGCCGGCATCCTGGGCGAGACTGGTCTGGATCCTCGATGGCTCGAGATCGAAATCACCGAAAGCGTCCTCATGAAGGATATGGACGTGGTGGCCGGTCTGCTTGAGCAGGTTCGCGGGCTGGGGGTCTCGGTGGCCATAGATGATTTTGGAAACGGCTACTCCTCGCTGAGTTACCTCCAGCGGCTTCCCGTGGACTGTCTCAAAATTGACCAGTCTTTCATCAAGGAGATCGAGCAGCTCGGAGATTTCTCCACGCGCTCCCGGACGCTCATACGGACCTTTGTCTCTCTGGCGGCCAGTCTTGGGGTGCGGCTTCTGGCCGAAGGCATCGAAAGTGACGGGCAATTCAGGTACTTGAACGAGATCGGCTGCGAAGTGGGTCAGGGGTTCCTTCTGGGAGTGCCCATGCCGGCGCCGGATATCGAGAATCTATGCCGACGCGGGTGGGAGTCTGAGTGCCGCGAGCCTCGGGGCTGGCCCAGTACAGGGGAGGATGCTGTTTGAAAGTGGTCATCGTGGGAGGAGGTGAGGTCGGGTTCCACATTGCTCACCGACTGGCGTCGGAGAGCAAGGAAGTGGTCGTCATCGACAGGAATCCCGAGGTCCTGAAGCGTTTCGCCGAGCTGCTTGACGTCAAGACTGTTCAGGGCTCCGGGAGCAACCCCCGCATCCTGGACGAAGCGGGGGTTCGGGATGCTGAGACGTTTCTGGCCGTGACCGACAGCGACGAGACGAACCTGGTGGCGTCCCTTTTCGCCGATGCCATGGCCCCGGGAATGGTCAAGCTGGTGAGGATCCGCAATACGGATTACACTCATTATCGCCCGGAGCTCATCGAGAGGTTCCTCGACATCGAGCACATCATCAGCCCTGACCTCGAGGTCGTCAAGATCCTCGAAAAGCTCATGAGAGTTCCCAACGCCGAGGAGATCAGCGAATTCGCGGACGGTCGAATTCAGCTGGTCGGCATTCGGATCCACGAAGACTGTCCGGCCGTCGGCAAGGACCTCATCGAGCTCAGGAAAAAGACCGGCGACCTGCGCTTCATCGTGGCGGCCATCATCCGCCAGAACCGGCTCATCATCCCGACGGGAAAGAGTCATGTTCGATCCGGGGACCTGATCTACTGCGTCTGTGAAAAACCCGAGATGAGCCAGGTCCTTGAGGTTTTCGGCAGCGGGCCCGTTTCCATCCGGAATGTCCTCATCATCGGCGGCGGGAACATAGGTCTCGGCCTGGCCACGAGACTGGAGAAGAGCTCCCTTCACGTGCGGCTCATCGAAAAGGACCGCGAGAAGTGCGAAGCCCTGGCCGAGAAGCTGGATCACACCATCATCCTGAACGGGGACGGGACCGACCAGGAGCTCCTGGAAGAAGAGAACATCCAGGGCATGGACGTGGTCATCTCCGTCACCGGGGACGAGGAGAACAACATACTCTCCTCGCTGCTGGCCCGCCAGCTGGGAGCCCGCAGGACCATCACGCGCATCAACAAGATCGCCTACATGCCCATAGCCAGGGCCATCGGACTGGGAAACATCGTCAGTCCTCGCCTCTCAGCCGTCAACACGATTCTTCGTCACATTCGCCGTGGCAAGGTCCTCTCTGCCGTCACCCTGAAAGGTGAGGAGGCGGAGGTCCTCGAAGCTGTGGCACAAGAGCATTCAGGGATCGTGGGGAGACCGCTCAAGGACATGAAATTCCCGAGCGGCGCCCTCGTCATCGCCGCCCTCAGGGGTGACAAGAGCCTGATTCCAAGCGGCGATACCGTCATCCAACCCCAGGATCGCGTCATCATCCTGGCCACGCGCAAGGCCATTCCCCGCGTCGAGCGCGAGCTCATGGTCAAGCTGGAGTATTTTTAGATGCGCTGGCGCTATGTGCTTCGTTCCATCGGAGCCCTCATCTCCTGCCTGGGACTCACGCTGATCCTGCCCATCGCATTTGCCCTCGCCCGCCAGGAGGACAGCGTTTCGGCGCTCCTCAAGGCTCTGCTGCTGAGCCTCGGCCTGGGAATGGCGCTTTTTGTCGTGTTTCGCTCCGAAAAAGTCCAGGTGGTCACTCACCGGGAGGGCATGGCCATCGTGGCCCTCGGCTGGATCGGGGCCTGTCTCGTGGGGGCGCTGCCATTCCATTTCGCGGGCGTCTTCGACTCCTTCGCGGACTCGGTGTTCGAGTCGGTGTCGGGTTTCACCACCACGGGGGCTTCAGTCTTCAGAGACGTCGAAAAAGTCCCCCAGGGAATCCTCCTTTGGCGAAGCCTCACCCACTGGCTGGGCGGCATGGGGATCATCGTCTTCTCGCTGGCCATTCTGCCGTTCCTGGGAGTTGGCGGCATGCAGCTTTACAGGGCGGAAGTTCCCGGTCCCGTGGCGGACAAGCTGAAGCCCCGAATCCGCGATACGGCCATTATCCTCTGGAAGGTCTATTTCATTTTCTCGGTGATCGAAACCATCCTCCTGATGCTGGGAGGCATGGACCTCTTCGATTCCCTCTGTCACACTTTCGGCACCATGGCCACCGGAGGATTTTCAACGAAGAACGCCTCGGTGGGGCACTACGGCAGCGCTTACATCGATGTCGTGATCACCGTCTTCATGCTGATATCCGGCATGAACTTCGCCCTCCACTACCTGGCCCTGACGGGGAAGCCCTCTGCTTTGTGGCGTGACCCGGAGCTCCGGTTCTTCGTCTATGTTGTCATGATATTCATCCTCATCTCAACGGGAAGCAACTACGGCAGCGTTTATGACAGCCTGGTGGACTCGCTCCGATACTCGGCCTTTCAGGTGGTCTCCATCATCACGACCACGGGATACGCCACGGCCGACTACGAGAAATGGCCACCCCTGCCGCAGGCCATTCTGCTCTTCTGCATGTTCCTCGGGGGCTGTGCCGGCTCGACGGGTGGCGGCATGAAATGCATGCGCATCATGGTGCTGCTCAAGCACGTTCACGTCGAGCTCATGCACCTGATCCATCCCCGATCCGTCAAGCATCTGAAGCTGGGAGGCCGCCTGGTGTCGGAGGAGATCGCCCGGAGCATCTGGGGGTTCTTCATCCTGTACCTGGGGCTTTTCATCGTGTCCGCGTTCCTCCTGGCCGGCATGGGCGTGGACGTGGTCACCTCGTTTTCCGCCGTGGCGGCCACCATCGGGAATGTCGGCCCGGGCCTGGGGGAAGTGGGGCCGGTGGACAACTACGCCCACCTGCCGGACCTCGCCAAGCTGCTGCTCTCGCTCTGCATGCTCCTCGGCCGGCTGGAGATCTACACCGTCATCGTGCTGTTCGTGCCCGAGTTCTGGCGCAAATGAGGCCGGGTGGACCGGTTTCTGGTTTCTGGTTTCTGGTTGGATTATGGGCCTTGTTCAACGGGGTTGGGCTTCGCCCCATGGTTTTTCAGAGACGCACCTGATGGAATTCGTGGAGGGAAGGATGAAGGCTGTCGCCATCAATGGAAGTCCCCGAAAGGGAGGGAACACGGAGATTCTTCTGCGGAAAGTGCTGGAGCCCCTGGAAGCGGCCGGATGGCAGACGGAGCTCATTCAGGTGGGAGCCCGCAACATCCGCGGATGCATCGCCTGCTACAAATGCTTCGAGAACAAGGACCGTCGTTGCTCCGTCAAGGACGACGTCTTCAACGACTGCATGGAAAAGCTCCTGGAGGCCGATGCCATGATCTTCGGCTCCCCCACCTATTTCACCGACGTGACTGCCGAGCTCAAGGCCCTCATCGACCGCTCCGGGCTCGTTTCCCTGGCCAATGACCGGGCTTTTCTCGGGAAGATCGGAGCAGCGGTGGTGGCGGTGCGGCGGGGTGGAGCCACCCATGTGTTCGACACCATCAACCACATGTTCCTCATGTCGGGGATGATCGTGCCCGGATCCATCTACTGGAACATGGGATACGGCATGGACAGGGGGGACGTGCTCAAGGATGACGAGGGGTTGCGCAACATGCTTCACCTCGGCGAGACCATCGCCTGGCTCGGCGAGACCTTAAAGCCGCGGATGGAAACCTTCCCGCGACCTCCCTCGGGCGAGGCTGGATGAGACCAGCTCACCGATGATCTTCCGAATGGCCGCCTCCTGGAGCTCGATGCTTTCGGTGAGCCTGAACTGGACGAAGGCCCTGGCCAGGTTGTGCCGGGGGTGGGCCACCTTGAAGTAGACGTTGCCCTCGAGGTAGTCGGTCAGGAATCGAGCACCGAGCTCGAAGGCAATGAGCCGGATGGCATCGTAAAGATGATCGATGTCGTCCGGCGTGAGAAAGCGCCCAGCCCATTCGAAATAGCCCTCGAGAGCGGCACGGCAGAGGTCCGGCTCGAATCGGACAGCCTCCCAGTCCCGCGCCTCACCCCCCAGGGGGTTGCAGCTCGAGCGCAGGCAGTCGCCGATGTCATAGTGCACCAGCCCGGGCTTCACCGTGTCGAGATCCACGAGGCCGGCCGCGCGCCAGGTCGATTCATCGATCATGACGTTGCTCACCTTGGGATCGCCATGGATGGTGCGGGGCAGCAGCCTGCCCCGGGCCCTGGCATCCTCGAGCACGCCGGCCCATTTCCTCCGACGGCCCACGAATCGACAGCAGTGGGCCACCTCCGGAAGATCGGGGGGCGGAGCCTTCGAGAGCACCTCGTCGTAGTGGCTCAGAACCCTCGGAGTGATGTGGAATCCCGGCAGAGTGTCCAGCAGCGAATCGGCGGGAAGATCGCTCATGGCCGTGTGGAAGAGCCCCAATGCCCTCCCGATTTCCCTGGCGTGATCCGGGCCCTGGACGGCATCGAAGGATCGTGAATTCTCGATGAAGCTGATGGCCCGCCAAGTTCCTCCATCAGTGTCGACCCAGTGATCCCGGCCGTCTTCCGCCGTCAGCATCCGGGGAAGCTCGAATCGCAGACCCGGCGCAGCCGCCGTGAGCTGTTTCAGCCGACTGCGCCCGTGATCCGTCACCTTCCGCATGTTCATGACGACGCTCGCCGGGTCGCGGAAGACCCGCCCGTTGATGCGCTGCAGAACGAAGCGGGGCTCCTCCTCGGATTCCCTGACCACCAGGTAAGTGTCGTTGATGTGACCGTTCCCCAGCGGTCTCACCTCAACGATGCGGTGCCCGGGAGAAAAGCGTCCGGCGGCCAGCGTCGGCAATTCGCCATCTTGAAGCGTCCCGCGGTCAGGGCTCATGCTTCACCCCCTGGATCATCCCGCACCTTCCAGCTTCCGGGTCACACGATAGACGTAGGCCAGCACTTGCGCAACGGCCCGATAGAGATCGGGTGGGATCTCCTGGTCGATGTCGAGCTGGCTCAGGACCTCGACGAGAGCCGGATCCCTCTCGATGGGGATGCGGTGCTTGCGGGCCAGCTCCAGGATACGGTCGGCGACGGCCCCCTTGCCCTTGGCGATGAGCTTCGGAGCCCGATCGATCTGGTGCTTGTACTTCAGGACCGCGGCCTTTCTCATCTTTTCTGTCACGGGCTTCTCCAGGGATTCAAATCTTGAGGTTCAGGACACTCTCGAAGGCATCGAGTCTTTCAAACGGGGTCAAACGGGGGTCATCAGCCGCAACGAAGCTGATCCCCCCGAGACGCAGCCCCTCCTGGAGAAACATCTCCTCAAGCTCATGAGCGCTGCCGCTCAGGGCCGATTGCAGCCCCTGCCGGTCCGACTTGAAGGACAGGAAGAAATCCCCACCCTGCATCATGGCCACAATGGTCACCTTCCCCAGGCTCTCGAAATCCAGGTTCAGAACGCAATAGTGGATTGGGTCCCCTCCTCCGGCCCGGCCTCGCTTGAAGGCGATGTCACCCTCCCTGAGGCCCTTCCAGAGCAGGGGCAGGAAAGTGCAGAAGGAGCTGGTGAGCTTCGAGAGGAGCTGGAAGGTCTCGATATCCCGGAGCAGCCCTTCCACCGCGGGAAGAAGCCTCTCCAACCGGTCGGTCGCCTCACCCGAAGCCCTCCCGGCGGCAGCTCCGGCGTCTGCCGGGGAGTCCGGGGCTGCGGCTTCGTGATCCTGGAGCCACTGACGCAGTTGCAGGAGCCTTGCCTTGAGATCGTTCCCCAGGAGGGTGTGCCCGGCAGGTGGGCTCCCTTGAGAACCGGGGGTCCATTCGCCCTCCGGGCTCGATCCGTCTTCGGCAAGGAGTGCCCGGGCAAGGGCTTTCAGCTTGGACTCGAGGCCCACGCCCGTATCCTGAAGCAGGGCCTTCAATGGAATCTGCAGGATCTTCTCGGCCTCGGCAAAAAGGGGAGGCCTTGCGCGCGGCGGATGGGCGGACTCGGGAAGCTCCGAAAGCTCCGGGAGCTCAGGCAGCTCCTGGACGGCCGAATCGCCCAAAAGTCGAGCGGCGCGCCGCTGGATGCTCTGCTCCGTCTCCCTGAGCCTGGACCGCAGAAGGCCGAGCAGATGATGCCGAAGCTCCGGCGGGAGCGATGCCGGATCGTCAGGCAGGGCCTTGAGGAGCTGTCGGAGGGTTGCGGCAAGGTCCTCACCCTGACCGCTTTTCAGCGGCGCCTGAGCCGCCAGTTCCCGGGCCAGGCTCCGAATCGTTTCCGTCGCAGGATCGCCCGCGGGGCTGGACAAGGGTATCGCGCCGGGTTCCCGCGCCCCGCTTCGACCCGGCGAGCCAGCTTCGGGACCGTCCACCATCTGAAGGACCTGCAGCCGAAGCCCTGCGCCGGCCTGCGCTCCCTCCTGCCCCAGAACCCGAAACAGGATGCCCGCACCCACGGGAACAGGGCCGGCGGACCTGGCCTGCACCAATGCCCCTCCGATGCGGAGGCTCATCTCGCCCGAGGCCAGCACTTTCACCACCCGGCCGCGGACCACGTCCCCCGCTTTCAGATGGCTCAGCTTGTCCCCCGCCCCGGGAAGGACCAGAACCGGGTCCCTGACCCCGACTCGCAACCTGTCCATGACCGTCCTCCGCGGCTTTGCCCCGTTTGTCCGGGAAGCTTCACCCCCCACATCGAGAGTATCATCCTTCGCGTCCCTGCGCTATCACGCTTCGCTTTCGATGGCGGGCAGATAGATTTCAAAGGATGTTCCCCGGCCCGGCTCGCTCCGGCACAGGACGTGCCCGTGATGGTTCTGGACGATGCCGTAGACCATGGCCAGGCCGAGACCGGTGCCCTTGCCCACCTCCTTGGTGGTGAAGAACGGGTCGAAGATGTGCTCCAGGGTGGCCCCGTCCATTCCCTGCCCCGTGTCCGAGACGGTGAGCCGCACATAGCGGCCGGGCGGCAGGTCCGGCCCGCCGCGCCACGTCGTCGCATCCAGCAGGAAAGACTTCGTCTCGATGGACAGTCTGCCGCCCTCAGGCATGGCATCTCTCGCGTTGAGCGTCAGATTCATCAGGATCTGCTCCATCTGCGAGGCGTCCGCATGCACCCTGGGAAGGTCCTCGGCCAGTTGCAGCTCGATGCTGATCATTTTGGGGATGGTCCGCTCCAGCAGTCTTCGCACATCCCCGAGGACCCGGTTGAGCTCCACCGGCTCCAGATGGGACTCCATCTTGCGGCTGAATGCGAGCAGCTGGCGGGTGAGCTCGCCTCCCCTCCGGGCCGCGGTGCAGATTTCCTTGAGCTCCCGATCTCCGGCCCCGTGCTCGCCCCTTTTCAGGATCAGAAGCTCGGCGAACCCATGGATGGCCTGGAGCAGATTATTGAAATCATGAGCGATTCCTCCTGCCAGCGTGCCGACGGCCTCCATCTTGGCCGCCTGCCGCAGCTGGGCCTCGAGCATCCTGGATTCCGTCATGTCGATAACTACACCCCTCAGGCCCACCGGCCTGCCGTTTCGATATATGGGACTCGACCGCAAAGCCGCGAGAAAGGCAGTTCCGTCCTTTTTCAGCATCCTGTACTCGGTGTGGCCGATCTTCTCTCCCCGCATGATTCTCCCGATATTCTCCCCCGCCCTCTGGCGCTCCTCGGGGGAGAGCATGTCCATGCAGTTCAAGCCCGCCTCGAAATCGTCCCTGGAATAGCCGAAGAGGTCGAAGGCCTTTTGATTCACAAACGCAAGATTCCCATCCGGATCCATTTCGAAGATGCTCTCGGGCAGCAGCTCGGCCAACTCCCTGAACCTCTCCTGGCTCTCCTGCAGAGCCTCCTCCACCTTCTTGCGCTCGGAGATGTCGGTGTGGGTGCCGATCATTCTCAGGGGTCTCTTCGCGGAATCGTATTCAACGACCCTTCCGATGGAGCGGATCCATTTCCAGCCACCCGTCTTGGTCTGGCGACGGTACTCCATGCTCCCGGTTTCCCCCGACTCCAGGCAGTCACGGTAGGCCCTCACCACGGCATCCCGGTCGTCGGGATGTATCGCGGCAATCCATCCGTCCACGGTGGCGGTGAATTCCTGGGGCTCATACCCGATGATGCGGAAGTACTCCGGGCTGACGATCACTTCACCCGTCCCGACCCGCAGGTCGAACCACCCCTGATGCGTGGCCTCCAGGGCCAGCCGCAGCCGCTCCTCGTGGGCCCGCAGGTCCGCTTCGGCCTGCCGGCGCTCGGTGATGTCCCGCACCACGCTGATGAGTGTGCGAACCCCCCCGATGGTCTCCCCCCTCGAGCTCACCTCCACCGGGAAGGTGCTGCCGTCGGAGCGACGGTGATCCGTTTCGAACAGGCCGCCCTCTTCGTCCGCCCGCGCCATCTGCTCGGGGATGGTCCCACGCGTTTCCGGAGCCCGCAGGTCGTGAATGCCGAGACCCAGCAGTTGCTCCCGGCTGTACCCGTAAGCCTTCTCCGCCGCACGGTTGGCTTCGAGGATTCGGCCGTCCTCCCGGCGCATGAACAGGATGATGTCCCGGCTGTGGGCCGCCAGAAGCTCATAGCGCTCGAGCATTTCCTCCGATTGCTTCCGCACGGTCATGTCGCTGCCGATACAGAGGATCTCAACGACCTGACCGCGGTCGTCCCGTATGGGCTTATTGGTCCACAGGATCCAGACGCTCTCCCCGTCCCTGCGCCTGTTTTCGTTGACGTTGTTCACGTACCGCTCGGGATTGCGGCCGATGTCCTCGATCATCTCCCGCAGGTTCCGCCCCGCACGGTCCACCTCGGGCACGATGGTCCCCACCACATTCCGCCCCAGGATCTCCTCGGCGCCATATCCAAAAAATTCCTCGGCAAACCGATTGATGTAGCTGATGCGCCCGGTGACATCCATTCGGAGAATGATGCTGTTGGCGTTTTCCACCAGCTCACGGTACCGGACTTCGCTCAACCGGGCCCCCGCCTCGGAGTGCTCCGCCCGCGACACCACGCGGCTGATGAGCACATGGAGCATCCAGCCCGTCGCGGCGACATAGCCCCAGCCCTTGAACATGGCCACTCGCGTCATCACTGCCGGATCGTGGACCAGGAGCCCCAGGATTTCGTCCGAGAGCAGAATCCAGAGTGACCCCACAAGAACGTAGATCAGGGTGATCCTCAGCGGGGATGAGAAGGGTTCGGCAAACCTGCCCTTCGACGAACAGTTCTGCATGGTCATCATGGCTCCACGCTTATGGATGTCCTGAGCTTCTCCGGCCTTCATCCTCCTTCCCGGACAATCCTTTGGAGGAAATCGTCAAACAGGTCCGCATTGGCCAGCTTCATGGCGCGACGAATCTGAATGGGGTCGATCCTTCCGACGAATCTCAGGTCCTCGGAATTCTCGCATAGAACGAGTCCCAGCAGAAAAAGGCGAGCCCGGGCCACAGGGTCGGCGCTCCGGGCCACCGAATTTTCGACGCTCGAATAGTCCTTGACCAGTTCCTGCAAACCATTGTGGAGTCGAGCCACCCTGCGCTCGAAGAGTCCTTCGATGCGGGCGTGGCTGGGGAGCCAGGCCCGTGCGATCCTGGCGTCCCCTCCGTATTCCAGGAGCAGGTCCGCTTCCAGGTCGCTCAGGTCCGCGTCGGCGACGCCGCCCCACTCGATCCCGACCGAATCGACAATGCCGGCTTCGAAATAGCACCGCCGTGCGACGCGCACTTCGCCCCGGTGCCACCAGGCATCTCCGAGGCAGGTGTGAAGGATGGCGTCCTGGGGATGCGCGACGATGGCCGCCTGAAGGTTCGACACGGCCTGGTCGACCTGGCCGGCCTCGAGAAGAATCCTCGCCAGGGGCAGACCACCCGGCAGATAGACGGCCTCTTGAAGGCCTGCCTCCTCTACCTCCCCCATGATGCGACCGAGGAAAGCCTCTTTCAGCTCGGACTGGCCATGGAGTCTTGGAAGGTCTCCTTCAGCCACACGCTTCTCGCAAGCCTTCCAGAGGCCGAAGAGGTGCTCCGCATACCGGGAAGCCTCGGCGGGGACGACCTGGAGCCCGTCGAGCAGGAACCGGGCAACGGTCATGAGCGGCGTGACATCGTAGCCTCTGGGGAAGACACTCCTGTGGCGGCTGAAGGCATCCAGGGACTGGTCGAATTCGAGATTCTTCAGAAACGCGATGCCCGCATTGACGAAGGACATGTCACCCTGGTCGAAGAGCGACAGCTGCCTTGGCGCAGGCGACGAGACTTCCGGTGCAGGGGCCCCGAGCCCGCTGCCCGTGGCGAAGTCTCGCCCCGCATCTTTTCCCCTGGTCCTCCGCAGGGCCCGGCGGACCGAAACCGCGTCGATGCCGAGAAGACGGGCGACCTTTCTCGGATCGCCCATTTCCTCGGCCATGACGGCAACCCTCCGCTCCAGCTCCAGTGTCATTTCCGAACCGGGTGCAGCCCAGGGTGGAGGGACCTCCCGGCATCCGTGGTCCCTGCAATCCACCACGGGCAGGCCGGCGCTCACAAGGGTTTCCCTGCCGCAGGCATCCAGGTGCTTCCACACCCTCGCCGCCGAAAAACCCCGCAGGCTGCCGATGCGGTCACATTGCGGACAACGCACCGGAGACGATGGCTCCCAGGCCACGTGAACATTGACGGGGCCCAACCCCGCATCGACGATGACCGTCTCCACCTTCCACGGTGGGCAAAGGTTCAGAAGCGACTGGAAAAAAGCTTCGATTTGCATCCCTCCAGAGCCTCCTCATGCCTTTGGCTGCTCTTGCGCCGGAGGCTCGAAGGTGGGCGCTGACGGAGGCGATTTCCCCTTGAGCTCCTCATGGTAGTACTGATAAGTGAGGGGTCGTCCCGATTTCAGGACCTCCGAGCTCACCACATCGCCAATGAAGATGGTGTGTGTCCCCAGGTCGATCTGGTCGAGCACCCGGGCTTCCAGGACCGACAAGGCATGCCCGGTCACCAGGGGACATCCCGTTGTTCCCAGTTTGTACTCCACCCTGGACAGCTTTTCGACATCCCTGCCGGAGCGGAACCCGAAGGGCCCGAAAAAGGCCATGGGAGCGGATTGCTCCAGCACCGTGACCCCGAAGACCCGGCTCCTGGAGATGAAATCATGGGTGAGGTTCTTCTTGTTGATGATGACCGCGACGCGTGCCGGGTCCGAGGTGACCTGGATCACGGTGTTCACCACCTGGCCATTCAGGCGGTCTCCATCCATGGAAGTGACGAGGTAAAGACCATAGCTCAGGTCGCGAAAAGCTCGACGATCCATTTGGGGACTCATTGTGGATACCCTCTTCCTTTGTGTTGGACATCAGGACGGCGGCGGTTCTCGGGGGCACGGCATCCGAACGACAACAGGACCGCGGGCGGTGAACAAGGAGGCCGCTTGTGTAGCCTGGGGGATTCCGAAACCGCCGGCCGCTGCCAGGAAACGGGCCGCGCGCGCTGCCTCGGCGGACACTGTTGAATTCACCTTAACATACAGGGAAGAAGATTTAAAATGATGCTTGCAGGGTGTCGACCAACGTGGCATGAACCCTTTCACACGACTGGAGGGGAGCATGCGGTGTAGACTCTCCCAGGCGGCATCAGGCTTGAGGTCGGGGCCGGGACAGGCGTCTGCCTCGTCGTGGGGCGAAGCCGCCCCCGGTTGCTCTCGATAATGGACTTTCGAACGCTGAAGCCCCACGGGGGAACGCTTGACAGACCTCAGCAGAACCGGCCGATTCTTTCTTTTTGCCGCCGTGATGCTCGCCCTCTTCCTCGGAGCGCTGGATGCCCTCGTGGTGGGGGCGGCCATGCCCACCATCGTGGCTGACGTCGGCGGGCTTCACCTCTACAGCTGGGCTTTTTCGTCCTATCTCCTCACGCGGGCTGTTTCCCTGCCCATATTCGGCAAACTGTGCGACCTCTTCAGCAGCAGAGCGCTCTACATCGTCGCCATTTCGGTCTTCATCATCAGCTCGGTGCTTGCCGGCGTCGTTGGAAACATGACCCATTTCATCGCCTTTCGGGCGTTTCAGGGGATTGGGGCCGGAGGCACCTTCGCCCTGGCTTACATTGTCGTCTCCGATCATTCCGCGCCCGACGAGCGGGGCAAGATGATGGGGCTCATCAGTTTCGTCTGGGGTCTGGCCAGCATCCTCGGGCCGGCTCTGGGCGGGTTTCTCATCACCTGGCTTTCCTGGCGATGGATCTTTTACATCAACCTGCCGCTGGGTGGACTCGCGCTCCTCGGCATCCTCGTGTTCCTGCGGGATACACGCAAAAAGAAGACGGAGGCGCCCATCGATTTTCTCGGGGCGGCCACCCTCTCGACGTCGGTTATTGCTCTCCTGGTGGCCTGCATGCTGGGCGGCAGAGAGTACTCCTGGCTTTCCATCGAGATGGCGGGCCTTTTCCTGGTGACGGCCGCGGCGGGCTCGGGGTTCCTCTACGCCGAACGGCGGGCCAGGGAGCCTCTCCTGGATTTGCAGTTCTTCGGCATACGCGGGTTCAGCATGGCCAACGGCTCGGCCTTCTTCAGCAGCGTGGCCATATTCTCCCTTTCGGCCTACGCCCCCCTGTACATTCAGGGTGCACTGGGGCGGACGCCCGCCGAGCTCGGCATCACCCTGGTCTCCCTGAGCCTCGCCTGGTCGGTGGGGGCCTTCCTCTGCGGTCGCCTGGTCAATCGACGGCGTGAAAAACTCCTGGCCATCCTGGGCTCCCTCATGCTTGCGGCGGCCTCTGCCTGGATGCTCCTGTTTTCAAGCTCCACATCCCTGGCCGAGTGCTCGGCGGCACTGGCACTGGCGGGAACGGGCATGGGATTCGTCTCCATCGCCACCCTGCTGGCGGTTCAGAACAGCCTCGACGAATCGAACCTGGGAGTTTCCACATCAGCGCAGCAGTTTGCGCGAACATTGGGCGGAACCATCGGGATCGGGGTATGCGGGAGTCTGGTGAGTCTTCAGCTGGGTCGTGCACTGGGAGATCTCGGCCGGTCTTCCGAGCCCCTGGAGCTCCCCGCGGACCTGGGGATGCGGCTCAGCCGGAACATGGAGAGCCTCCTGGACCCGCGCTTCCAGCAGAGCGTTTCCCCAACCGTGCTCGGCGCCCTGCGGGAGGCCGTGGGCCAAGGGGTAGAGATGGTCTTCTGGTGCACCTTGGCCGCATCCCTTCTGAGCTTGTTCTTCTGCCTCCTGCTGCCCTCGGGTGCTTCGCCGACCGAAGGCATTATAATGGTTGATGCGTCGGCCCCGGAGCACCAGTCCGCTCCGGAGTGACGCCAACGGGGCTCACCTGAAGAAATGTGATGACTTTCCGAGACTGAGGTTGGAGGAAACATGGGCAAGAAGATCCAATGGCTTCATGGGAGAGCGCAACTGGCCGACTGCCTCCAGGACATGGCGGAGCAGGTGCGCAAAGGAGGTTTTCCCTTCGGCCCCCAATCGATAAAGGTGCCCGAAGACCTTGAAGCGCGGCTGAGCCTGAAGGTGAAGAAGCACGGAGCCACATGCAAGCTCGAGTGGCGCCTGCCTGCGCCTGAAGGCCGTGAACCGGCAGTCGATCCACGTCAAGAGGGCCTGCTTCCATCCAGCTTCAAACAGGTCAAGAAGGAGCTGGCCCGGACGTTTCGCGCTCTCAAGCAGGCTGTCAACGAGGACGCCATGCCCGACAGCCCACTGCTCGACGAATTCGAAAGACTCTCCCGGGCGTTCACGGCCCATGCCGAACCGGAATGGGATCGAGCGGCCCGCGAATACCTGGGACACATGGAAAACCTCATCCGGTCTGCCCGGGATGGCCACCGCGAGGCGGTCATCCATGAGATCCAGGACCTGCAGACCCGAATGGTCAACTGCCACAGGGACTATAAATAGGAGAGGAGTCCAGATTCATGCGGAAGATCGCGTTCACTCAGTGGCATCAGCAGGCGACGTTTCACAATCCACTCCACGGAGGGCAGTTGACTGCCCAGGACATTGAAGTGCGCGTGGACCCTCTGACGGGCCACCAGAGCATCTTCAACAGCGCCCTGGAAGACAAGGTCTCCATTCTTTTTCCGGAAACCGATCGGGCTTACGCCGCGGAACGGGCGGAGGAAACCCTCAAGACCTGTTTTCTGTGTGACGGCCGCTGGAAGGAAACGACGCCGCGTTACCCCTCGGAGCTCATTCCCGAAGGGCGCCTCGTACGCGGAGAGGCGGTGCTCTTTCCGAATCTCTTTCCTCTGGCGGCTCACCACGCCGTCGTCATGGTGGGTGACCTCCATTACCGAGAGCTTAAGGATTTCCCGCCGTCCCTGCTCTACGACGCCCTCGTCGCATCCTTGGACTTCATCGTCCGCTGCCATGCGGCCAACCCCGAAATGGCCTTTTACACCATCAACGCAAACTACCTTCCGCCGGCGGGCGCCAGCGTCGTACACCCGCACCTGCAGGTCCTCGGCTCACCGCAGCCCGGAACGCATCACCGACTGCTGCTCGAAGCCAGCCGGGACTACGCCGTGAGGAATGGAAGCAATTATTGGCTCGATCTCGTGGATGCGGAATGGACGGAAGGGCTGCGCAACATCGCGGCCATGGGGGACAGCCGCTGGATCACGGCGTTTTCGCCCGTCGGCGTCCACGAGGTGAACGCCATCTGGACCCGTCGGGAGCATTTCCTGCAATGGACGGAGGACGACCTGCGGGCCATGGCCGAAGGGCTGTCGGGCCTCCTGCGGGGCTGCCACGAAATGGGCTGCTCCACCTTCAATTTCTCCTGCTTCAGCGGCCCGCTCGGCGGGAGCACCCCCGAATTCCGTTGCATGCTGCGGTTCGTCAACCGCCAGAACCTCATGCCTCACCACCGCACGGACGACTACTACTTCCAGAAGCTCCTCCGAAACGAGATCATCGTCCGTCGTCCCGAGGTCCTGGCAGAGCTCTTCCGTCGGCACTTCGATCAGACGGTTTAAGGTGGAGAAGGTTCAGGCCTGCTGTTCCAGGATTCGGCTTCGCAGGGTGCGGACCCTTTGGGCAATGTCGGGAGCCTGGGTGATCTCGGTGACCATGGCGACCTTTCGAGCCCCATGATGCAGGACTTTATCGAGGTTTTGCGCATGGATGCCGCCCATGACGGTGAAGGGAATTCCGAGATGGGGGCTGATGGCGGAAATGGCTTCAGGCCCGAGGAAGTCCCTGACCCCGGCCTTGGTGCTCGTCGGAAATATGGGGCCGATGTTCACGTAATCCGCCCCCGAGTCCCGTGCACGCAGGGCCTCCTCCAGCGAATGGGTCGAGGCGCCGATGATCAGCTCCGGTCCGAGCTTCCGTGCGACATCGAGGGGAAGATCCTCCTGCCCCAGATGGACACCGTCGGCATCGACGGCCAGGGCGATGTCCAGCCGGTCGTTGATGATGAGGAGGACGCCCGCCTGTGAGGTGATCTCGCGGAAGCGGACCGCCATATCATAAAGCTCGCGGCTCGTGGCCTCCTTTTCCCTCAGCTGGATGATCCTCGCCCCGCCGCGGACCACACCCTCCAGCACATCGAAGTTCGAACGCCCCGCCGAGAGCTTCTCACAGGTCACCGGGTAGAGGTCCACGGCATCGAACATCGTTTTTCGAATCAGTCGATTCATGGGCTCACCTCGATCCGCTCTCCAGAAGTTATGGACACCCAACGGCATCGGGCCGTGTCCGACCCGGCTCAGCCACCCCCCACAAACCGAATGATCTCGATGGAATCCCCATCCTGGACGGCTTCCCCGCTGAAACGGTCCCGGTCCAGGATGGTCAGGTTCCGCTCCACCACAACGGCCCTGGGGTTCACCCCGAGGGATTCCAGGAGCCCGGTGACGCTCAACGGACCTTCAAACTGCATCTCTTTCCCGTTCACCGCGATGCGCATCGATCTCTCACCCTGTCCTTCAACGTCGCCAAGGCCATCCACACCGTAAGCATGTCCTTGCCAACGCAGTGCACAAGACTCTCAACGGTTCACCGCTTCCCGTTCGAGAAACGCGGGATCCCAGTCCTTCCACACCGGTTCGTACCCTTTTCGCCGGATGAGCTCGGCGATCTCCGCCGGCGATCGCTCGTCGGCAACCTCAAACTGAGCCCCAGCCTCGCGGGTGTGCGTGTACCCTCCGGGCTCGGTGCTCGAGCCGGCGCTCATGGAAGTCACACCCAGGGGAATCAGGTGGTCCCGCAAATGGGGAGGCTCCCGCGTCGAGAGCGTGAATCCCACATCGGGAAGAAAGAGCCGGAGGGCCACGAGGAGCTGCACGAGCTGGGCATCGCCCACGGGGTGAGGCGGCGCAAACCCGCCCACCGCGGGCTTCAGTCGAGGAAATGAGATCGTTACCTGGGACTTCCAGAAATTTTTCAGGAGATAGCGCGCATGGAGACCCAGGAAAAAGCCCTCCACCCGCCAGTCTCCGAGTCCCAGCAGCGCCCCGATCCCAAGCCTCCGAAACCCCGCCTTCCCTCCCCGCTCGGGGGTCTCGAGGCGCCAGTGGAAGTCCTTTTTCCGCCCCCCGGGGTGGAATTCCGGGTATCGGGCTTCGTCGTAGGTCTCCTGGTAAATCACCAGTCCGTCGACGCCGTGGTCGATGAGCTCCTCGTATTCCTCCGCCTCGAGCGGATAGATCTCGATGGAAATGGAAGAAAACAGGGGGCGCAGCAGGTCCACCACCCAGGTCAGGTATTCCAGCGTGACCACGTGGGGGTTCTCTCCAGAGACCAGGAGCACATGTCGAAAACCCGCATCGTGAAGATGCCGCCCTTCGACAGCCACCTGCCGGGGAGTCAGCGTGAGGCGGCTCACGGGGTTCACCCGGTTGAATCCACAATACACGCACGAATTGATGCACTCGTTGGAGACATAGACGGGAGCGAACAGGTTGATGACACGCCCGAAGCGCTGCTCCGTCAGTCGATGGGCCCGCTGAGCCATCTCCTCCAGGAAGGGCTCGGCCGCCGGCGACAGCAGAGGAAGCAGGTCCTGGGGAGCGGGATTGCGGGCCGCCAGTGATCGGCGCACATCGTCGGCGTCGCGGGCCAGGATGTCCCGGCCGACATCATCCCATCGATAAGACTTCAGAATTTCATGGAAGCTCATGGCTCATGTTCTCAAAAAACCGGTTAGGGGGCTCGACGCTTCGGCCGTCTTCCTCGAAGCTCCAAGACCCGCCAGGTAAGCCTCGCGCCCGGCCTCGACCCCCTTCTTGAACGCACGGGCCATGGCCACGGGGTCACGAGCCACGGCGATGGCCGTATTGACCAGGACGGCATCGGCCCCCATCTCGAGGGCTTCGGCGGCGTGGGACGGGGCCCCAAGCCCCGCGTCCACCACCACGGGAATTCCGGCCTTCTCGATGATGATCTCTATGGAATCCCGGGTCCTGATGCCCCGGTTGGAGCCGATGGGACTCCCGAGGGGCATCACCGTGGCCACGCCAACATCCTCCAGCCGCCTGGCCAGAACGGGATCGGCGTGGATGTACGGAAGCACGACGAAACCCTCTTTCACCAGGATCTCCGCCGCCTTGAGGGTCTCGACGGGATCGGGCAGCAGGTAGTGGGGATCGGGCGTCACCTCGAGCTTGACCCAGGGCTCGCAGCCGGCCGCCCTGGCCAGCCGCGCCAGCCTGACCGCCTCTCCGGCATCCCTCGCCCCCGAAGTGTTGGGCAGCAGCAGAAACCGCTGCGTGTCGATGACACTCAAGATCGTGTCCTCGGGATTCTCGAGCTCGACCCTCCGCAGGGCAACCGTCACGATCTCGGCACCCGAAGCCTCGATGGCCTCCCGCATGACGCTCGATGACGCGAATTTCCCGGTGCCCAGAAGAAGACGGGTCCGAAAAGACCTGCCCGCAATGACCAAAGGTGTGTCGAGCATTGGATGTTGTCCCTTGAAAGGGGTTTCTGGTTCCTGGTTCCTAGTTCCTGGTTTCTGGTTACTGGTTTCTGAAGCCACGTTTCTCGTATTCCGCTCCGTCGAGCAATTTCCCGCACACTCCGCAACTGGGCTCGGCGGGGAGCGGCACACGCCTGAATTCCATCCTCCCGGCATCCCAGGTCAGGAGACGTCCGACGAGCAGCTCCCCGAAGCCCACCAGGTATTTGATGGCCTCGAGGGCCTGGATCGCACCCACAACCCCGGCGACGGGACCCAGAATCCCCCGCTCCTCCCCTTCACGCCCGGCTTCAAGGTCGGGAACATCGCCAAAAACGCAGCGCACGCAGGGGCCTCTCCCGGGAAGGACCGTCATGGTCTGCCCCTGCAGTTCGCTCACACCGGCGTGGGAGAAGGCGATATTCAGTGCCACGCAGGCATCGTTCACCACGAACTTCGATTCCCGGTTGTCCGTGGCTTCAATGACAAAATCATATCCGGCGATGATCTGCCGGGCGTTGGCCTCGGAGATTCGGCCCTGGTGAACCTGCACTTCCGCATCTGAGCGGATCTGCATGGCCCTGGCCCGAGCACGGGAAGTCTTATCGCTTCCGAGATCCCCTTCGCCGTAAAGAACCTGCCTCTGCAAATTGGAGAGCTCCACCCGATCCATGTCCATGATCCCGATCGATCCGACTCCGGCCGCCGTCAGGTACAGGAGGGCCGGACTGCCCAGACCGCCCAGACCGACCAGGAGAACCCTGCTCCCGAGAAGCGCCAGCTGGCCGGCCTCTCCCATGTCCTCGATGAGGAGATTTCGGCGGAAAAGAATGCGCTCCCGTTCTCCTCAAAAAAAAAGCTTCCCGCACAGGGGAAGCGTCAAAACAACTCGGATGCGCTGAATCTCGCGCGCCGACCGTTTCCCTACGCTGGTGTTGTCCAGTCCTTGTCGGACTATTTTAACATTCGCCTAAGTGCCTAATTCCAAAACAAAAAAAGACCGAATCCAAGAGGAAGCGGTCTGAAAAAACGAAGCGCCTTTTCAGCCATTTCCCTCCGCTGGAACTACCCAGATCAGGTGCATAGGGTCTTTTCTCAGCCTGTTTTACAGGCACCCCCAACGGCTGTGACCATTAATACTAGCTTCTGGCTGTTTGATTGTCAAAGAGTGTTTGGAACGGGCATCTGTTGCGGTCAGATCGCGAGGGACACACTAGACCTTGAGAAGTGGAAGGAGGATGCCCGAGAGCTCGAAAGCTGGTCGGTACCTCAAAGAGTATGAAGATGCTTACCGGATGCTGAAGAACATCAAACGCGTTTCGGTCGAGGCGATTCCAATACGCAGCCATCTGATTGAGCCTCTCTTCCCCTCAGAATTCTGATCTTGCGGCCATGCCCTGTTCTCAAAAGAGTTAAGAGCTCTCAGTCGCCTGGGTGGAGCGAAGGTCCTCGTAGCGTACAACAGGCGGCATTTTCATAGATCCTCGTCGCGAGATGGGACTGCAGCTTGATCCATTGATGATGATGCCTCGCTCAAGGGATCCGGTTCATATGTTGGGCTTTGCCGGTTTCAAGAGAATGGCAAGCTGTACGTAATAAAGTCTGTTTTTTCTATAGATTT
>JALOOX010000098.1 GCA_025454175.1 Syntrophobacteraceae bacterium | reverse complement strand
GACCCGGCAATCCGTGGGCACTTCAATATCACTACCCTTTTCTGTGGCTCTGTGCCACTTCGGCCGGGCCGGTGAATTCGTTGTTCAGAGTTTCCATATCTCTCCTGATCCTGGAAATCCTGATCGCTGAAAAAGACAACATGTCCAGATCATGCTGCCGGTGTCTGCTGACGCTTTCTGGATTGGCAAGCTGTGACTCCCAGGGTTCAGCAAATCATAGAATTTTATTGACGCGGATGGAGGGTTCCATTAGCTATTATACTGTTGGTTCTTTCCCTGAGTTCCCGTTGCCATTCATCGTTATCCTGAAGGCTGGTTCATTTTTGCACGGTTCCTCAACTGCGCTCATCCCTCATTTGAGGTTGTGTTCTGCCTCTATTTTTCACCAGGCAATCTGAGTTAATCCGTCCTTGACACAAAGAAATGGTTTGAAGTCGTCAATGCCCAATCTCAAAAGGAAAACGCCTCATGGATGGGCGCACTGGGTGCATAGCAAACGCGTTCACTGACTTGAGCGTCTTTCTCCAGATGCCACCCAACGTGCGCTTGAGTCGCTCACTGCCACTGAAGTGCCTGCGTATCTACATGCGCATTCTTGGAGTTATGTATTTTTGCTGCAGATCGGAAGAGCGACGGCATATTTTAACTGGATTGCGCCATGGGCTTGGTTTCTGTAGTAGTATTCATCGATACTCGAATATTGTCGCAAAGACGTTTGCCGGTATCTGTGATCACTATGTGGAGAAGTTGTTCAATGCCTATCGACCCGTTTCACAAAATATGGAATTTCTCAAAAGATGCGTCGACATCCCAAACAAAGCTTGGATTCAAAAAATCTATGATCAAAGGAAGGGTTGCCTGATGATTACCGGTCATTTTGGGGCTGTCGAATTTCTGCCTCTCGTATTGTCGGTGAATGGCTTTAAGATTGCCATGATTGTGCGTTATAAAGATCAACACCTGAAAAGAGCTTGTGAAGCCATAGGAAACGCACGAGATGGGATTCTCATTGATGCCAGCGAAAAGGGTGTGCTGCAGGCGGCTGTGTCAGCCATCCGGAATGGAAGGATTCTCATCACCCAATGTGACGAATTCAAGCATTGGAAGCCATGCAAGAAAGAAGAGACTCTCGTTTTTGGCTTGCCAGTGCCGCAGGATCGTACGCTCGATGTGCTCCGTAGACGAACGGGAGTCCCCGCATGCCTCGGCCTCATGAAGCGGTTCAAACAACGCTATGAACTGCTTATTGACCCCATAATGGAGGGAAATGATGAAGGTAAACTCAGCGAGCATTCATGGAAGACGCTTGAAGGATATATTTTGAAGTATCCAGAACAGTGGTACGAATGGAAAGCTGTTTCAAAATATATTCTTCCACTCGCATGTAAATAGGCACAAGCATAAACTTTTAACAAGAACTTCAAAGTTTATGAGTTTTTAGGTAGGCTAGATGCCACAATTAGATCATTGATCTGTGGACATCATAATATTAATTCATAATAGTGATTAATTTCTGGTGACAATGGTAAATCTTATGGAGAAATTATCTATCAGCTTTCATCCCTCGAAGTCGCTCGATCGGAACTATTTGAGTGATATATGGGATATATACTCTCTTCATCACAATGTACATTTCCAGGAATTTCTTTCCAGGACAATGAACCAGTTTACCTGCATTGCCCTTTATCATCGCCGGCACGAGGCATCCCTCGTGGGATTCACAGGGTTGCGAATGGAGCCCATCATTCTTCAGCGTGGCTCCCGTATCTTGACCATCTATTTTGGACAGACCTACGTCCTTGATGATTATCGCGGCAGACAGTTACTTCCGTGGACAGGATTACTCTTCGTTCTGAAATGCAGGCTAAGGCATCCTCTCTTGCCCATATACATTTGGTATGATGCCATAAGTTATAAGTCCTACATGATTCTGGCCCGACACGTGAAGGAATTCTTCCCGAGAAGAGGTGTTTCAACCCCTGATGTTATTCGAGAGATCATTGATCATATGGGGACGCGTTACTACCCAGGGCAGTACGACCGTGCAACCGGCCGCGTCATCAAGCCAAAAAATCGGCTGAAAAATCATGTCGCACGGCTTTCCCCCAAAGATCTCGAGGAGCCGGATATCGCATTTTATATCCAGAGCAACCCGGGCCACGTGAAAGGAGATGGACTCCTCTGCGTCCTGCCGGGGAGCCTGGCCAATGTTTTCCACTTCGCGAGCAAGGTTCTTCTGGGGAAGTCTTCTGGGAGAGATCAACGGAAACAGGATAACAGGATAACATCATGAAGGTTCTGAAAGCGTGTCTGAGGAGAATTCAAATTCCCTTTGTCGTGGCATTTCATCATTTTCTTGCCTCCCGCAAGAGCACTGAATCCCTCGTCTTGGAAATCGTCACCGACAGTGAGGTCCGAGGTTACGGAGAGTGTACCCCTCGAGGCTACGTTTCGGGTGAAACCGTCGAGTCCGCTACCCATACTCTGAAGCGCTCTCTTGCGGAGTTGCGAGGGGAGGAATTGTGGGATTCAGTACAGATCCGCCGATGTTTGGATCACCTGGAACATCATCCGGAAATCCGCCTTGGACAGCACCCCAATGCCCGCTGTGCTCTGGAACTGGCTCTTCTGGACGCCATGGCAAAAGCCAATTCATCCAATGTGGCCCAACTACTGGGAGGGCTGAAAAGGGATACACTTCATTACAGCGGAGTGCTGTCCTTGGATTCTTCCGGAATCCATGCACGCCTGGTCGATCAAGTAAAAGCCCTTGGATTCAGGCAGGTAAAAATCAAAGTGGGAAGAGAGACTGAGCGAGACCTCGAAAATATCCAGTTCGTGCGCAGCCGCTTAGGGAATGATGTCGAGATCCGAATAGACGCCAATGGGGCTTGGTCACTCGAAGAAGCCGTGAAGAACATGGGACTATATAGCGCACTCTCCATTGCGGCTGTTGAACAACCCTTGTCAGCAACAAAGAGGCAGGACTATCCCATCCTAATGAAGGAAACGGGACAAAGAGCTGGGATCATTATAGACGAGAGTCTTGTGGGAATGGAGGATGCCGTCTGGTTTATTGACCATCAGGGAGCCTCGGGATTCAATCTGAAAGTCTCAAAACTAGGTGGACTGTTCAAGTGTCTCGAAGTCCACGATGTTGCCATCAAGGCTGGAATTAAATGCCAGCTTGGTTGTCATGTTGGTGAGACGTCCATCCTCACTGCAGCGGGAATGATTTTGGCTGGACTGTCCGGAAGCATGTATGCTCACGAGGGCGCTTTCGGATGCCATCTGCTCAGTTGGGACGTCATAGAACGCCCGCTCCAATTCCATGAGAAGGGAAGACTCGACATTAACTCCTGCCTTCAAGGGAATGGGTTGGGAATCGAGGTCGACCGTCACCTTCTTGATAAGTCAACGGCGAGTTCAGAATGGATTTGACCGCCATTTACTCAACAGCATCCTTCAGCACCCTCAAGCCGGTCCATGAAGTTTGAAGAGTCTCTGAGTCTGAAAGCCAATGTCGTGGCGCTCTGCCTCGTTTTTCTAGAAAAGCAAGACCTGTACGATATTTCAGGGTTCTCTCCTGATCCTGAAAATCCTGTTCGCCGGAAAAGGCAAGACCTCCAGATCATATGCGTTGTGCTGCTGGTGCCCGTGGACGGTTTCTGAACTGGCAAGAAATGTTGAACCCCGTTTTCATGTTCTGACAAAAGCTGCAGCGGAGAAATATGGTTGATTCTTGCCGGCTATCCGGGGGAAAGAAACGTTGGACGACCGCACAGCCTGCCACGAGCGTGAATCCCGAGCAACACTCCGACACACTTCTATTCGCCTGACGTTTTTGATATGATTGAAATAATCGCTTGTTCAGTGAACTTCTTTGTGGAGGTGAGTCATGGCCGAAGCGGCAACGTTGGAGAGGCTATTGGAGTTGGCCAGGCAGCTTTCAGCCGTTGACAAGATACGTCTGATTGAGCGTCTTGCGCCAGAGATCGAGCATGAACTGAAGTCTTACACTCGTACCGAACGAAAATCTCTGAGAGGCCTGTGGAGAGGTGTGGATATCTCTGATGAAGATATTGCTCAGGTCCGGCGTGAAACGTGGTCCGAGTTTCCTCGCGAGGATATCTGATGTCCGATTATGTCACAGATACGCATAGCCTGATCTGGTATCTGGAAGACAGTCCACGCCTTGGTGAGGAAGCCAGGCAATGCTTTGAAGCCTGTGACCGTGGGGAGTCGATCATCTTCGTGCCGACGATCTGTCTGGTGGAAATCATTTATCTCCAGGAAAAAGGCCGCATTCCAGCTGAAATGAAGCGGTTGTTGGACGAAGAACTGACGAAGGGTTCTGCTGGGATATTCCTGAGTGATCTATCCGGCGAAGTGGTCGAGATGCTCTCAAGAGTACCCAGAAATGATGTTCCCGATATGCCCGATAGAATCATTGCGGCCACCGCCCTTCATCTCAGGCTTCCCCTGATCAGTCGAGATCGCAAGATCCGAGTCACAGCCGTGCATACGATCTGGTGAACTTCTGACGCGTCGTAATGAGTGGAGGGGTGGATTAGGGCTCGATTCTCGCGTCCACGAGACTCTTGATGGATGAGAGGGAGGGCATTGGAATTACCTTGGCCCGAAACGGATGTTTCCCGGTTGCTCCTGGTGGCTCCTGGTGCAGTGGATTGGCTCGGCGCACCGTTTAAGCCAGTCTGGGCGCTGGAAAGGCATGAGTCCGGCCTTCGGCACCACCAAATCACTCAGGAAATCGCCTCAAACGAGACGGTTTGGCGCAAATTCACTGAAGCCGCATGTTGATGGTCCACGAAACCTGGTCAGCATGCGGTTTTGCATTTTGCGCCCCACGTGTGCCAAACCCTGGCGCAAAGCTGAATAAGTCCTCCCGCCCCGGAGCCTGTCCAGTTCGACCTTCCTTTCACCCGGAATCCAGTGGTCGCATGTGTCGATGGTCATCGTGATCGAGTGATGGCACAACTGCTTCTTGACGTACATGATGCTCTCGCTCCGTGAGAGCAGGACAGAAGCGCACGCACGCCTGAGGTCATGCGTTTTCTCACCGTCAAGGCGCAAAGGGTCCATACCTGTCTTTCTTTGCGCTCTTGGCGTCTTTGCAATGAAATGAGAAAAGAAAGATCCAATCCTTGACGGGTATCGAGCCCCACGGCGCTCGGTTCCGAATCCAATCGCATCCACACGCCATGTGGCGTGCAGTTCTGGAAAGGGAAAACGAGAATGCCGGCTTGCTCATGGATCCACTGCGCCATTTCCTGAAAGCAGTGGCAAGAGCTCCCGGTCGAGATGCCGGCACCCCCTCCAGACCTCACTGCCCGGTGGTGAAGTCCATCAAAGCATCACGCTGCCAATGGCAACGATGGGATGGTTCTGACCTTGAACCAGGGCCTTGCGCCGGCTCAATAATCCGGTTAGAGTCATTGTACAATTGTACAATCATTACATCCCCTCCAGAGAGGAAGGCATGAAGCTCGTTGTGGACACATCAGTGATCATAGCGGTCATTGCCAATGAACCGGAGAAGCCGGCCCTCATTGAACTGGCAAGAGGCATGGAATTGATCGCTCCACTGTCGGTTCATTGGGAGATCGGAAACGCCTTTTCGGCCATGCTGAAGCGAAAAAGGGTGAGCCCCGAGGAAGCCTCCGAGGCATTGGAGATTTATGGCAAAATCCCGATAAGGCTCGTTGACGTCGAGCTGGCGCATTCCTTGAAAATCGCCGCTGAACAGGCCATATGTGCCTATGATGCCTACATCCTCCGATGTGCTCAGAAGTACAGATGCCCGCTGGTCTCTCTCGATCGGAATCTGGCAGGGTGCGCGAAGGGCATGGGAATACAGGTGAAGGAGATAAGCTGATGGCAGCCGTGTATAATTTTTCAAAAGCCCGGCAAAATCTTGCGGCAGTGCTGGACCAGGCGGCCAGGGAAGGTGAAGTGAGGATCATGCGCAAAGACGGCCGGGTCTTCATCATCAGACCTGAGCCGCGAAAGGATTCGCCCCTCGATGTCGAGGGAATCGACCTCAAGGTTTCGACGGATGAGGTAGTTCGGTTTATACGGGAAGGTCGTGAATCCAGGAGTTACGAGCGCTGATTCGTTCCCTGGATGGATATCCGCCGGGGTCGGACCAATTCTATATTCGTTGAGGCTGAAGGCATTCGTTTTTGAATTCACCGCGGAGACGCAGGGCTCGCAGAGAAAGACTGCACTAAGCTATCTTCGTAACCTCTGCGGCCTCTGCGTCTCCGCGGTGAGAAATGTAACTTTTCAAGCCTATTCAGTATACATCAGGCAGGAGCTGAACTTCAGAGCGCCTCTTCGGATTGGGGATACCGGGCACTCCCAGAAACCTCACGCTCATCTACCCGGCCGGTCAGGGAGACGGAAAAACCAAAGGCCTGAATCACCTCGCCCATGAAGGTTTGGTCGGAAGAGTGGTGGGAGGTCACGTGGGGCTGGCTCCGAAGCTTCAGGAGCTCATCAGGGAGAATAAGATCCTTGCCTACAATTTCCCTCAGGGCGTGGTCAGTCAGCTCTTCAGGGACATCGCAGCTCACAAGCCGGGCACCATCAGCGCGGTGGGGCTTGGGACATTCATCGACCCGAGACTTGAGGCAGGAAAGCTCAACGAAATCACCCGGTCTGAAGGCGAGGACCTGGTTGAGCTGCTCCATATTGGGGGCAAGGAGTACCTGCTCTACAAGGCCTTCCCCATCAATGTGGCTAGTTTGCGGGGGACGACCGGGGACAGCGACGTCAACATAACGATGGAAAGAGAGGCCCTGACCCTGGATTCGCTTGCCATGGCCATGGCGGCCAAGAACTCCAACGGTTTCGTCATCGTCCAGGTGGAGAGGACGGCGGATCGGGGAACGTTGAACGCTCGTCAGGTGAAGATCCCCGGCATTCTGGTCGATAGGCATGCCGGAAGGGGTTGCCCAGGTTGCGAATGAAGAGAGGGTGATCGAATTCCTCACGTTGACGGCCGAGCCCGGCGTGATCGGGGGCATGCCCAACGGGGGGCTCAATTTCGGAACGGGGACGAACATCGAGGCCCTGGTCGACCAGCCTTATCAGTTCGACTTCTACGATGGAGGCGGTCTGGACCTGGCCTTTCTTGGGGCAGCCCAGATGGATGGGGAAGGCAATGTCAATGTCAGCAAGTTCGGCCCAAAGTTCGTTGGCCCCGGCGGGTTCATCAACATCAGTCAGAATTCCAAAAGAGTGATCTTCATGGGGACCTTCACCGCCGGCGGCCTGAAGGTCTCCATTGCCGAGGGGGGCATCAGGATCGATCAGGAAGGGAAAGAGCGGAAATTCGTGGATCGGGTGGAACAGAAGACGTTCAGTGGGAAGTACGCGGCGATGCGTCGTCAGCCGGTTCTCCATGTCACTGAGCGCTGTGTCTTCTCTCTGTGCGAGGAGGGGCTGGAACTGGTTGAAATCGCCCCGGGGATTGATCTGGAAAAGGATATTCTTGCACTGATGGGATTCAAGCCGGTCATCAACAAACCTCCCCGGCTCATGGACGCCAGGATTTTCAATCCGAATCTCATGGGGCTGAGAGACGAGCTGCTCACACTTCCCCTGGAAGAGCGTTTGACCTACTTGCCGGCGGAAAACCTCTTCTTCGTGAATTTCGAGAACCTGTATGTGCGATCCAGCGAGGAGATCCAGAGGATCAGGGAGATGGTGGAACGGATTCTGTCGCCCCTTGGCAGGAAGGTCTACGCCATCGTGAACTACGACAACTTCAACATTGTCCCGGAGCTCGTTGAAGAATACTCGGAAATGGTCAAGGTCGTCATGAGATTCTATGAGAAGGTTACCAGATATACGACCAGCACCTTCCTGCGGATGAAGCTGGGGGATGAGCTGCAGAAGCGGAATCTCGCTCCCTACATTTATGAAAACCGGGAAGAAGCGAGGAAAGCGCTTTCTCAGCGTGGAGGGCGGAATCCAGGCTCCAAGTAGATACATTCCCGGCGGTTTCCGAGGACAAGGGATTCATTTTTTGCCCACCGGAACGGCGAAGCCGAATTCCGGGGTGGGTAGCTCTGCCGCTCCACCCACCCCTTAAGTCAACGGTATTGACCCACCCCGGCAAGTGATCCAGAGACCCATTCAGGCCCCCGTGAACAGGAGAATCTCCCCTGCGTGACTCTTCGATTCGCGTGCTTTCACGAGGAAGCTGTCCTTCAAACGGGTTGGGCTTCACGCACCCAGTGGGCAAAGGCCACGGCAACGGCGCATGACGCCAGACGAGCTTCGGCCGAGTCCGCCCGGCTGGTGAGAATGATGGGGACTCGCGCGCCCAGGACAAGACCGGCCGAATCGGCCCGGGCCAGGTAAGCGAGCTGTTTGGCCAGCATGTTGGCGGCTTCGAGATCCGGAGCCAGGAAGATGTCCGCTTCACCGGCCACCGGTGAGTGGATGCCCTTGATGAGAGCGGCTTCCCTGCTGATGGCATTGTCGAAGGCCAGAGGTCCGTCGATGATCGCCCCGCCGATCTGCCCGCGATCCGCCATCTTGCAGAGTGCGGCGGCGTCGATGGTCGCGGGGATCTTCGGGTTGACCGTTTCCACCGCCGAGAGAACGGCCACCTTGGGCTCCTTGATATGCAGGGCATGCGCCAGCTGGATGGCATTTTTCAGGATGTCGACCTTGACCTCCAGCGTCGGGTAGATGTTGATGGCCGCATCGGTGATGAGAAGGGGCCGGGGGTAGGTAGGCACATCCATGACGAAAACGTGGCTGATGCGCCGCTCGGTGCGCAGCCCGGTGGCGGACGGGACCACCGCGCCCATCAGCTCGTCCGTGTGCAGGCTCCCCTTCATGAGCGCTTCGGCCTCGCCCGAGCGGCAAAGGGCCACGGCCTGAGCCGCCGATTCATGACTGTGGCGTGTGCTCACCAGGCGATAGGCACTGATATCCACCCCAAGTTCCTTGGCCAAGGCGCGGATCTTTTCTTCGGGACCCACCAGGATGGGATGGATCAGACCGATCTCCGCCGCATCGATGGCCCCTTCCAGGGCTTCCTTGCCGCAAGGGTGGCAAACGGCCGTCGGAATGGGCTCCCGGTCTTTGACGCGCTCGATGAGCTGCTTGAAAACGGTCTTCTGGTGGAACTGCATGGCGGCATAGGGTGAGCCTGCGTCCGTCGGTTTTTTGGTGGGTGCCTTGACCCTGGCCACCCCCGTGATGATGTTCTCTTCGCGTTGATTGACCGCCAGGCAATCGAAAGTCACACTGCCATCCGCGGCATTCTTGGATTTGACGGTTACGGAGATGGTGAGCGTGTCCCCGAGCTCCACCGCATTGTGGAATTCAAAGGCCTGGGACAGGTAGACCGTGCCGGGGCCCGGGAGATCGTTGCCCAGCAGGCTCGAGATCAGAGCCCCCCCCCACATGCTGTGACCGACCACTTTGCGCCGCTCCAGCAGCATCTGGGCATATTCATCGCTGAAGTGGGTCGGGTTCATGTCGCCGCAGAGCAAGCCGAAAATGTCGATGTCCTGCTTGGTCAGCGTCCGCTGCATGGTGGCCGTGGCCCCGAGCTCGATTTCATCGAAGGTTCGGTTGGTGATCATGTCAGCGAGCCTCCTTTGGGGATCTTCTTCTGAGCCGGAGCCGAGACGCCGAACAGATGCTCCACCTCCGTCAAACGCTTTTGTGCTTCGTCACCCAGTGGCCCGCCCGCGGTGACGATCTGGCGAATGTGCTCCAGCAGATCCCGTGCCTCGCCTTCGTGGCCTTTGAGCAGCACGGGGATGGCTTCCACGGCTCGGCGAAACCCCGCTCATCGACTGCATTTTCCGGTATACGGACGTAGACGAGGGCGCGAAGTGCTGCTTCGTGCGGTCCCCCCTTTTCCATGTCAGCCTGCAGTTCCTCCATCCGGCGCTCAATGAAGGCCCTGTGATCGGGGGCATCTCCGGGATGCTTTCTGGGCGGGCTGTCCGATGCCCGCAGCCCCAGCAGAGCCTGCAGCCAGGGTTGACTGTAGATGCCAAAGAAGATCTGCTCCGTCATCATGTCCCGCCAGTCCGCAAACACATTCAGACTGACGGTCATGCACTCGGAGAAGAGCTTCTCCCACTGCAGGAAGAGGTTGTCTGCTGAAACGGGCTGGCGGTTCTCCTTGACATCCTCGGCCGCCGAAGCCAGCGGCCGCATGGCCGGATTGTGATCCGAAAGCGTCTCGTATCCCAGCCGCAGCGGATGCGTTCGACGGAGCCATTCGGCACCCTGCTCCGTGGCCATGGCGTGAACCATGGGCTGCACCGCTGTGCGGTAGACGCCATGGGTCACCTCCGAGAGCCGGGCCACGGCTTCAAAACAGCGTTCATCGTCGAGGGTGTTGCCGCCCAGGGCCCGGATATCGTCCAGGGTCCGCCTCTCGAAGCGGGAGATGTAGTCCCCGGCTGCCAGATCCACGTTGGCGGCTTCCTGGGTTTTCTTCGTGAACACCGCCTCGTAAAGCCCGGGAGGCAGACAATCGATCAAATCGATGTTGCTGGCGAGCTCCGTGTGCTCCTTCCTGGCAACGCTTCCCGAAACAAAGATCCCCAGATGGCCGATCTTTTCGTGAATGGCGTAAACAATCGTCTGGCCCGCCGCAATGATGTCGTCATCGCTCCGGTAGATGTCGGTGATCCAGCCCAGCGCCTGCTGGGGCGGGGTGATGTCGTCGCCCTTGGAGCACAGGCATACGATGGGCGACCGGATCTTCCGGAGGTCCAGCCGAATGCCGTCCGCCGTCACCAGCTCGGAGGTGCTGAGCTTGTTGCCCACAAAGAGATTGTCGACGATGTATTGCATCTCCTCGCCGGTCAGAAGGACATGGCCTCCCCACCAGCGTTCGAAGCCCAGATATCGGGGGCCCTCGGTATCGATGCTGGCGTAAAGGTTATACTGCTTGGACCAGAGTGTATTGGCCGGGTTGAGGTTTTCGAAGTTCTGCACCAGCCATGCGCCGTCGAATATGCCGTGCCCCAGATCGCTCACCAGCGCCGTCAACCAGCTTCCCCCCAGGAGCCCGCCGGTGTAGCGCATGGGATTGACGCCGCGCACGCCCGCCCAGTAAGAGAGCGGCGACCCGGCCACAATGATCGGGCCGCAAAGTCCGGAATGCTTTGCCGCCAGCATCATCAGAGCCCACCCCGCCTGGCAGTTTCCGATCACAACGGGTTTTCCCTCGGCCCTGGCGTGCAGCTCGGCAACCCTGCCGAGGAAGACACTCCATGCCTCAATGACGGCGTCGATGGTCTGGCCGGCTTCCGGTGTCGGTGAGAACCCTATGAAGTAACAGGGGTGGCCCGCTCGCATGGCCTCACCGATCTCGCTTTCGGCCTTGAACCCGCCGATGCCGGGTCCGTGACCGGCGCGAGGATCGATGACCACGAAGGGTCGCTTGAGCTCGTCGACCGTCACACCCTTGGGCGGGTGTATCTTGACGATCCCATAATTCACGGGCTGAGGCAGCGTGGCTGAGGCAGCGTCCGTCCGTCCAGGACCAGCTCGTGGTCGAACTGGAGCACGTGGGGAACCGTTTTGGACATGTGGTCCAGGTATTGATTTCCCCTCCGGCGCATCACATCCCAGTACAATACCGAACGCTGACCCGCATCGGTCAGGTATTCCATCAGCTCTTTGTTTGAAGAGATTGGGTCGAACGACTTCGTCTTCGTCATTTGGATCTCCTTATCAGGCCATGATGTTGATGCCGCCGTCGACGTACAGCGTCTGGCCGGTGAGGCGCCGCCCGTAAGGCGTCGCCAGGAAGGCGCAGGCGAAACCGACGTCCATGATGTCCACCAGCTCGCCCACCGGCGAACGTTCAACGGCATCGTTCAACATGCGGTCAAAGTCCTTGAGCCCCCCGGCGGCGCGCGTCTTGAGCGGACCGGGCGAGATGGCGTGCACCCTTATTTTGCGAGGACCGAGCTCAAAGGCCAGATAGCGGCACGTTGCCTCCAGTGCCGCCTTGACCGGTCCCATGACGTTGTAGTTGGGGACCACCTTCTGGGCGCCGTGGTAGCTCATGGCAAACAGGGCTCCGCCGTCTGTCATGAGCGGCGCGGCCAGGCGCGCCATGCGGATGAAGGAATGGCACGAGATGTCCATGGCGATGGAAAAGCCTTCGGAAGAGCAGTCCAGCAGCCCGCCCTGCAGATCCTCCCTGGGTGCGAAGGCAATGGAGTGCACCAGGATGTCCAGGTGATTCCACTGGCGCTCGATCTGGGCAAAAACGGACTCCAGCTCTCCAGGCCTGGCGACATCCAGCGGCATGAAGATCGAAGCTTGAAGCTCATCAGCCAGTGGCTCGACGTAAGGTTTGGCTTTGTCGTTGAGATAGGTCACCGCCAGTTCGGCACCCACCTCTCGAAAGGCTTTGGCGCAGCCGTAGGCAATGGAGTGCTCGTTGGCGATACCGATCACCAGTGCCTTCTTGTCCTTGAGAACCGGGCGCGGGACTTCCGTCATCACTTGTGTCCTCCTTCGGTCGATTCCAGCACGCGTCGGGTATGACGTGCGATCATCAGCTCTTCATTGGTCGGGATGACCCACACGGCGACCCGGCTCGCATCGGTGCTGATACGGTGCCGGCCCTCCGCATTGGCCGCTTCGTCGATTTCAACGCCAAGCCATGCGGCGTCACGACAGACTCGGCTGCGGATCGCCGGCGCGTTCTCCCCTATGCCGGCGGTAAAAACTATGGCATCGAGTCCGCCGAGGGCGGCCACGAGGGAGCCGAGCTCGCGGCGGATTCGGTACAGGAAGAGGTCCACGGCCAGTTTCGCCTGGAGCTTCTCGCTGGCCAGCAGCACGCGCATGTCGCTCGAAAACCCTGACACGCCGAGCAGTCCCGATTGGCTGTAAATGAGCTTTTCGACGGCACGGGCGTCCATCCCGCATTGATCCATGAGATACAGGATCACCCCGGGATCGAGGGAGCCGCTGCGGGTCCCCATGGGCAGCCCTTCGACCGCCGTGAACCCCATGGTGCTTGCCACGCTCCTACCTGCCTGGAGGGCGCACATGCTGGCGCCGTTGCCGAGGTGCAGCACCACGGTTCTCCCTTCCGCCGCCTTCGAGTCTATATCCGGCAGGACGGAAGCGATGTACTCGTAGGACAGCCCGTGGAACCCGTAGCGCATGATCCCCGCCTCGCGGAGCTCGGCGGGCAGAGCGAACATCTGGGCCACATCAGGCTGACCGCGGTGGAAGGAGGTGTCGAAGCAGGCCACCTGGGGCAGTTCGGGGGCGCGCTCCAGCGCTCGGCGAATGGGGGCGAGATTGTGCGGCTGATGAAGGGGAGCCAGCGGAATAAAAGCTTCCAGCTGACTCAGCACTTCCTTATCCACGCGGACCGGCTGTGTGTAGGCCTGGCCGCCGTGCACCACCCGGTGTCCAATGCCGACCAGCCGATCGTCGACGAGCTCCGAGCGCAGGTGGCCGACCAGGTGGTCGAGGGCCCCGTCGTGGCCCAGCTCGAAGCCGGCGGGCCATGATTTCTCGGCTTTCACCGTGCCGTCGGGCGCCTTCGATACAAAACGGGCGCCGGTGTACAACCCTTCGATGTGGCCGACGACGTCGGGCTCCAGTGTCTCACCCCGATGGAGATAAAGCGAAAACTTGATGCTCGATGAGCCCGCATTGAGGACGACGATGGCGTTGGGCATGATGTTCTTCCTTTGGCTTGCGGTGCCAATGATCGGCAGAGGCAATTCCGCCGCTTCACGGTGCATCGGGCGTCAGGGAAAGGGTCGCATGTACGACCCCGTCGCCAAAAGACTTTTTCAGCGGAAGCCCGCTGCGCGCAAACACCGCAAGCATGGATGCGTTCTCCGGCAACACCTCCGCCTCGAACTGGTAAAGTCCTTTCTTTCGAGCAATCTCAGTCAGGTGAATCAGGATCATGCTTGCGATTCCCTGGCCCTGGTAGTCTTCCTCCACCATGAAGGCGATTTCGGCGCTGCCCGACACGTTTGGGGGATCGTATTGAACGTAGCGCCCGGCTCCGATGATGGTTTCCTCCCCGACGGCAGCTGAAACCGTGACCACGAGGGCGACCGTGTTCTCGAAATCCACTTCAGTGATGGCTTTAAGCTCTGCTTCCGTGAGCTCGCTCTTGTAGCGAAAGAGGCGCGTGTAAACGGATTCCGACTCGAGATTTCTGAAGGCCTCCACGACTCGGTCCCTGTCGTCCGGGCGGATGGCCCGAACGGTAACCGCCGTGCCATTCTTCAGTTTTTCCGCCATGCTGTAATTCCTGGCATCGATCATAAGATGTAATCCTTCTTCTATGGCAAGCGTTCATGATCAGCGACCTTGTTCACCCTTTATGATGAAGTCCGTAGCTTCAGGGCAAGATCCGCCATTCGGCTGCAATCCTCTTCTCTGGTCACATCACGGCAAGTCGTCACCAACCCACCACCTGTTGCCGTGATCTCCGACTCCGGATGGGCAAGGACGACGCGGCCATGAGAAAAGCCCCCCGCAAGATTTCCTTGTCCGGCCCTGCCATCTTGGCTCACCTTCGGAAAAAGGTTTTGGCTTTCGGTTTCTGCTGCCTTGGAGAGCATGACTCTTCTGCAGCACGGTAGGTCAACCCGAGAGTAACGAAGTTGGTGGAGAGATCCTATTGGACTTTGGTCCAATAGATCCCAGCCGGGGTTGTTTATACTGGCTGGAGCATGGTAAGTTCTCCAAGATAGTGCGGTGCACTATGTTCCGCTCGATATCACTTGCGACGCCATCAGGAATGGAAGCTCCCGCGGATCATCCCGTGTGCTCGCTTTCACCTGTTGGCCCTTCATCACCGTCTTCCCGTTGTGTCTCTGGTTTTTTTGCTGAGCTGGCAAAAAGGTCCATGAAGGATGGAAAAGGTGGATTCGGAGGTGAGCCGTACTGAGACAGACCGGAAAGATTGCTGCCGATATCAAGCCATCGCTTGAACTGTTCATCGAGGGTGCTCTTGTAGCTCAGATAGTTCTTGATCGTTAACTCCAAGTACTTCTCGAAGAACTCTCTGAGGACATCCTCTCCGTACTCGATGATCAAGTGGAGGAGGGGCACCGGCAACAGGGTTTTCTGGTTCTTTGCCTCTTCAACGATGATCTGAGTGAGGATGAAAGCGGTAACGTCTTCCTCGGTTTTGGCATCGATGACCTCGACTGTTCGCCCTTTTTTAATGAGATCGGATACCTGCGTCAGTGTGACGTAGGTGCTCTTTTCAGTGTCGTACAACCGCCTGTTAGCATATTTCTTGAGCAGGACTCTTTCAGCCATTTTGGCTCCCCATGTCACAATGCGAAAACTATTGAACAGAAGGAGGTTCCTCTCCCGGCGAACGGAAATGTCGTGCTCCATGAGGAACCAGCATGGCACAACGCAACAAAAAAGACCGGTCCTTGGTGCAGGCTAGCCATGGAGTACGAAAAAATCAATAACACATTCAATGCTTTTAATCTACTGGAGGGTACATTTCGAAACCAGGGCATGGATTTGAACATGGTGCAGTGCACAAAATTCCCTTGACAATCGAAAACGTCTGTTTAGAATACCCTTAACGATGGCCACAGGGGTGATCGCGTGACGAGAGCCCCGACAATGCACGCTTCTAAGACCTGGGAGGAATGTCCTGATGGAACCATTGAAAATGGCAAAGCAAATGATCGAATTCAACAAGGCTACCTTTGACAACAGCTTCAGCTCCATGGTCCTGCTCCAGGAGCAGTCGGAAAAGATGGTGAGGGCCTTTCTGGATCAGTCCACCTGGCTTCCCGAGGAAGGGAAGAAGGTCCTCAATGAATGGGTTGCTTCCTACAAGAAGGGGCGTGAAGAATTCAAGAAGATGGTGGATGAAAGCTACAAGAAGGTGGATGATTACTTCGCCGATGCCTCCAAGTAATGAATGGAAGCCGCACTGACCGGCGGCATCACGCCGCCGCACCCCGCGCATTCAGGCTTATCCTGAGGAACAGGATGGCATGAATGCACAGCATCGATGATCCAATTCCTCCGTGCCGATTGCTCCGGAATCTCGAAAGGACTCGAATGAACCAGAATCATTTTCTCAAACAGATGATCGATTTCAACAGGACTGCTTTTGACAATGCCTTCAGCACGATGAAGATGCTCCAGGAACAGGCTGAAATGGCCGCGAGTGGTTGTCTCGATCAAGCCGCCTGGCTGCCCAAGGCGGGACGAACGGTCGTCAATGAATGGATGAATGTATGCAAAAACGGGCGTGAGAGCTTCAAAGGCAGCATGGATGAGGCTTTCAATAAGGTTGAAGCCCTGTTAGTCCATGGCCCGAAGGGCGAATGAGGCATGCCGTGTCGTTGGAACCCGGTCTCTTTCAGGGGTATTCGATGGAAAACCATTCCCAAGGCAACAGAGAATTCTCGGACCAGCTGCTCCATTCCGTGGTGAACTTTCCGGAATGGAGCTCGAAAATGATTGAGGCCTCTTTCAACAAGGCTGAGGCCCTGCAGATATATTGGAAGGGGGTCCTCCGGTCTCTTTGTGAATTCATGACTCCATCGCTGGGCGCCATGAATGCCCTCTCCGAGGTCGAGCGAGGGAAAGTGCTGCAGGCACAACCACAGGACACGTACCGGGACTATCTCGAGCTTCTGCAGTTCAATATCGAAATCGGAACCAAGGGGCTCACCAGCAGTCTGACGGCGATGATGGACTATCACTTCCGCCAAGGCGGGGAGGCACTCCAGGCGAGCCTGGCCACGCTTTTCGGTGGGGATGGAGAGGATATCGCTTCTTTCACGGATAGACAGCGCAGACTTTTCGACCTTGTGGTCAACGCTTTTCCCAAGGCCATTCTGGATATCAAGTCGGAATACGGGCTTCATTTCGACAACGGCGGCTACATCAAGATAGCCGAGACCGAGCGATTTGAGCTTTACCAGGTTCTTCCATTGGATCAAAGCATCGAGGTCAAGGAGAGCGGCAAGCCGATCGTCATCATTCCTCCGTACGTGCTGGGTCCGAACATCCTGGCTTTCCTGCCCGGTGAAAAAAAGAGTTACGTACACTGCTATGCAGACCAGGGGATCCCCACCTATATCAGGATCGTGAAGGACATCGACACGACTCCGGCCGTCCAGGTCATGACCTGCGAGGATGACGCGATGGATGCTCGCGCCTTCTGCGAGCAAGTCGTGGCCAGGCACGGGAAGCCGGTCACCCTGAACGGGTTCTGCCAGGGAGGGTACATAGCCCTTCTCGATCTCCTCTCGGGGGAACTGGATGGACTGGTGGACGCTCTCATCACCTGCGTGGCTCCCATGGACGGGACGCGGAGCAAGTCGCTGGTCGAGTACATCGAGCATCTCCCGCCTCGATTCCGTGAGCTGGGATATGCGGTGAAGACGCTCCCCAACGGCAACAAGGTGGTGGACGGGAAAGTCATGAGCTGGGTCTACAAGCTCAAGAGCATGGATTTGGAGGCTCCCATT
>JALOOX010000045.1 GCA_025454175.1 Syntrophobacteraceae bacterium | reverse complement strand
CCGCAGCGTCAAGCAGCTGGTCGACCTGGTCGGCGATCTGCACAAGCAAGGTATACAGTTTAGGAGCCTCACCGATGCCATCGACACGGCCACCCCCTCCGGTCGCTTCTTCTTCCATGTCATGGCCAGTCTTGCTGAAATGGAACGCGAGCTCACTGTCGAGCGCACACGCGCCGGCCTTGAAGTTGCCCGTCAGCTAGGTCGCAGGGGAGGTCGCAAACCCAAGATGACCGACAGCAAAATCGAATCGGCAAAAAAGCTGCTCGCTAGCGGCGTCCCGCCGAGGGACGTGGCGAAGAACCTGGGCGTATCCATCCCCACGCTGTACCGCTGGCTTCCGGCCTCAGTGCATGCTTAACATACGATTTTTTCCGTTTCATGGGAGGCCCAGCCAACTGCCCGTTACTGCAAACAGCTTAGCGTACTCTGCGATCCGTTTTCTGAGACCACCCGCTTCACGGCATTCGTGCGGCACAATTTCCGTGAGACGCTGAACATTGAAATTTCAAAAGAGCTGCCCCGCGTTGTGCATTATTTCCTTGAGGGTCACCCCTATGGCTTGCAGAAGGTGATGTATCTGCTCTGGCACCTTGCGATTCGCGGGGAAAGGCCGGTCAACTGGGCTGACTCCCTTCGGATTGCAGTCCGGGAGTTTCTCGAGTCAGAGCGCTCCGACTTCGAGAAGTCCTGGCAGGACCTGACCCCGCCGCAGCGTAAGACCCTGTTGGCCGTGGCCATGGGGGAAGGTGCGGCAATCTTTTCCAGGGATGCACTCTCACGGATCGGGCTCGCTCAAAGTACGGTGTATCAGGCGGTGAATGCCCTTGTAGAGAAAGGGAAGATCCTGAAGCTCGCCGATCTCGAGGGGAACACCTATGTCGTTCAGGATTCCATCGATCGTATCTGTCTGCAAATGATTGGGGGAGTGCCCGTGCAAGAGATTGTCGAAAGATTGGTGCCCCTTCTGGGGGATGCTCCGGTGATTTAGCACGCTCAACGAAAGAGAGCCAGGCAGCCTGTTTTCGTCAGGCTCTTTGGGGGCGCAAACCGCGAAATGCTGAACATCCTTCCTGCCGACCCGGGTGACGACGCGCGGCATGCCGACCGACGCCGGAGGCGTGACCGCCTGTCTCAGCCCAGGACCTCCCGTCGCTCCATGAGCTGCGCCATCTCCTCTTCACGATAGCGAGCCAGCTTTTCGCTCAGGGACTCGGAGATGATCCTGGCCAGCAGCCGGGCCGAGTGGATTCTTGGGATGAAAACGAAGTCCGCCCCCTGTCGATAGAGATTCAAGGCCGTCTGGAGGGTGTTGGCGGTGACGATCACCTGGGCCTCGGGGCACAGCCGCTTCGAAAGAGCCAGCAGTCGCTCATTGGTGGTGCCCCGGAGAATGGAATCGGGGATGGAGCAAACGACCGTCCTGGCACGATCCACATGGGCGTGCTTCAGGGTATCCACGCTGGAGATGTCCCCGTAAATGCATTTGACGTCCCGCCGGTTCAGCTCGCTGTGGACCATCGGGTTGAAGTCGATCACCAGCACGCGCTCCGTCAGAGGCGTCCCATCGCCGTCCCGCATGGATTCGATCTCGTGGAAGATGGAGCTCGCCTCCCTGAAAAAGCCGAGAAAAACCACCTCCTTGGGCTCCTCCACTTCCTCATGCGCCGCGGGCTCCCCCACGATATCCCTCAAGCCCAGTTTTCCGGCCAAAGGGGCCATCATGGCCTGAATCTGGTGGTTGTATTGAATCATATAGGTCGAGAGAACCGACGTGATGGCGAAGACAAAGGTCAGAATCCCGACCACCTGCGCGTCGATATGTTTGAACGCGAGCCCCAGCGAGGCGATGACCAGGGAGAACTCGCTCATCTGCGCAAGATTGATGGAGGGGATGAGGCTCGCCCGCAGTCCGTTCTTCATGGCGTAGAGGACGGGAAAAATGGAGAGGAAGCGCGTGGCCACGAGAAAGAGGGAGGCAAGGGTCGCATAAACCAGGAGTGCCACCGTGGGCACGGGAATCTGGAGACCCAGTCCCACGAAGAAAAGCGTCACGAAGAAGTCCCTGATGTTGATCACCTTGGCAATGACATCCACATTGTAGGGAAATGTCGAGAGGCACACGCCGGCCACGAGGGCCCCCATCTCCTTGGAGAGCCCGACTTCACCCGCGATGCCGGCGATGAGGAAGCACCAGGCGATGGCCGTAACGAGCAGCAGCTCCGGGATCTTGGCCGTGAAGGAAAACACATGCGAGAGCACATATTTGCTCAGGGCCAGGCTCACGACGACCAGTCCGGCTCCCTTGGCGAGGGACAGCAGGATCACCGACGCGGCGGGGGTGAGCAGGTTCGGCTGGAGCGCGAGGAAGAGAATGGCCCAGATGTCCTGAAACACGAGAATTCCGAGGGTGATCCGGCCGGGCAGGGTCGTGAGCTCGAACTTGTCGTAGAGGAGCTTCACGACGATCATGGTGCTGCTGAGAGCCATGGCCACCGCGAGATAGAGCGCGTCGAAGCTTCCGCCTCCCAGCTTGAAGCCCAGGAGCGTGAAGAACCCGATGCCCAGTGCCACGCACACGAGGAACTGCGAGACCCCCGAGAAGATGAGAGTCCGGCCGGCGGAGAGGAGTTTCTTCAGGTCGATTTCGAGCCCGATGATGAAAAGGAGTAGGATCAGCCCTATCTCGGAGATGAGGGTGATGTTGGCCTCGTCCTGGATCAGGCCGAATCCGATCCTCGGCCCCAGCACAATGCCGGCGGCCAGGTAGGCCAGCAGCAGAGGCTGCCTCGCGGCCCTGGCAAGAAGGGCGAAGCCCGTGGCGACCACGATGGCCAGTCCGATGTTCGACAGCAGATCACCTTCATGCATAAGTCATCTCGTGCAGGCCAGTGGATTCACTCCATACATCCGTACTATACCCGTTGAGGATTGAATCTTAAGTAGGGGCGAAAAATTTTTCGCCCCTACAGTGCCCTGAAACGAATCTTTTCACCCTTAACGAGTATACAACGCGAAACGCCCACAAACCCGGTACAACCTGAAACTTGAAACCTGTAATTTTTCCATCACGTCGCCCGCATCATCCACGGTGCGGCAGTATACTTTCCGGCACGGTTGGGATCAAACCATTCAGTGGAGCATATCAAAGAAAGTCGCTGATACTGGTTGGACGGGGAGTGGCAGGAGGGAAACCGCGGGACGTGGAGTCCCCTTCGAAAAGGTCTCCACATCCCGCGGTCATGCGATCATTTTCCTCAGCCCTTTTGGGCTCGCTTCAGTGGTTGGACGGTTCCCGGGACCTCGGGTTCAGGCTGTCCTCTATGCCTCGACCTGTCCGATGGCGGAAAGCTGCCACCGGCTAGACCCCACATCCCGGCAGAATGTCCAGTATTCCTGGAACTTGACCGGGTTCATCTTGTCGCCTTGCACGACTTCGCGGGTGGTCGCGTCCACGGTGTAATCGAGGAGGTTTGCCGTGAACAGGACGGTGATGAAGTCCTTGCCCGATTCCTGCCACACCTCGGCCAGCTCAACCTTACGAACGGCGATGTTCTCCAGGCGGTTGATCACGCCATTCTGGTTCATCGTGTCGAATTCCTTCTGGAAGAACGCGACCATCTCATCGGTCAGGATGCCGCCGAGGCCATCCAGGCTTCGATTGGTCCACCCGGCCTGAATGCGGAAGAAGAGATCCTGGACGGTTTCCTTGAACTTCTCCTCGTCAAAGGCGGGATCCATGCTTCGGATCTGATGAATTCCCCGGTCCACATCTCCCGGACCGGCGGCAGGCTCCTGAGGATAACCGGTGGTGAAGGGCTCGCTCTGGGGAGGCCCGCCATAGGTTTCCAGGCCGGGGGAAACCCCGGAATACGCGCTCGCGTTGGCAAAAGCCTGCTCGCGACGCTTCTTGAAGAAACGGTACGCCAAGAAGAGAAGAAGACCCAGGAGGGCGATTTCCAGGAAGCCTATGCCGCCGCCACCGCCGCCGGCACCGCCACCCGCGGCATGCCCCATGCCGCCGAACAGGAGACTCCCGATCATTCCTCCGGCAAGCCCGCCGGCCAATCCCTGCATGAAGGGGCTGCGGCTGAAGAAGCCGCCCGAGGGCTGAGCCGCGGTGGGCGCGCCGGGGTTCCGTCCGGGCGTGCTCATGCCGGGGCCGCTCTGGGACGGACCTGCCGGCTTCTGAGGCGCCGTGTAGCTCTTGCTTCCGCGACTTCCCATCGAGCGGCCGCCGCCGGCCCGCGCCCAGGCGCTCGACTCGATGACGAGGGCCATGGCAAAAAAGAAGATAACTGAAAACACGAGACTCAAATGCAGCTTACCGGTCATAACTCGCTTCCTTTCTTGATCAACCATTGTCCTTGCCACATGAAGACACTAGAGAGAAGCCCGCTTGCCTTGTTCTCTCACTTTTCCCACATTCACCCGGGCCTTTCGGCCCTCCTCCAGGAAGCCCGGGCCTGTCGAGTTGTACTCGGCGATGATCCTGCGCACCGTCCCCTCGGCCAGCCCGGTGTGCACGGCGATCTCGGACAGGGGCCTCGGGTCGACCATGGCGTTGTAGATCACCAGCCATTTCTGCAGCGCGAAGAATCCCCCGCACATTCTCATCTTCATTCTGACTTCGTCCAATGAAAGGTGATGCGCCACCCCTGCCGTTCCATTCATTACAAACCCTCCGCTGGTGGATGAATCGCCTTCGGTCTTCTCATCAATCGGGGCGCCCCGAGGGGGCACTCGAGAAAAAGAAGAGCAACGGGAGTGCCAATGGACGCAAAACGCCGGAGATCAGTCTGGCGCTCGATCCTTCCCCTTCCATTCAAGAACATGCGGTGAATGGATTGAACATTCTGTTCAACGGGTGGGACATTTCTTTCAATGGAGGAATGTTTTGTACACTCATTCCTTCAGGTCCACGGGCAGGGTATATTCGCTGATCTTTCTTCGGAGGGTGGGCCGGCTGATCCCAAGGATCCCGCAGGCTTCCCCGTAGTTGCCGCGGGTGTGGCGCAGGACTTTGAGGATGTGGGCTCTTTCGACCTCCTCGAGGCTGAGGAGCTCGTTATCCTCGGCAAAACCGGCAGAGTCGGGCGGCTTCACCGCCAGTACCGGCTCTTTTCTCCGCAGCCATTGCTCGTCGAGCTCCAGCGTGTCGCCGTTGGAAAGGATCATGGCGCGCCGCAGCACGTTCTGGAGCTCCCGCACGTTTCCGGGCCAGTCGTAGGACCTGAGGGTTTCGAGGTGGGATTTTGGAATGCGGCTCACCTTTCTGCCCATTTCCTCGTTCAACCGGTGAACGAAATACTCCGTGAGGGGGACGATGTCGTCCACGCGCTCCCGCAGCGGAGGAATGCGTATGAAAAAGACCTTGAGGCGGAAGTAAAGGTCTTCCCTGAAAGATCCCGACTCGACCATGGATTCCATGTCGCGGTTCGTGGCTGCTATGACGCGGGCGTTGAGGGATATGGTCTTGACGCCTCCCACCCGGTGGAACTCGCGCTCCTGCAGCACCCGAAGGAGCTTGGACTGAAGCTCCAGGGGAAACTCTCCCATTTCGTCCAGGAAGACGGTCCCCCGCCCGGCCACTTCGAGCCTGCCGACCTTGCGCTGGGTAGCCCCGGTGAAGGCTCCCTTCTCATGGCCGAAGAGCTCGCTCTCGAGCAGGTTCTCCACGATGGCCGCGCAGTTGATGGCCACGAAGGGCTCCTCGGGAGCCCACTCCTGGTGGATGGTCTGGGCCACCAGCTCTTTTCCCGTCCCCGTTTCACCCTCCAGGAGAACGCTGGCGGGAGTCTGGGCCACCTGGGCTATGGCCTTGACCACCTCGAGCATGGCCTTGCTGCGCCCGATGATCTGGTTGGGCTTGTAGGACCTGGAAATCACGTGGCTCAGCCTGGCCAGCTCCTCCCGCTCGGCTTTTCGCCGGAGGATCTTCTCGAGCAGGAGATCGAGGGCGTCGAGATCAATGGGCTTGTAGAGGTAGTCGGCGGCTCCCAGCCGGATGGCCTTGAGGGTCGCTTCGGTGTCGTGAAAGGCGGTGATCATGATCACCTCGCCCTCCAGCTCCTCGTCCTTGGCTCTCTCCAATACCTCGGGTCCGTCCATGTCGGGAAGCTGCACATCCAGCAGCACCAGGTCGGGCTCCTCGGCCCTCCAATATTCGAAGGCCTCCCGGCCCGTCCCGAAGACGGACACGTGATAATCCTTCCCCCGGAAGTAGAGCTCGAGGGTGCGAGTCAGCGACGGGTCGTCGTCGACGATCATGATCCGCTTCATTCGGCACCCCTGACACCGGGAAAAGTCAAGCGCACGGACGTTCCCCGGCCATCCTCGCTCTCGATCAAAATGACGCCGCGATGGGCGTCCATGATCTTCTTGACGATGGCGAGACCAAGCCCCGTGCCTTTTTTCTTGGTGGTGAAAAAGGGCTGAAAGATGAGCTTGAGGTTTCGCCGCGAAATGCCGGCGCCATGATCGGTCACGAGAAAGGAAACCCCTGTGCCGGACCCGGTCTCCTCCACCGCACCGGACACCTCGATTCGTCCACCCTGGGGGGAAGCTTCGATGGCGTTCTTCAACACGTTGACCAGCACCTGCTCGATTTTGTCGGGATCGGCAATGACGGGGGGCAAATCCGGCGGAATGGTCTGCTCCACCAAGATGCTCCGCGCCTTCAGCTCACCATCGAGCTCTTGCAGGCATCGTTCCATCAGGACCTCCACCCGGATGTCCTTCCGTTGTATTTCCAATGGCTTGCTGTAATTGAGAAGGTCCGAGAACATCCTTTCCATCTGCTGGACCTGGTCGAAGGCGATTTCATAGTGCTCATGGAGCACCGTGTCCCGGCTCAGGGACCGGCCGATGATCTGGAGGTTGAGCCTGATGGATGACAGGGGGCTCCTCATCTCGTGGGCCACGGAGGCCACCAGCTCGCCGATGGCCGCCATGCGCTCGGAGCGCAGGAGCTGCTCCTGGGCCGCGATGAGCTCATTGTAGGCATTCTGCAGGGATTCCTCCTTCTGCCGCAGGGACGCCACCGACTGGGAGAGCTGCTGGGCCATGACGTTGAAGCTTTGAGCCAGTCGCCCCACCTCATCCTGGCTCGAAAAGGGAATCCGTTGGGCAAGGTCCCCATGAGCCATCCGCTCGGCCGCATCGGCCACCTGCACGATGGGCATGGAAACCCGCCGACTCACCACATAGGCCATGAAGAGACAGATGAGGCTCACCACCAGGGTGGTGAGGATGCCGATGGTCTTGATCCATTTGAGGGGCCAGAGGATTTCATCGGTTTCCATTTCGGCCAGAAGGCCCCACTCGTAGCGCGGAAGCCATGCATAGGAGCCGAGCACCTCCCGGCCCGTGTAGCTCTCGTAAATGGCCGTCCCCTTATTTTCCTCCAGGACGGACCGTATCCCATGGGTGTCGAATTGCCGGTCGAAGATTTCCTCCCACTCCAGGAAGCGGGACTCCGAGATGATCCGGCGGTCCCGGTTCACCAGGTAGGTCTCGCCGGTCTCCCCAAGCCCGATGCGCTCCACCATGATGGGGTCGATGGTCTTGGAGAGGTCCAGGACAGCCACGATGAAGGCGAGGAGCTCTCCCTGGACGCCCTCGATCCTCGCCGCCAGCTGCACATGCCAGCCGCTGGCGCCACCGTACTGATACACGGGACCGATCACGGGCTCACGGCTGCCATGGAGTCGCTGGAGCATCTCCATGCCCCGGAAAACCTCCTCATCGGCGCGGTCGGGATGGGTCGAAGCCAGAACGCGTCCGTCGGGAAGCAGGATGTAGATGTTCTCGTAGGAGGGGGACCGTTCCTCGATGATGTTGAGGGTATCTCTCATGAGAACCGAAGGCGACGCGGACGGTCCTTCCGTGCTTTCCCGGAAGCGTTGGCAGGCCTCCCTTATGGCCGGAAGGCGCGACAGCACGCCCACATCGTCCAGCCGCTCCTCGAGCCACGAGTCCAGATGATTGGCGCGGCTTTCGGCCAGGGCGGCCATGTGCTGAAAAGCGAAGGTGGTCAGGGTTCGCCTGGTGAGAATGGTGCTCTCGTAGCTCAGGATGGCGATGGGGATCACGACGATGAGCATGATGGCAAGAAAGAATCGATGGGAGATCCTCTTCCTCAACTGGAGCATCGAAGTCTTTCCCCTCCCCCGGCAATGCTGCTGACTTGAGCACATGGAATCGCTCTGGTCGTCATTCCGGCGAAGCTTGTCCCGGCATTCTTCAAGCCGGGAGCCGGAATCCAGCGTTCCATGCGGGTTTCCTGGACCCCGGCCGTCGCCGGGGTGACGTTAAATCAGCAGCATTGCCCTCCCCCCGGCTGCATGTGAGTCCGATCTCACGCCTACTCAGATTCAACGAGCCCGATCTCGAAAACTGATTTTACCCTCCTTGGGTGACGGCTGTCCCGATTTTATCGTCCTGATCAGGAATTCATACCTCCCCGTTGCGAAAACCCGGGATCGGGAAGACAGGAGCCGGCTGGAGCCCCGGAGTGGGCTCCAGCCCTTCCCTTAATGATTCCCCATCCGGGTCCCTCAGTCGAGGTGCCGCATGGCCGTTCTCAGGTGGTCCAGCCAGACGTCGACGATTTCCGCGTGCTCCGCCGTGCCTTTCAGCACGACCTCACAATCGTATCCCCTGGCCTTGAGAACGGACTTCCAGCTGTCCGGCTCATCCCCCGCCATGTCGTTCCGGGCATGATCCCCCGCCACGGCCATGAAGGGCATCAGGAAGACCTTTCGGGTCTTGGCGGCCGCGAGCTTCGGAAGGATGTCCTCCAGTTGCGGGTACCCGTCCACCGTCGCCACGTGGATGTTGGGATCCAGTTCGTGAAAAACCTGGTTCATGGCCGAATAGATGGCGTCCGAAGGATGGTGCTCGCTTCCGTGGCCCATGAGCACCACGACATCCTGCGGCTTTCTGCCGGAAGGGATTTGCCGGATCATGGCCTTTGCCACCCGGACATTGTCTTCGCGGGACGAGAGCAGCGGCCATGCCACGGAAACCTTCCCGAAGCCGCCGGACATCTGCCCGAAAAGACGGGCGTTCTGGGCGAGCTCGTGAAACTCCCTGCCGGGAATGGTGTGCAGGGAGAGAATGGCCACGCAGGTGAAATCCTCGTCCATGAGCCTGGCCAGGGCCATTTCAGGGGAGTCCAGCGTCTTACCCATACTGGCGAGCTTCTTTCTCACCATGCCGGACGTGTAGGCCCAACGGACCTCCACACCCGGAAACTCCTGCCTGACACGCTTCTCCACCTCGTCCAGCGCTTTCTGAGCCTCGGGAATCGTGGTCCCGAAAGCGGCCAGAAGGATGGCCCTCTTGTCTTCCTCATCCTTCTTTCCGTGGCCCGCCCAAACCGCCGGGCTCAACAGCATCAGACCCAGCAATCCCACCCCTATCGTCAGAGCCATTCTTTTCACTGTAATCCCCTCCGTTGCATTGGAACAGGGGCTCAAGCTTGAGTACCTCGAGCTTCCCGCTTCACCCCGACTGACTGGAATCAGCGCGTATAAAAGCGCTATGGACATTCTCTCCACATTCAGGCCCAGGGCGCCCCCTTGTGGGCATCATGAGCCGGTCCGGAACGCCGGGAGCAGGGCTCCCGGCTCGAGATCATTCAACGGACTCAGCCCCACAGCCTCATGGGCGCCCCGTGGGGCTTGAACGCATTCCGGGTGGAATCATAAACCGCCGCGACGCAGGAAACCTGGTGCATGCCGCGGGTGATGAGATGCCACCAGCCGTAGGCGAGCTCGTCTTCGGACGTGGCCACGCAGACTTCCGATACCCCCAGCACCCTCGAAGCGCCGCCGAGATCCAGCGACTCCTGGGAGGGAACCTCCTCCTTGCCCTCGGTCACGTACACAATCATGCCCTTCTTCATTCGACACCTCCATCGAGTGAGCAATCCCGGAGAGGACTCGCCTCCCGGACCGTTGAAACATGCGTGGAGAGATTGAACCTCGTCGCGGGGGGTCCGAAGGGGGCCCGTGGGCAAAAAAAAATCCCCGGAGCCTCAGACCCCAAGGATTGCACCCTGTTTTGCTTGATCCTCAATGGGCCGGCCCGGCATCTCCACGTGCCGGGTCGCCGTTCTCCCTCAGGCAGGTCTTCTGACTCACGGATCATCCTACTTTCCGAGCCTTCCCGTCCTGCACCCGCAAAACAGTGGCCTTTTCGGATTTCGTCCCCGATCACAGCGGCGGGACCGCTCCCGATTCTCACGGGATTCCCTTTTAAACTCTCGTACCTGATGAGAATACAATATTCCTTGACTTGAAGTCCTTTAGACCATCGGATGCTCCGCGTCAAGTGCCGATGACGGCGGAGGCTCCGGGATGTCACTGAATGACCTTGCACAGACTCGCGGGGAGCGATAACTTGATGAGAAGGCTGTTGATGGAAAACCATTCGAGACGCCGGGTCGGAATCCGCGCCAGAATGGCTCGGGATCCGATCTGAAGCTGCTTCCCACCAGAGGAAGGAGGAAGCTTGATGAAAGCCATACAGTGGATTCTTTTCGCCACATTTCTTGCCGTATCCATCTCTCCCGTGGCCGAGTGCGCGGCCAGCATGCAGGGGGATGTGGACCAGGCCGTGACCATCATCCAGCGGTTCTATGACATTCCCGAGACGGCCATTCCTCCGGCAGTCCTGAAGGATGCCAAGGGCCTGGCCATCCTGACGGTGCTTAAGGCCGGCTTCATCTTCAGCGGGCGTGGCGGAACGGGGGTCGTCGTCGCGCGAGCCGGCAAAGGCTGGAGCGGGCCCTCCGCCATTGGAACCGGCGGGGCCGGCTTTGGACTCCAGATCGGCGCCCAGGTGACGGAGCTCGTCATCGTGCTCAACACGGACGAGGCCGTGAGAGCCTTCTCGCACGGCGGCAATGTCTCTTTGGGCGCGGACCTCAGCGTGGCCGCCGGCCCCGTGGGCAGGAGCGCGGCGGCGGGAGTCACCCCCATGGCGGCGGTCTACACCTACAGCCGCAGCCAGGGCCTCTTCGCCGGCGTATCCCTCGAAGGAACGGTCATCGTGACTCGCGAGGACACCAACGCCGGATACTATGGCAGGCAGGTCTCCGCCGGCGATATCCTGAGCGGGCGGGTCAAGGCTCCCAAGGGGGCCCGGGCACTGCAGAAAGTCCTGGGACGCTATTGAGCTCGGGCAATCGCCCGTATATTCTTACATACTTGTTGAGGCTGAAGACTTTCGTTTTTGAATTCACCGCAGAGACGCAGAGCTCGCGGAGAAAGACTGAAATAAGCTGTCTTCCTAGCCTCCGCGGCCTCTGCGTCTCCGAGGTGAGAAATGTAACTTCTCAAGCTTAGCCGGTATACTTAGCCCATGGTAGGCTTCTTGATAAGAGTCAAAGGGGGCAATTGGGCAGCATTCGAGGGGCCGAAGGGCACGAGGGAGTGAAACGATTGGATCGGCATCCGTTCATGGCGCGTCGAGAGGACAGTCTCCTGCTGGTGATCGATATTCAGCAGGCCATGTTGAAGATCATCCAGGACTGGGAGGAGATCACCCGAAAGGTGAATCAGCTCACCCGGGCCGCGGATAGGCTCGACGTTCCCGTTGTTCTGACTGAACAGTACCCCAAAGGGCTTGGCGCCACGATCCCTCGGGTGATGGAGGCCATCCGCTCCCCGAGGGTGTATCACAAGGAGCATTTCAGCGCCTGCCGGGAAGAGGGCTTTGTCGAGGCTCTCCGCTCGTTCGACCGGCCTCGCATCATCCTTGCTGGAATGGAAGCTCACGTGTGCGTCCTCCAGACGGGGCTTGACCTCATCCACGCGGGCTTCCAGGTCCAGGTGGCGGCCGATGCCGTGTCTTCCCGGACCCCCTTCAACCGGGACGTCGGCATCCAGTTGCTGCGGCAGGCCGGCGCGGTGGTCACCACCGCCGAAATTGTCATGTTTCAATGGATCCACCGGTCCAACACCGAGGAGTTCCGGAAGGTTCATCCCATTTTGAAGTAGCCTCGTCGCGATCGTTCCGGGGGATCATTCAGGTGGCGAGGCCTGGACGCGGGAGTGCGGCTCTCCCGGCTCCAAAAACAGTTCATTAGCATACGAAAGGCATTACATGGCCGGCCTGCTGGGTCCGGTCGCGGTCATTGGCGCGGAGGAAAAGCTCGAGCGAGCGCAAGGACAGATGGACGTGACGGTGATCCACGTCGACAAGTTCGGCGTTTATGTGCCGGACATCGTTTTCTACTGGGACAGCTCCCTCAACAAGCAGAAGATCGCCGGGTTGACCTCGGTCGCCGAGCGTCTCCGAAACAAGCGGGCCACCCTGACCTATTCGGCCAGGGGCAGTCCCATCGCCGACAGGCGCCCCCTGGTCATCGATATCGTACCTTACCAGGAGCCCGCAGCGATCTACGATGCGGCGGGGTCGGGCGCTGACACATCCTACCCATGGCAGGCGTCGGTCCCGACGGCGACCGCTTCAGACCCGGTGGAGGTGACCGGTATCGGAGAGCCCTTCCCCGCCCGTGACGTGAGCTCAGCGGGAAGTGGCTCCCCGGAGAGCCAGGGCTGGGATCGGGATGAAGCGCCGACGGACGACCCCGCGGAGACTCCGACCCAGGTGTCGGCCCAGTCGCTTCCCATCCAGAAACGGGATGCGCTCATGCTGGTCGAGCACATGCTTCACCTCACCAGCAGGAAATCCCTGGACTCGATCCTTTACTACTATGCCGATTCGGTCAATTATTACGCTCGGGGCGATGTCGCCAAGGACTACATCCGCCGGGATCTGGGCTATTATTTCAAGAACTGGGACCGGATCCGATCGTCCCTGGAAGGGGACATCCAGCTCGTCGACACATCCCGGCCGGATATCAAGGTGGTCCGATTTCAGTCATCCTACGAAGTGGAGAACGCCACGAGGTCCATCTCCGGGACGACGGACAACACCTGGAAGGTCCAGAGGACGCGCACCGGACTCAAGGTCATCGATCAGAAGCAAAGCGTTCTCAGCAGCCGAACGGTCGACAAGCCATGAAAACCCGGTGGGGATGACCCCAATGTCTCGATACTCCCAATGGGCATGGTTATGTTACGCAGCGTAAACCCTTTATCCGAGAAGGAGGAGTCTCATGGAACTGCCGGTTTACATTACAATGGATGAGGTCAAGCGAGTCTGTCAGGCGCTCAGGATCAGGGACTGGTCGACCATGACCGAGCCGGATGTGCAGCCCGAGGAAGCCCGGATCATTCTGAGCGAGGTCAATGTCGAGGGAATGGACATCGATCTCGAGAGCTTCCGGGTGGGGCTCGAGGTGGAGCTCGAGCACGGCACGAGGTTCAAGGATGCCAACGTCACCAATAACCACCCCATCCTCACCGGGAAGATCGTCCTGGCCCACTTGAAGGAAACCCTCGATTACTACGACCGACTGGAAGTGGCCGAGCTCGAAGGGGACCTGCTCAAGGCCATGGGGGCCGGTAACATGGAAAAAGCCATAAAGTATTATAAGCGACTGGCCAAGGCGAAGCTGCAGTTGAGCGAGGTGGAAGCCCGGGCCCTTCAAGCCGGCTAGTGCACGCGGGCGGAAATGACCGCCCGGATCAGCCGGCTCCCAAGGTCGAGCTTGGGAGCCGGCGAAAGGGTCCATTCATGTCTTTCTTTGCGTTCATTGCTGCCTTTTTTCGTTCTTCGCGCCTTTGCGGTGAATTGGAGAAAAGAAGGATCCAATCCTTAATGAGTACAGGCAAGCCGTGAGGGCCGTCTGATTTGAGTGCCGGAAGCACTGTATTTACGATACGCAACAAGCTCATGCTGCTCTCCTTCCTCTTCGCCCTGGCGCCTGTCTGCGCCGTGGGCATCCTCTCCACCAGGACCGCCGAAGAGCTGATTCTCACCATGGTTGCCAACCAGATCGACCAGGTGACCGCGGACAAGGCGGCATTGCTCGAGCGTTGGATAGGGGAGCGAAAGGCGGACATCGAGCTGATGGCCCATTCATCGATCATGCAGTCCATGAGCCCGGATGAGATCGAATCCTACCTGCGGCAGGTGAAGAGGGCTTACAGGGTTTACAGGGAAATCCGGGTCGTCCCGCTGGATGGAGCGGCAATTGGCGGCTTTCCGGGCAGCTCGGCCACGGTCGAGGAGGAGCGCTGGTTTCAGGAGGCCGCGGCGGGCAGGTTGTACATGTCGGACATCCGCCTCGATGCCGGCGAGGGGGAATCGTTCTTCATGATATCGGCTCCCCGTTTGGCCAGGAACGGGCAGATCGATGGAGTCGTCTGCGCCAGGGTGGGGACCGGCACCATCCTCGAGGTCATATTGCGCGTTTCCCTCGGCAGCACGGGAGAGTCCTACCTGGTGGACCGGGAGGGCACCTTTCTCGCCCACAAGGAGCCCGGGAGAATCCTCACCGAGAACATCGCCCAGTCGGAAAGCTTCAGGAACATCTTCGGGGAATCGAGAGAGAGACGGACCACCTACGTCGACTACAGGGGTATCGAAGTCATCGGTGCATCCAGGCGAGTGGGCGGGACGGACTGGGTTCTGGTGGTCGAGCAGGACAGGGAGGAAGCGTTTCACAGCGCCGACGCCCTCGAACGTTATATCCTGCTGGTCATCTCCCTGTCCATCGTGGGGGTCTTCCTCTCCGCATGGCTCCTTTCCAGGGTCGTGGCGGAGCCCATACGCCGGCTCAGTGATGCCGCGACTCACCTGGCGCAGGGCGATTTTGAAACGGTCGTGATCGACACCCGGCGGCGGGACGAGATAGGCCGGCTGTACACTGTCTTCGACCATATGGCCCGGCAGCTGATGGACCGGCAGCAAAGGCTCGAGAAAAGGGTCATCCTGCGGGAGGCCGAGCTCAAGGAGACCGACGTCAAGCTGAAACGGAGCCAGGAGGCCGCGGCCCGGTCCCAGCAGCTCGCAGCGCTCGGACAGCTGGCGGCCGGTGTCGCCCATGAGATCAGGACACCCCTGACCTCACTCAAGATGTTCCTGGAGTCCATCGAGAGGGAGCTGGAGTTTTCCAGCGAATGTGAAGAGGACTTCCAGGTCGCCGCAAGTCAGATCCTCCGCATGGAAGCCACCATCAACCGTTTCCTGGACTTCGCCAAACCGCGGGAGCCCGTGTGGGTCGAAATCGATGTGGAAGAGCTCATCCAGGATGCTCTCCTCATTGCGGGGCCCAGGGCAAAACAGCAGGAGACACTGCTCGGCACCCGGTTGACTGCTCCCCTGCCTCGGATCAGCGTGGACCGGAAACAGCTGGGTGAAGCCCTTTTGAATCTTATGGTGAATGGTCTCGAGGCCGTCGGAGATCATGGGCGGATCACCGTATCCGCCTCCGTCGAAACCCTGGAGCGTGCGACGGGCCCCCAGGATTGCGTGCGGATCGATGTGTCGGACACCGGACCAGGGATCGACCCGGAACATATCCCCAGGCTTTTTGACCCCTTCTTCACCACCAAGGCAACGGGAACCGGGCTTGGGCTCTCCATTGTCTATACCACCGTCAGAAGACATGGTGGAGAAGTCAGAATGAAAAACGATGAGGGTGAGGGAGTGACTTTCTCAATGCTCATACCCGTTCAATCCGGACATGTGATGGAGGATGATGGAAAAAATTCTGATCGTTGACGATGACGAGGGGCTGGTTCATTTCCTGAAGCGGTTCTTTGCCAGGCAGGAGTATGAAGTGATGTCCCGCGGCAGCGGGCGGGATGCCATCGATCTCGTCTCCAGGGAGCCTTTCGACCTGATCCTCATGGACTACAAAATGCCGGGCATGAACGGGTTGGATACGCTGAGCGAGATCCGCCGACTTCAGGTCAAAACCCCCATCATCGTCATGACGGCCTACGGGACCATGGACACGGCCATCGAAGCGATGAAGCTCGGGGCCTACGACTACATCCTCAAACCCTTCGATGGAAGCGAGCTTCAGCGGGTAGCCCGGGACGCCCTGGAAGTCAATCGCCTCATGAAGGAGGTGGTGAGCTTTCCGGCCCCTTTCAGCAGGCCATCCCAGGCCCCCGGAGGAGAAGTCACGATCATCGGCAGCCACCGGCGCATGCAGGAGGTTTTCAAGACCATCGGGCAGATCGCCCCCAAGGATGTCACGGTGCTGATCACGGGGGAATCCGGAACGGGGAAAGAGCTGGTTGCGCGGGCCATCTACCATCACAGCGCCAGAAAAGACAGGCCCTTCGTGGCCCTGAACTGTGCAGCCATCGCGGAGAGCCTCTTTGAGAGCGAGCTCTTCGGCCACGAGCGCGGAGCATTCACCGGTGCGGACCGTCTCCACATCGGCAAGTTCGAAAGATGTCACGGCGGCACGATCTTTTTCGACGAGATCGCTGAAATGCCGCTCTCCACGCAGGCGAAAATCCTCCGCATGCTCCAGTACGGGGAGCTCGAGAGACTGGGTGGGAGCCAGACCCTGAGAGCCGACGTCAGGATGATCGCCGCAACCAACAAGAACCTCGAGGCAGCGGTGGATCAGGGAAAATTCCGCGAGGACCTCTACTGGAGGCTCAAGATCATATCGATCCACCTGCCGCCCCTTCGTGAGCGCATGTCCGACATTCCAGCCCTGGTGGAGTATTTCGTCCACCGCTTCGGAAGAGAGTACCAGATGGCGATCCGGTACATCGAGGAGGCCGCCGTCGAGAGGTTGAAATCCTACGATTGGCCAGGGAACGTGAGAGAGCTCGAGAACTGTCTCAGGCGGGCGGTCCTCTTCTCTTCAGGTGATGTGATCCTCGATGAGCATCTGAAATTCGATTCCGCCCAGGGCGATCCCCTGGCCCCTGCCGCCCGGGAGGAGCTCTCGGAGCGGATCGAGCGCAGGCTGGAAGAGCTCATTCCCGACCTTCTGCGGTTGACGGAGACCCGAGTGCGCGAAAGCGTCATCGACGTGGTCGAGAAGACGCTCATATCCAAGGTCCTGAAACAATGCGGCAACAATCAGGTCAAGGCGGCCAGGGTGCTCGGCATCAGCCGCAACACCCTGAGGCACCGCATGAAGAAGTTCGATTTCGTCCCACCCTCCGAGTGACGGCTGGAAACCGACCCCCTATGCATCCAAGCGCCCTGCCCCCTTTCCACCATGTCTGCTCAAGTTTTGAGCAGCACCGCTGCACCATGGTATCCATTGTGTTTTCAGGTGCTTAAACCGACCGGGCGACACCGGGGGGTGCTGCCGAAGCACCACCCGGCCACCGGTTCCTCCATCCCCTTCCGGGCCAGACAGCTCAACACTCCATGAAATTTCGCTTTTATTACAATTAGTTGTGAATCATTGCCTTGTCGCTTCCCCCGGAGGCACGGGTCTTGCCCAGGATCGTTCGTGAAAAATGACAGACGGATGTGGTGGATCCACGCTTCACCCAAAGGAAGATCAACGCAATGAAGTCTCCACGGGAGAGTCAGATCGAGCTTCGGAGCAGCTCCCGCCAGGGGGAGCTGGAGCGCGGAATGGAGCTTGCCAATGCGAGGCTCAGGCATTTCAGGGGCATCGCGGCAAGCGTGATGAGCGAAGCGCTCGGTCTGTGGAAGGAAATCTGGGACGAACTGCAGGACCCCCGGTCCTGCCTGGATATCATCAACGATGCATCCAGCCCTTCAGGGCTCCTGACCGAAGCAAGGCGGGGCTCGCTGCTTGAAAGGCTCCATCTGCTGGGCATCCAGATCGAATACGCCAGGAGACTTTGTGAAGGTTCCATCGGGAGCCCAACCCAGGGAGAAGGAGAGAGCGATCATGGCGAGAGTGCTCAGAGTCGTCTCGGACAATGAAAAGGGTGTGGAACGACGCGTGCTGCTGCCCGAAGAAAAACACAGACACTTCCGCAACATCATGGGTGTGCTCCTTCAGGATGCTCAAAAGACATGGGGTGAGCTGTGGGGCGAGCTGCAGGGTGAGGTCGTCGACGGAGTCCTGGTGCTTCCCGATGCACAGCAGGGATTCAAGCCGGCCTGCGGCTGGCCGGAATTTCTCGAGAAGATGTGGCTCCTCAAGCATTACATCGACCATGCCAGGCGGTTTTCCGACGAGAGAGTGTGAAACAGCCCCGGGGCATGAGCCCGCTGGGACTGGCAATGCTGCTGACTTAAGGTTCCCTCTCCCTCAGGGAGAGGGTTAGGGTGAGGGGAGAACGGCTCTGGCCCCCCCTCACCCCGACCCTCTCCCCCCAAAGGGTGGAGAGGGGGATGTGGCGCGCTCTTAAGTCAACAGCATTGGCTGGGAGGGGGGCCGGGGCGGCAGTGAAACCATCAGCTAACGGGAGGTCAGGAGAGATGTCCGAAGGCAACAATCACAGCAATCCTTTCAAGATTGCGCAGAAACAGATCAATGACTGTGCAGACATACTGAAGCTGAGCGAGAGCACTCGCCAGGTCCTGTTGCACCCCATGCGGGAATTTCACGTCAACTTCCCCGTGCGCATGGATGATGGGACGACGCGGGTCTTTCAGGGATTTCGCGTGCAGTACAACGACGCCAAGGGGCCGACCAAGGGCGGCATTCGGTTTCATCCCGACGAGACCATAGACACCGTTCGCGCCCTATCCGCCTGGATGACCTGGAAGTGCGCCCTGCTGGATCTCCCCCTGGGCGGAGGCAAAGGCGGGGTGGTCTGCAACCCCAAGGAGCTCTCACCGTTGGAGCTTGAGCGCATCAGCCGCGGGTATATCAAGGCCATAGGCTCCTTCATCGGCCCTGACAAGGACATTCCCGCCCCCGATGTCTACACCAACCCCCAGATCATGGCCTGGATGGTGGATGAGTATTCATCCATCGTCGGGAAGAACCAGTTTGGCGTCATGACGGGCAAGCCTCTGCCCCTGGGCGGCTCCCCGGGACGCGGGGACGCCACGGCGAGGGGCGGCATGTATGCGCTTCGCGAGGCGGCCCGCAGGCTGGGCATCGATCTGAGCAAGGCCACGATGGCCATTCAGGGATACGGCAATGCGGGCTGCTACGCCGCAAGCCTCGCCGAGTCCATGTTCGGATCCAAGGTCGTCGCCGTTTGTGATTCCAAGGGCGCGGTGAGCTGCCAGAACGGCATCTGTGTGCTCAAGGTGAACGAGCACAAGGAGAAGACATCCTCCGTCATCGAATGTGAAGGAACCGATGGCATGACCAATAATGACCTCATAGCCCTCGACGTGGATGTGCTCGTTCTTGCGGCACTGGAGAGCTCGGTGACCGAGAGAAACGTCGACCAGGTGAAGGCCAAGATCGTCGTCGAGCTGGCCAACGGGCCCACAACCCCGGAAGCCGACGAAGTCCTCTACCAAAAGGGCATTCACGTGATACCCGACTTCCTCTGCAATGCAGGGGGAGTCACCGTCTCGTACTTTGAGATGGTTCAGAATGCCTACATGTATTATTGGAACGAAGCCGAGGTCCATGAGAAGCTCGACAACCGGATGACGAGGGCTTACGCCGAGGTGGCTGCAACCTCCGAGAAATACGGGATCAACATGCGCAAGGCGGCCTATGTGGTTGCGGTGAGCCGGGTCGTCGAGGCCATGAAGCTTCGCGGCTGGGTTTGATTGGATGGGCTCCGGTGCTGAAGCCGAATACAGTGAGCAGCGGCATTCCCGCGCTCGATCAAGTCATCATGGGATTGCGCCTGGGAGATAACGTCGTCTGGCAGGTGGACAGCCTGGAGAACTACCGCAGGGTGGTGGACCCCTTCGTCACGGAGTCCCTCTCGGCGGGACGAAAATTCGTCCATGTGCGTTTTGCACCACACGAGACTTTCCTTTCCCCGAAGCCGGGCATCATCGAGCTCGAAGTCGATCCCAGGCCCGGCTTCGATTCCTTCAGTGGTCAGGTCAATATGATCATTGAAGAAAACGGCCTCGAAACCTTCTACGTGTTCGACAACCTGTCCTCTCTGGTGGCGGACTGGGCCACCGATGAGCTCCTGGCCAATTTCTTTCAGGTGACGTGTCCCTATCTCCGCGAGCTGGAGACCGTTGCCTATTTCGCGTTGACGCGCGGCCAGCACCTGCACGGCGCCGTCGCCCGGATCAGGGACACCACACAGGTCCTCATCGACCTTTACCATATCCACGGGCAGCTGTACATTCACCCCCTCAAGGTCTGGGATCGCTACTCCTCCCAGATGTTCCTTCCCCACCGCTACACCGACGGCAACCTGGAACCGATCTTTCAAAGCTGCGACGCTTCGAGCATTTCGCTCACCGCGAGCAAGAATCCGCTCAGGGTCAGGGCGGATTCCATTGCACCCTGGGACAGTGTGTACCGAAAGCTTTCCCAGTACAGCGAGGAAGAGCTGGGGCTCATCGAGCACACCCCTGAAATTCAGGCGCTGAAACAAGAGCTTTCCCAGATGATCATCGGGGCCCACCCCGACCTCAGGCGGCTGGCGGACCACTACCTGACGGTGGAGGATCTTTTTCAGGTGCGAAACCGGCTGATCGGCTCGGGCCGCGTTGGAGGCAAGGCAGCCGGCATGCTGCTGGCCCGGGCCATCCTCAAGAAGGAGCCCGGCGGGCTCGACTTCTCGGAGCTGCTGGAAGAGCACGACTCGTTTTATATCGGCTCCGACGTCTTCTTCACGTTCCTCATCAACAACGACCTCTTCAGGCTGCGACTGCGACTGACGAGGGACTCGCAGATTTCACCCGAGGAGTACGAGCGGGCCGAGGAGCGCTTCCTGGCGGGCAGGTTCCCCGACGAGATCATGGAGCAGTTCAAGGACCTGATGGAATACTTCGGTCAGGCGCCCATCATCGTCCGGTCGAGCAGTCTGCTGGAGGACGGTTTTGGAAATGCGTTCGCGGGCAAGTACCGCAGCGAGTTCTGCGTCAACCAGGGCAGTCCCGAACAACGCCTGGAAGCCTTCCTGCGGGCGGTGAAACTGGTCTATGCCAGTGCCATCAACCCCGACGCCCTGGCGTACCGAAAGCAACGGGGCCTGGGAGAAGCGGACGAACAGATGGCCATCCTCGTCCAGCGCGTGTCCGGGATGTGCTACCGGAATTTCTTCTTTCCGCCCATGGCCGGGGTTGCCTTTTCCCACAACCTCTACCGATGGACCGACCGCATAGACCCCGAACAGGGCATCGTCAGGCTGGTCTTCGGCCTCGGAACCCGCGCGGTCAATCGTGTCGGCGGCGACTACCCGCGGCTCATCGCCCTGAGCCACCCGAGGCTTCGTCCCGAGGTCGGCTCGAAGATCCTCACCTATTCCCAGAGGGAGATAGACCTGCTGGACCTCAAGGAGAACGACCTCAAAACCCGGCTTCTCTCGGAAGTGCTGGGAGAGGCGAGCTTCCCTCACCTCCAGCTCTACGTTTCCACCCTCCAGGACGGCTACGTCTCGGACCCCGAATGCCTCCACCTGGAAGACATGAGGCGAGCGGTCATGACCTTCAACACCCTCATCTCCCAAACCGAATTCGTGAGGATCATGAGGGAGCTCCTGGCAAAGCTCGAATCAGCCTACGGACACCCCGTCGACACGGAGTTCACCGCATCGCTGGCTTCCACTGGAAGCGTCTCCATAAACCTCGTTCAGTGCCGCCCCATGAGGCTTCCGGGAACATCGGAAGCCGTCGTCGCGCCTCCAAGGATACCGAAAGAGCTCGTCCTGTTCAGGGCCAGCCGCACCATTTCGGGAGGCACCCTGCACAATATCGGGTACATTGTCTATATCGATCCCAAGTCCTACGCCGAAAAAGCTTCCCTGGAAGTCAAACAGTCGCTGGGGCGGATCATCGGCGAGCTCAACAGGAATCCGGAAATCAAGGAGCGCCGCGTCATGATGATGGGCCCCGGGCGATGGGGCAGCACCAATATCATGCTCGGAGTCAACACCAGCTATGCGGACATCAGCAATGCATCGGTCCTGGTGGAAATGGCCAGGGAGCAGGCGGGCCACATCCCCGACGTCTCCTACGGGACCCATTTCTTCCTCGACATCGTGGAATCACGGATGATCTACCTGCCGCTCTATCCCGACGACCCCAAGTCCGATTTCAACTTTGAATTCTTTGAGAGCTCCCCCAACTCCCTCGGCAGATTCCTGCGGGGAGCGGACAGGTTCGAGGAATTCGTCAAGGTGATCGATGTACCCATGTCAGCCGGGAACAGGGTTGCGCATGTCATGGCCGATCCACGCAAGGCCTGCGCCCTTTGCTGGCTTCATGCGGCCGAGCCCGAGGGTCAGCCCGAAGCCAGGCTGAATTCTCCGAAGACCGATTCAAACGCTTGACCGGGGAAGCGATGGATAAAGACAGGATATCGCTCAGCCGCGGCGCGGCGATGCTTTGGATCGGCATCGAGGAGACGGAAGACTTGTAGCGGAATTGGGAGTTCATCTGGTGATGAAGATCATCAGCTTGTTTTTGGGGATCATCGTTGATTAGCGTGAGGGTGACTCCCTCTCCACCCTTCGGAGGGTTGGGGTGAGGGGGGGGCAGAATCAAGATCTCCCCCTCACCCTAGCATTCATGACGACCTGCACCGTTCATCTCCTTTGACGAGACATATGAGCAGCCAGGCGGGGTCCGCTTCTGTCGGACACGTCGATGGCTGCCTTGAGAGACGAGCCCACGCGCAGCGGATACTCAGGGGGCGGAGGGGAATCCAGCCGGATCTTGACGGGAATGCGCTGCACCACCTTGATCCAGTTGCCGGTGGCGTTCTCGGGGGGGAGCAGCGAAAACGCAGCTCCGGTCCCGGCGCGGATTCCGGCAACGAAGCCCCGGTAGGTGTGACGGGGGTAGATGTCCGCGTGCAGCTCGACCTTCTGCCCGATGCGGACGCTCTCGAGCTGGGTCTCCTTGAGGTTGGCCTCCACGTACACCTCATCGAGGGGGACGATGGCGAAGAGAGCCTGCCCCGGCAGGACCCGGTCTCCCACCTGGATGCGGGACTGGGCGACGTACCCTGAAATGGGAGCCTTGACGGTGCAATAGGAAAGATGCAGCTCCGCAAGCCGGAGCTCGGCCTCGATCTCTCCCCGCCTGGCCTGAAGGGCGGCGAGCCTGCCCTTCTCGATCTCCACCCGCAGCCCGTCCGCGCGAGCGACCTCCAACTGCGCCCGGGACCGGTCCACCTCTTGCAAAGCTGCGTCCAGGGCCGCCCGAGCCGCGGCGATCTGGGCCTGTGCGCCGTCCAGTTGAGCTTTCGACTTCCTGAATGCCGTGCTCGTCCGGTCCCGCTGCTGTTCGGAGCCGGCGCCGGATTCGAGCAGGGCGGTGTAGCGCTCCATGTCACGCCGGGCATGGCTGGAGTCGGCCATGGCCGCCGCACGGACCTGCCCCTGCTCCTCCAGCCGATGGCGGGCTTCCTGCTCCCGATCCAAGGCGGCCTTGACCATGGCCTCCGCAGCCTGAGCCTGCGCGGCGGTCTGGCTCTGAGTGAGCCTGACCGTCACTTCGGCCACCGCGATTTCGGCTTCCGTTCGAGACAGGGCCGCCCGATTCTTGTCGGCCACGGCCCGGTAATCCCGGTCGTCCAGCTCCACAAGCACGTCGCCCGCCTTCACCGCATCGTCATTCCTTGCGCGAACCGCGAGAATGCTGCCCGCGATGCGGGAGCTGACGGTGGCGCTGTCCGCCATCACGTAGGCGTTGTCCGTGGAGACGGTGCCTCTCACAAAAAGCCCGTAATACGCACTGATGGAGAGAGCCGCCAAAAGCACCGCGACCGCCGCGATTCTCCAGCCGGGACGCTTCCTGACCAGCCGATGATTTTCAGCCGGGACCGCCGTCGAATCCTTTTCCGCCATGATATCCTTCTTTCCCGTTCACGATGCTCGCACCGCGGAGCAGAAGCCTTTTCTGGAACCATAACACATTCCGCCTCCGGCTGCTCCGGCGATTATCACTTGCCCTCCATGGGGCAAGTCCCTATATTTGGCGCCACATTCGGGAGGATAGACACATGGCCAAACCCTTTCAAAACCTCGCCCGGCCGGGAGTCCAGTTGATGAAGGCCCTCGGCCGCTCCTACAGGTACGAGGTGCTGAACGGTGAGACCGACGACGCCGTCTACCGGCGAGGCGATGTCCCCATCTACTGTTCCTGGCATCAGAGATGGTTCGCGGGAATCACCTTCATGCCCCGAAGGCATCCCATTGCGATCATGGTGAGCCAGAGCCAGGACGGGCATTTCATATCGGAGATCGTCACGCGGCTCGGGTGGCATGTGGCGAGAGGATCTTCATCCCGGGGCGGCAGCAAGGCCCTGCGGGAACTGGTGGGCTGCCTCAGAAGAGGCGTAGCCGTCGGCCACATCGTGGATGGCCCCCGGGGTCCCTTCGGCGAGGTGAAGCCCGGCCTCCTGACCCTGGCCCGGGTTTCGGGCATGCCCATCGTTCCCATCGTGATCTCGCCCGAGAGGAAGTGGGTCTTCAGGAGCTGGGACCGATTCATGATCCCCAAGCCATTCTCCCGGATCATCATCCGCTTCGACGACCCGGTCTATGTGCCGAGGAGGCTCGACGAGGAGAGCTTTGACAAGTTGAGACAGGGGCTCCAGGAACGGCTCCGCTGGCTCTACGAGGACACCGATACGACCTGGCTCATGCGGCAGGAATAGCAGAGGAAGGGGTCACACCTACACTCTTGACAATGTGAAATGTGTAGGTGTGACCCCTTGAACTCTGCAAATAGATCTTTTGAAGATAAGTCAAATCACGAATGTTGGTACCGACAGCGATTACTTCGATCCCTTCGATTTGGTCAAGGACTTCAAACTTCACAGTCTAAGGGAAGATGCTAGGGTGAAGGGGAGATCTTGATTCTGTAAGCCCCCCTCACCCCAACCCTCTCCACCCGAAGGGTGGAGAGGGAGTCACCCTCACGCTAATCAACGATGATCCCGAAAAAGAGGGCGGCAACACAAAGCCGCAAGAGGCGGGAAGACCCGTCAAGCTCCTGGATCGGGCGCGGGAGATTCTCCGGCTCAAGCACTACAGCATCCGTACGGAACAGCCCTCAGCCATTTCCAACTCGCCGACCGGCGACTCGCCCGGACCCATGGGGACCGCTCTGGTCTTGCTCCACCACGCCCCATGTTGGCGGTTACGCCTACCCCATCCTGGCTTGACTCATGCCTCTCATCTTCCCTCCCAGGGCTCAAGTCCACCGTTGCAGTTCATCTTTCGCTGGGCCATAATCCTGTCAACACACCGCAAATTCATGCATGAATCCCCATACCTGTCTTGATCTCCATCACCCGTTCCGCGGTTCTGTTCAACTCGACTCTTTGCGTCGGCTACGCGACCCAGAAACTCTTTTCCGTCAAGCCGGTTTCCCGCATCATCAGGTGAAAATCGATTTAGTCTGGGGAAAGGAAGCCAGGGCATACCTGGGCGGGGGTGGAAAGGCTCAGAGCCGTCCCAGGGCCGATGGAGGGCCATGACGGCGGCCGCGGCTCATGAACAGGACGGTCAGGCTCAGGATATAAGGAAAGGCATGAAGCACCTGCGGGGGCCATTGCATCCAGCGCACGGCCAGCCATTGAGAAAGGGCCTCGGCGAAACCGAAGAGCAGCACCGCCCCCAGGGCTCCTCCCGGCTTCCATCGGCCCAGGATGAGGGCCGCAACCGCCAGGTATCCCCTCCCCTGGGTCATGCGCTCGACGAAATGCGCCAGCTCACCGATGGAGAGGAAGGCTCCGCCCATTCCCGCGAAAACCCCGCCGGCAGCCACCGCGCCGAACCGTATCCAGGAAACCCTGAGGCCCGTTGACGACGCAGCCTCGGGATTCTCGCCGCAGGCACGGATGGCCAGCCCCCATGATGTGCCCGCCAGCAAGACCCAGACGAGAAGACACGCCAGCAGAGCACCGGGAACCAGGACGGAAAGCGAGCCCAGAGCACCGGTGAGCGGGGACTCGGCACCGGTCATCCGCCCCAGCCAGTCCCCCAGCGTGGGCAGCTTCGGGACGGTGGGGGTCGTGCCGTAGACGCCAAACACATGGTTGACCAGCGCTCCCGTCAGGCCCGCCGCCAGCAGGTTCAGGGCAATGGAGCTCACGATCTGATGGGCCCGGAGCCCGAGGCAGACGACGCCGTGGACGACACCGATGGCCATGCCTCCCGCAGCCCCGGCCAGGAGCCCCAGCCAGGGAGAGCCCGTCGCGTGGGTCACCCAGACCGCCATGAAGGCCCCCGTCAGCATCATGCCTTCCAGGGCGAAGTTGATGACTCCGCTGGATTCGGAAAGGAGGCCGCCGAGGCAGGCCAGCAGCAGAGGAGTCGACTGGGAGGCCCCGAGCAGCAGCAACGTCGTGATTCCCGACATATCACCTCGATGGAGCGCGAAGCCGGCAGGCAGCGGCCAGAAGCAGAACGGCCTGGATGATCCATATGGCTCCGGGTGAGATTCCCAGGGCCAGCTGCAGCCACTTGTCGGCAGACCGCAGGGTGGCCAGAACCAGGCCGCTCAGCCAGAGCCACCCCGGCGAGCCGTTCACCAGAAAGGCAGCGGTGATGCCGTCGAACCCGTACCCGGGAGAGAATGCCCGATAGAATCGCTCGTGCACGGCCACGACTTCAAGGGCCCCGGCCAGCCCCGCCAGACCGCCGCTCGCCAGGAAGATACGCCGCTGAAGCTTCGGCACGTGGATGCCCGCCAGCGCCGCCGCCGATTCGTTACTCCCCGACGCCGTCACCTCGTAGCCGCCCACGGTTCTCGAAAGCCAGACCTGAACGGCCCCGCACAGCAGCAGAGCCAGCACGGGGGCCGCCGTGAGCCCGCCCGCGGCCCCCTCGACGAGGTTCGGCCACCGGGCCGGCTCGGCGACGGCAGCGGTTCTCCCAAGGGCGGTGCCGTCCCCCAAAGGCCCAAGAATCAAAAATTCCGCAAGGTAAACGGCTACATAGTTCAGGATCAGCGTGGTGAGCACTTCGTGGGCTCCCGTCCGCTGCCGAAGCCACACGGCCGGAAAAGCCCAGGCCGCCCCCACCGCCACCCCGGCCGCAACGGGGAGGAGCAGCGCCAGCGCCGTCGGAAGACCGCCGCAATGGACGCCCGTCACCCCCGCGGCCAGGGCCCCCAGCACCAGCTGCCCTTCACACCCGATGTTGAGGAGCCGGATTCGATAGGCCAGGGCCACGGCCAGGCCCGTGAGGAGCAGTGGCGTCAGCTTGGCAAGGGTTGCGAGGGCAGCGTCGCCATCCCCCCAGGCCCCCGTCCAGATGGCCCCCGGGAGGTCCCATGGCCCCGCCCCATGCGCGAGCCCAACGACGGCGACGAGCGCCACCCCGGCCAACGGAGCCAGAAGCCAGCGAAGGAGCGTCAGCATCACGACTCGACCCCGGTCATCCAGCGAGCCAACCGTTCCTCGGCGGACGGGTCCGCCATGACGGTTCCCATGAGACTCCCCCGATAGAGTATCCCGATACGATGACAGAGTGCCATGAGCTCGTCCAGGTCGTATGAAATGACCAGAACCGCGGCTCCCCCCGCGCTGAGCCCTCTCAGTCGGTCTTTCAGCCATCCCTGCCCCGAAAGATCGAGGCCCCTTCCCGGCTGTTCCAGCAGCACCAGCCTCGGCGATCCGCTCAAAACCCGAAGGAGGCCCACGCGCTGCATGTTGCCCCCCGAGAGCGTCTCCAGGGGCTGGTCCACGTCCTCGAATCGCACGCGGCCGCCTCGCAGCTCCTCGCGGGTCCAGCTCCGCGCCGCGCCCCTTCGAAGCCAGCCCCCGGCCTGAAAGCGCTCTTCCCTCTGTCGCCCGAGGAGGTAATTCTGCCAGAGCGAAAAACCAGGACAGAACCCCTCCTCCACGAGATTGGCCGGCAGCCAGCAAAATCCTTTCCGAAGCCTTTCGGCGATGGTGAGATCTCCCCAGTCCTCACCCCGGGAGAGGATTCGGCCGGAGCTCAGGGGTGCGATTCCGGCCACGACGCGGGCGAGAGACCTCTGGCCATTGCCCACAACGCCGCCGATGCCCAGAATCTCGCCAGACCGCAGCCGGAGACTCACATCCCTGAGTCCGGACTCATTCCAGCCCGGGGGCGCACAGGCAGCCCGGAGATCGAGCACCGGCGCCGCGGACGGATGGGTGGCGGTCTCATGGCCGGCCTGCGTGGCCGGCCCGCCCGTCTCCCGTGCCGCGCGCCCGGCATCAAGAGCTGTCTCCCCCTGGGCGCCCCCGGACGAAATCCGGGCGAGTCCTCCTGTCCCCGGCTCTTCACCTTCGGCTCCCTTCTCGACCGCATCCTCCGGTCCGGCGCCGGGTGCGGCCCCAACCATCAACCGGGCAACCGCTTCAGGGGAAGTGTGGGCCCGTCCAATGGAGGCGACCCTCCGCCCCTTTTTCAACACGGTGATCGTGTCGGCCAGCGCAAAGACCTCGGAAAGCCTGTGGCTCACGAACAGCAGCGTTCTCCCCTGCTCCCCGAGGGACCCGAGAAGCCCCAGCAGCCTTTTGACCTCGGGAGGCGAAAGCAGGCTCGTCGGCTCATCCAGGATGAGGATCCCGGCGCCGCGATGGAGAGCCCGCAGGATCTCGATCTGCTGCCGCTGGGCAAATGGAAGCTCCCGCACGGGAACGTCGAGGGGGAGGTCGAAACCGAAGGCCTCGGTCCACTGGAGAATGCGGCTCCGGGCCGTGGTCCGTCCCGGACACGGGAAACGGCGGGGGGAAGCGCCCACCAGGATGTTCTCGAGGGCGGTCAGACGCGGAAAAACGAGGAGCTGCTGATGGACCATACCGATGCCCGCGCGGAGAGCATCACGGGGAGATGCGAATCTCCTTGGGACACCCGCGATGCGGATCTCGCCGCGGTCGGGCCGCCACCGCCCCGAGAGGACCTGCATGAGCGTGGACTTTCCAGCCCCGTTTTCACCCACCACGGCGTGGCATTCGCCCCGGCGGACATCGAGGTCGATATCCGCATTGGCCCAAACCTCCCCGAAGCGCTTCGAGATTCCTCGAAGCTGGATGATACATTCATCCTGTGCCGGGTGCTGATGAGCCATAAGGACAGTCAGGGACGAACCGGGACGAATCCCCTCACGAGTCGAGTCTTGGCGGTTGAAATCCATCCACGTCGCCCGACCTGGCGGGGACCTTGAGAGCCCCCTTCTTGAGCAGCTCACGGGCTTTCTGGATGCGCTGGAGGTCGGCGGCATCGAACAATGCCCGGCTGTGCTTCATCTCGGTGATGTCCATGGCGCCGTCCGCCGCGCCGAGCCATCGGTGTCCCGCCCGGAACCGGTCTTCCACGATGGATCGCATGGCCTCGTAGACCGCCACATCCATGCGTTTGAGGGTGCTGGTCAGGACCCTTCCGGGAATCTCATCGTCCTGGTCCAGATCCTCGGCGATCAAAGCCACATTCCCGGCCCCCTTGACGGCCTCCAACACTCCCACACCGGTGTTTCCGGCCGCCCGGAAAATCACATCCGCCCCCTGGTCGATGGCGGCCTGGGCCAGGGATTTCCCCTTGACCGGATCGTTGAAGGAACCGGCAAACACGACGATCACCTGGATGGCGTCCCCGCGGTGAAGCTCCGCCGTCCTGATGCCGGCCCGAAAACCGCTCACATAGGCTTCGACGGGAGGAATCTCCATTCCGGCCACCACGGCAACCTTCCTGGCCCTGGTGTGGAGACCCGCCACCAGCCCCGCCAGGAAGCCACCTTCCTCGGACCTGAAATCGTAGCAGGCGATGTTGTCTCCCACCACCACCCCCTCGATATGGATGAACCGCTTCCGGGGATGAGAGGGGACGACGCGCCGCAGGGCATCCTCGAAGAGATATCCCAGGGTCACGATCACGTCGCCGTGGCGCGCCGCCAGTTGGATGTTGGCGGCATAGTCGGCCTGTTCCCGGGACTGGATGAAATGCGCTTCGATCCCGAAATCGGCCCTGGCCCGCTGCACCCCGGACCAGCAGACATCGTTGAATCCCTTGTCCCCCAGGCCGGCGGCATCGGTCAGCACCACCACCTTGAGGGGCGCGGCCCCGCAGACCGCAATCCAGTGCGTCATGAGACAGAAAGCCATCCCCATGACGGCGCCCGGAATCCGCATCCCTCCCCCCGGCACCTTCACACGCGGAGCCCCGCGCCGGCGCATCAATCTTCCTTCTCCCTGGCCAGCTCCTCGGGCGAGAACGTCCAGTAAGGCGCGCCGTCCCTGGTCCTTCTCACCTTGAGCTCGATGTTCTCACCCTTCTTGACCTTGGAGGCCAGAAACACGTCCTTGTCGTTGAGGGCCACCCAAACCCCCTTGACCTTCACCTTGTCGCCCTTCTTCAAACCGATGGATTCCGGCTTCGCGAAGGACTTGGGGCCGAGATGGACTTCCACCATGTCTCCATCCTGGTCCCTCACCTTGAGTCCAAATCCGGGAGCCATGCCGGGCAGCGGCGTGATATCGATGATCTCCTCCACCACTCCCTTGAAGTCATCGGACTCGCTGGCATCGTAATGCTTGTTGTACGGACTGTCCCGCTCCCACCCCACCAGGTCGGGCCTCTCCCCGGAAAAGGACACGACCGGCGGCGCACAGACCAGAGCCAGCGCCAAAAGTGAAGCACCCCATCTTCTCCATTGAATCTGCATCGTTGCCACCTCGCGTCAATCGTTAGCTCAAAGAGCTAATAAAATAGAGACGGGAGGCCGGTTTGGCAATGAGATTCCCCACCAGAATCCGGTTGACGCCGCACCTCCGCTCTCCTATGGTGCCATTCACTTCCGCCGGGGCATCATCGCCTCTCGACTTGACAGCCAGAAGGAGAAGACACGGACCATGGCAGGTTTTTCAGTTGGCGAATGGGTGCTTCTGACCTCACAGAAGGGCAAAAAGTGGCTCGTCAAGATCGAGGACGCCCCCTATTCGTGCCATCTGGGGACCATCCACATGACGGATGTTGTCGGCAGGGAAGAGGGCGACATCATCGAGACCAACACGGGCGCCAAGCTCTTTCTCTTTCGGGTGAGCCTCGAGGACTACATCCTCAACATGAAGCGGCAGACCCAGATCATTTACCCCAAGGACCTGGCCGCCATGGTGTTCCACGCCGATTTGCACCCGGGGCAGACCGTGCTGGAGTCGGGGGTCGGCTCAGGGGCACTGACCCTTTGCCTGCTCCGGGCCATCGGAGACGGAGGCCGGCTCATCTCCGTCGAAAAGCGGCCGGAGTTCGCGGCTCAGGCCATGGAGAACGTCAGCCGCTATTTTGGAGCCAAACATCCCGCGTTCCACCTCGTCATCGGGGACATCCAGGACTTCAGTCTTCGGGGCCCGGTGGACCGCGTTTTCCTGGACCTGCCCGAACCCTGGCACGCCGTGGCCCCGGTGAGCCGCGTGATCCGCGAGGGTGGGCTGCTGCTGAGCCTCAGCCCCAACGTGGGCCAGGTCCAGTGGATGTGGCGCGAGCTCAAGGCCCGCGGCTTCGCCAATGTGAGCACGTTCGAGCTGCTCAAAAGGGACTGGAAGATCGACGAGTTACGGGCCCGCCCATTCGACCGCATGGTGGCCCACACGGGCTTCATCATGGTGGCCCGAAAAGTCCGTCGAAACCGTCCTGATGTACCCCCCCTGCAAAGCTCCAGCGCCTGAAGCATTCCAAGATCCTTTTTGGGGATTGGTTCTCTGCCCTGTCGCGGGTAGGTTTTGCCTCGCGAGCCCCGGCCGGGACGCAACCCGGCCCTACCGTTATACAACTGAGCGCACTGCTCCTCCTGATTGACCGACCCTGGACGGCAAAGAGCCCTTCTACAGGTGCGATGCGTCCTCCAGGGACTGGTCACGGTATCGGAACGTGACTTCGACTTCGATGTTCTGGTCAAGCTTTCCAAGGATTGTGATCATCCGGTCCAATTTTGTGCACTTTGATGATCACTTCGGAAACGATTCACATAATCGAACAAAATTGTAAGATTCCCGGCACTCCCCGCCAAACCCTTTCAACCATGAATTTCAACAACTTATGTTTCAGCGCGGTGCCTTGGCAAGGCCCTTGCCTTTACAGTTGTGTCAATCGTGGACAGGCCATGGTGACCAACGGACAGAAAGAAGAGGGAGGAAGCTCAGATGGTAAAGATTGAAGCGATCATCAAGCCGTTTCGGCTGCAGGACGTGCAGGAAGCGCTCGTGAACATCGGCATTCAGGGCATGACCGTTTCCGAAGTGAAGGGATTTGGCCGCCAGAAGGGTCACGTGGAAGTGTATCGTGGCGCCGAGTATCGGGTCGATTTCATTCCCAAGCTGCTGCTCACCCTGGTGGTGCCCAAGGAAAGAGCCGACGACGTCATCAAGACGATCCAGAAAGCCGCCAACACGGGCAAGATCGGCGACGGGAAGATATTCGTCTCGCCCATTCAAGAGGCCATGCGCATTCGTACCGGCGAGACGGGGGTCGAAGCCCTTTGATCATCGAAAGCATCATCCCCTCATCACGGCGGAAAGTGAAGATGCTCATAAACCACCCGCAAGGGACTGGAGGATTCATAATGAAAAGGCTGGCAATCATCTCGATCATCTTCTTCATGGCTATCCTATATGCGGCACCCACCCTTGCGGAGGAGCCGGCTGGAGCCCCCATGCTCCTGGCGCAGGCCACGGAGGCCGCGCCGGCTGAAGCGGAGGCTCCCCCCCCGAAGGTGGACACGGGCGACACGGCCTGGATCCTGGTCTGCGCGGCCATGGTCATGCTCATGACCCCCGGCCTGGGGCTCTTCTATGCCGGCATGGCCCGCCGCAAGAACGTGCTCGGCACCATCATGCAGAGCTTCGTGGCCCTTGGAATCATCACCATTCAGTGGGCGCTCTTCGGCTACAGCCTCGCCTTCGGCCCCGACATCGGCCATCTCATCGGAGGGCTGAAATACTTCGCCCTCAGCGGCGTCGGCATGGAGCCCAACGCGGACTATGCCGCGACCATTCCCCACCAGCTCTTCATGGTTTTCCAGATGATGTTCGCCATCATCACGCCGGCCCTCATTTCCGGCGCCATAGCCGAGCGGATCAAGTTCAAAACCTACCTGGTCTTCATCACCCTGTGGGCCATCCTCGTCTACAACCCTCTCGCCCACTGGGTCTGGGGCGTCGGGGGCTGGATCCGTGAAATGGGAGCCCTGGATTTCGCCGGCGGGCTGGTGGTCCACATCAGCTCCGGCGTGTCCGCCCTGGCCGCGGCCCTGGTGCTCGGCAAACGGAAAGGCTACGGCACGGAGCTCATGGCGCCCCACAACCTGACCATGACCATCATCGGGGCGGGTCTGCTCTGGTTCGGCTGGTTCGGCTTCAACGGCGGCAGCGCCCTGGCTTCGGGCTCGCTGGCTGCGTCCGCCTTCGTGGCGACGCACATCGCCTCGGGCGCCGGGGCACTCTCGTGGATGGTCGTGGAATGGATTCATCGCGGGAAGCCGACGGCCCTCGGCATCGCCTCGGGGGCGGTGGCCGGCCTCGTGGCCATCACTCCCGCCTGCGGATTCGTCGGTCCCATGTCGTCCATCATCATCGGGCTGGCGGGAGGCGCGGTGTGCTACCTGGCCGTCAGTCTGAAGCCGAAATTCGGCTACGACGACTCCCTGGACGTGGTGGGCGTGCATGCGGTTGGCGGAACCCTCGGCGCCCTCATGACCGGTCTCTTCGCCTCCACCCTGGTCAACCCGGCGGGCGGCGACGGACTCTTCTTCGGCAATGCGGCACAATTGGGAACGCAGGCCCTGAGCGTCGTGGCCGCATGGGTCTACTCCTTCGTGGTCACCTGGGTCATCCTCAAGATCCTCGACGCCACCATGGGACTGCGCGTGAGCGAGGAGGAGGAATCCGAAGGGCTCGACCTGAGCCAGCACGGCGAGAGCGGATACGTCCTTTAGGAACGAACGGAGGGGAGCCCCAGCGAGCCCCTCGAGAAACCCCGGAAATTTCGCCCCGTCGAGCCTGATGCCGGAAAAGGCAGGCTCGACGGGGCTCCAATTCGAGAATATCCCACGGGATGGCATCCGAGGGGACATTTTTGTACGATCCGTTTTCAGGAGGCATCTGGGCTCACCGACAGCGTCGCCATTGCGCCAGGGATTCCCGACGGATTCTCAACCCGCCAGGGATTTGAGGACCTGCTCCAGATCGTTCAGGTCCGGGTCCATCACCTCCACCGTCTTTCCGATGCTCACCGGAAGAACGAAATGCAGAGCGCCGGAAACCCTTTTCTTGTCGGCCGAGAGGGCGTCCAGAATCGTCCCGGGGGTCAGGGCGGCGGGAATCCGCGTGGGAAGCTCCCAGGCCCGGCAGAGCCTCTCGAGGCGGGCCAGGTCCGACGAGGGAAAACGTCCCCACGAGACCGAAAGGCTCGTCGCCGCCATCATTCCCATGGCCACCGCATCGCCGTGAGGGATCGAGTACTCGCTCGCCTTCTCGATGGCATGTCCCACGGTGTGCCCGAAATTCAACACCCGGCGACGTCCCGACTCCTTTTCATCCTCCTCGACCACATGGGCCTTGAAGAGGCAGCACGCCGACAGGACGCGAGCCAGGGACTCGGCCTCCCGTCTCCGGATGGCATCCGAGTGGCTCTCGATGAACCTCCACAGGACTTCGTCCCCGATCATCGCGGTCTTGATGACTTCGGCCATCCCCTGGCGCATCTCCCGGGGAGGCAGGGTCGAGAGGAAGCGCGGGTCGATCCAGACGGCCCGGGGCTGGTGAAACGCCCCGAGAAGATTCTTCCCCTCGGGAAGGTCGACGCCGGTCTTCCCTCCAATGCTGCTGTCCACCTGGGCCAGAAGAGTCGTCGGGACCTGGAAGTGGGGAACGCCGCGCATGAAGACAGCCGCCAGGAAGCCCACCATGTCCCCCGCCACCCCGCCGCCCACGGCCACCAGCCCACTTCCCCGGTCGGCTCCGGCGCGGATCAGCTCCCGGGCCAGCATCTCGATGCCCGCCAGTCGCTTGGTGGACTCCGCGAAACGGAATCGAATGGCGCCATCACGGCTTTGGACGGGCCAGCCCAGACCCCGAGCCCGCTCCGTCCAGATGGACGCCACGTTCTCGTCCCAGATCCAGAAAGCTTTACGACCTCCGAGGAAGACCTCCAGATCGCCGCGAACCCGACCCATGGCCCCTTCCTCGATCATGATCTCCGAAACCCGCTCGCCCGTGCCCGGAAGCTGGATGGATAAACGCATGAGAAAACTCCACACCCATGGAAGACCGAATCAGGACTTCTCGCACCCCTCCTGGGATGACGGACCTTCCTCAAGACCGGAGCATCCGATGCATCCGCAACATACAGGTGTTTTGGATCGGACCATCCGAATCACCTGCCGGGCAACGTAAACAACCACCACCGCCAGAATCAGCATTACGACAACGGTCTGCCACATTTTTCGCTCCTCACCACGACTAGGAACCAGTACCCAACCCCAGCCACCGCCCGCCCTGATACACCAGCACTGCCATGGCAAAAGCCACGAGGGTGTTGAAGATCATCGAGAAAAGCCCCCACTTCCAGGCCCCGGACTCCCGGATGATGCAGGTGACGGTGGGAATGCAGGGGGCATACAGCATGATGAAGATAATCACCGCCACCGCCTTGAGGCGGCTCCACTCGGGATCCGAGGCCAGCCGCCGGCTCAGGGGCAGGTCCCGGTCCTCCCTCGGCTTGCCTATGGAATAAGAGGTCCCGAGGGTCGAGATGATGAGCTCCTTGGCCGCAAAGCCCGAAAAGAGGGCCACGTTGGTGCGCCAGTCCAGTCCGCACCAGTGGGTTACTTGTTCCAGTCCCAGGCCCACACGACCCGCAATGGAGTGTTTGAGCCCGGCCAGGGCTTCGGCTCCATCGATGCCATCCAGGGCGCCCCGGGCGTTGGTCCACTGCTGCTCCAAATCCGCGGACAAATCCCCGGGCTTTTCGCCATCGGAAACCGACTGTCTCAGCTCGGCGGACAGAACAGCCAGGGTGGCGCCGCGCTCCGCCTCGAACGAATCCTTCCGGGATTCCGGAAGCCCGGGGAAGGTCATGAGAGCCCAGAACACGATGGAAATGGCCAGAATGATGGTTCCCGCCTTCTGGATATACTGCCAGGTCCGCTCCCAGGTGTGAATGAGGAGCCCCTTGAAAGTGGGCAGCCGGTAGGGCGGCAGCTCCAGCAGGAACGGCGTGCTCGGACCCCGGAGGATCGTCACACGGATCAGCTTGGCCACGAGAAGGGCCATGGTCCAGGAAAAGAGGGTCAGGAGAAACATGATCCGGGGCCGGTCTCCCGGGAAAAAAGCCGCGATCAGCATGGCAAAGACCGGAAGCTTGGCTCCGCAGTTCATGAACGGCGCCGTGAGCAGGGTGGCCACGCGCTCCTTGGAGCTCCTGAGGGTTCGGGTGGCCATGACGCCGGGAACCGCACACCCGCCGGCAATGCCTCCCGAAATGATGAAAGCCATGACCGAGCTCCCATGGAGCCCGAAAGTTCGGAAAACGCGATCCAGCATGTAGGCCACCCTGGCGAGATATCCCGTGTCCTCGAGGAACGCTATGGCCAGGAACATGAAAAGGATCAGCGGAACAAAGCCCATGACGCCGCCCACGCCGTCGATGACCCCCGAGACCAGAAGGGACCGCAGCGGACCGGGCTCCAGCACCGACTCCACCCAGCCTCCAAGGGCCGAAAACCCCGCCTCGAGCCATTGAACGGGGATTTCGCTGTAGTCGAAGGTGAAATGGTACACCACGTAGAGCACGAGCATCATGATGACGGGCCCGAAGAAGCGGTTGGTCAGGACCCGGTCCAGCTGGTCCGAGAGGTACAGCCGGTCGGCCTTCTGAGTCCGCTGGACGACGCCGTCCTTCAACAGGGCTGCGATGAAGCCGTAGCGGTGGTCGGCGATGATGGCCTCGGGATAGCTGGCCAGGGTCTTCTCCAGGTGCTCCGTCACCTGGCTCGCCCGGGATTTGAGACGAGCCGAAAGGTTCGGGTCGATGCCGTCACCCCTGGCGAGCACCTGCTCGTCCGCCTCGAGATACTTGAGGGCGGTCCAGCGGGGCGGAAAATCCTCGGTCATGAATGCGGCCTCGAGGATATCCGCCTCCATCCGGTCCAAAACCGGATCAATGTCGGGCCCGTAAGAAATGTGGATGGGGCGCCAGTCCCGGGGCTCGGATGCCACCCGGGCCACGGTCTCGAGCAGCACATCCTTCCCCTTTCCGCTCCGAGCCACCGTCGGCACCACCTCGAGATCCAGTCGCCGCCCAAGCTCCGCGGCGTCGATCTCGATGCCGCGGCTCTGGGCGGCGTCGATCATGTTGAGCGCGATCACGATGGGAATCCCGAGCTCCATCAGCTGGATCGTCAGGTAGAGATTCCGGTCGAGATTGGAGGCATCCACGATGTTGATGACCACGCTGGGACGCTCCTGGACCAGGAAGTCCCTCGCCACAAGCTCTTCCAGGGAGTAGGCCGTCAGCGAGTAAGTGCCGGGGAGGTCCACCAGCCGAAGACGCCGGCCGTCCACCGAGATGAATCCTTCCTTCTTTTCCACGGTGATGCCGGGATAATTCCCGACGTGCTGATGGGCGCCGGTTATGGCGTTGAAAAGCGTGGTCTTCCCGCAGTTGGGATTGCCGGCGAGGGCGAGCAGCTTTTCCTCGGGCTCTGGATTCATGCTTCCTCTTCCACCACGACTTCGATGAAGTCCGCCTCGTTGTTGCGGAGCGAAAGCGTGAAGTCACGCGTGCGGATGGCAACCGGATCCTTCAGGGGCGCTCTGCCCTGGACCTGGATGAGCGTCCCGGGAACGAGCCCCATGTCCCGGATGCGCCGCCCCAGCTCGCCCGTGGCGCCGACCCGCTCAATGATACCTTTCTGTCCCGCCTGCATGTGTCGCAATGGAATTGTCCGCATGAGCCTGAACCTTCGACTGTGAGATGATTCATAATACCCAGCCCAATATAATAAAAAAAGCGGTTGAATCAACCGCTCCTCGCCCCTCATGAGCTGCCTCGGGCGCCATGCCCCCCGCCTTATTCCCTTCAGCGGACCCGGGCGGGCCCCGACTTATTCGCCCCAATTCCCTCGACCTGGATTTCACCTCCATCCAAGAGAGACCTTGAGAATCCCCTCAAATCTCCGGAACCACCAGGATTTCACGAGAAAGTCCGGCTCCCAGGCTCAGGGTGCCGCCATGCACACGGACCAGGCAGGGTGATCCGCCGCTCGAGCACAGCAGCTCCATCTCCACGCCCGGATAGATCCCCATGGAGGCCATGCGCGCGCAAAACTGCCTGCCACCGCCGAGACAGGCCACTTTCAAACGTTTTCCCGCCGGAGCGTCCGCAAGGGGAAGCGCCGGGCCCCTTCCGTTTTCACCTTCCGCCGCGCAGCACCTGCTCCGCTTTCCGCAGTTCCATCCCCTGAACATGATCGACCTCCAAGAGAAATATCGAGCTTGCAGATTAGCTATCTCAAACTTTATACAGTGTCAATAGCATAATGAGCACTTATTGAAAGAGTAATCGTTTTCTCATGGCTTTTCCTTGACATGAGTCAACGATCAGCTTTCACTTTGAGACCGAACAAGGAGGAGAATTGAGCCCTGCATCGGATCCCACGGCACGGATGCACCACTACACGGAGCTGCTGCTTGCAGGCGAAGCTCCCTCGCCGGATGATCTCCGGTCCCTATGGAAGATCAGCCGGCACCCCGACCCCCGCATCCGGGAGGCCGCGCTCATCCTCCTTTCAAGCCCTCCCGTCGAGGACGATTCCCTTCACCTGAAGGCCACCCTCGACGCCTGTTCGCGATTCGGACGGACCCGGGCCCGCGAGATACCGCCACCCGTTTTCGAGCAGCTCTTCGACATCTGGGAGCAGGCCCATGCGCTGGGGGTCCCCCTGCGCAACGGTCCCGACTTCCGCGCACTGCTGAACCGCCTGCCGCCGGAGCCCCTCGCCGCTCTCCTTGGCCGACCCTGCTCCATCGAGCCCTTTCTGCCCCTCATGGCCCACCGCCTCTCGCGGTTCATCGAGGGGTCCCGCCCTTCCCGGGGCAAGCGGAGATGGCGCTGTCTCAGGCTGAAGCTGAAGCATCCATCCGGGTCACCCCAATGGAGCCGCCCGACCTTCGCCGATCTGCACCTCCCCGGACGTCGGCGCCCGGGCGTCCGGAGGGCTCGCCAGACTTCGGGCCGATGGATGTGCTTCTGCCGCCCCCTGCTCTTCGAAGCGGCGGGGACCGGCCTCCACACACCGCCGACTTCATTTCGCCGGGTTCAATGGGCCGGGCTCGGAAACCTCTCCATGGCCTGGCTGGACCGGCTGCTGGAACACCAGGGACGTGAATTGGCCTCCATCCGCGGTCTCGCCCACGACGTCAGCCGAAGGACCCGCCGCGTGGTGCTGAGCTGGCACAACGCCGGCCTTGCCGCCGCCGGAGGCTGGGGCTTCGAGGACCTGGCGGAGGCGATTCCCTCGCCGAAGCTCCGGGAGGAGCTCGTTCAGCGCGTGAGGGTGAGGGAAGTCGAGCTTCGACGCCTCGACGGCGGCGCCGAGGCGGGTGCGGAAAGCCTGCTTCGAATGCGGGCCGAACGGTTGGCGTTTCCGGCGGCCCGCCGGGCTCTCCGGGAGGTCTGTTCACTCAACGGGCTCGATCCGACGTGGGAGCGGGCCTGCGTCGAAGCCCGCGCGGCGGCCGTCGCATGCATGCCCGAAGCAGGATTCGAGGACGAGCCCACTGACGCAAAGCATTGCTGGAGCGGCCCGGGAAGCCCCGGCCAGCGGCGGCCCCTGAGGGACGTCCTGGCCTGGTGGAGGCTCGAGAGGGAATCCTGGATCGGCGGGCTCGCGCGACTGGCCGCCCTCGCCATCGAGGCGGAAAGGCTCCTGCGCCATGGTGATCTCGAATCCTTCGTGCTTCCCTGGATCGACAAGTTCTTCATCTCGTCCACGCGCCTGACGGACAGTGCCTACCTGCCGGCCCTGTCCCAATGGATCGAAGATTGGGGGATCCCGCCGCTGATCCTCTTCTGGGAGGATACGATCCACGCGGCGCGGCCGAGCTTCAGGCTGGCTCTCGATGCCATGCGCGCCCGGGGCCTCCCCTTCCGGGGGATCGGCATTTTCGACGAGGCGGGCTCGGAGCGGCTCCATGCCCTGGACCTGATCCTCGAATCCCATCCAAGGGTGCGTCTTTTTGCCCTCCGCCCATGGGAGGACAACCATCACCCGGGGTCTTTCCACGGAATGCTCAAGGCAAGGGATTTCGGGATGTTCACGCCGTACGATTCTTCCTGGAAGGACAACCTGGGCTTCCTGTATGTCGGCACCCAGGTTCTTCCGCTGCTCTCGGATTCGGGGTATGGCGAGATTCTGCCGGCCTGGGTCGGCGCCGGAGGCCGGAAGCACCCCTTCGGCCGATTCCTTCGACAAGGCTTGAGATGGAGGTGTCTCGGCCAAATGGGCCGTGACGGCGAGGACCGCGACTCGGCTCGTTATGCCCGATGGGCCAACCTACGCTGAGGCCGCCCGGCGACCTGAAACCAGTCTCGGCCGAAAGGGGCGCATCTCCCGTCTCTCGAGGGGACGCCAGCCGCTCAGGGGCACATGGTCGCTCGATTTCAGCGGAAAGAACTGGATGGCCGCCGCTCCGGCCGGGACCGTGGCGCGGTAAAACACTCCCTCGCCGGCGTCATAACGGTAGAGATAGTAGTGACCTTCTCTCGTGAGCTCCCAGGCTTCATAGACCCACATGCCCGGATCCCGGATGATTTCGACCAGGTCATGTTCACGGTTGCTCATGGCTGCCCCTCCCCTCCCGGCAATACTGTTGAGTCAAGCACTCGATACGGGCGGGGATAACCCCCGCCGGGACGCTGGATTCGGTGCGCGACCGACACGGTGAGCCTCCGCATCAAGCGTTCAATCGATGTTTTCCACCATGGCTCAATCCATAATTATAAAATAAGCATGGCTGTAGAAGGCCAAAACACTTCCACGCAATTCCTCACGGGCCCCTTACCACCCGAAACAGCGAAAAGGCGCTCCCGACGGGGCTCTTCTTCGACTTGAGACTCGAAACTTGAAACTTGAAACTTTTTGGAGCAAATTGCCCGCAAACAAAAACAAATTGACAATCTTCATGCTTTTTCATTAGTTCTATGGGGTGAATGGTCTGAAATTCTTGCGAAAAGGGAATGAAACCCGTGCTGGTTCGATGCGATCCCGCCAGGTGCTCGTGGGGAGATCTCCGTCGTGCCCAGGTTTTGAGGACTGTCCTTAGATGATCAATTTCCAGAAGGCGCGCGACCGGATGGTCGAAACGCAGCTCGCAGGCCGGGGGATTTCCGACCAGCGCGTGCTGGACGCCATGCGCAAGGTGCCCCGGCATTTCTTCGTGGACGAGGCGCTGCAGGAGCAGGCCTACAGCGACCATCCCCTGCCCATCGCCGACAAGCAGACCATTTCGCAACCGTATATCGTGGCCCTGATGACCGAGAAGCTGGAGCTGCAGGGGCATGAGAAAGTGCTCGAAATCGGCACCGGGTCCGGCTACCAGGCGGCCATCCTGGCCGAGCTGGCCCAGCGGGTGTTCAGCATCGAACGGCTGCCCGGCCTGGCTTACCGCGCCAACCAGGCGCTCCGCAAGCTCGGCTACACCAATGTCATCGTGCGGGTGTCCGACGGCACGCTGGGATGGCCTGACGAGGCCCCTTTCGACGGGATCATCGTCACGGCGGGGGCTCCCAAGGTGCCTCAACCCCTGGTGGATCAGCTGGCCATGGGCGGCCGGCTGGTGGTGCCCGTCGGAGACCGGCTTTCCCAAAGCCTGATGCTGGTGGAGCATGTGCCCGAGGGCATCCGCAGGACGGATCTGGGAGGGGTGCGCTTCGTGGACCTGGTGGGCAAGTGGGGATGGGAAGAGTAACGCATGGCCCTGCATTTCAAACGCGGCCCCATGATCGGCGTCATCGGAGCCGGGGCATGCCCTTCGGCCATCGAGGACCTGGCGGCTGAGGTGGGTCGGGAAATCGCCCACAGCGGCGGGATCCTGGTCTGCGGAGGCCTTGGGGGCGTCATGGCCGCGGCGGCCCGGGGAGCCAAGGAAGGCGGCGGCATCACTGTCGGGATCCTTCCCGGACCCGTCATTCACGACGCCAATGCCTACATCGATTTCCCCATCGCGACCAACATGGGCCATGCCCGCAACGCCATCATCGCCCAGACCGCCGAGGCGCTGATCGCCGTGTCCGGAGGCTATGGAACCCTCTCGGAAATCGCACTGGCCCTCAAGATGGGCAAAGGGGTCGTGGCCCTGTGCTGTGAATTCAACATACCCGGTGTCCGGACCGCCGCGGGCGCCAGGGAGGCGGTGCGTGAAGCCCTCGCGATGGTCAGGGCCTCCGCCGCGCGCACGGTGATGGTTTGAACCTTTGATGAAAAAGCAATCCAGAAAAAAGACGGTCGAGGACAAGGAGCAGATCCGGGGCATGGAGGCCCGAGCCTCCGGGCCTTCCGAGAATTCACCGGACGTTGAGCCCGCCGGCGCCGCCGGGAGACTCGACGCCGAGAACCGGGCGCTGCGTGAGCAGCTGGCCGAGGTGGTCGCCACGGCGGCCAGCAATGAAAGGATTTGGCGGCACTTCGCCGAGATCGAGCGGATCCTCTTTCGGACCCGCGACCTGGAGGTGCTGGTCGAAGAGCTGCTGCGGGAAATCCGCGCCCGGTTTCAACCCGACCACGTGGTCCTTTTGCTGTGCCATCCCGACATCCTCGAAAGGTTCTTCCCCGAAAGGACGGCCGAAAACAGCCCGGTGGGAGAGGGCGCCTGGAATGCCCCCGTGTCCCTTGAATCGGCCAGGAATCTCTTCGGGGAATCCCCGCAGCCCATGGCCATGACGCCGGAGACCGTGGAGGCCATCCTCGAGGTCCTGCCGTCGGGGGCGGCAACGGCCCGATCCGGGGTCCTCATTCCCCTTTCGGTTCACGAGGTGCTTTTTGGGGGTCTGTTCCTGGGAAGCGTGGACCCTGGACGCTATCAGCCGCGCGATGCCACGGACCTCCTCGAACAGCTCGCCGTGAAGATCGCGCTCTGCATGGAAAACTGCCTCACCTACGAGCGGCTCAAGGATTTCGCCATCGAGGATCAGCTCACGGGGCTCCTCAGCTACTTCCAGATCCACACCCTGCTGGAGAGGGAATTCCGAAAGGCCCTCCGCACCGGGGCCCCCCTTTCGGTGCTCATCATCGATCCCCATTTCCATCACGAGGCCAACGGTCACCTCGACATCGGGGCCCGGGTGCTCCGGCACGTGGCCCGGCAGCTGAGCGAGATTCTGCCCGAGGGCGATTCCTTTCTCGGGCGGTACGGGGGAGACGAGTTCCTGCTGGTTCTCCCCAACGTGCAGGAGGAGGAAGCCCGGGAGGTCGTACCCTACCTGGCCCAGGCCATCCGCAAGAAGCCCTTCCGCCATAGGACCTGCTGGATTCAGCCCTCTCGGAGCTCTGCAACCTCAAGATGTCCGGAAGCGAGCCGTCCCGGGCGCCGGAGCAGGCCGCCTCCTGACACGCGCGGTACAACTCGGCACAATGGCGGTCAGCCTTGTACCGAGGCAGCCTCTCGCAATGCTGTTGAAATAAGCTCACTGATCTGGCGGGGTCGGGTGCCATGGGCCAAGCGGAGCTTGCCCATGCGAGCTTATCTGATCACGGGCAAGCTTCGCTTAGCCCGTGCCACCCCTCAATTCAACAGCATTGGCAGCCTCTCGGGACCCTCCAGGCCATTCTGAGTACAGCACCACAGAATAAAGTGACCATTGATCCGGGTCGTCATTCCCGCATGTTTTTGGCGGGAATCCAACAGAAAAGCCTGGAGACCCGCCGTCGCGGGCATGGCAGCTGGTTATCGGACACCCATTTGCGCGGCGCTGTACTGAGCCATGAAAGAGCTCCCGGCGGAAGGGTCCAACGGGAGCTTCCGAGCCAACGCCACGGACCCGGGAAGCACGGCCCGCGGCCGCATTCCAGGTTGCTTTTCCAGCAGGCATATGCTACGGGAAGGTCCAACCGTCGGGGCGTAGCGCAGACTGGTCAGCGCACCTGCCTTGGGAGCAGGGGGTCGGAGGTTCAAATCCTCTCGCCCCGACCATCTGAAGACCAGATACCAAAATACTTGCTCTTCGTGCTTGCTGTTTCATCAAGAAGGAGGCGTGAGACCCCCGCCTTTTTGCGTTTGTGCTATCCCACCTTCCATGGATTCCGACTCACTGCCATCCACTGCTCGCTTCCAGGGTCAGTGATGAAACTCGAACCCATCACGGACCCTTTCTGCATGCGGCATTACGGTGCTCCGATACACCGAGGTAACACCGGGTCCCAATTCAGACACTTCCCCGAGAGAGCCCCCTCCTCACCGCAGTTCAGCATGTTCAAATCATTTCTCGAACGTTGCAGGAATCCAAATATTGGCAAGATATGTTGAACTCTGTTCCCCGACCCGGAAAACGCGATAGAGGAGAGATATGGAAACTCTGAACGAAGAGCTAACGGGCCGACTGAAAGCGCCCTGTTAGAACTTCTCATCAATGAAGGCATCAGTTGCTCTCGCCAGATCACTGATGAAACG
>JALOOX010000044.1 GCA_025454175.1 Syntrophobacteraceae bacterium | reverse complement strand
GAGATCCTGGCCCAGGATGCCGTTCGGGCCGTCTATGAGCTCGAGCACATGGGGGTTCCCTTCAACCGCACCGAGGACGGTCGCATCGCCCAGCGCGCGTTTGGGGGACACACGCGGGACTTCGGAGCCGCCCCCGTGAAGCGCGGCTGTTACGCCGCCGACCGCAGCGGGCGGGTCATGATGGATACGCTGTATTTCGAGGTGGTGAAGAAGGGAATCCGCATTTATCCCGAGCTCCACATGCTGGACCTGGTGATCCGGGATGGACAGGTGGTGGGGGTCACGGTTTACGAGCTCGCCACGGGAGAGCTCCATTTCATCCAGGCTCGCGCCGTCCTGCTGGCCACGGGTGGGTTCGGAAAGGTGTTCAAGACCACCTCCAATGCTTTCGCCAATACGGGAGACGGTGTGTACCTGGCCTATCGCGCCGGGATTCCCCTGGAGGACATGGAGTTCGTGCAGTTCCACCCGACGGGCATCTACGGGCTGGGCGTCCTCATCAGTGAAGCGGCCAGGGGTGAGGGGGGGGTCCTGCGGAACGACCTGGGGGATCGCTTCATGGAGCGTTATGCCCCTACCATCAAGGACCTCGGACCCAGGGATATGATCTCCCGCGCCATCTACATGGAGATTCGGGAGGGGAGAGGCATCGGGGGCAAGGATTACGTCCATCTCGACCTGACCCACCTGGGTGAGAAGCGGCTGGCCGAGAGGCTTTCGGACATCAGCTCCTTCGTGAAGATTTATCTCGGGCTCGACACGGCCAAGGACCTTGTTCCGGTCCAGCCCACCTGTCACTACATGATGGGCGGCATCCCGGTGAACGTGGACGGGCAGGTGCTCGACGCCGGCCACCAGGTCGTCACGGGGCTCTATGCCGCCGGGGAATGTTCGTGCCTTTCCCTGCATGGCGCCAATCGGCTGGGCTGCAATTCGCTCCTGGATCTCGTGGTTTTTGGCCGACGGGCCGGTTTGAAAATGCTGGGCGACCTTGCCGGCATCCCGTGGCCCGCGGTTCCCGAGGACCCGGAACGGGCCGTGAGGGAGCGCATTGCGGAGATCAAGGGGAGCCGGGGTGGTGAGAAGGCCGCCCGGCTTCGGCGGGAACTGCAGGAAGCCATGACGGCCCACTGCTCGGTCTTTCGTCACGAGGAGACCCTTGTTCGAGCACTGTCCGACATCTCGGCCCTCAAGGAAGCCTATGGAAAGGTTGGCGTTGAAAATCAGGGCTCGCGCTTCAACACGGACCTCCTCGAGGCCATCGAGCTCGAGCACCTGCTCGGCCTGGGCGAGGCCATCGTGGCGTCTGCCCTCGCCAGGACGGAGAGCCGGGGGGCCCACTCCCGGGAGGACTTCCCGGAGCGCGACGACGAAAACTGGCTCAAACACACCCTGATCCACAAGCAGGACCAGGGGTTCCGTATCTTTGACAAGCCTGTCACCATCACGCGTTTTCAACCCAAACCGAGGGCCTACTGAAATGGAGATGCACTTCAAGATTTTCCGGTTCGACCCGGAAACGGACCGGGAGCCGTATTACCGTGACTACGTGGTGGCGACGGAGCCCCGGGAGCGCATTCTGGATTGTCTCAACCGCATCAAGTGGGAGCAGGACGGGACCCTCGGCTACCGCATGTCGTGCGCCCACGGCGTGTGCGGCTCCGACGGCATGAGGATCAACGGGGTCTGCGGTCTCGCCTGCCAGAAGCTGGTCAAGGATTATCAGGGTTCGGAGATCCTGCTCGAGCCCCTTCCCCACTTCAGAATTCTGAAGGACCTCGTGGTGGACATGGAGGAATTCCTGGATCGTGTGAAAGCCATGCAGCCGTATCTCCTGGCTTCAACCCCTCCGCCGGAAAGGGAGCGTCTTCAGGGTCCGGAGGAACGCCGGAAGGTGGAGGACGTGATCCGCTGCATACTCTGCGGAAGCTGCACCGGGGCCTGCCCGGCCATGGACGAGAATCCCGAGTACGTGGGTCCGGCCGCCCTGGTCTGGGCCTATCGCTATCTCTTCGATTCCAGGGACGGGCAATACACCGAGCGGCTCAAGGCGGCCGACCACCCCAATGCGGTCTGGTCATGCAAGAACTACTTCGAGTGCACGCGGGTGTGCCCCAAGGGGATCCCGGTGACCAAGTCCATCAATCTCATGAAGCGCGAGATCAATAAGGTCTTCGGGGAAAAGGGACCCTCATCCTGAGGCGGCGGGACGTTCGCCCGGAGGAGAATGTCATGAAGGTGCGACGCGAGGAAGACGCCCTCGGGGAGGTTTCCATTCCCGAGGATGCCTATTACGGGGCGCAGACCCGGCGCGCCGTCGAGAACTTTCCCGTGAGCGGTCTGCGCTTCACGCGGTCTTTCATCCACGGCCTCGGGCTCGTCAAGCAGTATGCCGCCGTGGTGAACCGCGAGCTGGGGCTGCTGGATGGCGGTCTGGCCGGCGCCGTCGCCGTCGCCGCCCGCGAGGTGGTGGAGGGATTCCTGGACGACCAGTTCGTGGTGGACGTCTTCCAGACGGGCTCCGGCACCTCCATCAATATGAACGCCAACGAGGTCATCGCCGGCCGCGCCAACGAGATCCTGACGGGAAACCGGGGCGGAAAATCGCCGGTGCACCCCAACGACCACGTCAACCTCGGGCAGTCGAGCAACGATGTCATCCCTACCGTGATTCATCTGGCCGCCCTGACGCAGATTCAGGAGCACCTGATTCCAGCCCTGACGTCCCTGGGGTCCGCCCTGTCCGAGAAAGCCCGGGAATTTCGCGACGTGGCCAAGATCGGGCGGACCCACCTCCAGGACGCCGTTCCCATTCGCCTGGGCCAGGAATTCGGGGGCTATGCCCGGCAGACGGAGCTGAGCGTCCAGAGGCTCGAAAAGGTGCAGGAAAGCCTCGCCGAGCTTGCCCTCGGAGGCACGGCGGTCGGAAACGGCGTCAATACCCACGAGGAATTCGCCCGGCGAGTGATCGAGCTTCTCTCCAGGGAAGTCGGGTATCCCCTCCGTGAAGCCGAAGACCACTTCGAGGCCCAGGGGGCCCAGGACGCAGCCGTCGAGGCGAGCGGCGCGCTCAAGACCGTGGCCGTGAGCCTCACGAAGATCGCCAACGACATCCGGTGGCTGGCTTCGGGGCCGAGGTGCGGCATCGGTGAGATCCATATCCCTTCGCTGCAGCCGGGCTCTTCCATCATGCCGGGAAAGGTCAATCCCGTGATCCCGGAAGTGGTGATCCAGGCTGCCGCGCAGGTGATCGGCAACGACGCCGCAATCACCATCGGCGGCCAGTGGGGAATGTTCGAGCTCAATACCATGCTGCCCCTCATGGCCCGCAACCTCCTCGAATCCATATCGCTCCTGACCAATGCGTCCCGGCTTTTCAACGAGAGGTGTGTCGCCGGCATCGGGGCCAACCGGGAGAAATGTGAGCTCAATGTGGAGCGAAGCCTGGCGCTGGTCACCCACCTGGTCCCCGCCATGGGGTATGACCGTGCCGCCTCGCTGGCCGGGGAAGCTCATGAAACGGGGAAAACCATTCGGGAGCTGGTGCTGGAGCGCGGGATCATGCCCGAAGAGGAGCTGGACCGGCTCTTCGCCCATGGCATCGAGCGTTAGGGACTGGAAGCCAGGAACCAGAAACCAGAAACCAGGAACTATAAACAACCTTTCGCCTTCCAGGAGGTTTGACTTGAGCACCACGAGCGTTCTCGGCGACCCGGGGATTTCCCGTCTCAAGCTCTTCATGGCCCTTTCGCGCACTCCCCATGGCGTCCTGGACATGGCCACGCCTGCCCTGGCGGCCCTGTTGTATCTCGGGACCGTTCCGCCGCTCCCCGTGGTTCTGCTCGGAATCCTGACGGCTTTTGCGGGCTACACGGCGGTCTACGCCCTGAATGATGTGGTGGATTACCGGGTGGACCGGGAGAAGGTTCGGCACTGCGGGCTGCCCGATGCGGGAGGAGATCTGGATGCCGTCTGTGCGAGGCATCCCATGGCCCAGGGGCTGCTCAGCCTGAGAGAGGGGATCGCCTGGACCGTTTTCTGGGGGGCGGTGGCTCTCGCCGGAGCTTACCTGCTGAACCCTGTGTGCGCGCTCATCTTCATGGGCGGCTGCGCGGCCGAGGCGGTTTACTGCCTCATGCTCCGGGTGAGCTATCTTCGAACCGTGGTGAGCGGTGTCGTGAAGACGGCGGGCGGGCTGGCGGCCATTTTTGCGGTGGCTCCGGAGCCCTCCCCTCTTTTCGTGCTGGTCTTCTTCCTGTGGCTTTTTGCGTGGGAGATCGGAGGGCAGAACATCCCCAACGACTGGGCCGACATGAAGGAAGACCAGGAGCTGCAAACCGATACCATCCCCGTCCGATTCGGCGTGGACGTCTCCCTGCGCATCATCGTGGCCGCCCTCGCCGCTTCCGTGCTGCTGAGCCTGGCGCTTTACTGGATCACCCCCGCCCGTTTGAGCCCCGCCTACCTGCTGGGAGCCATTGGCGCCGGGGGGCTGCTGCTCCTTCACCCGGTCCGGAGGCTCAAAACCCGTCGCGATGCCGCATCCGCATCCTCCCTGTTCAACCGGGCGAGCACCTACCCTCTGGCGCTCTTCCTGGTGGTCCTGGTCAGCGCGATTTTGGCGCGGCTCGGCTAGACGAAGATCCAGAGAATCAGGCTGTACGAGCAGGCCGAGAGCAGAGTCAGCACCGATATGCTCGATGCGGCCAGCTCCACGTCGCCCCCCAGTTCCGCCGCCATCACGTAGGCCACCGTGGCCGGCGGCGAGGCCAGCAGGATGACCCCGGGAAGGATCAGCGCCTCGGGCACCGCGGCCCAGCTCATGAGGAGATACCCGATGGTGGGCATGCAGGCCAGTTTGAGCATGCCGATTTCGGCGATCAGCCTGGCCATGGAATGGAGGGAGTGGAACGAGAGGCTGGCGCCGATGAGGAGGAGTGCGGTGGGAAGCGCCATGCCGGCCACGATATCCAGGCCGATTTTGAGAGTCGAGGGCAGGGGAATGGAGAGGGCGGAAACGGCGCTGCCGGCCGCCACCGCGATGATGATGGGGTTTTGAACGGTGCTGCGGGCGATTTCGAGGATGGACGGCCTGGTGCCGGGGGATCGAGCCTGGAAAGCCATCAGGGAGAGGGTCCCCAGCACGTTCTGGCCGATGATGAGGAAGCTGCTCAGGATGGCCGTTCGAGGGAACTCGGATGCTCCGAGGGCATAGAAGGCGATGGCGTAGGCCATGTAGCCCACGTTGCCGTGGAAGCTGGCCTGGAGGAAAGTCCCCTTGCTGGAGCGGGCCACGTTGAAGAGAGTGGCCATGGTCAGGGCCATTGCCGCCACGAGGACGAGGGTGGACAGGAGGCAAAGGCCGGCCCCCGCATGGAAGTACTCGTGAAACGGAGCCTTGGCCAGGGCATTGAAAAGCATGGCCGGTATGGCTACATAGAAGACGATCTGGTTGGCTGTCCGGGAATAGGCGGGCTGGATGAATCCCCTGAGCTTGAAAATGTAGCCGAGCAGAATGATGCTGAAAACCGGGACGATGGTGTTGGCCAGAACTTCCAGCACGTCAGGTGTTTATCCTCGGGAGTCTTGTTCGCGGCGCGCCGGACCCCGGCGGCCGCTCGATTCAAATCTTTAAAATACTTGACCTTTGAGCGGAGTTTTAATACACGGAGCCTTTCTCAAGATAAAGCACAAAATGCGGATTGGAGACCGGGAATGGCCAAGAACCTTGAAGACGATCAGTTGATACAGGATTACGACGACGAAGGCGACCTGGGTTTTGACCAGGGCGACGAGCTGGATTTCGCGGGTGACGAAGACCTCCTGATGGAAGAGGGCGAAGAGGACGAAATACTGCCCTCGGTGCTCTACAAGGGAGTCTCGCGCCCCAAGACGGACGAGGACTGGCGCCAGTTGCTCATGGAAGCCAGCCGCGAAGGTATTCCCACCTATCTCATCACGGACAGCTACAAGGAGGGGGGCCTCATCGCCCATCCCCAGTTCGGGCTGGGCGTGGTGAGCAAGCTCATCTCCACGAGGAAGATGGAAGTGATTTTCGAGACCAGCAAGAAGCTCATGGCCATGAACGTCACCCCCCCGGACACCATCGCCTGAGCCTGGTGCAGCTCCACAGAATAAGAAGTACAATTCGCCACGCGAGTGGTGGACGCTCTTATGTGTCGAATTGTAATTGGCGTCCAGCAACAGCTCGACCGTAACATCCGCTTGAGACTCCTTATTCAGCTCCGCTTCCCCCGGGTCTCGCGCTGCCCTGTGCCCGGCTCTCGCTGAACGGCTCCTGCCGCGCGGGGAGCAGTGCTCGGAGCCAGCAACCAGAAAGGAGGAATCAGCCATGAAACTGAACGTCGTGGAAATCCTGAAGCACCTGCCCAAAACCAATTGCATGGAGTGCGGCGATGTAACTTCTCAAGAAATGTGGGCATTGGCCGAGCGTTCGCAATGCAGGGGGGCAGATGGGCCTGCCAAAGCATCTGGACAGCAGTAAGTTTTTTTCAGATCGCTGTTGCATGGCGGCGTAAGTAAATGAAATTTCACGAAAAGCTGTTCGAATTTGACACTGTGACTCTGACCCCCAAAGACGAAAGCATGTAGTATCAATCATTTACAGAGAACTTGCTGCTGTCCAGTTCTGTAAGTATGTTTTTGTTAAAGCCATTCGAAGAAAACTCACCTGTCGTTTCGCAGAGGAATGCTTCTCCCCCGTTTTGGCGACTCAACCCTTTTCAACGAGCTTTTCAATGACCTTCTTTAGGAGCAGGCCCATCAGGGCCTTGTATACTCGTTGAGGTTGAGAAGTATCGTTTTCATAAGTACCCTGGATGCCGGGTTTCGCCGGCATGACAGACCTAGATATGGCTTCTGTCGTCATTCTGGAAGTCTTTAGCGGGACCCTCGGGGGGAATGCGACCCTCATCGGCGCATCGGCCAATGTGGTGGGGGCCGGTATCTGCTCAGCCCACGGCAAGCCCGTGACCTTCGTCACCTTCGCCCGTTACGGGGTGCCTCTGGCCATCTGTCAATTGGCCTTCTCCGCTCTGTACGTGTTTTTGCTGTTCCGAGTACTGGCGCCATAGGACTGCGGAGGCCCGGTTGATGGGCGAAGCCGCTTCCAGGAAGGCGGGGGATCCTTCCCCCGCCCTGCGGTAAACCTTCTTTCAAAGCTTGAGTCGTTGAGTGTCAGGACAGGTGATGCCCATTCAGAGGAATGAGAATCCTGAATGAGCCGGCCGGGGAAGCCACCGATCAGTAGCCCGGCGGCGGGTTGACCACGATATAGGTCACGTCGCCGCTCCCCTCGAAAACGCGCTCATACCAGTTCGATCCGCAACGGTACAAGGTGACGCTTCCCACGACGATGGCTTCCGGCACGCAGCCCATGGAGCCCCACTGGGACGCGCTCACGATCGCTCCGATCGCCAGGGCGCCGGCTGCGATACCCGCTCCCACGGCAGCTCGCCTGCGCCACCTGCGCCAGTCGTCACGGCGCTCCTCCCACCTGTCCCATCTATCCCTGCGATGCCAACGGTCGTAATAGTGGTGATGGTGTACACCACCAGGGCGATGTATGGCCCCGGGCCGTCCCGGTCGGTCGGGGCGATGGGGACGATCCCAAGCCGGACGGCCACCCCCTCCAGGCCTTCCCGGTCGTCCAGGCCTGAGGGCGCTACCGGGCCTGGTGGGCTTGATCCCCATCCCCGGCCTCGAAACGAAGTTTCCTCCCGATGCGGGGCCACGACGGTTGAACCCGCCGGATCGGCCGCTCACCTTGGCTCCCCCTCCTTTGCCCCCTTTTCCCCTGCCGCGCTGGGCGAAGGCGAAGTCACCGAGAATCGTCACCACGGCAAAGAGGGCAAGGGTTTGAACCGCGAAAGCTTTGAGCACGGGACGTGGGATCATCGCTTGCCTCCTTTCCTGCCCGAGGCTTTGGGAGCAGTCTTGGATGCTTCCAGCTCCCGCTCGACTTCCGCCAGGAATCGGATCCTTTCGACTCCTGATGGAGGCGTGAAGGCAAAGACGGAGTCGGACACGTCCGGGTTGAAGCTCCAATCCATGAATTGCCCCCAGAACTGCGGCTCACCGGGCTCATCCTTGTAGGTGAGCACGATACGCTGCGGGAGAGGCCGGTCGCCCTGGGAAATCCACAACTGGAAATCGACGGTCTCCGTGCGAGCGGCGATGTGGTCGCACGGCAGCCCCATGAGGAAGTTGGTCTCGACGTAATACGCGGACTCCACGCCTTCGAGCATGTCCGGGCCGACAGTCCCGACGAAGAGAAGGGCCAGCGGAACATTCAGCTCCAGGGTGCTCACCATGTAAGGAACCGCCTCCTGAATGGCTCCGGGCTTGGACGTTGCCGCATAGACCTTCGCGTCGGCCCCCATGGCGGTGATCTCGTTACCGTCAAACAGGATGAATCCTTTCTCCCCGCTGCTACTCTGGCCGTCAACCCTGAAGCGGTCCGGCCGCCTGAGCGTATAGGTGACAAGCTGGCCGAACTCAACCTTCTGCCCGGATTCCTGAACCACGTCATAACCGGCCCGCACGGTCACCCTCAACGCCGGAGCCGCTGCCAGGAATTCAGCCATGCGCTTGATGATCGCCATGGCATCGGAAGCGGCCGGTTGTTGAACCTCTCCCTGGGTCTGGGCAAACCCCGGAGTGGCCGGCGCTCCGAGAAGCATGAGGAGCATGAGCGCCCCTCCCGTCAGAGTCCTCATCATCAGCCTCCTTTTCCAGAAGTTGTGGAAGTTCGTCCATGTTTCACGGCAAGGAATGCTTCCCACGAAGCATCGCCGGCAAAACCGATTCCATTCAGCTCCCTACTGTGAGCGCATCAGCACCGGTCCGACCATGCTGCTCTCCAGGAAATCCTTCGGGTCCAGCGAGGCAAACATTTGGAGGGTTTTCGCGATGATGCCCGTCCAGCCGGTTTGATGGGACGCTCCGAGCCCTGCACCGTTGTCCCCATGAAAATACTCGTAAAACAGGATGTAATCCCGCCAATGCGGATCATTCTGAAACTTCTCCGACCCGCCATACACAGGCCGCCGACCCCGCTCATCCCGCAGAAAGATGCGGCTCAAGCGATTGCCGATCTCCCGGGCTACTTCGAAGAGGTTCATCGATTGGCCCGAGCCCGTGGGGCACTCGATTCTGAAATTGTCGCCGTAGTAGAGATAGTATCCCATCAAAGCCCGGATGATTAAGGTGTTCACCGGTAGCCAGATGGGGCCCCGCCAGTTGGAATTGCCACCAAACAGGCCGGAGTCGGACTCCGCCGGAAGGTATTGGACCCGGAATTCCTCCCCGTGCACCTGAAAGACGAAGGGATGTTCATGGTGATAGCGGGACAGGGCCCTAATGCCGTAAGGACTCAGGAATTCGGTTTCATCCAACATGCGGGTCAAGACACGTCGCAGCCTGGTCTGGTCCAGGAGAGAGAAGATACCCCGGTCGCCGACCCCACGGCGGCCTTCACCGGTTGGATGAATGACTTCGAGGAGCTCGGGCATGCGTTTCAGGCGCGCCATGAATTTTGCAGTGGCCTCCGGAACCTTATCCCGCATGTGGGGCTCGAACAGGGTAACGGCGCAGAGGGGCAGCAGGCCGACCATCGAACGCACCTTCAAGCGCCTGGCGCTGCCGTCGGGCAGACGCAACAGGTCATAATAGAAGCCGTCCTCGTCATCCCACATGGACTCCTCGCCGGGGCGGTTCATGGCCGCCCCGATCCACAGAAAATGCTCGATGAACTTCGAAACCAGGGGCTTGTAGCTCGGGTCGTGGCCACTCAGCTCAATGGCGATCTGCATCATCATCTGACAGTAAAAAGCCATCCAGGCGGTCCCGTCGGCCTGCTCCAGATAGCCTCCAGTAGGAAGGGGAGCGCTGCGATCGAAGACGCCGATGTTGTCCAGGCCCAGGAAGCCACCCTCAAAAATATTCTTTCCAAAACGATCCTTGCGATTCACCCACCAGGTGAAATTGAGCATGAGCTTGCTGAAGGCTTGTTTCAGGAAATCCAGGTCACCCTGGCCCCGCTGCTCTCTCTCGGCGTTGTAGACAAAAATGGTCGCCCAGGCGTGCACCGGCGGGTTGACGTCACTGAAGTTCCACTCGTAAGCAGGAATCTGGCCGCTGGGGTGGAGGTAAATCTCCTCCAACATCAGGAACAACTGCTCCTTGGAGAAATCGAGCCCCAACATGGAGAGGGGAATGGTGTGGAAGGCCAGGTCCCAGGCGGCGTACCAGGGGTACTCCCACTTGTCGGGCATGGATATGACGTGGTCATTGACCATATGGAACCATTCCTTGTTTCGGACGTAACGGCTGCCCGGTCGAAAAGGATCGGCCCCATGTTCATCCAGCCATCTGTCGGCATCAAAGTAATAGTACTGTTTGCTCCACAGCATGCCGGCAAGCGCCTGGCGCAGGACCCGGGCCTGGTCTCCATCCAGGGCCGTGGGCGTGATGGAGGCGTAGAGCTCATCCGCCTCCCGGATGCGGGTCTCGAAGGTGGTGTCGAATTCCTGGCCGAAGGCAGCGGCATCCGGCTGTTCGGCTGTCAAGCGCAGACGAATGACCTGCTCGCCTCGGGCTGGAACCATGAGCTGATAATGTGCCGCAGCCTTGGTGCCGGTCATCTCGGGATTGACGGCCTGACTCTCACCGTGCACCAGGAAATTGTTGATGCCGTCTTTGACATACGGGGTGCGATTGCGCGTGCCGAAGAGGCATTCATGATTGGTTTCGTTTTCGGTGAAGAGAAGCGTCGGCTCGGCCTCACAGGCTAGAAATCGATCGCCAAGCTGGGGGTGGCCGGCAGCGATGACCTGGTAGCCCGCTGGGCCGGTAATCCGTTTCACCTCGGGGCGCGGCTCTCCTTCGGACCAGGACCACGTGTTGCGGAACCACAGATGAGGGAGAACGTGGACCGTGGCAGGGTCAGGTCCACGGTTGGCGACGGTGATCCGGATAAGGATGTCTTCCGGGTCAGCCAGGGCATACTCCACAAAAACGTCAAAATAGCGGTCCTCATCGAAGATACCGGTGTCAATGAGCTCATACTCCATCTCGTGACGGCTGCGGCTCCGATTCGTCTCCACCAGATCGGCATACGGATAGGCCGCCTGGGGGTACTTGTAAAGATATTTCATGTAGGCGTGGCTCGGGGTATTGTCGAGATAAAAGTAGTATTCTTTGACATCCTCGCCGTGATTGCCCTCGGCATTGGTGAGGCCGAAGAGCCGCTCCTTGATGATGGGATCCCGCCCGTTCCAGAGGGCCAGGGCAAAGCACAAGCGCTGCTTGTCGTCGCAGATGCCGCCCAGGCCGTCCTCTCCCCAACGGTAGGCCCGGGAGCGTGCCTGGTCGTGCGTGAAATAACTCCAGGCATCACCCGTGTCACTGTAATCCTCGCGCACGGTACCCCACTGCCGCTCACTCAGATACGGGCCCCACTTCTTCCAGGGGGCATTACCCTCCCGGGCTTCCCTCAGCCGCCTGAGCTCAGCTATTTCTGGCTCCATGATACCCTCCAGCCTAAAAGCTCGATATCAGCAGATGATAACAATGTGGTGAGGATTGAGCCGTAAAAGAAATCCGATGGACCAGATTAAAAGCTTGTTATTGTTGGATAAAATATCAACCGGGACGGATTCCGCATGCTTATGCCAATGGATGGGAGGCTCGCGCGGAGAAGTCTACCATAAACTCTATTTGCACCAAACAGTCATGCAATGCCCGGGCGTGCCACTCCGCGCAACACGATTGAAAACCCGCGCCGAGGCATCAAGTAGAAAATTAACGCTTTCCGCGACTTGAAATCCTGAGCATCCGAGTCAGCGTATGACATCGGCGAGGGAACCCGTTTGTGCGAATGCGGCAGCGAATCGCTCAACGAATCCCATTGACCATTCACATGCATGGAAATACATTCTGTAAAAAGCGATACATGGAGGCTTTCCATATGCCTGTGAGTCTCAGAATACCCCCCGAGAAGGATGAAATGATCCGCAAGGCCGCGGCCAGGGCTGGGAAGTCCAAGTCCGCCTTCATTCTGGAGGCCATCGACGAAAAGCTTGGCTTGATAAAGAACCGGGGGCAGCTGGTGCGGGAGCTGGCCGGATGGATGACCCACGCCGAGGCGGACGAGCTCAAACGATCCCTCAAGGTGTTTGAAGAGATTCATGAGGGAGACTGGGATTGAATCTTGTACCGGACGCGAACGTTGCCCGGAAGTACGGTGTCATCTACACATCGCTGGTCGGGAAAGGCGGCGGGCTCCCAATAAACGACGTCTGGATTGCCGCCTGCTGCATGGAAGTGGGGGGAGCGCTGCTCACGCGGGACCGCCATTTCGAGGCTGTTGAGCAGATCCAGACGATGATTCTCCAGTCGTGAGGGGCCTCCAGCACCCTGGAGCACCGGGAAAGGCAGAGACCCCGAAGCTCATTTATGTTTTGTCTCGATGGCCGGGGCCAGGTGAGTCTGCACCTGTTCCAGGAGGAACGGCACCACCGATGGGCTCCCCGCAATGACATGGCCCGTCGTCAGGTGATCCTGGCCCCCCCAGAAGTCGCAGACCTGGCCGCCGGCCTCCGTGACCAGCACGCTTCCCGCCGCGATGTCCCAGGGAGCCAGGCCGGGCTCCCAGAACCCATCCACCCGCCCCGCCGCAGCGTAGGCCAGGTCGAGGGCCGCCGCGCCGGCTCGCCTCAGGCCGCTCACCTTTTCGAAGATCCCCTTGAAGCTCGCAAGATAGGGATCGATCAGCCATTTGGCCCGAAAGGGGAATCCCGTCGCCACCAGGGCTTCCCGGAGCGGAATGCCGTCCCGCGCCCGGATGGGTCTGCCGTTCAGGTAGGCCCCGTTGCCGCGGCGGGCCGTGAAGAGCTCACCCCGGACGGGGTCCAGCACCAGTCCCAGCACGGGTATTCCATCCTCGCACGCTCCGATGGAGACGGCCACGAAAGGGAACCCGTGGATGAAGTTCGTCGTCCCGTCCAGCGGGTCGATGACCCAGGTGATGCCGTCTCCCAGCGCGCCGTGGGCGGACTCCTCGGCCATGATGTGGTGGTCGGGGAATCGACCGAGGATGGCCTCGATGATCAGGGCCTCGCTGGCGCGATCCACTTCCGTGACGAAATCCGACGGTCCCTTGGAAAAGATGGCCGCGCTCGTAACCCGGCCCAGGTGCTCCCGGATGAGCTCCCCCGCCCGGAGAATGGCGGAATGGGCGACCTGCTGCATTTCTTCGATCATGAGCTGATTCCTCTCTTGACGGATTGCGGCACCGCCGCGTTTTGCCCTTGACAACGCCGAGAATCCACGTCTATAGACCGGATTCACCAGCCAATCCAGAGGAAAAGCGCTCGCTTCCTTGTTCTTTCCGTTCCCACGCGACTCTTTGGCTCGATTTGGCGGGCTCAGCCCGCCATGAGACGACGAAACGTTTTGAAGGAGCCCAGAATGACGTTTCAGGAATTGATCCTTGCACTGGACAAGTTTTGGTCCGACCGGGGCTGTGTCATTCAGCAGCCCTACGACCTGGAAGTCGGGGCCGGCACCTTCAATCCCGCCACCTTCCTTCGGGTCCTTGGGCCCGAGCCCTACAGCGTGGCCTACGTTGAGCCGTCGCGCCGTCCGACGGACGGTCGCTACGGGGAAAACCCCAATAGACTGCAGCATTATTACCAGTACCAGGTCATCATCAAGCCTTCGCCGCCTGATTCCCAGGGTCTGTACCTTGAAAGTCTCAAGAGCTTCGGCATCGACCCGCTGGACCACGACATCCGGTTCGTCGAGGACGACTGGGAATCGCCGACCCTCGGAGCTTCGGGCCTGGGCTGGGAGGTTTGGCTCGACGGCATGGAGATCACTCAGTTCACCTATTTTCAGCAGGTGGGCGGCATCGCCCTGAGCCCGGTGAGCGTCGAGCTGACCTACGGGCTCGAGCGCATCGCCATGTACCTCCAGGGCGTCAACAACGTCTACGACCTGACGTGGAGCGGCGATGTCACCTATGGCGACGTGCATCACCAGGGCGAGGTGGAGTGGTCCCATTACAACTTCCAGGAAGCCGACGTCGAGATGCTGCTCCAGCTGTTCAACATGTACGAGGCCGAATCCCTGCGCATGAACGAGCGCGGTCTCGTGCTCCCGACCTACGACTATTGCCTCAAATGCTCCCACACCTTCAACCTGCTGGATGCGCGCGGCGCCATCAGCGTCACCGAACGGACCAACTACATCGCCCGGGTGCGCAACCTGGCCCGGTTGGTGGCCCATGCGTACGTGGCCCAGCGCGAGGCCATGGAATATCCGCTCATGAAGAAGAGGTCTTGACCTCTCCGGGCACCGTGAGGAGGGGGGACCGGGGGAGACACGGAGAGACAGAGATCGGGAGACACGGAGACCGGGAAGCACGGCAACGAGGGCCCGGTGTCCGGGGCTACGCCCCCTGTCCAGATTCATACGATGAAGTTGTGGGCTGGGCGAGCCGGGGGACCTCGATTCAGGGTGGTGGTCTTCCAGGGGCAACAGCCCTGTGATGGGTATCGAATACGGATCGAATATGGAGGTTAACGTGGGAGCAGCGTTTTGTCTGGAGATCGGAAGCGAAGAAATCCCCGCCGGTTATATCCTCCCGGCACTGGAGGCCATGTCGGCGCAGATGGTGCGGTTTCTCGATGAGAACCGCATTCAGCATGGCGAGCCGGTGACGACGGGCACGCCCCGGCGCTTGATTCTCCATGTGCCGGATGTGGCGCTGCAGCAGGAAGCCTGCACCACCGAGATCATCGGCCCCCCGAAGCAGGTGGCCTACGACGCCGAAGGAAAGCCCACAAAAGCCGCCGAGGGCTTTGCCCGGGGGCAGGGCATGCAGGTCGAGGATATCCGGATCAAGGAGACCCCCAAGGGCGAGTACCTCTGCATCGTGCGGGAGGAGGCCGGAATCCCCACCCGGGAGCTGCTCCAGAAGATGCTCCCCGACTTCATCGCCCACATCCCCTTTCCCAAATCCATGCGCTGGGGGAGCCTCCCGGTGACCTTCACCCGCCCCGTCAATTACGTGGTGGCGCTCCTGGAGGGCCGGACCGTGGATTTCGAGTACGGGGACGTCCAAAGCGGAAACCGCGCTTTCGGCCACCGTTTCATGAGCGCCCAGTGGGTCGCCGTCGAGGATTACTCGAGCCACCTGGAAAACCTCAGGAAGCATTTTGTCATTGCCGACATTTCGGAGCGCAAGGCCCTCATCCGGGAGGGAATTCAGAAAGCCGCCGCCGGAGTGGGGGGGCACATCCTGGAGGATGAGGACCTCCTGGACGAGGTCACGCATCTCGTCGAGTACCCCCAGCCTTTGGTCGGGGAATTCGAGGAGAAATTCCTGAAGCTCCCGCCGGAGCTGCTCATCACGGTCATCAAGAAGCACCAGCGCTATTTCGCCATCACCGATGGCGGGGGGGCGTTGATGCGCTATTTCGTGACGGTGGCCAACACGACCCCGAGGGACTTCGACCTGGTGGCCGCGGGCAACGCGAGGGTGGTTCGGGCCCGCCTGGAGGACGCCCGCTTCTACTTCGAGGAAGACCAGAAGGTGAAGCTCGACGATCGGGCGGAACAGCTCAAGGGCGTGGTCTTTCACTCGAAGCTCGGGACCAGCTGGGAAAAGGTCGAGCGGTTCACGGCCCTGGCAAGGTGGCTGGGGGAGCGGCTGGCTCCGGCATCCCTGGATGCGCTCCTGAGGGCGGCCTATCTGTGCAAGGCGGATCTCGTCACGGGCATGGTGGGTGAGTTCCCGGACCTCCAGGGGGCCATGGGGCGCGCCTATGCCCGGCTTCAGGGGGAGCCCGGGGCGGTCTGCGAGGCCATCTACGAACATTATCTGCCGAACCGGGCGGGAGGACCCATTCCCGGGAAAGTGGAAGGGGCGCTCCTCAGCATGGCCGACAAGATGGACACCATCGTCGGCTGCTTCGGGGTGGGGCTGATCCCGACGGGGGCCGCCGATCCTTTCGCGCTGCGGCGTCAGACCCTGGGCATCATCCGCATCATCCTCGAGAAGCCATTCCAGGTCTCCCTCACGGACTTCATCGACCAGGCGCTGCCGCTTCTGGCCTCCAGGATGACGGAGTCCGCGGATGCGGTCAAGCGCGGGGTCCTGGAGTTCTTCCATGGCCGTCTGCACCATTACCTGGTGAGCCAGTACGGTTACAGCGCCGACGTGGTGGACGCCTCGCTGGCCGTCGGCATCGAGGACCTGGTGGGAGCCGTTGCGCGGACGAAAGCCGTGGCGGCCTTCAAGACTCGGCCCGACTTCGAGACCCTTGCCGTGGCCTTCAAGCGCGTGGTCAACATCATCAAGGAGCCCGAAACCGCCGCAGTGCGGCCGGAGCTCTTTGCCGGCGCGGCCGAGCAGGCCCTCTTCATGAGCCTGAGCGACACCGAGGGCCTGGTTGGGCAATGCCTGGCCAGGGGCGACACCGACGGGGCCCTCGAAGCCATGGCGAGGCTCAAGGGATTCATCGACGCGTTCTTCGATTCGGTCCTGGTCATGGACAAGGACGACGCGGTGCGCCGCAACCGGCTGGCCCTGCTCACCCGCATCCACGACCTCTTCACGAAGGTCGCCGATTTCAGGAAGATCCAGACGGGCTGAATGCTATGCGAAAAATCTCAAGGTCAAGGTTTCAAGTCTCAAGTTGATAACCAACCCCAGTGAGCTCTTTCATCGTTTCGGGTGGTCCGAATGGGCTTGAGGAATTGCTTTGTGCTGACCGGGAGCGAAGCCATCGGATTTGCTCCCGTCTCTCCTCACAAGGGCAGGGTCCCGCAAGCTTCCCAGGTGATTCTGTACCAGTACACATCACAATCCCCCTGGGAGATCACCGGTCAAACGTCACCGCCGCCATGGTGGGACCCGCTTTTCGCCACTTCCCGCTTCACTTCGGAATGCCATTTCCACATCTCGAAAACCACCGGATAGACCAGGAGCTCCAGAAGGAAAGAAGTGAAGATGCCCCCGATCATGGGGGCCGCGATGCGCTTCATGACGTCGGCGCCGACGCCGATGGACCACATGACGGGGATGAGGCCGAAGAAGGTGGTGGCTACGGTCATGAACTTGGGGCGGATGCGTTTGACGGCCCCTTCGAGGACGGCCGCCCGCAGCTCCTCCATGCTCCTCAGGCGCCCTTCCTTTCGGGCCTGCTGGTAGGCCAGGTCGAGATAGAGGAGCATGAACACCCCCGTTTCGGCATCGACGCCGAGAAGGGCGATGAGGCCCACCAGGACCCCCACGCTCAGGTTGTAGTCCAGCAGATAGAGGAGCCAGACGGCCCCGATAGCGGAAAAGGGAACCGCCAGGAGCACGATCATCGTCTTCACGGCCGATCGGGTGTTGAGGTACAGGAGCAGGATGATGATGAACAGGGTGAGGGGAACGACCACCTTGAGCCGCTCCGCCACCCGCTCCATGGCTTCGTACTGGCCGCTCCAGGAGAAGGCGTAGCCGGGGGGCAGCTTGACCTTCTCCCTCAGCATGCGGTCGGCTTCCGCCACGTAGCTGCCCGGATCCCGCCCGGTGATGTCCACGTACACGTAGCCCCTGAGGAGGCCGTCGTCATTGCGGATCATGGCGGGCCCCGAGGTGGGCCTGATGGTGGCCAGCTGCGCGATGGGAATCTGTCTCCGGCCGTCGCCCACGGGAACGAGGATACGGCCCAGGGCGTCCAGGTCCTCGCGGTGATCGCGGAAGTACCGAACGTTCACGGGATAGCGCTCGCGTCCCTCGACGGTCGTGGTCACGTTCTCCCCGCCGATGGCGCTCTGGACCACGGCCTGAGCTTGTTCAAGGCCCAGGCCGTGGAACGCCAGGGCTTCCCGGTCCCACTCGATGTCGAGAAAGAAGCCGCTGCCGGTTCTTTCGGCATAAACGCCGCGCGTTCCCCTGACGGCGGGGAGCAGCGATTCGATCCGGGTCCCGATCTCCTCGATGGTCTGCAGGTCGGCCCCCGAAATCTTCAGACCGATCTCCGACCGGATCCCCGTTGAGATCATGTCGATCCGGCCCCGGATGGGCATGGTCCAGCTCGGGGCCAGCCCGGGCAGCTTCAGGGCACGGTTCATCTCGTCGATGAGATCCTGCCGCGAGATGTGATCCGGTGTGACGTGCCTCAAAACGCTCTTGAGCCATTGGGGAGCCCAGGCGGAATACCAGGTGTCCCGGGTCCGCCATTCCGATTTGGGCTTGAGGATGATGACCGTCTCGATCATGGAAAGGGGCGCCGGGTCGGTGGACGTCTCGGCCCGCCCCGCCTTGCCGAGGACCCGTTCGACCTCCGGGAACCGCCGGATGATGCGATCCGTAACCTGGAGCAGCTTCTGAGCCTCGTTGATGGATATGCCCGGCATGGTGGAGGGCATGTAAAGGATGGAGCCTTCATCCAGCGGGGGCATGAACTCCCACCCGAGTTTCAGAGCGACCGGCGCCGTGAGGAGCATCAGGACCAGGGAGCCCGCGATGACGGTCCATTTCCATCGCAGGGCCCAACCAGCCACGGGGCCGTAGACGGCCATGAGCCCTCTGCTGATGAAGTGTCTTTCCTCCGGGTGGATGGTGCCCACCAGCAGGGTGTTGGCGGCCCGGCTGAGCCATCGGGGCCGGAAAGCGAAGGACCTGAACTGCATGAAGGTCAGCCGGAGCGCCGGATCGAGGGTGATGGCCAGGACGGCGGCGATGATCATGGAGAAGTTCTTGGTGTAGGCCAGCGGCTTGAAGAGCCGCCCTTCCTGGGATTCCAGGGCGAGCACGGGAAGGAAGGAGACCGCGATGACCAACAAGGCGAAAAAGCTCGGCCCCGCCACTTCCCGGACCGCTTCCACAACGGCCCGTCGCGCATCCCCCTCGCGTCCGTCCCGTTGCCACCGCTCCAGTTTCTTGTGGGACTGCTCCACCACCACGATGGCGGCGTCCACCATGGCGCCGATGGCGATGACGATGCCCCCGAGTGACATGATGTTGGCCGTGATTCCCATCATTCTGAAGGGGATGAAGGAGAGGAGCACGGCGATGGGGATGGTGATCATGGGGATCAGGGCACTGGGGAAGTGGCGCAGGAAGATGAGGATCACCACCGAGACGGTGACGATCACTTCGACCAGCGTGGTCTTGAGGGTATCGATGGCTCTCAGGATGAGGTCCGAGCGGTCGTACACCGGGATCACCTTCACGCCGGGTGGAAGCCCGGGCTCGATCTCCTTGATTTTGGCCTTCACCCCCTCGATGACGTCCAGGGCGTTCCGGCCGTGTCTCATGACCACGATGCCCGAGACCACGTCCCCGGTGCCGTCGAGGTCGGCGACGCCTCGCCTGATGTCCGGCCCCAGCACCACCTGCCCGATGTCCTTGATGCGTACCGACACCCCGTCCTCGGTCCGCCCCACCACGATGTTTTCGAAGTCGGCGGTCGACCGCGCGTAGCCCCGCCCCCGCACCATGTATTCGGCACCGCCGAATTCGATGAGGCGGCCACCCGTTTCCTGGTTGCCCCCCTGAACGGCCTCAACCACCCGACTGATGGGTATCCCGTAAGCCAGAAGCCGGTTGGGGTCGACATTCACCTGGACCTGCTTCCCGAACCCGCCCATGGTGGCGACTTCGGCCACGCCGGGCACCGATCGGAGGTAATAGCGGAAGGTCCAGTCCTGGTAGGAGCGGAGGTCCGCGAGGCTGTGCCGGCCCGACTCATCCACGAGGACGTACTGGAAGACCCAGCCGAGACCCGTGGCGTCTGGACCGAGCTCGGTCTTGACTCCCTCGGGGAGGCGTGGAAGGACCGAAGACAGGTACTCCAGGGTTCGGGACCGGGCCCAGTAAAGGTCGCATCCGTCGTCGAAGATGACGGTCACAAAAGAAGTGCCGAAGTCCGAGAGGCCCCGGACCGCCTTGACCCGAGGCGCCCCGAGCATGGCTGTCACGATGGGGTAGGTCACCTGGTCTTCGATGATGTCGGGGCTGCGGTCCCAGCGCGAGTAAATGATGACCTGGGTGTCGCTGAGGTCCGGGATGGCGTCCAGGGCAACATGCTTCATGGACCACCAGCCGGCGATGCAGGCGGCCGCCACGAGACAGAGCACCAGGAATCGATTCTCGATGGAGAAATCAACGATCCGGGTGATCATGGCCGTTGCTCCCGCACGTCTTCATCGAAGGCTTTCTTGCACTGTGGCGCGCAGAAATAGTGGGGCTCTCCCCCGTGCTCGCTCATGAGCCCCGCCGACCTGGCCTGACCGGTGTGGACCGGCATGCCGCAGACGGGGTCCCTGACCGGCGCACCATGCATCCCGGCTGCGGCAAGCTTCATGCGGCTCTCGGAATCCACGAGGAAATTCCCGGAAACCACGACCTGCTCGCCGGGCATGATTCCCCGGAGGATTTCGACCCTGCCGCCGAGCCTGCGCCCCGTCTCGACCATCCTGGGCTCGAAATACCCATCCCCCACGTCCACGAAGACGATCCTGGCGCGGCCGGTGTCCACGACGGCATCGGCGGACAGGATGACGCCCGGGGGAAACTGGAGGCTGATCTCAACGTCGACGAACATGTCGGGCCTGAGGGCGAGGTCGGCGTTGTCCACTTCAAAGCGCACCTTGAACGAGCGCGTCACCGGATCGAATACGGGCGGGACCGCGGCCGCGACGGCCTGGAAGCTTCTACCCCGCTGGGGCAGGAGGACCCGCGCGGCGTCACCGGGCCTGATCTGGGCCGCCTCGCCCTCGAACACGTCCGCCAGAACCCAGACACGGCTCAGCTCCGCGATGCGGTAGAGCTCCTCGCCCCTGCCAAAGCGTTGTCGTGTCGAGATGTTTCGTGCCAGTACAATGCCGGAAGCGGGAGACCTGATCTGGAGCTCCGTGGTCATCTGCCTGGTGCGCGCGAGCTCCCGGAGCTGGACATCCGTGACCCCCAGCTTGTAGAGCTCGAGCTCAGCCACCTCGAGCTGGTTGCGAACGGAGTAGACGGCACCGACGCTCGGGCTCATCATGCCCCCGGGCGTCGTCGGGACCATGTCGATGGTGGTGGGGAGCGAATCCGCCTGTTGAGGGCCAGCCTGCCCCGCGCCGTGCTGCTCCGGGCTCGAGGCGGGAGTCTCCCTCTGCCGCGGATCGCCCGACGACCTGAACTGCCGTCTTCGGCGCTCGTCGACGTCGACGGCGTAAAGGTACTGCTGCTGCCGGGCCACGAAGTCATAGCTGTACACCGCGGCCAGCAGCTGGTCCTTCTCCACCAGGCTCCCCGTGGTCCCCTCGTGGACGCGCCAGACCCAGCCGTCATCGCCGGCCGTCAGGCTGTAGGTGCGATTTTCGTCCGGCGATACCCTTCCCAGGGTCCGCAACGCATGCCCGTGGGAGGATTTCTCCGCCCTTTCCACCCGGACTCCGATCATCTGCTGTCGTTCCGGGGTGATCCTGACACTGCCGGGGGGGAGGAAACGGGCCGCGGAGCCGGCTCCAGGCTCGTCGTCGTCGGCATGGATGGGCTCCATGGGCATTCCGCAGGGAGCGAGTCCAGGCCTGTCGGAGGTGTGAGCGGGATTCATGGGGTCCACATAGTAAAGTATACGCCGTTCACTCTTCCCCGCCCCGGCCTGGTCGAGCTTTCCCCGGCTGTGCCAGGTCCCCGCCCAGAAGGAGGCCAGCGCGATCAGGAGGGTTGCGGCTATGATGAGGGGCTTTTTCATGATGACGAGCTCCCTGCTTTGAAAAGTTTCAAGTTTCAGGTTTGAAGTTTCAGGTTGAAAAGAACAGCCCTTCGCGGACCTTTTTATTGCCAGTACAGCGCCACGCAAATGAGTCTCCGATAACCACCCGTCATGCCCGCGAAGGCGAGCATCCAGGCTTTTCTTCTGGATTCCCGCCAAAAACATGCGGGAATGACGACCCGGGATAATGGTCACTTTTGTTCTGTGGAGCTGTACTGATAAGGGCAGGCTTTTTGGCCTGCCCTTGAATTATCCTCCAGGTTACGAAATCCTGAAAGGAATGTGAGCCACGGCCTGTAAAGCTCCGCCCTGGGTGCTCAGGAATTCGACCCTCACGTTGGACTGGATGGGAACGGTGGCACGGACGATGGCGTCGAAGCGCCGGGCCGTGCTGATGAGGATCGGCGTGCCGGCCCTGACCACCGTCGCCTGGCTGTAGACTCCGAAAGGAGGCACCCCCAGCCCGCGGCCGTCCCAGGCAATGATGACCACGTCCACCGGGAAAGTGATGCGGGTGCTGTTGTACGCCGCATCCAGGGCCCGGATGAGGATGGTCTGCCCCACCTGCGCGTTGACCGCGACCTGGACGTTTTCCTTGCCGCTCATGAGCCAGCGGGGAATGACCCCGCCGGGCAGTCCGCCTCCCCGGGGTGCGGCCCCCGCCGGATCAATGGCCGCTGGCGTCGGCCCGCCGAGGGTTGGCACCGGGACACCCGTGACGAACCAGTGGCTGGCTCGAAAATCGTTGAAGGCAAAGAAACCGCTGTTGTTGGCGAAGAAGTCGTCGTCCTCACCCGGGACCGCGCCGTGAACGGGGAAGGTCTGACGCACATTGCTGGCCAGGTTGCTCCAGTTGATGTCCCGGTCGTCGAACACCCAGACGGCTTCCACGTCGTAGGGGACGGTGAAGGCGTGGGGGTTCATGTCAGCCAGGGTCTGGGTGGGGGTCGCCACCCCGAAGACCGGGTCACCCCCCACGAAGCCGGGGAACTGGTTTCGGACGGCCAGGGGAAGCGTCAGGAGGTTGGCCTCGGTTCGAAAGCGGCCGTCGGAGCAGGCACCCACCGGGATGTTGTTGAAAACCACCTGGTTGGGGATGGTCTGGGTCCTCCAGTTGCTTCCCGACACCGAGGCGAAATAGGCATCCGGCGGCTCCACGAGGAAGAGCCCGAAAAGACCGAACTCGAAGTGCTGCATGGTGTTCCGGTGGCAATGGTAGAAGTAGCTGCCGGTGTGGTTGGGCTGAAGCTGATAGATGTACGATCCAATCTCCATGGAGCAGTGCCCCACGCCGTCGTTCTGCGGAGTGGGCTCCAGTCCGTGCCAGTGGATGGTGTGAGGGCCCTGGCTGCCCTGGCCTTCGCAGTGGAAAATGACCCCGCGCGGCACCCGGATGGTTGCCGCCGGGTAAGTGGCATCATCGAAACGCGAATCCAGGTCACTGTCCCGGAACAGGAAATACTCCAGGCTCCTGTTGTCCCAGGTGGTGATCCTCTGACCGGTCGAAAGTCTGCGCTGGACGGTGCGTGCCCTGCTCACATCGAGCAGGTTCCTCTCGTCCACCTCGATGGCTTCCATGACCTCGGGGACCGGGTTGGTGGGGTTCAAAGCCTCGGGCAGGGGCGGATTGTCCGTGGGGGGATCGAACATCTTGACGAATTCGCCCGCTTCCCCCTCGACCCCGGTCACCGAGATCGGCAGACGCAGAATATTGAATCTTGGATTTGAAAACGACATGGTCGATCTCCTTCTCTCCAATGTGGAGAAGTCCCCCCAGGCTCCGCACGGAGACCCTGGAATATCGATGGTTAAGCGAATCAGTCCATCCACGGCGGCGGCACCGCCGGAGGGAACTTGCCGTTCTCCGGGCCGGGAGGGAAAACCAGCGGCTGGTGCGGAAAGCTCACCACGCCTCCCGGGAGGGTTCGGTCCCCGATGATGTTGAACCCCGCGATCATGCCCATGTTGTAGTTGCCGCCCTGGGAGGTCTGGCTCGGCTCCGAGTGGTCGTGCATGGGGTAGCACAGGGGCGACAGTCGCACGTTGAGCCCCGTCTGATCATCCGGGATGAAAGTGGCCAGTTCCTGGTTCGGTGGCCAGGTGGTCCCGCCCGTCAAGGTGACCAGCGGCGGGTCGGGCATGCCGATGCCTCGGCTGTTGGGGATATCGGGCGGCCGGTGGTAGGGGATGAGATAGTCTTGGATATCCATGGGCTCGACGTTGAAGGTGTCCACGAAAAGGAGATTGTTCTGGATCAGCCCGTTGGTGGCCAGGACGTAGAAATGGTTTCCGTGCATGTGCAGGGAATGGGTCCATAGGCCGGCGTTCAACACGCGAATGAGCACTGGCTCTCCCACGCGATTGTTCGGGTTGATGTAGGGGGAGTTGTGCGAAAAATGCCCCGACTGTCCGTTGATGGTAAAGTACTGCGGAATGGCATTGGTGGTGGGTATGGCCTGGAACTCGTCGCGGAGGAACCGGTTCACGAACTGGTCCGCCGGGAAATCCTGCCCGGGTGTGAAATCCCCCACCGCGGCGAACAGGTTCGGGCTGGCCTGGTGCAGCAGCCAGATGTACTGTCGGAAGGGAGGGGTGTTGGTGAGGGTGTCGCCCTGTTCCCAGGACAGGCCGGGAAACCAGACGGACCCCACCCTGCTGTTGGGAGACGGGGGGCTCCCCAGGTGATTGAAAAGCCGCTGAACGCTGGGCGTCGGCCTCAGGTAGGGTGTGACCCTGCGGACGACCCTGTTGGCGGCTACAGCCCTTGGAGGTCTCGGCATGGAGATGAAGGCTCCGTGGAGCCCCATCACCCGGTTTACCGGCGCGTTGAGCGAATCATGGTACAAGTAAGTGCCGGGAGCGGGGGCACGGAAGCGCCTGCTCACCGTGGCACCCGGGGCGATGGGCCCGCTGTCGAACACCGGGCGCCGGGCCGGTGCTCCGGTTCGCGGGTTGGCCGGACCCGGAATCACCATGTTGTGCACTTCGTCGAGCTCATTGGTGATGGTGATCTGGATCGTGGTGCCGGTGGTCGCAAAGATGTGCGGTCCGGGGCAGTCCGGCTCGAGGGACTCCTCCCTGTAAATCCAGAAATAGCACCTGGCCGGGTTGATGGCGTTGTGGGTCGCCATCTCCTTGATGGCATCGGTGATGCGAAAATTCAGAACAAGGGGCTGGCGGACCTGCGCTTCAGCCTCGTCCCTCATGATCCAGGGGACGCAGTCCCCGACGCAGAGGGCCGAAAGACCTGCCGCTCCGTACTTGAGAAAGTCCCTTCGTTTCATGATGACGACTCCTTCGCTATGTATGCTTGAAATCACAACTTCCGGTGCTCACAGGCTCATCCTCGGCGAAGCTGCAGGCGCACTTCGCGGAATCCGCCATCGCTTCTCGGCGCACGCAAACACCTCAAGAAAACTACCTATATAGTTCTTAGGCGTAACTTAAATAGGATACGTACGTAGAATCAATGATCACTCTTGATCACTTTGGTATGATTACTTCTGGGGATAACCCTGCACCAGGGGTGGGCATGAGCTCGGTAGGATCGAGAAGCCTTGTGGAAAGCTCAAACACCATGCACATCGGAATGGTCGGCCATTCGAGCGGCGGTTCATTTTGGCGGGAGACGATCTTGATACAGCTCAACGCAATGGAGTGTCCCCCGCTCGAGTCGTCATTCCGGCAGTCTCTCAGCCGGAGTCCACGGAAAAGGACTGGATGCCGGGATGAAAGGATACGAAGCAGGGTTTCATGGATTTCTCATTTCCACGTTGTCATTGCCTCCTCGAATTCCTATACTCGCTCTTGATCTTGCTCAAAATGCGACCCGGCGACTTCCCCCCGCGTTCCATTGCCGAAAGGGACTGGCCCATGGCCCCGAACCATCTCAATAGCGATCAGCTCTCCTGCCTCGAGTACACCAAGGCGCATTTCAAGGAAATTGCACGACAGAACCGGTTTGCCGAAAACAGCGCCATCGAGCACGACGCATCGCGCTGTGTCATCTGCCATGCCGACCTCATCCCTCGGAACCCTTTCCTCACCTACCTCGACGTGATCACCCCGTCCGTTAAGGTCCGGCGACCGAGGCTGGACCAGGCTCTGGTGGAGGAGATCAACGGCGACCTGGCCATGCTGGGAGAGGACTTTCGGGTTACCCTGGAGCTGCTGAAGGACGGGGACGAGCGATCCACGGAGTGCTGGAGGGACTGGGTCCACACAGCCCTGGCCACCGGCCTGGGGCTCCTTTCCATTCACAGCCCGACGAGCCTGGACTTCGACCTGGATGAGGAAAGAGAAGCCGGGATGGAAGCCGTCATCGAGGATAAGGTTCGGGAGATCATGAACGATCAGCTCATGGCCCGGGAGGCCTGATGTTCTCCCGGCATTCATTGGAGTGGCTGGGTCGGGCAAGCCGCGCGCCTCTGTCGCAGCGTCTCCTCGGGGCTCTCTCCGAACAGCGCCGCATAGCTCCTGGCGAATTTTGCCCTGTCCTTGAAACCCCAGGCGCTCCGCAATGATTCGACGGTGGCCTGCTCGGGACTGGCATCCATCAATTCCTGGTGGATGCCGTTGAGGCGGAGCAGGCGAAGATAGGAGACGGGGGGCAGGCCGAGAATATCCTCGAAGGCACGGCGGAGGGCCCCCTCACCGGCCCCCGTGGCTCGGCTGAGCTCCCGCATGGTGATGGACCGTTTCCCATGACTGCGGAGGTATTCGTCGGCCTTCCGCAGCAGTCGATTGCGCTCGAATAGCACCCGTCTCCTGGCCGGGGAGACGTCGGTGGCGGCGTTGGCCCAGGCGGCGAAGAAATCGCCCCTGATTTGAGCCATCTGAGAGATCCCGTCCTCCGTGGCTATGCCGGCGAGGCTCAGGGTCCATAGTTTTTGAATTTGATGGAAAAGACGCCCGGCGTGGGGCTCCCCGGGTTGGAAGAGCCGTAAGGCCTCGACGTCGCCCGGACGGTCCGCCGTGTCCTGGTGAGGCCCCATTGAAGGCGCCTGATCCTGCGGAATGTAGAGGATGGCCCACTTGGTGTGCTCTGCGGTCCGGCAGTAGATCTCCGCCCCGGCGGTGGCGAACATGCACATTCCTGGAAGCAGCGAATGACCGTTGATGCGTCCCTCCCCCCGGGCGTCGAGGACAAAGCCCAGGAGGCAGAAATCCCCGGGGCACGACATGCGCGTGAGCATGGGCGGCTTCGTGTCCCCGACGGCAAGCCAGCCATCTCCCATCCTGGCCTGGGCGAAGAGTACCACGAAGGGTCCGGGAGCAAGGAGGGTGAAATCGGGAGCCGCAAAAGGGAGGGCCCGTTCCAGGATGTCGGGGTTGAAGGATTTCAAGGTGGTCACGGTGGGAGCACCGGAGGATCTCTTTATGACGGAGCTGGCAGCGGACATGGGGCGCCTCCGGGAGGATTCCTTGGATGAGCACGGGATCGTTCGCAAGTCATTCGAGGAGATTCTAGCGACTCTCATGTTCAAAAGGAAGCTGGACCTCGAGCTTTCGTTCACGAAATTCCGTGAACGGGTGCGATAATGTTGTGACCATTCACAGAGGGTAAGGCCATGATGAGAAAATCGATTCTGGACCTGTTCTTCAATCCGCAGTCCATCGCCGTGGTCGGAGCAAGTCCCAGGGAGGGCTCCATAGGCTTCACTCTCCTGGATAATCTCATCAAGGATGGCTTCTCCGGTCCCCTATACCCGGTCAATCCCCGTCACCCTGAGATCCTTGGGATCAAGGCCTGTCCCACCGTTGCCCGTGCGGAGGCTCCCGTCGACCTGGCCGTCATCGCGGTGCCCATCCGGGGAGTGCCGGAAGTCATGCGGCAGTGCGGAGAGGCCGGAGTCAGGGGGGCCATCATCATCTCGGCCGGAGGAAAGGAAGTCGGGGATGAGGGGGCTCGGCTGGAGCAGGAGATCAAGGCCGAAGCCGAGCGTTGGGGTATTCGGTACCTTGGGCCAAACTGCATGGGAATCCTCTGCCCACCCAATCGGCTCAACGCAAGCTTCGCCGCGCACTCCGCCGAGCCCGGAAGCCTGGCGCTGCTCTCCCAGAGCGGGGCCATCTGCAGCGCCATCCTCGACCTGGCCGCCACGGAGAAGATTGGATTCTCCCATTTCGTGAGCATCGGGTCCATGGCCGACCTGGATTTCGCCGACATGATCGACTACCTCGGCAACGACCCGCGCGCCCGCAGCATCATCATTTACATGGAGAACATGACGCGGCACCGGAAGTTCATGAGCGCGGCCCGCTCGGTGTCCCGCGTCAAGCCCATCATCGTCGTCAAATCCGGCCGCAGCGAGGCGGCGGCAAGGGCTGCCGCGTCCCACACGGGGGCCATGGCCGGCCAGGACGAAGCGTACAACGCCGCATTCCGCCGCGCCGGCATCATTCGAGTGGACACCATCAGCCAGCTTTTCAGCTGCGCCGAGACCCTGGGCAAGATGAAGCGCCCCACGGGGGGAAGGCTCGCCATCGTGACCAACGCGGGCGGGCCCGGCGTCATGGCCGTGGACGCCTTCAGCAAGTGGCGCGAGGAGCCGGCAGCCCTGAGCGCCGAGACCTTGGCGAAGCTCGATGCCTTTCTGCCTTCGTTCTGGAGCCGGTCCAATCCCATCGACATCCTGGGGGACGCCCCCCCGGATCGTTATGTTCAGGCGGTTCGGGTGTGCCTCGATGCCCCGGAGCTCTCGGGGCTCATCGTGATCCTCTCGCCCCAGGCCATGACCGACCCCACCGGGGTCGCCCGGGCCCTGGCCGCCGAAATCCAGAACCGGCGGAAGCCTCTCATGGCCGTCTGGATGGGAGCGCGGGACGTGGCTGAAGGGGTGCGCATCCTGAACGATGCGTCCATCCCCACCTTTCCCACCCCGGAAGAGGCCGTGGACACGTTCATGCAGATGGTCTCGTACTCGACCAACCTCGAGCTTCTGCAGGAGACCCCTCCCAGCTTCCCCCACGATATCCGCGTGAACAGCCGCCAGGCCAGGACGTTCATCAACGAATGCCTCAAGCGCCGACCCGGGCTCCTGACGGAAATCGAATCCAAGGCCATCCTCTCGTCGTACGGCATTCCCGTCAACCGCACCGTTGCGGCATCCAGCGGTTCGGCGGCCGTCGAGGCCGCAAGGAACATGGGGTTTCCCGTGGTGGTGAAAATCTACTCGCCGGACATTACTCATAAATCGGATGTCGACGGTGTTCGGCTGCACCTGAGAAACGACGAGGAGGTGGCGGCGGCCTTCGAGGAGATCACGGCCCGCGCCCGCAACTTCAAGCCCGAGGCCAGGATTTCGGGAGTGACCGTGCAGAGCATGGTGAAGAAGACCCAGATCGAGCTGCTGATCGGCGCCAGAAGGGACCCCCACTTCGGCCCCCTGATCCTCTTCGGCATGGGAGGCGTCTGGACCGAGGTCATGAAGGATACCGCGGTGGACCTTCCTCCGCTCAATCTGCTGCTGGCCCGCCGGTTGATGGAGAGGACCCGGGTTCATCGCCTCCTGCAGGGCTACCGGAACATCCCTCCGACGGACCTGGATCGCGTGGCCGAGTTCCTGGTCCGGATTTCTCAGCTGGTGACGGATTTTCCGGAAATCGTCGAAATGGACCTCAACCCCGTGGTGGTCAGCGGCGGGCAGCCCATCGCCATCGACGCCCGCATCGTGCTGGAGCCCACGGACATCGCCGCCCGACGGCATCTCATCATCAGTCCCTACCCGAATCAATACGAGAGCGACTGGCTGCTCAAGGACGGGACTCCCGTGCTGATACGCCCCATCAAGCCCGAGGATGAGCCCCTCGTGGAAGACCTCCTCGACAACTGCTCCGACCAGACCCTTTATTTCCGGTACTTCCGGGTGATCAAGAGCTGGCCGCACGAGGCCCTCATCCGCTTCACTCAGAACGATTACGACCGGGAGATCGGCCTGGCCGCCATCGGGCAGCCGCCGGGACCCGAGGTCATGATGGGGGTGGGGCGGCTGGTGGCGACGCCCGAGCGGGACTCCGCCGAGTTCGCCGTCATCGTGGCCGACCCCTGGCAGGGGAAAGGTCTCGGCCCCCAGCTGATCTCGAAGGTCATCGACATCGCGAGGGACTTCGGGGTTCAGCTGCTGTCCGGTGAAATCCTGGCGGAAAACCAGCCCATGCTGGAGCTGGTCAAGAAACTGGGCTTCAAGATCGCCGCGTGTGAAGAGGGAGCCTGCCGGGTCGAGCTGAAGCTGTGAGCCCAGGGGAGGATTATACGGATGGCCGCATTGCGCTACCCCTCTTTGTATGAAGTCAATACACGGTGTCATCTCCATGAAATATCAAAGCGGCTGGGTCGCCCCGCGCTCCTGGATGATATTTCCGATGCGGAGCTGGATGGTTGGAGGAAGATGGGCTTCGACTGGATATGGCTTCTTGGGGTGTGGAAAACAGGGGCCGGGAGCCGGGAGATTTTACGGTCCAATCCCGAGTGGCGTCGGAAATTTGAGCAGGTCCTGCCCGACCTGAACGATGCGGACATCACCGGATCATGTTTTGCGGTGGCGGCCTATGCCGTTGATGAGGATTTCGGCGGAGATGAGGCCCTCAAAAGGCTGCGGGACCGGATGTCCGCACGCGGTCTCAGGCTGATGCTCGATTTCGTGCCCAACCACACGGCGTTGGATCATCACTGGGTGCAGACCCATCCCGAATACTATATCCAGGGGACCGAGAAAGATCTGGCCGATGTCCCGGACAACTATGTCAGGCTGGAGAGCGGTGAGGAAACGAGGATATTCGCGCATGGTCGGGACCCCGATTTTCCGGGGTGGCCCGATACCCTCCAGCTGGACTATGGAAATCCCGCGATCCACAAGACCATGTCTCAAGAGCTGCTGAGCGTCGCCCGCCGCTGTGACGGGGTCCGGTGTGATATGGCCATGCTGATACTGCCGGATGTTTTCGAGGGAACCTGGGGAGTGAGGTCGGCTCCCTTCTGGCCCGAAGCCATACGGGCCGTTCGACAGGACCAACCGGACTGCCTCTTTCTGGCCGAGGTCTACTGGGACCGCGAGTGGACGCTGCAGCAGGAAGGCTTTGATTTCTGCTATGATAAAAGGCTTTACGACCGGCTGGCGGAGGGCTTCGCGGGACCGGTCCACGATCATCTGCTGGCCGACATGACCTACCAGGACCGCACGGCCCGCTTTCTCGAGAATCACGACGAAGTGCGGGCCGCCGCCCGCTTTTCACCCGAGGTGCATCGGGCCGCCGCTGTGATCACTTACTGCGCTCCCGGCCTTCGCCTCTTTCACCAGGGGCAGCTGGAGGGGGCTTCGGTGAGGGTGCCCGTCCATCTGGGGAGGCGCCCCGAAGAGCCCGTGAGCCCAGAAATACAGACCTTCTATAACCGTCTGCTCCGATGCCTCCGGGACCCGGTGTTTCGCGAGGGGAACTGGCAGCTCCTGGAATGCATGGCCGCGTGGGATGGGAACTGGACCTGGGAGAATTTCATCGCGGCCTGGTGGATGAGCCCCCTGGGCGGTCACCGACTGGTGGTGGTGAACTACTCACCCCATCAAGGGCAGTGCTACGTGAGGCTTCCCCACCCCGAGCTCCCGGGCCGCCTCTGGCGCCTCGAGGACGTCATGGGACGGGAGGTGTACGGGTGTACGACAGGGAAAGCGACCGCCTCCTCTCGACCGGCCTGTACCTGGACATGCCGGCCTGGGCTTACCACGTTCTCGATATCAGCGTCCTGCTCTAAAGCTTCACCTGGCGATAGCCGGCTTCCCTGGTCAATGTGGCGAAGAAGAAGGGGGGGCCGACCACATCTTCGGATTTCGCCGTTTTCTCGAGGAACTCCCGGCTCATCACCAGGATCTCGTCCAGAGGCCCGTTCCGCGCAAGAGCCCTCGCAAGCCGAATTTCCATCCCCATGTTGCGGGGCATCACCACGACGTTTCCCACACCCAAGCGCTGGAGCGGAACGGTGTCTTCGTCGCTGCCGATGAGAATCAGCTGGTAGCCGGGTGGAGGAGCTTCGGGGAAGACCCCGGCCAGGATGAAGTAGATGCGCCCGAGCCCCTCGCGGGCAGGGCCATGCTGTTCCAGGTGGAGCGCATAGCCCCGACTCAGGAAGTCCAGGGAAAAAGAGACGATCTCATCCACGTCCAGCAGGCCTTCACGGCGAATGAGCTGATGCCGCAACGCCAGGGAGAGGGTGACGCTCACGCCGGAGCCCCCGCTCAGGATGGCCATGCGCTTTCCAATGGAGTAGAGCTTCTCGACGCTCAGGAACTCCCTCTCGCCCTCCCTGGTGTAGACCGTTGCGCGGCTGTCGGTGGCCAGGACAATGCCGTTCTCGTTATATCCCGCCAGCGCCTGAGTCATCTAATTCCTCGGCGGCTCCACGGTTTGAATCAGGTAGGCATAGCCGGAATCCGAGGGAACGTGGGCCACTCTGAAATAGGCATCCTGCTGGCTGGTCCGTCCGCTGGCTTCCACGACGCCTTTCATGGCGTAGGTTCCCTCCGGCAGGTTCCTGGGGAAGGTGACTTCCTGCTCCGAATAATAGGTGCCCGGGACGCGATCCACCGTCTTGGGGCCGATTTCCTTGACCATTTCCTGACCGCTGATGATCTGCCGTCTCTCGGTGACCGGAATCGGCCTGTCTGCCTCGGGCTCGAGAACCGCGTAGGTCATGACCAGCTTGGATGGTTTGCCCGGAGTGATGACCTCCGGCTCGACCCGCACGTCTTCCAGTTTGAGCAGCGAACCCTGGGCCGGCTGATAGTCGTACACCCTGGCCGTCTCGATGGCATCGCGCTCCCTGCGGTCCATGTAATTCCCGATCATGGCCCCGACCATGGCGCCTGCCGCGGCTCCCACCGCCATGCCGATGAGAGTGCTCTTGGTGTCTCCACCGAAGATCTGTCCCAGGGCCCCTCCCAGCGCGGCTCCGGTCAGGGCTCCGTAGCCCGCCCCTCTCTCGGTGTTGGTGGCCTGCGGGGCGCACCCGGCGAAAAACGCAGCCAGGGTCACGCAAAGCATTAGAGATATCACTCGCTTCATGGCTTCCCTCCTTCTGTTGGATTCCAACGAACCAGGTAATGATCCCGATCAATCACTCATTGATGCGTCTGTCCCGATAAGTTCCAATCCCCCAGTCGTTGGCCGGAGGCTGCTCCGGAGGCGGCGTGCGGGAAGTGCCGGGCCGGCGGGTCGGCTCCTGCTGAGTTGTTGGCCTGCTTCGAGCATCTTCCTTCGTGAGCGTTGCCTTCAGGGGGTATTCCCTGGCTTCAACGAGCTGGACCCTGGTCTCCCAATCCTTGTAGCTCCTCAGCTTAAGCTGTACCCGGTAGTCGCCCGGAGGCAGCCTCAACCTGACTGGCGTCTTTCCCTTTGAAGCACCGTCGACGAACACGCTGGCGCTGGATGGGGCGGACGTCAGTGACAGAATGGATTCCTTCACCACCGGCTGGAGATCCACACTCAAAGGAAGATCCTGTCCGTCCTCGACCCGAAAACGCTGCTGCCATTCCTCATGATTTTCAAGTCTCAGCTTAACAATATGTTCACCCGGGGGAATCTTCAATTCAAAAGGAGTCACTCCGCGGGGCTCTCCGTTCAAAAATACATCCGCTCCCGCGGGATTGGTCTCGATCCTGAGAGAGCCCTCCCGCACCAGTCGCTGAAGGGTGAGATCGAAGGCGTATTCCCTTGGCTCATCGAGGCGCACCTCTTGGGCGTGCTCCTGGTACCCCGGCAGGAAGACCCGCAACCGCCGAACACCCGTGGCGAATTCAGCCGACACGGGGGTGCGCCCCAAAGGGCTGCCGTCCACCTGCACCTCGGCTCCCGGGGGATCACTGCGAACTGAAAGCCTGGCCTTTGTCGCCACAGGTTGAAGCCGCACCACCACGGGGTACTTCCTGGCCTCCTCCAGGTCCATCTCTTCGGACCAGTCCAGATGACCTTCGAGCCTCAAAGCCACCAGGTACCTGCCAGTGGGCAGGGTGACCTCCGCAGGCCCCCTCCCTTTGAGCTCGCCGTTCACAAGGATCTCCGCGCCGACGGGATCGGTCTCCACCTTCAGCACCGCCTGCCGCACCGCGGTGACGGGCTTGAGCCCGGCCGTGACGGTATATTCCTTTTCCTCGCTCAGCTCGATGCGACTGTTCCACTCCTCGTGATCTTCAAGGGACAACGCCACGCGATGCTCCCCCAGGGGGAGCTCGAGGCCGATGGGCGTTCTCCCCTCCGAAATGCCGTTGACGGAGAGCATGGCTCCGGGCGGCGTGCTTTCAACCCTCAGGAACGCTAGGGCCACTTTCCGCCTGAGCTCGATCTTCAGGGAGTGAGCCCCGGGCTCGGCGAGATCCAGGGTTTCCGTCCATTCCTCATAGCCCGGCGCCACGGCCCTCATCGAGTGCTTTCCCAGGCCCAGCTGGATTTCCAGAGGGGCCCTGCCCCGCAAGGATCCATCGACCCAGAGCTCAGCGCCCTCGGGAAGACTGTCGGCCTTCAGCGTGGCCATCTGCACTGGACGGGGCTTCCACAGCCACTCGGTGATCCTGTCGAGAGCGCCGGGGTAAAGGAATGCAACGGCGGCCCCCAGGCCGAGAGTGACCAGTAGAGCCAGCAGGGGAAGTCGAGTCCGCGATGGTCCGGATGGAGCCGGTTCAGGAACGGAAACCGGAGTCGGGGGCATGACGACCGTCTCCGTCCCGCGGCATTCCCGCAGCGCATCCGCCAGAGCTTCCCCGGTGGCGTAGCGCTCCCGGGGATCCTTGGCCAAACACTTCATGATCACCCTGGACAGTCTCGGATCCAGGGCGCTGTTGAGCTCCGTCGGCTCCGGGGGAACGGTATTCGTGATTTCGTTGAAGAGAGTCGCCAGGGTTTTGCCCTGCCGCCCGAAGGGTCTTGTCCCCGTGCTCAGCTCGTAGAGGATGACCCCGAGGGAGAACAAGTCGGATCGGCCGTCGACGGGCTTTCCGAGAACCTGTTCGGGCGACATGTAGGCGGGGGTGCCCAGGATCTCGCCGTCCTGGGTCTGGAGGGTTGCCGAAGGGTCCTCGATGTGGGCTATGCCGAAATCCGTGATCTTGATGCGCCCCCTGGGCTGAACCAGGATGTTGCTCGGCTTGATGTCCCTGTGAACCACTCCCTTGCCGTGGGCGTAGTCGAGCGTCTCGGCGATCTGGATACCCAGATCGAGGACTTCCTCGAAACCGAACCGCTTTTCCTCTATCACCTCGTTGAGCGGCCGCCCCTCCAGGAACTCCATGGCGATGTATATGGTCCCCTGATCCTCTCCAACATCGTGGACGGTGACGATGTTGGAATGGGACAGCCTCCCGATGGCTTTGGCCTCCTTGAGAAATCTCCTGACGAATGCATCGCTGGCGTGACGATCCTGGCGCAGGACCTTCAGCGCCACGATGCGATCGATCTGCGGGTCGTGGGCCTCGTAAACAACCCCCATGGAACCCCGCCCCAGTTCCTTGAGGATCTCGTAGCGACCGTATTTCATAAGGGTTCGGCTTCCTGTGACAACCAGATCCGCAAAGGCTTTCGGATGGCAGAGCCGGCACGGTGCGGATCACGGAGGACGTGTCATGAAAGAAAAAATTTTACAAAGTAATCTCAATGAGTTATCTAACATCTGGAGGGGCGCCGAATCAAGCGAAATCCGACGCCGCAACGGCCTGGCGCGCGAGACTATCTCAATACCTTGTGCGAGATGAAACGCAAAACGAAAATCCTCGTTCTTGGAGCGGCTTTGATTCCGCTGGCGGCGATCCTTCTGGCGGAAGTGCTGGTAAGGTTCGCGGCCAGGGATCGCAACTATGACGATGTGGTGGACGTTCCCCATCGCAAGGTGGGACTGGTCCTCGGATGTTCCAGGCGGACGACCGAGGGGCGCCCCAACCCGTTTTTCGTGAACCGGATGCAGGCCGCCGCGGACCTGTACATGGCGGGAAAGGTCGACTACCTTCTGGTCAGCGGCGACAACCGCACCCTTCGCTACAATGAGACCCGTGACATGAGAAAGGCCCTCCTGAAGCTCGGAGTGCCCGCCAACCGCGTGTACTCCGACTATGCGGGGTTTCGGACCCTGGATTCCATCGTCCGGGCCCAACAGGTCTTTGGGCAGACTTCCCTGACGATTGTCTCACAGAAATTCCATAACGAGCGAGCCATATTCATCGCGCTTCACAAGGGGATCGACGCTATCGGCTTCAACGCCCGCGAGGTCGCCGCCGCGGACACTCTCCTGACAAGATACCGGGAGCAGCTGGCGCGGGTGAGGACCATCCTGGACGTGTACCTTCTGGATACTCCACCCAGATTCCTCGGGGACAAAATCAAGATCGACGGCTCGCCCCAGCACTGATGACGGCAAGCTCCGATTTTCCTTGAACGAAATCACGGCATGAAACCTCAGTCTCTTCCATTTCCTGTCAGCGGTGGCAGTGATTTCGGCACCGTCATCGGTCAGGCAATCTTCACATGTCTAAAGAACCACCTCAATCCCCTTGCGGCGGATCACGTCCAAGAGCGCCAGCACAGCGCCTGTCGGATGTTTTTCGCCGCGCTTTGGCTGCGATACATACCCAGCGGTCAGATTCAGGTAGTGGGCGAAGACCGCTTGGCTCATGTGCGCACGCTCCCGAATGGCTCGAATGTCCTCGCCCGTCATCGGTTCGAGGGCTTCCGTTATCACATGATCAAACCGCATCGCTCCCAAATTGAACATGGATTTTGTGATGTCGTGAGTGACACATTTTCGTCCAAAAAGGCGTTCAGCCTGATCTCTCACGCAATCGCTCGTTTATGTGACTCGGCTATTGGGGGTGAAGTGAGGGTGCTCCTCGGCTGCATGGGGACTTCCGCCGGAAAGCTGATCCTTGGTATTCTTGCTGCTCTGGCCGGGCTCGGAAAGGAATTGATCTCAGAGCGAACAAGAGCGGGACTCGCCTCCGCACGAGCACGTGGTCGAACGGGAGGGCACCCTTACAGATGAGCTCTGCAAAGGGGCGCCTGGCGATGGCCGCGAGGGGAAAGCCGGATGCGGAAGTGGGTGGGCTCCGTACAGAGCCCGGTATTTCTCGTCAGACGCTTTACCGGCACGCCGGGCCAGACGGAGCACTTCGGCCTGACGGTGTCATGATCAGCATCATCGAGGGTTTCTGGTCGCTGTTGCGTTCATGGCTTCGACCCCATCGCGGCATATCCCAGGAACGGCTCCCGCTGTCTTTGGCTGGGGTTCTTGGAGCTTGTTCACAATGTCAAAAAACGCGGGAAGGCTCTGTGCTCCAGTCCCTCATTGAGGTCCTGGTCAGATAGCAGCCCGGATTCCATCATGAGCCTTTCGATCTGCTTGTACCGCCTGGGTAGACGCCTTGGAGCAGTTGACGGTTGGTGGGCACCGTTTCCAGGAGTCCAAGCAATTCAAGCATCGCAGCTTGGGGTCCGCCGTCCGCCAATCTGCGTCGTAGCGCAGCCAGCCATTTTATCTCATCGGTCGTGTAGAGCAGCTCTTCTTTGCGTGTGCCGCTGGTCAGTATATTGATCGCGGGGAAAATTCTCGACTCGGCCAGCGAACGATCCAGCACGATCTCACTATTGCCGGTGCCTTTGAATTCCTGAAAGATAAGGTCGTCCATGCGTGAGCCAGTGCCGACGAGTGCGGTGGCGATCACTGTCACTGAGCCTCCGTCCTCTATATTGCGTGCCAATCCGAAGAATCGACGGGGAATTTCCAGGGCCTTCGCATCCAGTCCACCGGTCATGGTACGACCAGAGCCTGCGCCATTCATGTTGAACGCTCGACCGAGTCGCGTAATGCTGTCGAGCAGCACGACAATATCACGTCCGCACTCCAACTCACAGCGGATATGAGCCAAAGTCAGCTCGACCAGGTTTACGTGCGATCGAATAGGTTGATCGCTGGAGCTCGCCAGCACTTCCGCCGGCACATTCCGGCGAAAGTGAGTCACTTCCTCCGGCCGTTCATCGATGAGCAGGACGATGATCCGTGTATCGGGATCGGTCGCGTGAATCGCACGGGCAATCTCTTCCAGAAGGCGGGTCTTCCCGGTTTTAGGTGGTGCCACGATGAGTCCGCGGGTACCCTTGCCCATGGGGGCTATCAGTTCAACTGCGCGCATGGAAAGGTTGCCGCCATCACCCAGTCTGATCCTCTCCCGCGGATTTATGGGCACCAACCTGTCAAATGAGGTGCGGGCATGAAACTGATCAAGAGTCAGGCCGCATATGGACTCGACCGTTGCAAGCTGATACCCATTCTTACCTCGCTGTGCCACGCCCGTCACAACCGCACCATCCACCGGCCTGTACTCTCGGATCACTTTCGACGACACCCAAGTGTCCTCCGAGCCAGGCTGAAAAGACCGTCCTGTGTCGCGCAAGAAACCTCCACCCCTCTGGAGCAATTGCAGTACTCCGCTGACTCTTTGGGATAAGTTGTCATGCATTTTGGCTAGATTCCTTTCAACTGGGGGTAACCCCAACAACGGCACTACTCTTGAGATTGAGGAATTCAAGAACAAGGGAAAGGGGGAAGACCTGCGCCAAGGTATGCAGATCATACTTCCGAATCGTCGGTTCGGAAACACCTGACAGCGGAATTTTGATGGATTTCCGTGACAGTGATTCGGAAATCCGGGCTGGCGGGTAACTTTGGTTGAAGAGCCGCATGAGCTCGAGGCTGTCAACGCCAAAACCTCTTCCGAATTGCCGCGTGAGACACAACAAGGCTGAAAAAAGAGAAGATGTTAAGAGAGATAAAACTCAAAACATCATTTACCATGGCACATGCCGAGAGCGCAAATGGAATGGGGCTGTCTAGGAGGCAGTCCGAGAACGGTCATTTCGAGCGATAGCGAGAAATCCTGCTCGCAGTAACCTATCGACTTTTCAAGATTTCTCTCTTCGCTACGCTCCGTTCGAAATGACAAAAAGGTGTTCTCGGACAGCCTCCCAGGGCGTCGGCCTTGGAAAGCGTGGAAAGCCGGCTCCGGAATTTGAAGTTGTCGAGAATCTCCTGGACGTTCGGCGAGAAGCCTTCGAGGTAGGCGTCGAAGTCGGCCCGGAGCTGCCGGCGGCTGCCGCGCCCCTTGAGATCGCGGAGCGTGAACGGCGACGTATTGTGGAAGGCCTGTCCGGAGGCTTCGCAGAGTGCCGCGCTCTGCTCGGTGATCCCGGCATCGTCCGGCATCTTTCGGGTACCCAGTACGGCCTGCTTGATCGGCTCCAGCACCGCGTCGAGCCGCCGCGGCACGCACATGGGGAGAATCAGGTCCGGATATTTTCCGCGCTTGAACAGGTCGCGAAGAACGTCATCCGCATCAAATCCCAATGCTGCCCAACCTGCCGTCAGGAAAGGTCGATCATCGTGTCAGAATACAGTGCTTTTTGAAACGATATTCGGCGGGATACAGGAGGAGGCCGGATGTGCGAGGCGTCACGGGACAGTTCCTGCCGGCTGACGAATCAGCCGGCAAAGCCATCCCGTGCCCGGGCTCAACGTCACGCAACCTTCACGGAGATTTTTCGAGGCTTGCTGATGTCGGATTTGGGCAGGGTGAGCGTCAGCACGCCGTTTTTCATGGCGGCTTCGATCTTGGACTGGTCTATCACACGACCCAGTGTGAACTGGCGCGAATAGTCTCCCACTCCGTACTCTTGAATGTGCACCCGCTCCTTGACCTCCTCGACGGCCACGGTGCCGCGAATAGTCAAAGTGTTGTCGTGAACGTCGATGGTGACGTTGTCGGGTGAAACACCCGGCATGTCAGCCACCACAACCAGAGCATCCCGGGATTCGAAAATGTCCACGGCCGGCACGTAAACGGGAACATTACGGGTGCTTTCGGCTTCGGTCGTGACCTCCACCTTCTCTCTGGCCTGAAGATCCTTGTCCGTCATTGCTTAACCCTCCTTGATCCTCAAGATGTGCATCCAGTCTCGGACCACCAGTGACGGGCTCATGCCGTCTTGATCTGAATCTGCTTGGGCTTCGCTTCCTCGGCCCTGGGAAGGGTGATCTTCAAAACTCCGTCCTTGAAGACAGCCGTTACGGCATCCGCATTCACCTTCGTCGGCAGCGAGAAAATCCGGCGAAAGCGTCCTGCTTCCCTTTCACGGCGATGGTAGTTGACGTTCTCGGCCACCGCGAGCTTCCGCTCTCCCCGCAAAGTCACCGTATCGCCCTCCACCGATATCTCGATTTCCTCGGGAAGCATGCCCGGCAGCTCGGTGCGCACGTAAAGGTTGTCGGCATCCTCGCTCACGTTGACGTGCGGAAAGACGTCGCTGCGGAATGGAGACATCCCTCTTCCCATGAAAGCAGAGATAAGTCTGTTCATATCCCGCTGCATTCTTCCGAGCTCCGTTCCCGGGCTGTACACATCAGGTCGATCCACCCATCGAATCAGTGCCATGAACTTTCCTCCTTTCTAGTTGTAATTATTATGTTTTTACCGCTTTCCGCTACGAAAATTAATCACAGCTTCCCGAGGTGTCAAGACACCTGGAAGCCTTCCGAGACCATTATGTGATGAAAGGCACGACCGCCTGCCGCCGAGCGCATGTCCATCGCAAACGGCCCATGGAGGCCGCGGGTCTCCGGGACTGTTTGCCTGTCCCCCGGCACCCCGGGTCGAGGCGACTTCCAGCCATGGTCGGCTGTCCCGGGCCGGTTGACTTTTGGATTTCCCTTGTCTAAAGAGAACTGACCCGGTCGGACGCGGAATCGACCGAATCTCCCATCCAGGATTTCTAAAAGTAAGGAAGATATGAAATCATTTGCTGACGAGGATCCAGGGCTCATGGGCATGCACTGGGTGCGGGACGCGGGGGCCTGCTCCGGTGTGTATGTCCTGGAAGACGGGCGCACCATCATCGACGCGGGTAACATGTACGGGCTCATCGACGAGCTTCAGGACCTGGGGCCTCTGGACCGGCTCGAGCGCATCCTGCTCACCCACTGCCACTTCGACCACGTGGGCGGCATGGAGGAGATCTTCCAGGTCGTCAGTCCGGACGTCCATGTCCACCCGGTGACCCGCGAATACCTGAGGCTGCTGCGCTCTCCTTTTCCGGAGTTCTTCGACGCCCTGGAAGGAGACGGAAAGCTCAAGCTGATCCAGGACGGGGACATGATCCCCGGCAGCCGGCCCTTGAGGGTGATTCACGCTCCCGGCCATACGGCGGGAGACACCTGCTTTTTCGAGGAAACTTCGGGAGCGCTTTTCTCCGGCGATGCCGTCCTGCCGTATCGTCTCAATCTGGGGCCGGCCTTGTCGAAGCCTGATGAGACATGCGGGGGCCGCATGAAGGACAAGGTGCATAGCCTGAAACGCCTTGTCAGCCTGCCCGTTCGCCACCTTTTCCCTGGTCACGGGGAGCCGGTCTTCCACAAGGGAAGCGACCACGTCAAGCTGAGCCTTTACAGCCTCTATCAAAGTCTCCATGAAGACCGTCCCGAGCTGGCGTGGGTGACCATGGGGCGGGATTTGCTCGATCTGGGCCAACTGGCGGAAGCCCGCCAATGCTGGAGCAAGTCCGCCGAGATCTCCCCCGAGGCGTCTGAAGTGAAGGGGCTTTTGGAGGCCATCGAGGCAGCGGCGAGCCAGGCAGCCCACTGACTCGATAGACCGGAGAGGGGGATTGGACTTGGGACGGCATGCATTTCTCATTGCGGGGACCCACAGCGGTTGCGGCAAGACGACAATCTCCCTTGCCCTGATGGCCGCACTCCGCCGCGGGGGACTTGCCGTTCAACCGTTCAAGGTCGGTCCCGATTTCATCGATCCCGGCTTTCACGGCCAGGTCAGCGGCCGCGATTCACGCAACCTGGATGGCTGGATGCTCAGCCGTCGAACCAATGAGGGCCTCTTCCGGGGTCTCCTGCGCCGTGCCGATGTGGCTGTCGTCGAGGGGGTCATGGGCCTTTTCGATGGCTATGACGGACTCACCGAATCGGGCAGCAGCGCCGAGATGGCCAAGTGGCTCGGGATTCCCGTCATTCTGGTGGTGGACGCCCGTAGCATGGCCCGCAGCGCGGCGGCCCTGGTCCACGGGTTCAGCCGGTTCGACCCTGGGCTCCGGGTGTGCGGTGTCATCTTCAACCGCATCGGCAGTCCGGGACACCTGAGCTTCCTCAAGGACGCCATGGCCGCCAATCTGCCTGAAATCCCCGTTCTGGGCGGTATTCCCAGGCAGGACGGGCTCACCATTCCCGAAAGACACCTGGGCCTGGTGACTTCGGACGAGATCCTGCTCGACCGGTCCTGGCAGGATGCAGCGGCGAATCTCGTGGAGAGCTGCATCGACATGGATGGCCTGCTGGCGGCGACCGTCCATCCCGAGGATGACGCCGAATCCGGATCGTCTCCGGCCGACGCCCCTTCCCCGATCAACAGGCCGGTCCCCATCGCCGTTGCCCGGGACAGCGCCTTCTGCTTTTACTACGCCGACAACCTGGACCTGCTCCGAAGGGCCGGAGCGGAGATTCGGTTCTTCTCGCCCCTGGCGGGTGATGTCCTTCCCGCCGATGCGGCGGGACTCTACCTGGGAGGGGGTTATCCGGAGCTGTTTGCCGCCGAGCTTTCCTCCTGGGCCGCTTCGCTGGAGTCCATCCGCTCCGCCGCGGCCGCGGGAATGCCCATCTACGCGGAATGTGGCGGCATGATGTTTCTGGGCCGCGACATCGAGACGATGGAGGGCGCCCGCCATCCCATGGCGGGCGTTCTGCCCTTCGGAACGCGCATGCTGAAGCGGCGAAAGGCCCTGGGCTACACCGAAGTCGAGCTGCTGCGGCCGTGCCTGCTGGGCCCGGCAGGCCTGCGGCTGCGCGGGCATGAGTTCCACTATTCGGAGATCGCGCCGACCGGGGATGAAGGGGGATCATCGATGGCGGGGCGAGGCGTTCCGGAGCAGGTCTATCTGCTGCGCGGCAAGAAAGCCGGCGAGACCCGCCGGGAAGGCTATCTCGCGGGCTCGGTCCTGGCCAGCTACATCCACCTTCACTGGGGAAGCGCCCCAGAGGCGGCCGCGTCCTTTGTACAACATTGCCGGGAATTCGATCAGTGAATCAACGCGCCAAAGCTCTCATGTTTCTCGGGACCGGGTCGGATGTCGGCAAGAGCGTGCTGGCGGCCGCCTACTGCCGCATTCTCAAGGATGATGGTTTTCGGGTGGCGCCGTTCAAGGCCCAGAACATGGCCCTGAACTCGTTCATCACTCCCGAAGGGGGCGAGATGGGCCGTGCGCAGGTGGTGCAGGCCGAGGCCGCCGGAGTGGCGCCCCACGTGGACATGAATCCCGTCCTTCTCAAGCCCACCTGCCAGATGGGCTCCCAGGTCATCGTGCGCGGAAGGCCTGTGGGCAATTACTCCGCCTCCGAGTACTATCAATTCAAAAAGGAGCTGGTTTCGGTCGTTCGGGAGAGCTATGAGCGGCTGGCCGGCCGTTACGACATCATCGTCCTCGAGGGGGCGGGGAGCGCCGTGGAGCTCAACCTGAAAGCGCACGACATCGTGAACCTTTCCATGGCCGCCATGGCTGACGCCCGCTGCGTCCTGGTGGGAGACATCGACCGCGGCGGAATCTTCGCGGCTCTGCTGGGGAGCACCATGCTCATGACCCCCGAAGAGCGGGCGCGGATGATCGGCTACATGGTCAACAAGCTTCGGGGAGACCCGCGGCTTTTCGAGAGCGGAATCGAGATCATCGAGTCGCGCTCGGGCCTCCCGGTGCTGGGAGTCATCCCCCATTTCGACCATATCGCCCTCCAGGAAGAAGACAGCGTGGCCTTGAGGCGACGCATGGAACGGGGAGCCCTCGGGAGAGCGGGAGGCTCGGCTCGTGTGAGCATTGGGGTGGTCAGACTTCCGTTCATTTCGAATTACACGGACTTCGACTGTTTCGAGCAGGAGTCCGGGGTGGATCTCGTCTATTTCGATGGTCCCCGCCGCGTGTTCGACTTCGACGCCATCATTCTTCCCGGCAGCAAGAACACCCTCGAGGATCTGGACTATCTCAAGCGGACGGGCCTGGCCGAGGGCCTGGTGGCCTTCCTCAAGTCCGGAGGCACGGTGGTGGGCCTGTGCGGCGGCTATCAGATGCTGGGGCGAATGGTCAGGGACCCCCATGGGGTCGAAAGCGGGCTGCTCCAGGTGCAAGGTCTCGGACTGCTGGACATGGAAACGGAGATGTTTCCCGACAAGATCACCTCCCAGGTCGAAGCGGAGGTTCTCGAGGCAGCAGCCATGGGCGGCTTCGTCAACGAGCGGGTGCAAGGCTATGAGATTCACATGGGGCGGAGCACACCGGGGGCGGGCGCACAACCGCTCTTTCGCATCAGCCGCCGGGACGGCTTGACCGTCGACTTTCAGGACGGCCTGTCGAGCGCCGACGGCAGGGTCTGGGGGACATACATTCACGGAGTTTTCGACAGCGACCCGTTCAGGCGGAGTTTTCTGAGGGTTTTGCAGTCTAGATCCGGCAAACAGGAGGTCCCGCTTGCCGAGGGATACTCTTACGCGGAGTGGAAGGAGAGACAGTATGAGCTTCTGGCGGAGCATGTGCGTCGCCATACCGATGTCCGCCGAATCTACGATGCCATGGGGCTCTGAGGGGACCGGCTGATCCATGGTTTTCCTTCCCTGGCACTTGACGGCGGCATATTTCCTGGACCTGCTCCTGGGAGACCCATCGGGCTGGCCGCACCCGGTGCGCTGGATCGGCCGCTGGATCGAATGGTGCGAGTCGCTCTTCCACGATGAGGACGGCTCCCCCGGCTACCAGCGCATCGCCGGGCTCATTTTCTGGCTGATGGTGGTGGGCGGGGTGGCCTGCACCACGCTGGCCTGCGTCAAGCTGGTCTGGCTCCTTCACCCGGTGGCCGGTGCCGTCCTGAGCATCTGGATCTCTTACGCGGTCCTGGCCACGAGAAGCCTCCACGCCGAATCGCGGGCCGTGGTCCGCGCATTGGCGGCCGGGGATCTTCCCGCCGCGAGGAAGCGGCTGTCCTGGATCGTGAGCCGCGATACCAGCCAGCTGGGTGAAAGGGAGATCCTGAGGGCCGTCATCGAAACCGTCGCCGAGAATATTTCCGACGGGATCGTCGCGCCGCTCCTCTTTCTTGCCCTGGGAGGGCCCGTGGGCGCCATGACGTACAAGGCCGTCAACACCATGGATTCCATGGTGGGTTACCTCAACGACCGATATCGCTATTTCGGATGGTTTGCGGCCCGCGCGGATGACGTGGTCAACTTTGTCCCCTCGCGGCTGACGGCTCTTTTGATGGCGGCCGCCGCCGCTGCCCTGGGATTGGACTGGCGAAACGCCTGGAAGGTGGCCCGGAAGGACGCGCGCCGAATGAAAAGCCCCAACGCCGGCTATCCCGAAGCCGCTGCCGCGGGGGCTCTCCACATCCAGCTCGGGGGATCCAGCACCTATTTCGGCCAGGTCGTCATGAAGCCGACCCTGGGTGAAGATGTCAATCCCCTGAGCCCCGAAGTGTACTCGTCCATGATCCGTTTGATGTACGCCACATCTTTCCTGGCTTTCCTCATGGCCCTCGGCATCCTCTTCGCCCTTTGGGGGAGATTGGCCTGAACCAACGGGGCCGCGGCAGCCGCAGGCCGGAATGCGAGAGTCCGAGACCTTGCTGAAGCCTGGAGCTTCAAACTTGAAACCTTAAACCTGAAACTTGAAACCTTCTTCTGCCGAAAGCGATCACTCATGAGCTTTCCCCACGGCGGCAACGTCTATCAAATCGCGCACCAGCTGAAGTGCTCTCCCGACGACATCCTGGATTACAGTGCCAGCATCAATCCTCTCGGCCCTCCACCGGGGTTGTGGGAGGAGCTCCGGAAAGGCTTTTCGAGGCTCGGGCATTACCCCGATATCTCCAACCGTGAATTGATCGAGGCCCTTTCGGAGCTCCACGGAGCTCCGCCCGACTGGATCGTGGTGGGCAACGGATCCACCGAGTTGATTTACTGGCTGGCCAGGGCCTTGAAGCTCAAGAGCGCCATCATCGCCGTTCCGACTTTCAGCGAGTACCAGCGGGCCTTTGAACGCGAAGAGGTCAAATTGCACCGGCTGGCTTCCGCCGAGGAGAACCTTTTCCAGCCGGCCCTCCACGATCTCGAGCCCTGTTTCGCCAAAGTCAGGCCTGATGCCGTTCTTCTCACGCATCCCGGCAGTCCTTCGGGAACCCTGCTGGATCCCGAAGTGCGACAATGGGTGCTGGAGAACTGCCGGTCGGGAGGCTGGACCGGGATCATCGACGAGGCCTTCGTGGATTTCAGCGAGAAGGATTCTCTCAAATCCATGATGACTGAGTCGACTCCCCTCGTCCTCATCCGGTCCATGACCAAGTTTTACGCCATTCCCGGACTGCGGCTGGGCTACCTCCTCGCCTCGCCGGGACTTGCCTCGAAGGTCCGCCAGTTCATTCCACCATGGTCCATCAATGCCTTTGCACAGATTGCCGGCGTGTTCTGCGTGAGACAGGAATCCTATCGAGCCGAAACCATGGAGCTCGTCAACCGGGAGCGTGACCTGCTGGCATCTGGAATCGCCAAGCTGGGGCTTGGCAGGTCGATGCCGGGAGTGGCCAATTACCTGCTCGTCCGCATCGACGATGGTCTTCCCGACGCCGGAATGCTCCAGCGGGATCTGCTGGAGCGGCACAGGATCCTGGTTCGCGATTGCGCCAATTTTGATGGACTGGATGAGCGTTTCTTCCGTATCGCCATTCGGCTGCCCGAGGAGAACCGTCGCCTGCTGGCGGCGCTGGGGGATTGGGTGGAGGAGCAAGGGAAAGCCGCACACACCCGGGAAGGATGAAAAGACTCATGTCGGTATCGGGAGCGATCCCGGCCCCCGAAGCGGCATTCGAGGGCCGGACCTCCTCCCAAGGCATCAGTCCCCGTGGGAGTGATGGTCGTCCTTCAGGAAATACCGATGATACTCGGATTCCTTGAGGTGCTTCCTCATGGTGCTGCTGAGCAGGGTGAAGATGTTGTCGATCTCCGCATCGCTGAGCCTGGGGATCAGGATGCTCATAAGGTCATCATCCGAAAATTTCTGCAGGTAGTATATGAGCGACTTCTCGTCGACGTCCCTCGAGAATCCGAAGGCGACCATCCCATCATAGGATTCCACGAAGCCATGGCGGTGTTTTGCTGGTGAATCCAATCCCGACTCCCTCCTATTCGCTTTCTCCGTTCATGTAATAGTCCAGGCCGAAGTGGGTGATCTGCTCCTCGCCCATGAGGTATCGGAGCGTATTTTTGAGCTTCATGAGCTGTATGAACAGGTCGTGCTCGGGGTAGAGGTCTTCCTTGTGCATGGGGCTCTTGAAGTAAAAGGAAAGCCACTCCTGAATGCCGCTCATGCCCACCCGCTGCGCCAGGTCCATGAAGAGCGCCAGGTCCGCCACCAGCGGCGCCGCCAGGATGCTGTCCCGGCAAAGGAAATCGACCTTGATCTGCATGGGGTAGCCGAGCCAGCCGAAGATGTCGATGCAGTCCCAGCCTTCCTTGTTGTCGCCCCGGGGAGGATAGTAGTTGATGGTGACCTTGTGGTAGTAGTTCTTGTAGAGGGTCGGGTAGAGATGCGGCTGGAGGATGTACTCGAGTACCGACAGCTTGCTCTCCTCCTTGGTCCTGAAGGAGTCCTTATCGTCCAGGACCAGCCCGTCGCGGTTGCCCAGGATGTTGGTGGAGTACCATCCTTCCAGGCCCAGCATGCGCGCCTTGAGGCCAGGCGCCAGAATCGTCTTCATGAGGGTCTGGCCCGTCTTGAAATCCTTTCCCGCAATGGGGACATTTCGCGTGACGGACAGCTCCAGCATGGCCGGAATGTCGATGGTCAGGTTGGGAGCGCCATTGATGAAGGGAACCCCGCTCTCCAGGGCGGCCACCGCGTAGAGCATGCTCGGGGGGATGCGTGGGTCGTTGCGATCGATGGCTTTCTGGAGCGCTTCGATGGAGCCGTGGATATCGTCTTCCTGCTTGAGGAATATCTCGGTACTGCCGCACCAGATCATGACGCAGCGCTCGGCGCCGTGGGTGAGCCTGAAAAGGGCGATGTCCTCCTTGAGGGCCTCCACGCGGGCGCGCAGGTCCCGGTCTTCCTTGATGAAGGTGCCGTCCAGGTTGCGGACGAATTGGCGGTCGAACACCGCTTTCATGGGTCGGACGGTGCTCAGGAAATCCTTGATGGAGTCCAGGTGGTCCCGCCTCAGCACTCTTGCGTAAAGCGCCGCCTCAAATGCGTTGGCCTCGTAGATGTCCCAGCCGCCGAAGACCAGGTCGTCAAGGGATGCCAGCGGTATGAAATCCTTGATTTTCGGACTGCGCCGTTCGGTCCGCTTCCCCAGACGGATGGTGGCCAGCTGACTGAGAGAGCCGATGGGCTCCGCCAGCCCCTTGCGAACCAGCTCCACACCGGCGATGAAGGTGGTGCTCACGGCTCCACCGATGCCTGGAATGAGCACGCCAAGAGGTCCCTTGGGGGCCTCGATCCGATCTTTTCGCTTCAGGTTCTTCTCTTTCAATGGTGCGCCTCCGTCTCACCGGACCAGTCAGTTCAACCGAATCAATTGGGCTTCGGATTCATCCCGGATGCGTTGGGCTCTCAAAAAGGTGTAAGATAGGTCCAGGGCATGAAAGCTGTCAAGCCGGCATCCAGCTCTTGCGCGGAATACTCGACCCAGGCCGCCGGGGCGGACCCGCGTTCAGCTTGTGGAGCCGGGGAGTCGTCCGTTTTTCTCGAGGGCCAGGAGCGCCTGCTTGACTCCGATTCCGCACGAGAACCCACCCAGCCCCCCTCCTTCGGCGGTCACACGGTGGCAGGGAACGAGGAGGAGGATCGGATTGCGGGCACAGGCCTGTCCCACGGCCCTCGATGCCCGCGGACGGCCAATCTGATCGGCAATCTCGCGGTAGGTGCGGGTCTCCCCCATGGGAATCCGGGTGAGCGCCTCCCATACCTTCTGCTGAAAAGGGGTCCCGTCGCGAAGGTCCAGCGCGAAGTAAGGCAGGGGCGCACCTTCCTTCAGATAGGCCAGGATTCGATGTTGCACTTCATCCAGCAGCAGGGATCCATGGTCCAGGCTGGCCTTGAAGCCCGGGCAGGCGGACTGGACCATGGCCATGAGATCGGCTTCGCCGGGCCTGGAGTCGCCGAGGTGCGAAACCAGGCGAATGCCATGCTTGCCGCTTCCGGCCAGAATGAAGCCGATGGGAGTCTCGAACACCATGATGTCCAGCACCGAAAATTCATCAATCATCGGTCAAAAAATCCGTAATGTAGGGGTTGTTGTCCATTTCATCCCCCAAAGTGGATCGGGGATGATCTCCGTAGTCATGGCCGGGCCAGACAACCGTGTCGGGAGGCAGCGGAAGGATCTTGCTCTTCAGCGATCCCAGCAGTTGCTCGAAGGAGCTGCCCGGGAGATCCGTCCTGCCCACCGCGCCCACGAACAGGGTGTCTCCCGTGAACAGATTCCCGTCGATCCAGATGCAGCAGGCCCCCGGCGAGTGCCCCGGGGTATGGAGAAACCTCATGGTGTGTCCACCGAAGGTGAGCTCGTCGCCGTCCCGAACCCTCAGGTCCGCGGGGGGGCTGGGCTCGAATCCCATGGCCTTGGCCCACGCCTGGCACTCGGGCATCTGAAAGAAGGCGTCGTCCAGTTCGTGCATGACCAGCAGGGCTCCGGTCTCCCGCTTGAGGATTCCGTTCCCGCACGTATGGTCCGCATGACCATGGGTGCTCGCGATGTAGAGGAGCTTCACCCCATGCTCCTTCAGGAGCCCGATGAGGCGATCCTCGTCTCCGGCGGGGTCGATGAGGATTCCCTCCCGGGTCTCTTCATCGAAGACGAGGTAGCTGAAAACTTCCATGGGCCCGACGAGGGTCTGGATGATCCGCATGACGTCCCTCACTTCCTGTTGTTCTGAATAAAGCGATACCATGATCCTCAATTCAACATGGCTCAAGTCGTCTCAATTGTCAAAGGGAGGCCGTCCTCATGTTGACCTTCGGGTACATGTAGCCGTTTGACAACACATGGTCCGCCATGCATGGATCCAGGTGCTCCGCGCCTGTTTCCGGAAGGTGTGGACCAAAGGCCACACATGAATTCCTCGAGGGTCTTCGGAGCAGGCTGAATAACCTGCGGTTATCACGCTGAGTTTTGGATTCCTCCTCGAATGGCACTTTCATTGCTCCTGCCTGGATGACGTTTCGTACCGGAACAGCAACCCCTTTCCATGTTGAAACATCCGACCGCGTGAGCACGAGGGCCTATGGGAGCCGACGAGCCTTTCGTCCAGTTCCGGGATGGGTTTCGCAGGACCGTGGAGGTGGAGCTCGGGCATGAAGCCAATGGGCTCGACCACTCGTTCCATGCCGATACCGCGGTGACCGCGGCGGGGCGGCTCCTGACGCCACCCGATCTTTTGCTCTGCTTCGCTCCCCTGCTGCGCCGATGGCTCCCCGTTGAATCCGTTCAGTACCACTCACTCCACGTTGAATTCCTGGGACTCGCCAATCAGGGCGAGAAGGTTCTTTTCGAAATACGCGTCGAAAAACAGGCGCTGGGCAAGGGCTGGAAGATCGTGGTGCGCTGCCGCAACTCCACTGGAGAGTATGCGGCCGTGGCCGAGCTTCTGGCAACCGTTCCGCCGGAAGGGCCCGAGGGATCTCGATGAGATTCCTGAAGGGGTTGAAGAGGCAGGCGGTTGTGGAGGCATTATCGGCGCTTCCGCCTTGTTTGTCTTGTTCGCGGAAGCTCTGCTTCCGGGGAAACCCCCTCTTTCACATCCATCCAAGGAGGCAATCATGAAACGGTTCCAAAGAAATCTGCGATCCATCACCTTTTTCGTCGGCGTGGTCATGACGGTATGCCTCATGGCGTCGCCGGCCTTTTCCGCCAAGGTCCGCTGGCGCATGGGCTCCACCTGGACACCGTCCATCGTCCTCATCGAATCTGACCGCAACTTCTGCAGGATCGTCAAGGAGCTCTCGGGCGGGGATTTCGACATCAAGCTGTTCTCGGCGGGTGAGCTGGTTCCGGCATTCGAGCTGTTCGATGCGGTGGCCAAGGGGACCCTCGAGGCGGGAGGCGAGTGGCCCAACTACTGGACGGGCAAGAACTCGGTGTTCGACCTCCTCGGCTCCTACCCCATGGGGCTCACGCCCGTGGACTACATGGTCTGGATTTACCAGGCCGGCGGTCTGGAGCTGTACCAGGAAGCTTACGGCAAGTACGGCATCTACTACCTGCCCCACTCCGTCACTCCCATGGAGTCCGGAGTCCGCAGCAACAAGCCCATCAAGAGCCTGGCCGATTACAACGGGCTGAAGATTCGCATGTCCGGGCAGACCCAGGGCAAGCTCCTCAAGGAGCTAGGAGCGGCCCAGACCATGCTCGCCGGCGGTGAGATCTACCAGGCCCTGGACAAGGGCGTCATCGATGCGGCCGAGTTCTCGAGCCCCGTCATCGACTGGGGAATGGGCTTCGGCGAGGTGACGAAGTTCTGGTCCACCCCCGGCTGGCATCAGCCCGCATCGCTCCTCGGCGTCATGATCAACAAGAAGGTCTGGGACGAGCTTCCGGAGCAGCAGAAGATTCTCCTGAAGTATGCCGCCATGGCCAACATGGTCTGGTCCTTCACCCAGATGGAGTACAGCTGCATCGATGCGGTCAAGAAGTTCGAGGAGAAGGGCACTCAGATCACCCGCATCAGCGATGAGGAGCTGGACAAGATCCAGGATATGGTCAACAAGTATGTCGTCGAGTCCGCCAAGGAGAACCCGCTTTTCGCCAAGGTGGCCTACTCCCAGCTGAAGTTCCTGCAGGACATCGCCAAGTGGCGCTCCATCGCCACCCCGTTCACCTATGGCAGAAACCCGAAGGCCATGCCCGACATGGAAGCCATCAAGGCTGAGGCGGCCAAACCGGCTCCATAGTGCAGCGGGATGAAGACGACTGCCC
>JALOOX010000043.1 GCA_025454175.1 Syntrophobacteraceae bacterium | reverse complement strand
TGGCCACTCCCCACGTGGCGGTGGCCCTGGGGCTCTCTTTCTTGATTGCTCCCAGCGGCTGGCTCGTCCGCCTGGTCTCGCCCTGGCTCACGGGCTGGGAGCGCCCTCCGGACATCGCCATTGTCCATGATCCCTGGGGCCTCTCCTTCGTCCTCGGATTGCTTTTGAAAGAGGTTCCGTACCTGATGCTCATGACGGTGGCGGCCCTGGGACAGGTGAAGTCCCGGGAGATCATGGCCGTCGGGAGATCTCTGGGGTACAGTCCAGCCTCGGCATGGCTCAAGACCGTATTGCCCCAGATCTACCCCCAGATCAGGCTGCCCATTTATGCCGTCCTGGCTTTTTCGCTTTCCGTGGTGGATGTGGCGGTGATCCTGGCTCCGACCACACCCGCCCCGCTGAGCACCGTCGTGTTCCGGATGTTCATGGACCGGGATCTCGCGATGGTCTTCCCCGCCTCGGCCGGCGCCTGTCTTCAGCTGGCCATCGTCTTCGTGAGCATCTGCGCGTGGCGCAGTGGCGAATGGGTCATTTCGAGAGTGGCGAGACCCTGGCTGACGGGTGGTCGACAGGGAAGCCTTTCCCGGGGCGCCGGGGTTCTGTGGGTCGGCATTTTCGGGGCTCTCGTCGGGCTGTCGGTTCTCGGAACCGTGGCCATGACGATCTGGTCGTTCGCGGAAACCTGGTTTTATCCGGGTGCCCTGCCGGCCTCGTGGACCCTCGCCCATTGGACCAGGCACCTCGATGGCTTGATCTGGCCGGGAAAGGTGACGCTCGCAACAGGGTTGTGCACAGCCTTGATCGCTCTGTTCCTGGCCCTGGGGTGCCTTCAGAACGAGCGGGTCAACGGCCTGGGGTCGGCGTCCAAGATCCTCTGGCTGCTTTACGCACCTTTGCTGATTCCCCAGATCGCTTTCCTCTTCGGCGTGCAGGTCATCCTGGTTCGGCTCAACCTGGACGGCGCCTGGACCGCTCTGGTCCTGTGCCACCTGCTTTTCGTCTTCCCTTACGTCTTCCTTTCCCTGGCCGATCCCTGGCGGGCCTTTGATCTGCGCTACCGGGATTCGGCCCTCGCCCTCACGGGCTCACCCCTGAGGAGCTTCTTTCAAGTGGAATTGCCCCTGATGCTCAAGCCGGCGGCTTTCGCCTTCGCCATCGGCTTTGCCGTGAGCGCCGGGCAGTACCTGTCCACGGTCTTCGCCGCAGGGGGACGTTTCACCACCCTCACGGTCGAGGCGGTGACCCTGTCGAGCGGAAGCGATCGGCGGGTCATCGGGATCTATGCCCTGGCACAAACCGCTCTGCCCCTGCTGGTCTACGCGGCGGCCATTCTCATCCCCGCCTGGCGGCACCCGAATCGCCGATCATGACCGGATCGTCAAAGCCTCCATGACCTTCGATTCACTCTGGAAAAGCGGTGGCTTCGCCGGTGCCGGCAGGGGATGGAATGGGGTTCAATCAACTGCACTGGATACGCGAATCACGCGAGGATTTTGTCGAGAATCTCAGCTGCGGAGCGGACAAATTCGGGGCATCTCGTTGAGAACAATCCTTTCCCACGGGCTTCCTTGACCCCCTCAGGCGTTCCCATGTTCACATCGAGCAGCCGGGAGCATACCGTGTCACGGTGCCTTGCCTTGAATTCCTTGATGAATTCGGCAACGTTCGCGGACGTCCTACGATCGGCCGCCGGATCCTTGTCATGGACTCTGCCGTACTTCAGGCCGATCACCATCAGGGCGCCGGTGACGGCTCCGCACTCGGACCCCATTCCCATGCCGCCGGCAAACGCGGTGGTCAGGCGTCTCGCCATCTCCCTGGGCAAGCCCATGGATGGGGCGTACGTTTCGAGGATCGCCTGTGAGCAGTTCCCGGACTTCACGAATCGGTCAACCGCATGGCTGGGGGCATCCGCGGGGATGTCGCGAGGTTCGTCCGCGAAAGCGGCTCCTGGAACCCCCAGGAGCGCCGCAGCCCTGCACCAGAAAGATGTTCTCAGGATGGGCCGGCGGCCAGACGAATCCTCACCGCCCCCTGTTGGTGTATTCTTCATTCTGATCGGCTCCCTTCAAAAGCCTGAACGAGCTGGTTCAGGAAGGCTTCTTCCGCGGCAAGCTCCCTCTTTCATCCAATCGCCTTTTTATTGGCAACGAGCATAGCCGCCGACCAGCATGTACTCAACGCGATGCCTGTTGAACAACGCGAGCAGTTCTCTGAAGTCTGGCTGAACTTCCATGGGCTTGCCTTCTCGGAACCTCCACCGCCGCAATCCGCTCCCGTGGACTCCTGGTGAGCCAATAAGCCAAGTCTTCACGCGCAGGTGTCCGGTCTGCGAGGGTCGTATTTCCGGAGAACCTTCTCGATCATGGTCTTGCGCCCTGTCCTTTCCATGGTCGGGAGCCCTGTGCCCAAAGTCGATCACCCATGCCCGCTTCAAAACCGACGGGGGCTCCGCATCCCGGGGGGTCGTTCAAACATAGGGGACCACCTCCGGTTTCTCAATGGTTTTTCATCTCGCCCGTCATTCAATGGCTCTGCGCGAGTCGAGGGACCGGCCCACCTGGCACGCCTGCGTCTTCACGGCGGGAATCGCCGAGGTATTTTCATGCACATGTCTCAGGGGGCCGATTTTTTTCGTGACAGCGGCGATGACCTTCAGTTAGTATTCGCTCCAATGAAGCGTTTGGAAAGACTGGTTTTCTTTTAGTTGACAGGAATATCATGGCATCTCCCGGTTCATCCTTCAGCCGAGCCCGCAATGCCGGCATCGCCGCAGCGGCGGCGTTCGCCGCGGCGGCAGCGGCGGCCCTTCGGCCCGCGGCTCTGAGGGAGAAGTGACGGGATTACTCTCCAGGATTGAAAACTCAGGGCTGCGGGCGTTCACCGCAGCCCTTTTCCTTTAAGGGCTGCGAGCCACTCGCGGCCCTTCTTCGTTCCGGCCCGGGGGGTTCGAGGGACACCGCCGCGCAGAAAAAGGAAAGGAAGGTCGAGGCAAGTATGAGAACCGACATCGTGCACATGGGCGCCGGCAAGCTGACTTACGAGATCCGCAACATCATCCGGGTGGTGGAAAAACTGCAGCAGATGGGCATCAAGGTCCATCTCGAGAACATCGGGGATCCCGTGGCCAAGGGCGAGAGAATACCCGGCTGGATGAAGAGCATCGTGGCGGAGCTCGCCATGGAGGACTGCTCCTACGGGTACTGCCACACCCAGGGCATCCTCGAAACCCGGGAATACCTGGCGGCCAACCGCAACGGCAACGGCGGCGTCCACATCTCGCCGAACGACATTGTCTTCTTCAACGGTCTCGGGGAGGCCATAACCAAGATTTACGGGCTCCTCCGGAGCACGGCCCGCATCATCACGCCGTCACCCACCTACACGACGCACTCTTCCTCCGAAGCAGCCCACGCCGGCCAGCCGCCGGTGACCTACCCCCTGGATCCCCTGAGCCGTTGGTACCCGGACCTGGGAGAGCTGCGCCGCAGAGTTCAGTACAATCCGTCGGTTGCCGGAATCCTCATCATCAACCCGGACAACCCGACGGGAGCCGTCTACCCGGAGGAGATCCTGCGCGAGATCGTCGCCATCGCTCGCGAATTCGACCTCTTCGTCATCGCCGACGAGATCTATCAGAACCTGGTTTACAACAATCAGAAGACCAAACCCCTGGCCGATATCCTGGGCGATGTGCCTGGGCTCGCCATGAAGGGGATCTCCAAGGAGCTGCCCTGGCCGGGCTCGCGCTGCGGATGGGTCGAGATTTATAATGCGGACAAGGATCCGAACTTTTTCCGATACGTTCAGTCCATCATCAATGCCAAGATGGTCGAGGTCTGCTCCACCACCCTGCCCCAACGGGCCATACCCCGCATTCTCCAGCATCCGGAGTACGCGGCCTACCTGGGTGAGCGCTGCCGCCGCTACGAGCGGTTTTCAAACCTGGCCCATGAGAAACTGAGTGGCATTCCGGGAATCCTGGTCAACCGGACCAACGGCGCCTTTTACATGAGCGTCGCCTTCGAGCCGGGAGCACTGAACCTTCGGCAGACGCTTCCCATCCAGAATCGCGAAGCCCGCACGCTGGTGGAGGAGCTCACCGCCGACCCCGAGATGCAGCCGGACAAGCGCTTCGTCTATTACCTCCTGGCCGCAACGGGAATCTGCGTGGTACCCCTTTCGTCATTCAACACACCGCTGCAGGGGTTCCGCATGACGCTCCTCGAGCCCGACGAAGCGGAATTCCGCCGGGTCATGGACGAGCTCCTCCACGGCATCAACCTCTACCTGGCCTCGACGGACTCCAGGGGGGATTTGCAGGTGGGCAAGATCCATTCCTCGGCCGCATGAGATGGGTCGGGAGCGAGGAGCCGACAGACCGGCTCACTGTGCCTGGCACCCGAGAACGGACTGAGCGGGAGAAAATCGAGAGGCACTCACTCCCGCGAGGTCTCTCCGATGCTCTGCGAAAAGACGAACTGGTCGGTGCGGCAGTAAAGCTCCGAGTATATGGCGTTTTGCAGCCCGGACAGAGTGAGGAAGCGTTTCACCAGTAGAACAGGGGTCGCCGAAGTCACAGCCAGGTGATGGGCTCTCTTCCCGTCCACGTTGACGATGCGGAAGTTCTGCCTTCCGCCTTCTGGACGCATGTGGTAGCGCTCCTCCACAATCCGCGAAAGGGACCGCCCTGCAAGGTCGATCTCATCCAGACCCGGAAACAGCTCCGGCTGCATGAAAATCTCTTCGAGCAGCACCGGGGTGCCCTCGACCAGGCTGAGCCTGGAGATGAAAAACGCCGGCTGCTCGGAAAAGGGATTCTCGGCATCGACAGGCGCCGACTTCAGCCTGGTTTTCTCGAGGATCCGCGACACGACCGAGATACCCTTCTTCTGAAATGCCGACGTGGTGCCCGCCAGGGAGAAGAGATCGACCTCTTCCGGCTCCGGTCTCACGTAGGTGCCGGACCCCCTCCGTCTCGTCAGGAAGCGCCTGCGCACGAGGACATCGATGGCCTGCCTCACGGTGGGACGGCCGATGCCGTACGTGGCCGCAAGACTGGGCTCGGACGGCAGCCGACACCCCGGCGGGAGCTCGCCCGAGCGTATTTTGGCGAGGATGATTTCAGCCAGCTGATGGTACAGGGGGAGGGGGGACTTGGGGTTGAGCATGATCGAATCCGGGATCGCCTGGAATGAAGCTCCTGGTTGCTGGTTCCTCGTTTCTGGTTTCTGGTTTCCGGTTCTGGTTTGCAGTTGCTCGTTTAGGGTTCGGTTGACGGTACCTTGGAGGAGCGGCTTCAGTCGAAGTCGGCGTAGATGCCCCCGAGGTCGATCCCGCCGATGCTGAGCTGGGCCTGCTCGCTCCGGATGGCCCAGAGCGCCTCGTGGAGCTCCGGGGCAGCGCTTCCGTTCCGTATGGCGAGGTAGGCCTCGAGGAATGCGGCCAGCCGATCCGAAGCCTTGACCAGCTCACCGTCCCGCGGACCGTATCGATCCTCATCGTAAAGCCTCCCGATCTCGCCGCTGCCCACCCGCCTGGGCTCTCCATCGATCTTCACGATGTTCTCGAATTCGTCTTCGGCGAACAGCTTCATTTCGGAGCGCCACGTCTGCGGCAGGAGCCCGTAGAAATCCTGCTCCATCATCTCCCGCTCATACTCCCTGATCAGCGCATCCAGGCCCTCGATGGAACGCTTCACGGGAGATATGACATCCCGGGTCAGGACCTCCGGCAGGTCGTGAAACAGCCCCGTGAGGAAGTTGTTGACCCTGCGCGCCCCGCAGGCCCCGAGCTGAAGGGAGAAAAAATAGGAGAGCAAAGCCACGATGAGGGAATGCCCGAGCACGGAGGTGCGCGGCGTGCGGTGGATGTTGGCCCAGCGGACCTGGAAGCGCAGCTGGCCGCAAAGATCGATGAAGCGCCGTGAATTCTCGTCCTCCCGGATCATCGCCATCCCCTGGAGATCGCCGAATCCTTCAGAGGTCCTGGAAAGTCGCTCGCGGATCGCCTCCATCTCGAAGCCGCCGGGATTCATGCGATACAGGATGTCGAATTCCCAGCGGGTGGCCGAAATGTGGGCGGCATCCAGCACCCTGCGATGCACCGAATCCTCGGACTCGTCGAAATAGTCGCGAAAACGTCTCTGAAACGCAGCCCCAAGCGGGGCGAGGATGGGGCGGAGCTGATCCGAAACCCAGTCGTTGAGACGCCCATACCGCGATGGGTCCGACTTGATTCGGTAGAAGAGGGGCGGCTTGAGGTCCGTGAGCACCACGCGCTGCAGGAGCTCGAAAAGGCCGCCCTCGATCAACCCGATCCAGTCCAGCTCCCCGCGCTCTTCCTCCCACTTGCCGATGAACCAGGCCAGGATCATCTTATGGGCCTGCTTGTCGAGCTCCGTCAGGTCCAGGGGCCGGATCTTGTCGTTCCAGCGCAGCATGGTGGCTGCACTGAAAAGCTTGAGCAGGAGCGACTTTCGAAGCATGAATTCCTTCCGGGTTCCGGGTGGACTCACCCCACGGTGCCCGCCCGGGCGGGTGCTCACACCGCCGGGAACCGGAATCATGCTTGCCTCGCCACCATGGATGGCTGGCAGTGATGACAACGGTCCCCGGCCCCATTAGCTTATTGATCACATGCTCTGAATTCTACCAGAGGTCGTTTGCTCCCCGCGGACGCAAGCACAAATAACAAGCGTGAATAACAGGAGAACCCCAATGACCGTGAAACCGATCCCCGACGGCTACCATACCCTCACACCCATGGTGCACATCAAGAATGTGCCCCGGCTCATGGAATTCCTCCGGCAGGCCTTCGGAGCCGAGGAGATCATGAGATTCACCCTTCCGGACGGCAGCGTCATGCACGCAGAGATGAAGATCGGTGATTCTCCCTACATGATGGGCGAGTTGATGGGGGATTTCCCTCCAACCTACTCGAACCTCTACTTCTACGTGACCGATGTGGATGCCACCTACCGCGCGGCCCTCGAGGCGGGCGGAGAATCCCTGTACGAGCCCTTCGACCAGTTCTGGGGAGACCGCACCGCAACCGTCAAGGACCCTGCCGGCAACACCTGGTGGATCGCCACCCACGTGGAGGAAGTGGACCCAGATGAACTGGCGCGCCGTGCCGAAGCCATCGGCTCATCATAGCGCTGTCGTGACCTCAGAAGATGCCCAGCTCTTTTCCCATGCTGACGTGGGCCTTGGGAAATTCGGGCTGGTAGTTCATGTATGGCGGCACGGGATACCGGGCGCCGATCTTCTTTCCGGATGCGATCAAACCGCGGACCAGGTCATTCAGGTCCCGACCCGGAACGGTGAAAACCATTTCGTCATCCTGGGTCCCCGAGAAGATCCGGTCGCCGTTGCCCGGAATGGAGACGCGAGCTGCCTGCGTCTTGAAAGGTGCGAGGAGGTACTCTTCGCACTCCACCTTGCCGCCGAAGCTTCCGGCCACTCGCCCCCCCTTGACGTAGGTCCAGGCCTGAATGAACCGCATCATCTGGGCTGGATTACCGAAAATCACGACGACGTCCGGTTCGTACAGGTCCTTCGCCAGGGGCGAAAGCACGATGGCCTCGTATTCCCTGTTTTCGAACCGGTGCATCACCTCCATCTCCCTGCGAGCCCCCTCCTCGGTCGCGGTGAAGTTGATTTCGCAGAACAACCTGGTGAGTGATTCGGCCTGATCCGAAGAGTCGGAAAAACCGAAGGCGATCATGGCGGGCACGCAGACGAGATCCTCGCGGGTGAGACCCACCGTCCATCCAAAGGTGCGGGCCATGGTGACCCCCTGACAGATGGTCACTCGCTTTCCAAGGGCCACGGATGGCTGGCGGGTCTTGTCTGGAAACTCTGCCTTCTCCTTGAGGAACTTCACTGAAATGGGAAAGGTTTTGAGCCTCACGTCCTCCCGGATAAACTCTGCAATTTCCTTGACACTCATGTTTTCCATTATTCGGACCTCCTTTCGCCCGATGCGCTTCCCTTCACGATTCCCTTCGAACCCTGCAGGGAATGTTCTTGATGTTGGGAGTCCCAAACTCCTTTCCGAGCTTACCAATGGAAGTCAGCATGTTGAAGTTCGATTTCCGCCAGTCGAACTGGCTGGCTGCGTCCCCTTCCGGAAACCACCAGCCGAGAGCCGCACTGACGACGCGAGGATGCACCATGTCGGTCAGGCGAGCCACCTGCTGGATGGAGCCATATCGCGTCTCGATGACGACGGTATCGCCATCGCGGATTCCGAGAGACAACGCCGTCTCGGGATGGATTTCCACCAGGGGATGCGGCCTTTTCTCCCGTAGCTTCGCGACCCATCGGTAGGAAGAAAGCAGGTAGTAGCGGCTCTTGGCGCTTGTCAGGGTCAACGGAAAATCGGCATCCTCGTCCTCGGGCAGAGCAACGAAGTCGGGCAAGGGCTTGAGCTTGAATTTGGCGGCCGTGCTGAGCTTGAGCTCGACCTTTCCCGTGGGTGTTCGGAACCCCTTCTCGATGTAGGACCTGAAACGATCCGGCCCTTTGAGACAGCCTTTTTCCACGAACTGGGCGTAGGTCAGACCCGCAGGTCTCACCAGGTCATCCAGGAAAGCCTCATGGTCCTCGGGCCAGTACTCGGACGACGACACCCTCTTGCCGAGCTCGTTCATGATCTTCATGTCCGGCCAGCACTCCGGCGGAGGATCCACGATCTTGGGGCGGGCCAGAATCATGCCGTGGCCGATGCCGTAGTGGCCGATGTCGTTCATCTCGTACTGGTGGGCCACGGGGAGCACAATATCGGCCATGGCCGCCGTGGGGGTCATGAAGAGGTCCGCCACGGCGACGAAATCCAGGCTGTTGAACGCATCATAGGTCAGGGGGCTCTCGGCCCAGGCCACCAGGGGATTGGTGCACATGCCGTAGTAGCCCCGAACGGGGTATGGTGTTCCCTCCAGCACCGCCTTGCGGAAGAAGGCAGGGGCCACGGTCATGAGCCTCGGGATGACGCCGTGGTGGGCGCTGATCATTTGGCTGCGCTTGTCCGGGATGAGGTCGGCCCGCACGAACTCCGCCAGCCCCATGATCTTCGGGTCGTGGGCGTTGATGTTCCCCCCCGGCACCTCGAGGTTTCCGCAGATGGCCATGAGGCACACCAGGGAGCGGGTGGCATCGAAGGCGTGGATGTCATGCTCGATGGCATTGCCCCACTGGAGGGCGGCGGGCCTGGCTTCGGCGTAAAGCCTCGCGGCCCGGCGAATGAGATCGGCCGGGACCCAGGTGATTTCGGCCACGGCCTCCGGGGTGTAGGTCTTCACGTGGGAGGACAGGTCTTCAAACCCGTAGGTGTATTTCTCCACAAACTCTCTGTCGTGGAGCCCTTCCTCGATGATGACGTGAAGGAAGCCCAGGGCCAGGGCCTGGGCTGTTCCAGGCCTGAGCTGCAGCCACAGGTCGGCCCTCTGGGCCAGCTCCGTCCGGCGGGGGTCCACCACGATCAGCCCGGCCCCGTTTTTGACCTGCTCCAGCAGAAGGCTTGCGATCTGTCCCTCCTCGCTGGTGGCAAGGAGGTTGCTAGCCCACGAGAGAACGAGCCGCGTGGGATTGTGCAGGTCCGCCACCGGGTAGAACCCGCAGGTGTGAACCCCGGTGATTTCCCGGGGCGCATGGCACACGTCCTGGCTGGCAATGACGTTGGGCGAGCCGAAGAGATTGGCGAGCCGGATCAGAACGAAATGCTCGAGCCCCTTGGGCATGCCGACTCCGAAGCCCACCGCACGGGCGCCGTGCTCCTCCCGGATGCGCATCAGGTTGCGCGCCGTCTCGTCCAGGGCCTCCTCCCAGGAGATGCGCTCCCATTTGCCTTCGCCGCGCTTCCCCGCCCGCCGGAGGGGATGGCGGAGCCGATCCGGGTGGCTCAGGCGATCGGCCGAGACTCTGCCCTTGTAACAGGTATACCCCCGGTTGAGGTATCCATCGGGATCTCCCTTGATCTGAACGATCTCGCGATCCCGGACCCCCACCAGCAGGGAGCAGCCGCCGTGATCCATCCGTGCACAGTGCGTCTTGAACCAGCGAACCTCTTCAGCCATGGCGATTCAACCTCCAGCGGATAAGTGGGAACAGGAATCTGGAATGAGCACCCACAACCGATAGCACAGATCCACTTGCAGCGTAAACAGCCGACTGACGGGCCGGGGCCGCGTCAGCGAAAAGGGAAGTCACGGAGCCTGGTCAATGCTATAAGATTTGTCGGTCTGGTCCCTGGTGAAACCGAAGCTGCCGCTGCTCAGGCCCCCTGGAAACTTGTACAACCAGGAACCAGGAACCAGGAACCAGAGACCAGGAACTTGAAACTTGAAACCTTAAACTTGAAACCGTCGTCCATGCGGGGGTATGGCTGATGAAAATCTGGGTGGACGCGGACGCCTGCCCGGGGGCCGTCAAGGAGATCATTATCCGGGCGACCGGAAGGCTTGGAATTCACGCGGTTTTCGTGGCCAACAAGGCCATCGGCCTTCCGGATTCGGCCCGGCTGTCCAGGATCCGCCTGGCGAAGGACCCCGAAGCCGTGGACGAATACATCGCCGAGCACGCCGAAGCCGGGGACCTGGCTGTCACCCAGGACATTCCCCTCGCTTCAGTTCTGATTCCCAAAGGGGTTGTGGTCATGACTCCTCGTGGAGAGCTCTTCACCGAAGGCAACATGGGCGAGCGGCTCTCCATTCGGAACTTTATGCAGGATATCCGGGAGGCGGGTACCATCACACCCGGCCCCAGACCGTTTTCTCAAAAGGACAGGCAGAGATTTGCCGACGCGTTGGACCGGGAGCTCACGAGGCTCACGAGACGGAGCGGTTCCTGATGATCACCTCCGGCTGCTGTGAATGGGCCTTTCTCGAAGGCTTTCGAGTCGCGGCGCCGGGAGCGGCAGGCGCGGTCCCGGAGGCGCCTTCGCCATTGCGGGTTTTCCACCGTTGTGGGGCACCTTGCTTTGCATTGGCCGCCGCATCCGTTCCTGTTCCCTGCGCGCCCTTCCGGACCGCGGAGCCGGGTCCGAAGCGTTTTCCGCCGGAGGGCCCGCCGCTGCGGCCACCTCGGCCGGCCGACCCGGAATCGCCCTTCCGACCGTCTTTCCCGCGGCTGACCGGGTGCGCCGGCTCGAGCCCGGGAATCACATGGACGACGAGGTTCCGTCCAAGGTAGCTTTCGATGCGATCCAGGTAGGGCAGGTCGCCTCTCGATGCCAGCGATATGGCGATTCCCGACTCGCCGGCCCGTCCCGTCCTCCCGATGCGGTTCACGTAATCCTCCGCCGAGCGCGGCAGGTCGAAGTTGATGACATGGCTGATCCCCGTGATATCCAGGCCCCGCGCCGCCACGTCGGTGGCCACCAGGAGCCGGATCCTTCCACGGCGCATGTCGACCAGGGTCCGGTTGCGGGCCGACTGGGTCATATCCGCATGAAGCGCGGCGGCGGAGTGGCCTTCGGCGCTGAGCTCCCGGGCCAGGCCGTCGGCATCCTTCTTGGTCGCCGAGAACACGATGGCCCGCGTCAAGGTGGAATCCTCGCAAAGGCGCTTGAGCAGGCGGTTCTTGTGCTGGAGTCCGTCGGCCAGATGCAGCCTCTGCTCGATCCGATCGTGGGTCATTTGGCCCGGGGCGATCTCGACCCGCTCGGGGTTCCTGGTGAATTTCCCGGCCAGGCGGGCCGTGGCGTTCCCCATGGTGGCCGCAAACAGCAGCGTCTGGCATTCCGGCGGCATGGCATCGGAAATGAACTCCATGTCGTCGATGAATCCCATGTCGAGCATTCGGTCCGCTTCATCGAGGATGAGCATTTCGACCTGCGAGAGATCGATGCGGCCGCGCCAGATGTGGTCGATGAGCCTCCCCGGCGTGGCGATGATCATGTCCGGGAACTGGGCCAGGGCCCTGATCTGGTCGCCGAAGGGCATGCCACCGTAAATGGCGACGCTGTGGACCTTGAGATATCTCGAATAGTCCCGGGTTGAGGCCGTGATCTGGGTGGCCAGCTCCCGGGTGGGGGTGAGCACCAGAACGCGAAGGCCGGGTTTGCGACCCGGTGTTGAAGCGGCAAGGCGCTGGAGGGCGGGCAGCACGAATGCCGCCGTCTTGCCCGTGCCCGTCTGGGCCGAAGCGATGAGATCATGCCCGGCCAGGGCCTTGGGAATGGCCTGGGCCTGCACGGGAGTCGGGCTGCTGTGACCGCATCGGGCCAGGGCTTTCAAAATGGGTGTTGCCAACTGCAGTTCTTCAAAAGACATCAAATAAGCATTCCTTTCGTTTCCAGCCCGGAGCCGTGGCGCCGCAGATGAAGAGACAGAGAAGCTCCTCTCCGCGCCGCTGCAAAGGCCCAGATCAGCTGGTGATCCACAGGAGTTAGGTCCGCAAGCGCAGGCGCTGTAAACCGCATGAGCGCTTTCGCCACAGCACAATGCCGTGATCGGCCTAAAGCATCGCCGCCGACCGGACGCGCTGCAGCAGATGTTGAGGATGCTGGACGTAAAAGGTCAGTGATCGATGGAGTCGAGGCGAGGCAGAAGTGGGAAGATCCATTGCTGAAAAGCTCAAAAACACTCGCGCCGAAATCTGTAAAAAGCATTTAAGCATTCTCAACTCAGAAAGTCAAACATCGGTCCTGTTGGATGGCGATTTTGTTTGTTGCCCATTTTCCTCAAAAGCAATAAAGGGGTAATTCCGGATGAAATGAGCCCCGGCAGGCGCCCTTCTTCTGGAAGGCTCGAACCCTGCCCGATGGCCGCCTCCCCATGAGCATGGCCTCCCGCATGATATACTGCGAGCGGCTTGAATCTGGCTTCTTGTCATTCCGAACGCATGTGAGTGATCTTTTAGATTTCTCCCTTCGGTCGAAATGACAGAAAGTCCAGGTTTCAGCCGTCTGCGTATAAAAGGGAGTCCGCCAGGAAATGAACGAGGACGCTTCGCCCATGAACAAAACCATCATCACCGTCCTCGGACGCGACAGGCCGGGCATCGTGGCCGCCGTGTCCCAGGCCCTCTTCGAATCCCGATGCAACATCGAGGATGTGAGCCAGACCATTCTTCAAACCGAGTTCGCGGGGATCTTCATCATCACCACGCCGGCCGGCATGGAACAGGAGGAGCTCCGGGAGGAGCTCGCGGGCAGGCTGGTTCCCAAGGGCCTGTCGGTTTTCCTCAAGGAAATGGAGAAGGGGGCTTTTACCGTACCCGTCGAGACGGAGCCTTTCGTCATCACCACCATGGGGCCGGACCGTTTGGGGCTCGTGGCTGGAATCACCGCGCTCCTGGCCTCGTATCGCATCAACATCACCAACCTGCAGGCGGCATTCCGGGGAGGCGAAGACCCTCGCAGGAATGTCATGATCTACGAAGTGGACATCCCCGTCGAAACGGATCAGGCCGCCTTTCGGGCCGCCCTGGTCCAGCGGGCCGGGGAGTTGGGGCTCGACGTCAGCCTGCAGCACAGGGACATCTTCGAACAGATTCACCGAGTATAGGAAAGCATCATGCTGACAGAGCGAGAAGTCATTTCCACCTTTGAAATGCTCCGGAACGAGCACCTGGACGTCCGGACCATCACGCTGGGCATCAGCCTCTTCGACTGCGCGAGCCACGACCTCGAGCGCTTCAAGGGCAACATCCACGACAAGATCAGCCGCCTGGCCGGGAACCTGGTGGGGACCTGCGACGAGGTGGCCGTGAAGTACGGCATTCCCATCGTGAACAAGCGCGTGGCCGTCAGTCCCATGGCGGTGGCGGCATGCCCGTTTTCGGCCCCTCAAATGGTCGAGATCGCCGGCGTCCTCGACCGGGTCGCCCGGGAGATCGGCATCGATTTCATCGGCGGATTCGGAGCCCTGGTGGAAAAGGGCATGACCACCGGGGACCGGGCCCTCATCGAGGCCATCCCTCAGGCGCTGGCCTCCACCGAGCGGGTGTGCTCCTCGGTGAACGTGGCCTCCACCCTCGCGGGCATCAACATGGATGCCGTGGTGCTCATGGGCAGGATCATCAAGGCCGCCGCCGAAATGACCCGGAGCGCGGACGGCATCGCATGCGCCAAGCTGTGCGTCTTTGCCAACATTCCCCAGGACGTCCCCTTCATGGCCGGGGCCTACCTGGGAGTGGGCGAGCCCGATGCGGTCATCAACGTGGGAGTCAGTGGTCCCGGCGTCGTCCGGAAGGCCATCGACCGGGCCCGTGAAGGCAATCCCCGGCTGGACCTGGGGCAGCTTTCGGAGATCATCAAGCGGACCTCCTTCAAGGTCACCCGGGTGGGGGAAATCATAGGAAGACAGGTGGCCGGCCGGCTGGGAGTCACCTTCGGCGTGGTGGACCTGTCCCTCGCGCCCACCCCCAACGTGGGAGACAGCGTCGGCGAGATCTTCCAGAGCCTGGGCCTCAAGAGCATCGGCGTTCCGGGCTCCACGGCGGTGCTGGCCATGCTGAACGATGCCGTGAAGAAGGGCGGCGCATTCGCGAGCTCCTACGTGGGCGGGCTGAGCGGAGCCTTCATCCCCGTGAGCGAGGACCTCAACATCGCCGAAGCAGCCAGGAAAGGGCTCCTGTCGCTGGAAAAGCTGGAAGCCCTGACCAGCGTCTGCTCCGTCGGCCTGGATATGGTCGCCCTGCCCGGGGATGTCTCCGCCGAGACACTGGCCGCCATCATCGCAGACGAAATGGCCATCGGCGTCATCAACCGCAAGACCACGGCCGCCCGCCTCATCCCCGTCCCCGGAAAGAAGGCGGGCGAAAAAGCCTTCTTCGGGGGTCTGCTGGGCGAGGCCACCATCATCGAGGTGGCCGTCAACGGCGGCTCCGAGGATTTCATCGGTCTCGGCGGGCGCATTCCGGCTCCCATCCAGAGCCTGGTGAACTGAAGGTTTCAAGTTTCAAGTTTCAAGTTTCAGGTTCCGGGTTTCGCTCTGCCGGCTTCGTCGGCATGCCGGTTTTCTTACCCGTCGAACGGTGGGGCCGGGTTGCGCCCCGGCCAGCCCCTTCACCCCGAACCGGAAACCATGAACGAGAGCCTTTTCGCAGGAGTCCCTCTTGCCCCTCCGGACCACCCGAAACAACGGACAGGCTCCCGGCGGACTGCTGATTTTCAACATGAAACTTGAAACCTTAAACTTGAAACTTCTGAGAGCAGCTTGATGAACTTCACTGGTAACCCGGCACAGGTTGAAACCCCATGGACCGGAAACCTTCCAACATCGTCCTGATCGGCATGCCGGGCTCGGGCAAGAGCACCGTGGGCGTGATCCTGGCCAAATGCGCCTCCATGAATTTCGTGGACACCGACATCCTGATCCAGTGCTCCGCGGGCAGGTCCCTCCAGGACATCGTGGACCGCGACGGGCACATGGCCCTGCGAGCCATTGAGGAGAAGGTGCTCCTGGAGCTCGACCGCCGCAATCATGTCATCGCCACGGGAGGCAGCGCCGTGTACAGCCGGGCCGCCATGGAGCACCTGAAATCGGACGGCCTCGCCGTCTTCCTGGACGTGGACCTCGACACGCTGAAATCCAGAATCCACGATTACGAAGCACGGGGACTGGCCAAGCGCCCGGACCAGAGCTTCGAGGATCTCTTCGCCGAACGGTCGAGCCTCTACTCATATTACGCCGACCTGACCATTCACTGTTCCGGGCTTTCGGTCGCTGAAGTTTGCGCGGCCATCATCCAGGCATGGAGAGGCCCCGACGCCACCTGCCCCTGCGCCGATTCCACCTGAAGGTTCCGACCATTTCGTCTTGCGTTTTGGATCTCACGAGATCATATTTCAGCATCATCATGGGGAGATGGAAAGCTCTCCCCGGCTGCCATGCACTTCTTTCCAAAGGAGCCGCACAAGATGGTTGAACTGGCCGATTTACCCAGCTGCTGCGTGAGTCGATTGCGGGAGATCGAGCGTATTCTCGACTCGTTCGCTGCCCTCGAAATCGTCATTTCCATCGCACCGAGCATGACGGCGGCGCGCCCGCGGGGAATCACGACGGTGATGGCTGCCCTTTGGAACCTGGCCAAGGCTGGTGCAAGCTACATTTCAAACCGCAGACAGTTGCGTGGAGCCCTCGATCAGACAGCACGAAGCCGTGTCAGAACAGTGATCCAGTTGCATATCGTGGAGCACGCCCTGGACCGGAACCATGAACTGGAGCAGCACTGGACACGCATGCTCGAGGCCTTCTGAGTGCCGGGGGGCAGGACATTTTTCAGGAAAGCTCCTCCAGCAGGGCCTTCGCCTCCCTGAGGTCAGCCGTCTCAAAACCTTCGGTGAACGTGCCGAAAATCCCGGCGAGGCCTTCTCGAGCCTCATCCTTTCTCCCGTCAGCGGCAAACAATCTGCCGAGGCTCATGGCGGCGCGAAGCTCGAGCGACCTGGCCCTCTGGTCGCGCGCCACATCGAGGGCCTGGCGGAAGCAGCTCTCAGCCTCCGCTCTCTTCTCCCCCGATGACCTCAGCAGCAGCTCTCCCCTCAATCGGTGCAGCTCAGCCAGGTAGTGGTGACTCAGGCTGTCATAGCTCGCACTCAGCGCTTCGTCGACTTCAGCCAGGCCTTCCCGGACCATTCCCGCCCGCAGATACAGCTCCGTGAGGTTCAACTGATGGTACGGTCTCCTTGCCCGGGATCCGGTACCGCGCACCAAAGCCATCCCTTCCTTCATCTTTTTGATACCGTCCCGCACATGCCCTTCGCACGACAGCACCCAGCCCTGCTCGCAGTATCCCGCACCGATCCACAGCGGGAATTTCTGCTCGATGCTCAGTGCGACATTTTGACCGGCCAGCTCGCTGACCTCCTTGAATTCCCGTCGGAGGTGTCTCAGCTCGGCCGAGGTGCTCAGAACATGGGCCAGGGTGAAAGGATGGGATGATTCCCTGGCCAGGCTCAATGCTTTTTCAATGCTGCTCAAAGCCTGGTCGGGATAGCCGAGGAACCACAGGTTCAGACCGGAGTAGGCATGGACCACGGCACCGGGATCGTGTCCGTAGACGAACACGTGCGACCGGTGTCGAGCGGGATCGTATACGGAAAGACACTGGGAAATGTGCTCGGACGCGGAAACGTGTGCACCCTGCAGCAGCTCGGCCACGCTCATGGCCGCATGGGCTTCGACCAGAAGGTTCGGGTCTCCCGAACGTTTGGCCAATCTCAGGAGCTGGCTCGTGGTCTCCCGGGTTTCCTTCCTGTCCGAGCGCACCGCATGAAACATGAAAAGCCCAAAGACGACCGAAAAGAGCTGAGCGCTCTCGGCCAGCTCACCGCAAAGCTCGTGAGCACGGCCGAAGGTGTTGAGCACCTGCTCCGAGGAGTAGCCATGGGTGGCAATGAGCCCAAGGCCCAATGCCATCTGAAGGCTGAGCTCCAGTTGACTGCGCTGGGGGCCTGCCGGAAGGTCTTTCAGAGACCTGAGCCCTTTGGTGAGATGGCTGACCGCCTCCACCGACGCCGAGCTGGTGAGGGCCTTTTGACCGGCCCGGTACCAGTATCCCACAGCCTCTTTCATGAGCCCCGCCGCTTCGCAGTGATGGGCCAGTATTTCAGGCTCATCCGCCACGACCTCGGGGGATGTCTCCTGCAAAGCCAGCACGATCTTCCGATGCACCTCGCGACGCTTGCTTTTCAGCATCGTGCCATAGGCGGCCTCCTGCAGGAGTGCATGCTTGAAAATATACGTGGCACGCGGCAGCGTGCCACGCTGGTGGAGAATATCCGCCTCCACCAGCTGGCAGAGAGCCTCCTGCAGAAACGCCTCCCGGAGTGGCGACAACACCTGGAGGAGCCCGTAGGGGAACTCCCGTCCCAGGGCGGCGCCGAGCTGTGCCACCCCTTTCACTTGGGAGAGGCGATCGAGACGCGCCATCAGGGAATCCTGAAGCGTCGTCGGAATGGCGAGCGAAGGGATGGGCTCGGTGAACGCGCGGTCCTGGTCCCTCTCCCGCAGGACGCCGGACTCAAGCACCATCTTCGTCAGCTCTTCGACATAAATGGGAATGCCATCCGTCTTCTCCACCAGATGATCCACCACATCCCGGGGCATGGGCTTTCCGCCCGCCACTCCCGAAATCATGCTTCTCACCTGATGATCGGCTAGTGGGCTCAACGGGATCCGGGTGATGCGGCGCTCATGATCCCAGCGCGATCGAAAGGAAGGACGGAAAGCGAAAACCAGCAGAGCAGGCAGCGACCAGACCCCCTCAATGAGAAGGCTGAGCAGCTGGAGCGAAGAGGGGTCGATCCAGTGGAGATCATCCACCACGAGCACCAGGGGCTGAAGCTTCGCCAGACCGAACAGCCAGCTGGACAGCAGCTCCAGGGTCTTGCCCCGCTGTGCCTCGGGGCTCAACGGCAGGGGAGGATAATGCGCAGGCAGTGGAAGCAAAAGGAGTGAGGTCAGGAGAGGAATGGCTTCGTTGAGTGAAAACCCCATGCGCGAGAGCCCCAGCTCCAGTTTGGCAATCTTGTCGCCGGGTGAGTCTTCACTGGTGAAAAAAAGCCCGCGCCTCAACAGATCGATCACCGGGTGCAGAGCTGAGTCCTGGTGAAATGGGGAACCGCGGCATTCCATCCAGGTGTGCGGATGCTGGTCGAGCTGCTCACGCAGCACCAGGGCCAGCCGGGTCTTCCCGATCCCCGCCTCGCCGGAAACAAGGACCACCTGCCCCCTGCCCTCCCGAGCCTGCTTCCAGCACTCGAGGAGGACACCCACCTCTTCCCGCCGGCCGATGAGTGGCGTCCGACGATGCGTGCCGACAAGCTCAAACTTGTTCTCAACACCACTTGCCTGGAGAACCTTGTATGCGTTGATCCGATCGCCGATGCCCTTGAGGGACTGCCGCCCCAGATCCTGCACAATGAAGAGACCTTTCACCAGGCGAAACGTTGCGTCACTCATGACGACGGAGTTGGTTTCGGCAATCCCCTGGAGGCGCGCCGCCACATTCATGGTGTGGCCAAAAGCCAGTTTCTCGCCCGGATCGTCTCCCCCGGTCTCCCCAACCACGACGGATCCCGAATGGATTCCAATGCGTGCCGAAAGCCTCACCCCATAACGTTCTTCCAGACTGGTGCTCAGGTAGACGAGATCATCGAGGATCCTCAACCCTGCCCGGACCGCTCGCTGCGCATCATCTTCGTGGGCCTGAGGATATCCGAAATAGACCAGCACTCCGTCCCCGAAGTGCTGGGCAATGTGGCCCTCATACTTGCTCACCACCCGTGAGCAGGTCTCCTGATAAGAGCGCACCATCTCATGATAGTCCTCGGGATCCTGCTGCTCGGCAATTGAGGAGGAGTCAACCAGGTCGCAGAACATCACCGTGATGTGACGTCTTTCGCTTTCCGCCGGCATGACCTTGGGCTGGACGGCGGAGGAATCCGGCTGGGGAAACCGTGGTGGTCGTCCACCGGCAAGGCTGGCACCGCAGTTGATGCAGAATTGCACATCCGGAGGGTTCAGGCGGTCACAGAAGGGGCACCCGATGGAGGACCTGATTGCGCAGCCGCAATGGCCGCAGAAGTTGGCGTTGAGAGAGATCTGTCGGCCACAGGAATGGCACTTCATATCGATCCTCCACGTGGATCGTCACCTAAGAAGGGGTCAAACCTACACTTTTCACAAACCTAGTTTCACCCTGATTTGATCAACACACTTGCGCATGGATTCACTGCCTCGCAGTTCATCCGCAACCCGCCTGCTCGCCTGTGTGACGGCCGATTCGCCCACACCGAGCTCGGCACCGATCTCTCTCAGTTTGAGCCCGGTATGGTGCCGGGACAGATACATGGCGAGCCGTCGTGCCTTTGCACGGTCATTCAAGCAAAGTCCTTCAACCGCGCGGCGGATCGCCTCTAAGGTCGGTTTGTCGGCGAGCTGCCGAAGGGCGGGCAGCTCCCGATCCTTCGGCGTTTCCTTGAGGAATCTCTCCCGCACCCACTCCACGAAAGACTCACTTCCCAGGAGTGTCGATGCGACCACATTGTCGAACGGGCTCGGACATAGGCCAACGACTACCTCCTCCACGAAACTCCTGTACATCTTGTGAGAAGTGCTTTCGTCCGATCCGAAAAAGGAATGGATAAGCTCCCGGTACAGCCAGGGTGGCGCAACGGCAAGCCCTGCGTATGCCCGGTAGCTGGACCACTCGTACTGGTCGGGCTTTTCGACCATCTTGGCCCGCACCGGGTTGAGGTGGATATAACGTGAGAGCTCCTGCGCATACTCATCTTTCTCAACCAGGATGGCTTTGTAGCGTCCCTGAAGCAGGTGACCCGCGCGTTGCCGCTTACTGTTGAAATAGCTGGTATACGCGCCGTTTACATGTTTCATTATCTGCGACAGATTCCCGTGCGGGGTCTCCATGAGAAGATGGAAGTGGTTGGACATCAGGCAGTACACGTGGATTCGTGCCCCGTAGCGGACCGTTGCCGACTCAAGGTACGAGAGGAACTGCTCCCGATCTCCTCTGTTGCGGAAGATCTCCTTGCGCTCGTTTCCCCTCGATGTAACGTGGTAGAATGCGCCGGGATACTCGATGCGAAGCGACCGAGCCATCGTCTGTTCCCCCGCTGGTCCGTCTCCTCATTCTCACGACCTTGGACCTTACAGACTTGGAGCCTGCCAGACCGATCCCGGTGTGTCAAGAGTGTAGGTTTGACCCCAATTCCCGATCCAGGGAGCGGTACTGGATGGCTTCGAGGAGGTGGTGGGAGGCGATGGACTCGCTGCCTTCGAGGTCGGCCACGGTTCGGGCCACCTTGAGGATCCTGTGGTAGGCGCGGGCGCTCAGGCCCAGCTGCCGCACGGCCCCGGCCAGGAGGTTCTCCCCCGCCGGGTCCAGCCTGCAGAACTTCTTCACGTGCTTGGGCTTCATGTGGGCATTGGAAAACAGACCGTCCCGGGCGTAGCGCTCGACTTGACGCGCTCTCGCCTCGATGACCCGCCTTCGGATGGAGGCCGACGATTCGGCGGCCGCGGTGGAGCGCAGGTCCTCATAGCGCACGGCGGGAACTTCGACATGGAGGTCGATGCGGTCCAGGATGGGACCCGAGATGCGTCCCCGATAGCGCTGGACCTGTTGAGCCCCGCAGCTGCACGGTCGATCGGGGGAGCCGAAGTATCCGCAGGGACATGGATTCATGGCCGCGATGAGCATGAATCGCGCCGGGTAGGTGAGGGAGACCGCGGCCCGGGCGATGGTGAGCCTCCCGTCCTCGAGGGGCTGCCGCAAAAGGTCCAGGATATTGCGGCGGAATTCAGGAAACTCGTCCAGGAAGAGCACCCCGTTGTGGGCCAGGGTCACCTCCCCCGGGCGCGGGATGTGGCCCCCTCCGATGAGGCCCGCATCGGAGATGGTGTGATGCGGCGCGCGGAAGGGGCGGCGGTTCATGAGGGGACGCCCGTCCAGGAGTCCCGCCACGCTGTAAACCTTGGAGGTCTCCAGGGCCTCCTCGAAAGTGAGATCAGGCAGAATCGAGGGGATGCGCTGGGCCAGCATGGTCTTCCCGGACCCCGGAGGCCCGATCATCAGGACATTGTGCGAGCCCGCCGCGGCCACTTCCAGCCCGCGCTTGGCATGCTCCTGGCCTTTGACCTCGTCGAAATCCAGATCATCGTGGACATCGTCCACATCGAACGAGCCCGGATCATACCGCCGGGGCTCGATGCAAAGGTTTCCCCGGAGATACTCGACCACGTCCGAGAGGGTCCGCATGGGAACCACGGAAAGCTCTCCGGCCACGGCGGCCTCCGATGCGCTGTCGGCCGGGGCCAGAAACTCGCCATATCCCGCATGGCGGGCCTGGATGGCCATGGGAAGGCACCCGCTCACGGGCTTGACCCGCCCATCCAGGGAAAGCTCTCCGACCAGGACGGTCTTTTCGAGGCGCCCGCCGTCAACCATGCCCATGGCTGCCAGAATGCCGACGGCGATGGGAAGGTCGAAGCCGGCCCCTTCCTTCTTGAGATGAGCCGGCGCCAGGTTCACCGTGATCCTCTCGGCGGGGAAATGATACCCGCTGTTCTGGAGGGCCGTCTTGACGCGGTCCTTGCTTTCACGGACGATGCTGTCGGGGAGTCCCACCATGGCAAAGTAGGGCAGCCCTGACGAAAGATCGACCTCGACCTCGACCAGGAAGGCCTCGACACCCATGAGACTGAGCGTGTGAACTTTTGAAATCAATGGACTGGATCCCCGAAGCAAGTGACTGGAAGGATGGGCCGCCTTTGGGGCGGGATCACCGCAATGATCCCGCGGGGACTGGCGGAACTCACCGGAGGCTGTCCGCGACGTGAAACAGACCCCGCTGTTAATGGTCGTCACCACGTTGCCTTGCGATGGACGGAGCTGTATGCAAGAAAGAGACCTCGATGAAATCCGCGAGGCAACCCTGGGAGGCTGTCCGAGAACTGTCCGTTCGAGCGATAGCGAGAAATCTCGCTCGCAGTAACACCTCGACTTTTCGAGATTTCTCTCTTCGCTACGCTCCGTTGGAAATGACAACGAGGTGTTCTCGGGCAGCCTCCTAGTGCGGCGAAACTCCATGCGCCAGCGTCTCAGGACACACATTCCCGGGCGCCGGCAGCTCCCCCTCCCCTGTCCAGCCCAGGACTTTCGGACCGCTCCCCGCTCCGCGCGCACGACCCCGCGCGGCTCAAGGAAGCTGACCGCCCGGCAGCCGACGAGCGACGTAGCGCCGGGAGGAGTTAAAGCTCTTTTTTCGAGAAATACCAGTCGGTAACCTGGAGCGAGGCGTCCCTGACACGCTTCTCGGCATCGTCGATGGTACCAGGCGGCGGAATGATGACGGCGTCACCAGGGCGCCAGTCGGCCGGGCAGGCAACCCCGTGCTCATCCGCCGTCTGAAGGGCATCCAGGACCCGCATGATCTCGTCGAAATTCCGCCCCACATTCATCGGGTAATAGATCATGGCGCGAATCCTCATCTGGGGGTCGATGAAGAAGACCGCACGCACGGCCGCGGTGGCAGCGCTCGGCTCGTGGATCATGTTGTAGAGACGAGCCACCTTCTGGTCCAGGTCCGCGATGATGGGAAACGGGATCTTGACTCCGAACTTCTCCTCGATGTTCCTGACCCACGCGATGTGGCTGTAGTTGCTGTCCACGGAATTGCCGATGAGCCTGGCACCCTTCTGGTCGAAGGCCGTGGCTCGCCGGGCGAAGGCGATGAGCTCGGTGGTACAGACCGGCGTGAAGTCCGCCGGGTGAGAGAAGAGAATCACCCACTTGCCCGCCGCCCACTGCGAAAGGGTCAGGGGACCGTGGGTGGTGCTGGCCGTGAAATCCGGCGCGGGACCGTTCAGCTCAAGTCTCCCAGGGGGTGTGTCCGCATTGAATTCAGCCATTCTAAAACATCCTTTCTCCCGGATGCCCCGCAGCGCCCCTGACCTGGGGGTTGAGGTACCCGGCGGAAGTCGCCCCGCCGTCCAGAAACGAGCAGAGATGCGCCGCCCTGATTGCGGGCTCATTCCTCGTTTCCCCTCGCCATTGATTCCAGAAAAGAGAGCAGCACAGCGCATGATCCTGCTTTCCTCAGGAAAGTAATGCCTGGACGAACGATGTAAACATCGGGCATCGATCGTTGGACATGGGAAGACCGGACCCCTTGGCGGGGATCACTGTCGTGTTTCCGGCTGTATTCTGAAATTTATGGCGGGATTACGTCGTGCATTATCCATGGGAGCATTCCACCTGCAACGCCCTCAGCCCTTGTGCCGGCTGCCCCTGACCGACCCAAGGCTGTTTTGTAGAGAGGTTGGCACGCAGGTTGCTCCTCTCCCGTGCAACCAACGAGAATGAAACTCTTTCCTCCTCGAAGCCAACCGGACTGCCCCGCCGGCTGGCTTTTTTTTTGTCCTTGATCAGCCATCCGTCACCGAACCCGCGCGATCCCCGGACGATTCACCACCGGTTGCGATGCACCCGGTCCCCGCGAAAACCTGTCCTGCCTCTCCGACGGCTGATCCGGATGCCCAAGCGGCACAAGGGCCAGCGGGATCACATGATCAGGCAGACCCGGCAGTTTCCGCATTCCCTCGACACGGTCCTCCATGGGATGAAACCCCGTCCAGACCGCCCCGAGCCCGATGGCGCGCGCAGCCAGGAGGAGGTTCTGAACCGCCGCGGAGCAGTCCTGCACCCAAAAGCTTGTATTTCTCCAACGAAGTAAAGGGCGAAGCCCGCCGAGGCGCGCTTCGCCCTTTCTCATCCCTGGAGCCACTCCTGGAGCCGTATTCACCAAGGCTATTCCTCGCGGCAGGGCACGCAGAGCCCTTCCTCGTCGAGGCACTGATCACAGTGGGTGCGATGACAGATGCGGCATTCCTTCACCGCCGACTCCCGATCATAATCCATTCCGCAAGCCGAGCATTCGAAACGATCGTCGCTCATGGTTTCATCTCCACGATTTCGACCGCCCGATGCGCTGCAAACTCTCACCGGGCGGGATTCTTATTCATATGTCAATCGATGAATGGATCCGTCCGGCCGATCGCGACGGAACGAGGCCGCAATCACGCCAGACCGGATCCCATTCGCGCATATTCCCTCAGGGAGGATTTGGCTTCATCCAGGGTGCGCCCGATCTTCCAGGGCTCCATGAAGCCTTCCATCCTGAGCTTCCACCCATCCTCGTCGCGGTATATCTCCGCTTCGCCGCAAGACGTCCCGCAACCTTCCTCACCAATCAGTTCATAAAGATATCTTCTGATGTCTTCTCGTTCATCCATTTCATACCTCCAGTCCGTCCACTTCATGTAAGCCATCTGTAACTAAGAAGTTAAGCAGGACCGCGCCATCGGCAACCGAAGCGGCTTTCCCCTCAAACGGCTCGTTTTCGCGGCAGCACATCGGCCGAGGGCATGATGGATGGAACGAGGCACCCGCCCCCCGGCAAAACACCGCCCGAAGCCACGCGCGCGTCGGCCCGTGCGAATACCCCTTGACTGAATCCGGCTCATTGTGTCGAATGCGGACGCCTTCCGGCAACGAGTGCTCCATCGCAGCCCAGGGCGGCAGCTCGGGTTTTTTTGCTTTTCCGCGGACTCAAGGATGACCACACATGAACGAATCCTCCCCCGTCTATGAATCCCTTGCGGCACACCTCGATCGCCTTCCCGCCGGTTTTCCGAGGACGGAAACGGGCGTCGAGATCAGAATTCTCAAACGGCTGTTTTCACCCGAGGAAGCCCAGCTCGCGCAGCTGCTCACGCCCAGGCCCGAATCCCCCGAGGCCATTGCGGCCCGGGCGGGGATGGCCCTGGAGGAGCTCTCCGGCAAACTGGAGGAGATGTCCCGAAAGGGGCTCATTTTCCGGATTCGCAAGGGGGACCAGGTCCGCTACATGGCATCCCAGTTCGTCATCGGCATCTGGGAGTACCACGTCAACGACCTGGATCCCGACCTGATCCGGGACGTGAACGAGTACCTTCCCCATTATTTCAAGCAGCCTCACCAGATGCATACGAGCCAGCTCCGCACCATTCCCATCCCGACGGCGCTCCCCGCCGACCAGAGCGTGATGCCCTACGAGGAGGCTCGCAAGATCATCGCCGAGCAGGATCTCCTCCTGGTGGCCCCATGCATCTGCCGCAAGGAGCACCAGATGATGGGCAGCGGCTGCGACCGCCCCATGGAGTCCTGCCTCGTGTTCGGTCCCGGCGCCGAGTACTACCACGAGAACGGCCTCGGCCGTTTCATAGACCGGGAGGAAGCCCTGCGCATCCTGGAAGACGCCGAGAGAACCGGCCTGGTTCTCCAGCCCTCCAATGCTCAGAAAGTGGTGAACATATGCACCTGCTGCGGATGCTGCTGCCAGATCCTCAAGAACCTTAAGGCCCTGCCCAACCCGGCCCGCTACGTGGCCTCGAATTTCGTGGCCCGCATCGACTCGGAGCTGTGCGTCGGCTGCTGCGCCTGTCTCGAGCGTTGTCAGATGGATGCCCTCCGGGTGGAGGATGAAGTCGCCGTCCTCGATTCCAGTCGCTGCATCGGGTGCGGCCTGTGCGTGCCCACATGCACCGCCGAGGCCATCACGCTGGAATCCAAGCCCGAGAGCGAGTGCGCCGTACCCCCCGCCAGCTTCATGGAGATGTACCAACGGATGGCCAGGGATCGTTTTGCGCGACTCAAGGAGGCGAAGCGGAAGAACGGCTGAGAGGGCTCCCGAGCTTGGAAGCGGGAGTGAAGATGAATCGGCTGAAGGGAATGGGAGGGCCTTTTGGGGCCCGCCGCACACCCCGGGCTCATCGAACCTCGTAGAGCCCAACTTCGTCGAGGGAGTAGGAGCCCAGGTCCTCGGCCGAACGGGAGAGGAGCTCCACGACTTCATCCGAGGCCATTCCCTGCTCGTAGCGCCCCCTGGAATAATTGGCAACGGATACCCCCAGGAACTTGCCCTGAACCCCGAAAAGCTCAGCCTGCAGAGCAATCCTCCGTGCCTCCAGGGCCGTGCATCTGCGGACCATTCCGAGGTACTCCGCGAAGCGGTCCTCCCAGGGCTCACCCCATCTGGACGCCCACTCGTCAGTGGCCGTTTCGGCAACGGTCTGGAGATTGGTATCATCATCTTCCGACCCTTCGGCGGACAGGACGGTCAGAATGATTTGCCTCATTTCCGGCCACCCGGGCTCCTGGTAAAAGGCCGCCAGGTCCTGCCGCACGGTCTCCATGTCGGCGTAGAGCTGCTCGATGCGATCCTGCAGGCCACCCAGCGCTACATTGGCCTCGATGAGTCGGACCTGAGCCTCGTCACTCCCGACCGGGAGCGTTGCGCATCCACCGGACGCGAGGATCAAAAGGAGAATGGGAATCCAGGTGTATTGAAACCGCATGGATGATTTCACCTCAGGGTTTGCGCATGATCCCGGAGCCCCCGATGCCCAAAAGGCACGGGAGCCCCGGGAAGCGCCGGATGGACTGATGTCAGCATCCCGCAACGCCCCCGCCGGACCGGGCGCCATTTACGGGTGCCCTGTCAGAGTAAGGATTTTATAGGCGCTCTTGGGATCATTGGTGGTCACCACGATGGACTTCTTGTAACCGCCCGAACAATCCGAGGGACTCACGACGATCTTGATCTTCCCCTCCTTGCCAGGAGGGACGGCCTTGTCCCACGAGGCCGTGGAGCCTCAGCCGGGAAGGACCTTCTTGATCTGGAGCACCCCGGAGCCGGTATTTCTGACCACGAATACATGAGAATACTCCTGGTCGTTGGCTATCTTGCCCAGATTGTGCTCCGTGCTCGGGAACTCGGCCACCGGGATTCCGCCGGAAAGTTCCGCCTTAGCGACGGCGCCGGGCTTCTCGTCCGTCGAAGCGCACTGCGCCAGCATGAGCACCGCGCCCAGGAGCAGGATCGGCAGAGCAATTCTTTTCATCAGGCATTCACCCCCTTTCGTTCAGGTCTGTCGGAGCTCATCAATGTTGCTGCTTCCCTACTGCCCCGCGGAACCCGGGGTGGGCAGCTCGCAGCGGATTTCCTGGGTCGATCCCGGACCGGCCAAGGGCCTGAAACACTTCTTGGTGCCGCCGCAGATGGGACATCGCCAGGAATCGGGCAGGTCCTCGAACTTCACACCCTTGGGGATCTTCCCCTTTCGATCTCCCCTGTCCGGATCGTAAATGTACCCACAATTGACCGTTTGACACTGATACATTTCCTCGGGCTTCGACATGGCGGATCCTCTTGCTGGAAGTGAAATGAAATCCCGACTCGCGCGGAAGCCAGTCCCGCACCGCAATCGCCTCCACATTACTAACCGGGCTACGCGGGGAACGGCCTGAATCAAGGACCGATCATCCCCTGGAGGCCGTTTCCCATTGAACACTGTTGACGCCCAAAGGGCAATACCCTCTCTCAGTTCCAATGAAAACAGTTTTCTTCGGCGCAGGCGGGTTCTTCGGCGCAAACAGCCGGGAGCAGTTGGGGAATGGTCAACAAACCGTTTCCGGCCGTCCTCGAGCTTCCGGCCATCCTCGGGGACATCGCCTGCCATGGGACAATCGCCTTGACATCTCCCGGCGCGATCTATTAAAGCGGGCGCAGGGAGCCTGGAATGGAATGGACCGCGCACGCGGAGAGAGACGGCGAAGCGATCCTCGAGCAGACTCCCCGCCCGGGAAGGCTGAACCGAAACATTGTGGGCGAGAACTTTTCGGAGGGTAATCATCCATGAAAAAATGGGTTTTTCTTTTTCCGGGCCAGGGGTCCCAGTACGTGGGGATGGGGCGCGAGTTTTACGAGGACTACAGCGAGGTTCGGGAGTTGTTCGAGAGTGCCGGTGAAATCCTCAAGATGGATCTCGTCAAGCTGTGCTTCGAAGGTCCCGAGACCGATCTGGTCCTGACGGAGAACGTGCAGCCCGCCATCACCGCCGTGAACCTGGCATGCCATACCGTCCTGCGGCTGCACGAGATCTTCCCGGTGGCCGCCGCCGGTCACAGCCTCGGGGAATACAGCGCCCTTTTCGCGTCGGGAGTCCTGGAATTCCAGGATGTGATGCGGCTCGTCCACTGGCGAGGCCGCCTGATGCACGAAGCCTCCCTCTGCGAGCCGGGCGCCATGGCGGCCATCATGGATTTCGACGAGGACCGCCTCCGCGAGATATGCACCCTGTGTGATGTGGAGGTGGCCAACATCAACTCGCCCGATCAAATCATCATCACCGGCCGCAGCGAGCCCGTGGACCGGGCCATGGCCCTGAGCGCGGACTCCGGGGCCAAGAAATGCGTGAAGCTGAACGTGAGCGGCCCGTGGCACAGCCGATGCATGTCGATTGCCAAGGAGAAGTTCGAGCCCCACGTTCTCCAGTGCTCGTTCAGGAAGCCTCAAATCCCCGTGGTGAGCAACGTCGACGCCCTTCCGCTCCAGTCGGCCGAGGAAGCCCCCGGCAAACTGGTCGACCAGATCTGTGGATCGGTCCTCTGGAGGCAGTCCATGGAGTGGCTCATCCGATCCGGCTATGATCATTTCGTGGAAGTCGGCCCCAAAAAGGTGCTGAGAGGGCTCATGCGGCGCATCGATCGTAATGTGAAGGTCATGAACGTGGAGGACATGGAGAGCCTTGCCGCGTTCCTTCAGACCAACCGACAGGGATGACGATGGGCCGCTAGATTCGCTTGAGCTTTGAAGACGCCTTGATGCGGTCGGAGAACAGCTTGGCGCAGGTCGGACAATAGAGGTGGTGCTCCTTCACATCGGGATGAGGGCCCACACGCCCCCGAACGTGCCGCAGAAACTTCTCCGTGGCGAACAGCTTCCCGCACGCCTCGCATTTCTCCAGGATGTGCCTTCCGATGATCTCATCGCGGATCAGGATCGTCCTCACCCCGTCCTTTTCCTCCATGCGGATGGCATCGGTGGGGCAGACATTGGTGCAGGTCCCGCAGCCGATGCACAACCCCGCCAGCGGAGCCACGAAATTCTTCCCCTCCCTCTTTTCCATTTTCAGGGCGCCCGCGCCAACGATCTCCTTGCAGACGCGAATGCACAGCCGGCAGCGGATGCAGCCATCGGGGGGGGGGCCGAGGTCCACTCCGTGCTCCTCCGCCAGGCGGCGTATGGAGATCGCGTGGGGCGCCATCTGGATCAGGTCCTTGAACGCTTTCGCCCTGGCCCTCTGGATGGCCTCACCCTGAGTGCTGATGATCAGACCTTCCTTGACCTTCAGAACACACGAGAGCAAAAGGGACGAGCGCCCCAGCGAGCTCTTCACCTCCACCGCACACAGCTTGCAGGATCCGGAAGGCCTCAGGGCCGGATGGTAGCAAAGGGTCGGGACCTTGATATCGAGTGATCGAAGCGACTCGAGAACCGTCGCGCCCTCTCCCACCTCGACTTCGTTTCCATCGATGGTCACTTTCACCATGGGTGCAGCTCCACTCTATAAAACCTCGAAGGATCCCGGCATCAGTCCATCATGGCGTCCTGCAGGGATGAAAGGTACTCGCGCAGGTTTTCGATCTCGGCGGTGAGCAGCTCGATCTGATGCCGCATCAGGTCCCTGAGGAGCAGCATGCCGATGATCTTCTCTTCCTCGACGACGGCGAGGACTTCGATGTCCCTCCGCAGCATTGCGGCAGCGAGCCCGGCGATTTCATCCCCGGGCTCGGCGATGATCAGCTGGGTGGACATGACCTCCTCGACCAGGATTTCGGCCCTGGATCTTCCCTCGCGCTGAAGGCAATGATCCAGAAGGTGCCTCTCCTCGACGATCCCAACCGGCATCCCCCCCTGGACGACCATGAATGGAGGCGGCTTACCGCCGACCCTGAGACCGAGGGCGTCTTCCACCCTGGAATCGGGAGTGATGGTGTGCACTGCGCGGCCCCGCACGGCCAGAACTGATCTCACGTCCATACGTTCCTCATGCTCATGGTCGCTCCCCGCCCCTTGAAGATTGAGACTTCCCCAAAAGGACCTCGGACGGCCCGGGGTCGGAGCCGGGTCATCCTCAAAGCCGGCCACTGGCCCCTGGAAACCAGTACACTCGGGCGAAATGACCGCCCGGATCAGCTGGCTCCCAGGCTCGAGCTTGGGAACCGGCGACCGGTTAAGGACTTACGCCCGTCAGTGCTAGCTCTCCAGGATGCGAAGGCAATCCTGGGGCATGCGGTGGGTTCCCTTTTCAGCCAGGCTGACCTCGATGAGGGCATTGGGATCGTTCTTGGCCGTGTCGGGATCCGTCACGATGCCGTGGAGTCCGATGTATTGATCCATGTAGGCTTCCCAGCTCTCATCGTCGGACTTTCTGTAGACTTCCACCCTTTGACCTCTGCGAAAAGTCATCTCCGCCCTCCTCTCCTGGAAACCACTCCTATTGAGCCGGCACTATGTCGGCGTGACGCTCTGCAGTGATCTTTCTAGCACATTGCACACAAAGACATCGACCCTGAACCACCGGGCTGACCCCTTTCGTTCGCTTGGCGATGAAATCGTGATACCTGGCGGGTCCGATGACGGCGCCGCAGCTCTCGCAATACTCGAGATCGAGGCGGTTGAGAACCGTTCCACACAGAACAAGACATCGCCTGGTCCCCTCGTCCCTGATCAGCATGGCCTCATTGGGGCAGTTGGCGGCGCAGGCCCCACAGGCAATGCACCGTTCAGCCGTTGTCCGGAAATCCGTGGGCACGGGGTGATCGAAATCGAGATATCCCAGCTGGAGGGCATCCACACCCATTTTGTCGCGGCAGATTTCCACGCAAAGCCCGCAGCGGCGGCAAATGTCGCAGCGCAGGCAGCGGCGGGCTTCCTCTCGAACGGCATTCTCGGAATATCCCAGCTCCACCTGCTGAAAGGTGATGCGCCTTCGATCGGTATTGAGGAGGGGCATGTGGGGGCGAGACAGGATCATCTTGGTGGATGCGGGGACCTCCAGGCATTCGAGCCTCCGGCGTCGCACGGGAACGGGAGGCATTTTGGGCTGCGGAATCCCCTGCAGGTGGCGGTCGATGGCCTCGGCAGCTTTTTTCCCGCCCCCGATGGCCTCGACGACCGTGGCAGGCCCTGAAACCACGTCTCCCGCGGCGAACACCCCCTCCACGGAAGTCTCCATGGTGACGGTGTTCACGGTGATGGTGCTGCGCTTGGACCACTTGAGGTCCTCCAGGGTCGTGAGGCCGGTCCGGTCGATGACCTGCCCGATGGCGGAGACGACGGCATCGGCCCTCAGGAGATGGTCGCTGTCCTGAACGGGAACGGGCCGCCTTCGGCCCTGCTCGTCCGGCTGCCCGAGCTCGGCGCGGAGGCACCGCAGGGCCGAGACCTTGCCGTCCGTGCCCTCCACGGCCACGGGCACGGTGAGGAAGGCGAACCGAACCCCTTCGTCCTCGGCCTGGATGACTTCCTCTTCGTGGGCGGGCATCTCCGAACGGGTCCTGCGGTAGGCGACGGTGAC
>JALOOX010000156.1 GCA_025454175.1 Syntrophobacteraceae bacterium | reverse complement strand
ACGGCGGCTGCTTCGGAGATTTCCCTATGCTCTCTACTTCACCGTGAGAACCGGTGAGATCTTGGTGATTGGGCTGTTCCATTGCGCCCGTGACCCGTTGAGGGTCAAGGCGGAATTAGGGCAGCGGGGCGGACCGGAGGCCCCTTGATTTGGTGCTTTGTCACTTGTCTTGAGGGCATCCTTCGCGTCCTTTGCGCCTTTGCGGTGAAACAGCCCTTGTCTTTTCTTCCCCATCATTTCAAGCCGCCTGGAGAACCATTGAGGACAGATCGGACTGTCGCAGCGGCCTTGTCGCCCGAGCGCCGACGAGTGGCCGAGGACCTCCTCGCTCGTTTGTCACCCTACAAGCCTGAAGCGGTCATTTTCTTCGGGTCCTTTGCACGCAATGAGAGCGACGAGCTGAGCGACATCGACCTGGTGATCATCAAGGACACCCAGGAGGACTTCTTCTCGCGGATACGCAGCGTAATGCGAATTCTCGACCTCAAGATGGCCATCGACGTCCTGGTGTACACGCCCGAAGAATTCCAATCGATGCAGAGCCAGGGCAACGGCCTGATCGAAACGCTCATGGAAGAGGGAATCCGGTTTGATGGCTGAAGTGAGTCGTCACCAGGAAGCCAGGCGATGGATGCTGCAGGCGGGATTCGACCTGAAGGCCGCGGAATGGAACCTGAAAGGTGGCTTCTACAACACAGTCTGTTTCCTGGCTCAGCAAAGCGCCGAAAAGGCCCTGAAGTCATTGCTTTACTACAAGGGAGTGAGCAGAACGAAGCTCATCAGTCTTCGACCGTCCAGCTGCTCTCCGAAGGCAGCACGTACCTGCGTGCCCCGGAGGGTCTCATGGACGATGCCAGGGAGCTCGATCTGCACTACATCCCCTCGAGGTATCCCAACGGACTTCCCGGGGGATTCCCGCACAGCTTTTACGGTGAGAACACGGCCACCTCAGCCCTGCAGAGCGCCAGGAGGATCCTTGAGGCCGTCACGTACCTTTACACATCAGAGAATTTCTCCCTGGAAACATGAGCAATCCTTTTGATGTATTGGAGCCGGCTGAGGGAATGTCTTGGCGACATGCATCCCCTCCGCGCCCTCTGCGCCTCTGCGGTGAAAATATCTGAAAGCGGAATCTCTTCCAGATTCAGAATGGAGCTGTCAGCGTAGTGGCGATACAGTTTGAGTGGGACCCGCACAAGGCGGCCCGAAATCTCGATAAGCACAAGGTTTCGTTCGATGAAGCCAAAACCGTGTTTCGTGACCGCATGCTGATCTCGCTGGTTGACGAAGAGCATTCCATCGATGAAGAACGCTATATTACCATCGGTATGTCGGCTCGCGGCAGGTTGTTGCTGGTCGCCCATACAGATCGTGGGGGACAGGTCAGAATCATCAGTGCCCGCAAAGCTACCAGAAAAGAGGAACACTTTTATGCAGTCGCCGGTTGATCCAAACGATTACGAGTTGCAGGATGAGTACGACCTGTCGAAGATGACGGTCGTCCCCAAAGGCCGCTATGCGCCGCAGCATCGGGTCGGGAAGAACGTTGCGCTGCTCGATCCCGATGTTGTGCAGGCTTTTCCAACTGATGACGCCGTAAACGAAGCACTGCGTATGGTCATGCGAATCGCAAAGATACCGCGCAAGAGCCGATCCAAAGCATCTCGAGATTAACGCGAACCCTTGGCTCTACAGGCAAGCTTGTCCCACAGGGGCAAAGCTGCTCGGCATTTTTCTCTGCGTCCTCCGCGGCTCTGCGGTGTGAATGGAACAGTACTTTCTTTGCTTCCCAACCATTGTGCCTTACCTTGTTGATGGCACAGCGATGCTGAGCGTTTGGAGGGGCATGGCATCGCCAGGTTCGGATAACTCAGCTACCGGAGCGGGTATATGTCTGTTCAATTGATTATCGAGCTGCCTGAAGGAGCCTTCTCGGCTTTGAGGAAGAAGCCGGCTGATTTCGGCAGGGAAATGCTGCTCGCGGCCGCGGTGAAGTGGTACGAGCTGGGTGTGCTTTCGCAATCCAAGGCAACGGAGATAGCTGGTTTGACCAGGGGGGAATTTCTTCGGTCGATGGAACGGTTCGACGTTTCACCTTTTCAGACATCCCCCGAAGAACTGCTCGAGGAGCTCGGAGAAGTTGAGGAAGTGGGTCATTGACGCATCTCCCCTGATTACGCTCGCAAAGATCGGCCAGGTGTCTTTGCTCAGTGAACTGTGTGACGAGATGGTGATACCGGGGGGAGTCGTGGAGGAGATCGACTGTGGATGATTCGGCTCCTGGATAAGGAAGCGAAACGTTTGGGGATGCCTCGCAGGCCATCATCAAGCTGTGGGTGGCGGAGCGACTTCAGGAGGCCCTGAGATATGAAACTTGATCGCATCACTATTGACGCTGCCCGCATGAACGGACAGCCCTGCATCCGCGGCATGCGCCTGACCGTGCGAAGAGTTGTGGAACTGGCGGCCGGCTACCCGAATCGAGAAGAATTGTTCCAGGAATACCCCGAACTGGAAAATGAGGACATTCGCCAGGCTCTCCTGTACGCAGCCGCATGCCTTGAGGACAGCATCCTCGCCATTCCAGTGAACCGTGAGACTGCTGCTTGACCAGGGGCTTCCTCTGTGTTCTCAGTGGTGATCATTTTTCGAGCTCTCTTTGTGCCCCTCTGCGCCCTCCGCGCCTCTGCGGGGAAAGTGTTTTTGCTTCTTGCATGGTGAGCCAATGCCCCACCCAGATCCCAAGCTGCTGAAACGCTACGCAGCCAGGTACATTTGGTGGAAAACACCGGATGAGGCCGTCGAGATGCCCGAGCGGGTCGTTGCCCAGGTGATGGACATGGGCGACTTCGATGATATGCGAGAGCTGGCCGAGGCCGTGGGAGACGATTACCTCCGCCATGTGATCGTCCATGCCGAGGCGGGCATGTTCTCCGAGAAATCATGGGCGTACTGGCAATATCGCCTCGGCCTTTCAGCCCCCGGTGCGCTCAGGTCCATGCCGGAGCGAAGGGTGGGATGATCCGGTGCTTCAAACCGCACACGTCCATCCTGCCTCCGGCCCAGCAGCTGCTCTGGCCGGAGCTCGCCCCGGCGCCCCGCCTCGGGCTGGTGCTTTACGGCGGGACGGCCATTGCGCTTCGGCTGGGGCATCGCTATTCCGTGGACTTCGACTTCTTCACGGACCGACCGTTGGACAAGGACGCCATTGGAAGCTCTTTTTCATTCACTGCAGGGTCCCTGGTCATCCAGGAAAGCCGCGATACTCTCTCCCTGCTGGTTTCGAGCGGTCCGACAAGCCGGGGGCATGTGAAAGTCTCATTTTTCGGCGCAGTGGGCATGGGGCGTGTTGGCGAGCCCGAACTGACGGAAGACGGCATATTGCAGGTCGCCTCCCTTGAAGACCTGATGGCAACCAAGGTCAAGGTGATCCTGCAGCGCATTGAAGCAAAGGATTACCGGGATGTGGCCGCCATGCTGGAGGCGGGGGTCAACCTGGCCGCGGGGCTCGCTGCAGCCCGCGCCATGTACGGGCGGAGCTTCCAGCCCAGTGAGAGTCTGAAGGCAATGGTGTATTTCGAAGGCGGCGATCTCCACACCCTCTCCCCTGGGGAAAAAGAGATCCTGATCCAGGCTGCCGCCGCCATCCGCGATCTGCCCCCGGTGGCCCTGACATCCCATGAACTGGCACTGCCGGCGGAATGATGCGTCCACCGAAGCTCCTGAGGCCCGAGTTTTTCTGTGTCTTTCCCTCTCAAGCTCTTTTCGTGCTCCTCGGGA
>JALOOX010000042.1 GCA_025454175.1 Syntrophobacteraceae bacterium | reverse complement strand
TTCGAGCCGTTCGGTTATGAGACCCTCAAGGCGGCCAACGCGGCGGTGTTCGGGATCAGCGGCCTTCCATCCTACAGGATCGAAGAGGCCGATGTTCTGGTTTCCTTCGGTGCCGATTTCCTGGAAACCTGGCTGTCTCCCGTGGAATATGCCCGCCGGTTCAAGGCCATGCACGCCATTCATGGGGACGGTCCCCAGGGGCTTTTTTTCAGTGTCGCGCCGTTTCAGTCTCTCACGGGGGCCAATGCCGATCGCTGGCTGGCCTGCCATCCGGGGAGCGAAGCGGCTCTGGCCCTGGGCCTGATCCTGGAGGGTCTGCGAGCGGGCCGCAGCGCGGGGCTTCCCAGGACATTGCTTCAGGAGCTGGAGGCGGTTTCGGCTCCCTTCACCCGGGAGGTTGTGGCGGAGCGGAGCGGCGTTTCGAGGTCGGATTACGAAAAGCTTGTTCAAGCTTTACTCCATGCCGAGCGACCGCTGGTCCTCGGCACCGGTGCCGCGGCTTCCGGCCCTGCCGGCGCCCGGGCCGACATGGCCGTCAACTGCCTGAACCGGCTTCTGGATCCGGCGTTGACCCGGATCGACTTTAAACATCGGCACCGGGTCGAGCTGGCTTCTCCGAGGTCCGAGGTGATGGAATTCCTCGAATCATTGGAGAGCAAGCCGGCGGATGTACTGCTGCTGAACAACGTCAATCCCGTCCAGGCCATCCCCCGGGCCGATGTCATCGAATCGGTGCTCCAAAACCCGTCCACTTTCGTGGTGGCCTTCAGCAGTTTCATGGATGAAGCCAGCGAGCTGGCGGACCTGGTGGTTCCTGTTCGGTTGCCCCTTGAAAGCTGGGGTGAGTATGCCGGAAAGCATGGCATCGTTTCGACTCTGCAGCCGGCCATGGGGAAGTTGACCGAGGCTCCCCACGTGGGCGATGTCCTGGCCGCGGCCGCGGGCGGCAAGGAATTGACCGAGGGCGATGCCAAGGCTTTCCTGGTCTCGCGGCTCCTTTCCGACGCAACGGTCAGGGATGAGATGCACTGGCTCCACACCCTCCAGCGCGGCGGCATTTTCGAAGGGGCTCGGGCGGGCCAAACAGCTTCGAAGCCGGCAATCCTTGATCTCCAGCCGGACCCTTCCCTTTTGAAGTCCTTGAGGGAAGTCCCGGAGGCCGACCGCAAAGGCTTCACCTTCATAGCGGCACCCTCCATACGGTTTTTTGACGGGCGCGGAGCCAATCGTCCGTGGCTGTGCGAGGTTCCCGATCCCCTCACCCGGGTGGCCTGGCAGACTCCCGTTCTGATGAATCCCGAAACCCTGAGGGCGGAAGGTCTCAAGGAAGGGGAGCGGGTGCGCATCACCGTGGGGAAGGCCGGAATCGAGGCGCCGGTTTACGATGCTCCCGGCGTCAAGCCCGGCGTGCTGGTGATGAGCATCGGCCAGGGGCATTCGGCGTACGGCCGCTACGCCAGGGATCAGGGGGTGAATCCGTTCCTCGTGCTTCCCGGCGGAACCGATCCGGCCAGCGGGGGGCCGCTGCACCTGGTTTCGGGAGCCGACTTGAAGCCGACGGGGCATGTGGATCGACTGGCCAGGACCGACGGCGCAAGGATCCCCTACGACCGGAAGATTGTCCTTTCGGTTTCCGCGAAGCATCTCGAGGACTTGAAAAAGCCTCGACCGGCCGGGCTCACCATGTGGGACTTTCCCCTGACGCTGCCCCTTCCAGAGGGCTACGATCCCAAACGCGACTTCTACCCGCCCCACGACCATGACCAGTACCGGTGGGCCATGGTGGTGGACCTGGACCGCTGCATCGGGTGCGGAGCCTGTGCGGTGGCCTGCTATGCCGAGAACAGCGTCGGCATCGTGGGCGAGGAGCGGATTCGGCAGGGACGCGAGATGGCCTGGCTCAGCGTGGAGCGCTACCTGGATCCCGACGATCTCACCCGGGTGACCTTCCTGCCGCTCATGTGCCAGCACTGCGACAACGCCCCCTGTGAATCGGTCTGCCCGGTATTTGCCCCCCACCACAACAAGGAGGGCATGAACACCCAGATCTACAACCGCTGCATCGGAACGCGCTTCTGCTCCCAGAACTGCCCTTACAAGGTCCGCCGGTTCAACTGGTTCACGTACGAGTGGCCCGAGCCCCTGCAGCTGCAGCTGAACCCCAACGTGACCGTCCGTTCCAAGGGGGTCATGGAGAAATGCTCGTTCTGCGTTCAGCGCATCAAGGAGGCTCACGGCTGGGCCAAGAACGAGCAGCGGTCCATCCGGGACGGGGAGGTGGTGCCGGCCTGCGTTCAGACCTGTCCGACGGGGGCGTTGGTGTTCGGAAGCCTCATGGACCGGGAGAGCCGGGTCCGGAGGCTCGTGGACGATCCCAGGGCCTACCAGATCATGGGGTATCTGAACACCAAGCCCGCGGTGATCTACCTCAGGAAGGTGGTGCGGGACATCTGAAGCCATGGTGGAGAGACGCTGGTCCATGCTCACCGCAAAGGCGCCAAGAGCGCAAAGAAGAACAGCATGTCGCAATTGACCTTCGCTGAAGTCGATCGAACCGTCCTGGATACCCTGGAGCCGCCGGGGCGCGGCTACTGGATGGCCCTGGGTGTGCTCTTTTTCGGGGTTCTCATCGGGGCCGGATGCTGGGCTTATCAGATTGCCGTGGGCATCGGGGTGGGCGGCCAGAACATTCCGGTGGCCTGGGGGACCTACCTGATCAATTTCGTCTTCTGGGTCGGAATCGCGCACTCCGGGACTCTCATTTCGGCGATCCTTCATCTGCTTCGTGCGGGATGGCGCAACCCCATCGCCCGCGCCGCCGAAACCATGACGGTTTTTGCCGTCTGCATCGCCGGCTTGTTCCCGTTCATCCACCTGGGGCGGGTCTGGCTCGTTTACTACATGCTGCCCATCCCGACCCAGCGGCAGCTCTGGCCCAACTTCCAGTCGCCCCTCCTGTTCGACGTGGTGGCCATCAGCACCTACCTGACGGTGAGCGCCCTTTTCTGGTACACGGGCATGCTGCCCGACCTGGCCCGAGTGCGGGACGGGGCCGAGGGCTTGCGGAAAAAGGTGTTCACGGTTCTCTCCCTGGGCTGGACGGGGGCCCACGAGCAGTGGCGCCACTACACGCGGATCTACCTCTTCTTCGCCGCCCTGGCGACGCCGCTGGTGGTATCGGTCCACAGCGTCGTTTCCTGGGATTTTGCCCTCGGGGTCGTTCCCGGTTGGCACACCACCATTTTCGCGCCCTATTTCGTGGCCGGGGCCATCCATTCGGGGCTCGCCATGGTGCTGACGCTGATGATACCGCTGCGTAAGATCTTCCACTACGAGCGGCTCATCACCATGCACGTGCTGGAGAGCGTCGCCAAGACCATCATCTTCACCGGTCTCATCGTGGGGTTCGCCTACGGAACGGAGTTCTTCATTGCCTGGTACAGCCGCAACATCGTGGAGATGGAGACGTTCCAGTGGCGGGCGACGGGGGATTACGCGTTCGGATTCTGGATCATGGTCACCTGCAACGTCATGGTGCCCGTTCTCTTTTTCTTCAAGAGGATCCGGACTTCGATTCCGTGGCTCTTCGGCATCTCCATCGTTGTGAACATCGGCATGTGGTTCGAGCGCTTCGTCATCATCATCGGGAGCGTCGCCCACGATTTCCTGCCCCATGCATGGGGACTCTACGCGCCGACGTGGGTGGAATTCGGCATCATGGTGGGCAGTTTTTCCCTGTTCTTTTTTCTTTTCATGCTCTTTTGCAAACATCTGCCCTCCGTTTCCATGACGGAGATGAAGGAGACTCTGGCGCCGGGTGGGGGACATGGCCACTGAAACGTACGTCATGGGGGTTTTTGAACGGGAGAGCGAGGCCGTGGCGGCCGTGGAGGATTTGAAGAAGTCCGCGGCCTGGCCGGTGGTGCGGGTCCACAGCCCCATTCCCAGTCATGCCCTGGCCGAGGCCATGCAGGTCAGGAAGAGCAGGGCCGGCTGGTACACGCTGGTCGGGGGCATCATCGGTTTCTTCACGGGCTTCTCCCTGGCCATTTTCACGGCCACCCGCTGGAGCTTCATCGTCGGCGGAAAGCCCGTCGTGGCCCTGATCCCGTTCGTCATCGTGGGATTCGAGTTTACCATCCTGTTCGCCATCTTTGGGAATCTCATCGGCTTTCTGCACCAGTCAAGGCTGCCGCGATTGAGGAATCTGGATGTCTACGATCCGCGATGCTCGGGCGAGCACTTCGGAGTCCTGGCCGCGTGCACTGCCGAGGACCGGGAGCGCCTGATGGCCTTTTTCAGGGAGAAAGGCGGAGACACGCGGCCTTTCGATACCGGCGGGTGATTCCGGGCTGGCTTCGGCGCTCCATATGACCGTGCCTGCTGGACACCGGCGGGATGATACCCGTTGCAGCCTGGACCCACCGAGGTCCCGAACCGGCAGCAGGAACCAGAAACCAGGAACCAGAAACCAGAAACGGCCTTTCCCGAGATGACCGTCATGCAGAAGAAGAATTCAACCTGGACGCTTTTTGCCCTTCTGACCGTCATCGGATTTGCCACTTTCGTCCACGGCGCCTTCGGTGAGAGCCCGGGGCGCGCCTGGCAGGCCTATCTCATCAACTTCCTGCTCTGGTCGGCCATCGCCCAGGGGGGGCTCCTTTTCTCCGTCATCATGACGACGGTCCGGGCGCGGTGGGCCGGCCCCCTGGAGGGGCTCTCGCAGGCTTTCGCGGCGTTCTTCCCCGTGTCCTTCGTGCTTTTCCTCTTGCTCTTCGCCGGAGGCTCCCACGTCTTTCCGTGGGTGCATGACCCCCACCTCCACGGCAAGGAAGTCTGGCTCAACGTTCCCTTCCTGTTCGCCCGGGACTGCATTGGACTCATCGTGCTTTATTTGCTGGGGTTCGGATACGTGTATCACGCGCTGCTTCTGAAACCGGCTTCCGCCGATGGAGCAGGGGGATTCCTGCGATCGTTCCTGGAGCGCCTCAAAGGGGATGGGCCGGTGGATGCGGAACGGATCGCCTGCCGCATGCGGGCCATCAGCGTTGCCTATATTTTGGCATTCGCCCTGGTGCTGAGCCTCATCGGCTATGACCTGGTGATGGCCGCGGACCCTCACTGGGTCTCGACGCTGTTCGGGCCCTACACCTTTGTGAAGGCGTTCTACGTGGGTCTCGGGGGGCTCATCATTTTTGCCTCGGTCATGCACCTCAGCCCCGACAGCGGTTTTCGCCTGGCCGAGTCCCAGTTCCTCGATCTGGGCAAGCTGTTTTTCGCTTTCTGCCTGGTCTGGGCTGATTTCTTTTACGTCCAGCTGGTGGTCATCTGGTATGGCAACATCCCCGAGGAAACCGCCTACGTCATCGAGCGCACCATGGCGGTTCCGTGGAGGACGGTGGCGTGGACGGTGCTGATCGCCTGTTTCGTGGCCCCCTTCTTCATCCTTCTGAACAGGAAGATCAAGACCAGGCCACGGTTCATGATCGTGCTCTGCTCGGTCGCCATTGCCGGGATCTGGCTCGAGCACCTGCTGCTCCTGGGCTCTCCCCTCAGTCACTCCGCCCATTCCCTGCCGCTTGGGATCAGTGACGTGGTCATCAGCCTGGGCTTTCTCGGTCTCATGCTCATGGCCATCGCCTACTTCCTGAGGGAATTTCCGGAGCTGGCGCGCGTGGAAGGGAGGGAGGCCGGCTGATGGATGTCCTGCTCACCACCCTGACCCTGACCGCCCTTGCCGGCGCGGCATTTCTGCTGGCGAGGAGATATCGCATCTCGCTGACCCGGAATATCGGCCCCATCGTCATGAGCGTGCTCTGTGCCGCTGCCGTGGTGGCGTTTCTGTTCCTGTTCTACCGGACTCCCGGCACCGAAATCGGGGTGGCTCAGCCCATTCCCTTCAGCCACCGGGTGCATGTCAACGTCAAGAACATTCAGTGCGAATACTGCCATCCGTACGCGGCTCGGTCTCTGGATCCCGGACTGCCCCCCGTCGAGAAATGCCTGCACTGCCACAAGTACATCATTGCCAATCATCCCCAGATTTTGAAAGAACATCACTATCACGACACGAAGACACCGACGCCCTGGAAGAAGGCCAACTATCTGCCCGAGCACGTCGTGTTCAACCATCAGCGCCATGTCAGGAAGGAGGTGGCCTGCCGGGAGTGCCACGGCGAGGTCGAGCACATGGACAGGATCCGGGGGAAATTCTTTTATATGCACTTCTGCATCGATTGCCACCGCGAGCGAAAAGCGAACCTGGACTGCTGGCTTTCCTGCCATAATTGAGGATATTTTGGATGATTGCCGGGAGTCGAGCCCAGCGTCAAAGAGGAACTCAGCTGAATGGCATTGAAGATCACTGAAGAAGTGGAGAGCTACCTGACGGCCAAGGCGTTCTGCCTGACCTCGGCGGCCTGGTTCGCCCTGGCGACGACCATCGGGATGCTGGCCGCGGGGTATCTCATTGCGCCGGATTTCATGGCGAATATCGGTTACCTGCAGTTCGGGCGCATCCGGCCCATCCACGTGAACCTGGTTCTCTTCGGCTTCGTGACGCCCGGTCTCCTGGCCGCGGCCCACTACTACATTCCGAAGCTCACGCGGGCCCCGCTGTACAGCGAGAGACTGGGGCTCCTCACGGTGCTCATCTGGAACATCACGGTGCTGACGGGGGTCCTGGCGCTCTCGGCGGGCCACTCCCAGGCTCGCGAGTACGCCGAGCTCATCTGGCCGGTGGATGTCATGGTCGTGGTGGGCTTCGGCATGGTCGCCTACAACCTGATCATGACCGTCCGCAACCGCCGGGAGCCCATCCTCTACGTTTCCATCTGGTACGCCTGCGCCGCCGTCGTCATGACGGCCACGACCTATTTCATCGGCAATGTCATCTGGAGACCGGACACGGGGGCCTTGACGGGAATTCCCGATGCCATTCTGCTGTGGTTCTACGGGCACAACATCTTCGGGCTCCTGCTCACCCCGCTTTCCCTGGGCGTCGCCTATTACGTGGTTCCCAGGGTCACCCGGTCCCCCCTTTACAGCCACTCCCTGAGTCTCCTCGGCTTCTGGAGCCTCCTGGTGGTGTACACGCACATCGGCACGCACCACCTGCTGCAGGTCCCGGTGCCGACGTGGCTCAAGGTCATTGCCATTGTGGACAGCGTGGCCATGGTGATTCCAGTCATGGTCTTCCTCATCAACATCTGGTACACGGCCAGGGACAAACTGGGGGAGATTCACGCCGACATCGCGGGCAAGTTCGTGTTCACGGGGACCATCATGTACTTTTTCGTGAGCATCCAGGGGTCCATGATGGCGCTGCCCCAGGTTCAGCGGGTCACTCACTTCAACAACTGGGTGGTGGGGCATGCCCACATCGGCGTGCTCGGGTTTGCCGGCATGATTGCGCTGGGCGGGCTGTACCACATCCTGCCCCAAATCACCGGAAGACCGCTCTACAGCCGTTTCCTGGCGGATCTGCAGTACTGGCTGGTGCTCATCGGGGTGGGCGGTTTCACCGTGGTGCTGACCATCGTGGGACTGATCCAGGGCAATGCATGGCTCAACGGCGAAACGATCTACCGCGTTCTGCCGGAGATTCACCTGTATTACATTCTCCGGGTCAGCATCGGTTTTCTCATCGCCTCGGGAGCCTATATCGGACTCTATAACATCGCGAGAACCCTGTTCTCCCGTTCCAGGGTTGAAGCACCATGACACAGAAGATGACACCGTCCGCCATCGTGGTGGGCTCCCTGGCCATTTTGTTGACCATCACCTTCATGGTGGTTTTCTGGCCCTGGGCCACCATGGATAAGACCCCTTCGGAGATTTTTCGGTCACGAACCGCCCAGGAGGAAGCCGGCCGGAAGATCTACATGGCCAACGGCTGCGTGTACTGCCACAGTCAGTCCATCCGGAGCATCGACTGGGACCACGGGGCCGAGAGGATCGCCCAGGCCGGGGATTATGCCGGAGATTCACCGATTCTTCTGGGATCGGCCCGCACGGGCGTGGACCTGTCGCAGGAAGGGGGGGAGCGTTCCGACGACTGGCACATCGCCCATTTCATCAACCCGCGGTACACGCGCCCCAATTCCATCATGCCGCCCTTCGAATGGCTCGGGATGGAGAATCTCAAGCTCCTTACGGCCTACATCCAGAGCCTTGGCCTGAAAGACGCCGACCGGCGCATGGAGCGCCAGCGCACCTGGAAGGCAAAGGTCGTCGAGGCTTACGAGGCGGGACCCGAGCATAACGTCAGGTGGCTTGCCGAGCATGTTCCCGAGGGCTGGCGGATGATTCCCAACCCTTATCCCACGACGGAAGCGGGGCTGGCCCGGGGGCACAAAATCTACCAGGATGCGTGCATCGGGTGCCACGGGCCCATCGGCGACGGCATGGGGCCGGCACAGCCCTGGCTCTATCCACCGCCCTTCAACTTCACCATTCTCAAGGACCGGGGCATCAGCGGAGGCATCCTGTACTACCAGATCATGAACGGCATCACCGGGTCGGCAATGCCGTACTTCAAGAAAGAGCTGGAGTCGGAGAAGATCTGGGATGTGGGGAACTACGTGGCGGTCTATTTCATCAACCAGTCCGACGCCAACACCGAGCCCCGCGGCATCGACGCATCTTACGAGCCCTGAGCCTTGGAGCAGAAGATGTATTTTCCGTATTTCATGGCTTACATGACGGCGGGTTTTGTGGTCAGTCTCGTGGTCTTCCTGTGGGCATTCAGAAACGGGCAGTTCAGCGACCAGCAGCGGGCACGATACCTGCCGCTGGGAGATGACACGGACCGTGGGCCGGCGAGGGTTTCCAGGATGAACCGGCTGGAGGCGTATGCCCTGCTGGGATTGGCCTGCTCGGGCCTGCTGGCCAGCGGGGCCGTCCTGATCTTCTCACTGCTTCGGGTCCCCTGACGCGGTTCCCGGGAACTTCGGAGTGGCGTTGCCGAAACAGCCCAAAAACTCCGGGACCGGAAGCCCGTGTCGGGGAATGCTTTTTCGGCGAATTTCGGGCTGCCATCATGAAGGAATGAAAGGATGCGACTTTTTGAGCTTCTGAACCTCCAGCATTTCATCCTGTACCTCTTTCCCGCATTCATCGCGGTGCTGCTCCTGGCTTTGGCCCTGGGCTACACCCATTTCCGCGGGGAGGATTCCGAGGAGCGCAAGAAGAGGGTTGTTGGCACGTATCCATCGGACATCGAGGAGCGTGACGCTCCCTTTCCGCTCATCCTCACCCTCGTCATTCTCGGGACGGTCCTCTGGGGCGTCGGGTATATCCTGGCTCATGGAATTTACGGAGTGAAGATCTAGGATGGAATCCAGTGTGGAAAGTCAATCGGCCCGCAAGACCTGGCTCGTGATCATCGGGCTCCTGATGCTGATCCTGGCCAAGGGCATGTTCACCTTCTGGCTCGTGGGGGACCTGGGGCAGCCCACCTGGGACTATCGCCCTGTTCCCGACGTCCCGGGGGAATCTCCCTATGCCATCTATGCCCCGATGCCCCATCCGCAGCACGTTAGAGGAGACAAGGGGGAGTAGATGAAAAAGCTTCTGATCCCCGCGATTTTACTGGTTGTGGTGACGGTCGTTTACCATCTGTTGATGACCTACGACAACAACTTCCCGTATGGAAGGATGCGGGAGACTCCCGCCGTGCGCCCTTATGAAAAGCCCATACTCGTCATGGAAGCCGGCCTGGTGCCCGTCGGCGGGGGAGAGGCCCTGTTTCGAGCGGCAAGCCCCGATGCCCTCAAGTCGCCCCTGGACGCCGGGGATCCCGGCGTTGTGGAGGCCGGAAAGAAGCTCTATCTCACCTACTGCCAGCAATGCCACGGAAAGGCGTATGACGGCAACGGCACCGTCGGGCAGAGCTTCGCCCCCCTCCCGACGGATTTGATGAGCCCTCATGTTCAGTCCGAGTCCGAAGGACAGCTCTTCCAGCACATCAGTTATGGAATAGGGGGCAGCGGCCGACAGCCGGCTTTGGCCACCACCATCCAGGTCATGGACCGCTGGAGGATCGTTGCCTTCGTCCGATCCCTCGGCGTGCGCCCCCCGAGCTGATTGAAGTCTATTCTCCGCGAAGGTTCAGCCGGCTTGTCAGGCCGGGGTACCGATCAGTTTTTGCCGGACTGGCGATGACTCATCAGGTATCTGAAGAACTCCGCATTGCTGTCCAGCACCAGCACGTCCTCCGCCCCGAGCACCTTCTTGTAGGCTTCCAGCCTGCGGGTGAACGTGTAGAACTCGGGGTCCTTCTCCAATGCCTCCGCATAGATGGCTATGGCCTGGGCGTCGCCTTCGCCGCGAATGCGCTGAGCCTGCTCCCGAGCGTCGGCGAGAAGCACCGACCTTTCGCGCTCGGCTTCCGCCCGGATTCTTGCTCCCCTTTCATCACCCTCGGCTCGATATCTGGCGGATTCCCGCTTGCGCTCAGCCTCCATTCGCTTGAAGACGCTCTCCTGAACGGCTGGGGGGAGATCGGCTCGCTTGATGCGAACATCCACGATTTCAATTCCGAAGCTGGCTGCCTGCTGCCTCGCGGACGCTGCAACGCTTTCCATGATCACCTCGCGCTGCTCCGCGATGACATTCTCCAGATTATGCACGGCCAGCTCACGCCGCAGCTCGGAAAAGACGATGTCGTCCAGCCTTGCCCGTGCTCCAAGCTCGGTACGCACCGTGACGAAAAACTGGAGTGGATTGGTGATGCGCCACCGCGTGACATGGTCCACCACGGTACGTTTTTTGTCCGCCGTGAGGTACTCCTGCGAGAGCGCATCCGTGGACAGCAGGCGCCGCTCCAGATAGGTCACGTTCTGAATGAAAGGGAGCTTGAAGTTCAGGCCGGCCTCGCTGATGGTGCGGCGGTATTCTCCAAACTGGGTTATGATGACCTGCTTGGATTCATCGACCAACACCACGCTCTGGCTCAGCAGGGCCGCGATGGCGACCACAACGACTATGGCGACGGAAAAGGGCCAGGATGGCTGCTTCATCTGTGTCATGGGGGCACCTCCTTATCGGGGCCGTTGGGGAGTCGTTGGGGGCTGGAGCGGCGTCCTCGTTGCCGCATCATGCCTGGCGGCATCCGCGGGATCCTGGATGCTCTTTGACCCTCCGGCTTCCGACCTGGAGCTTCCGGACAAGGTCTGCATGCCGCGCAGAGGGAGGAAGGGGAGGACGCTGCCGCCGTCCGCACCCTGGCTCATGAGGACTTTGCCGGGCTTGGCCAGGATTTCCTCGAGGGACTCGATATACATGCGCTCCCTGGTCACGTCGGGGGCGCGTCGATACTCCTCGAGAACCTGGCTGAAGCGGCTGGCCTCGCCCCGGGCCCTCCTCACCCGTTCCTCTCGATACGCGATGGATTCTTCCTGGATCTGGCGTGAGACGCCCCGCGCACGTGGCAGAATGTCTTCCATGTAAGCCTGGGCTTCGTTCACGAGTCGCTCCCTGTCCTCCCTCGCGCGCACGACTTCGTGGAACGCGTCACGCACCTGCTGGGGGGCGTCCGCCACCTGCAGGCGAACGTCGGTCACCAGGATGCCGGTCCCGTAACTGTCCAGAAGCCGCTCGAGAAACAACTGGGTTTCCGACTGAACCTCGGCACGCCGCTCGGTGATGACGTCATCGATGCGCATGCGCCCCACACTGCTGCGCAGCGCCACTTCGGCCGCGCTCGCCAGGACATCGTCCGGCCGCTGCACCCCGAAGAGATAAGCGGCGGGGTCCTTGACTCGATATTGGATCAGGACCTGAACATCCACGATGTTCTCATCCTTGGTCAGCATGAGGGATTCCTCCAGCATCGCCACGGGCCGCCCCGTGGTGGTGCGGAAGCCGATTTCCGTTCGACGGATGCTGGCGACGTTCACCACGTCCACCGTCTGGATGGGCCAGGGAATGCGGTAATTGAGGCCGGGGTCGGTGGTTGCGGAGTGGCGTCCGAACGTGCGCACCACCCCCTGCTCTCCGGGACTGACGATGTAAAAGCCGGTGGCAAGCCAAAGCAGCAGGGCCACCACGGCAGCACCCAGATAGGCGTAGTTGCCGTAGCGCTCGATGATTGAGCTGGCCTTATCCACCCACGCGGGCTTCTCTCCTCCAGGTTGTGGCCATCTGTACTGATCCATCCTCTCTCCTTAAATCCCCCTGTCGAGGGAATGCTCTTGAGTGTTAGTGTCAAACCAACTCGCACAGCCTGCCATCAGCACCCTTTCGGCGGGGCCGAAGGCTTCTCCCAGTCAACGAAAACCGATTGTATCACCGGGGGAATTGGTGCAAATGCACCGCTGCTGAGAGGGTGTTCGGAAAACCCCGGCGTGCTTCCACCCCGGCTTTCGGAGTCCAGAAGCCAGCGAGCATCCTGGATTCCGAGCTTCGCCGGAATAACGCCAGGCGACCATTAGAGGCTCTTTTACACGCTCCAAGGCGGGAATCGCAATACTAACCGTAATATTCTAATAATTCTAATACATTCCAACAAATGAGGCCGAGGCTTCCGGAGAGCGGTGGTTCCGATGGAGCGAGGGCTGTCAAGGATGGCGCCAAAATGCGCAGGTCATGAGAATCTAAAATCGCACGAAAGCCCCACTGCGCCGCCTCGTTTTCACACGGTCGCCGAGGGTTTCATCTCATGGCTCAATCATGCTTCCTTGCGGGTTTGAAGGACGGTCTCCATCGTGTCGGGCGGCAGTTGTTCGGTTCGATGGCGCTGCTGCTCCAAACGCTGCTGTTCGAGGCGGTAATGGTAATCCATCATCCGTCTGGAAAGACGGTACCGCAGGTAAACGACCCACACCATGAGACACGCGAAGAAGACGGCAGCCCACTGAAAGCCCCGGCTGCCTTCCTTGACGGCGGATGCGCCCAAAACGACCACCTCTCCGAGGAAGCTCGGAACCATCCAGAAAACCAGCGCCAGCGCGGCGATGACAGTCCCCATCAGGAAAATGGATGAGCTGGTGAAGAAGAGGGACCAGGAGATGAACGGGTGCACCTTTTCGTAAGGAACGGGGGTGTTTTCCGTGCCGGGGTGCTCGCCGCCCTGGAGGAGGGTCAGGTAGACCTTGACCAGGTAAGAAATGAGAAGAATGAGGACCATGGGCACGCCAACCGAGGCGGAAACCCAGGCGCGAACGGGAAAAGGATTATGGATGGTCTTGACCTCCACGTCGTAGTTGGCGAGGTCTCCATATTTCCTTTCGAAATACGAGAAATTGATTTGAGAGAGGGTCGTTCCAGGGACGTCGTAGATCTTCCTGCCCGCTTTGTCGCGCACCTCTATGCGCGATTGTTCTCCGGAGGTGGCGGCAAACAACGTGAAAATGATCAGCTCGAGCAACAGAAATACGAGCACGCTGAGGCCCAATGCCATCAGCATGCTCTTCCTGCCGTGAAACACATCGAGGAGATTGACCTTGGCAGCCATGTCATCACGTTCCGGACCAAGGGAAAAAGGCGAAGATTTATGCACACGTGATTAATCTGACTCACCGTCCTCGGAAATGCAAGTCCCTTGTTGTCTTTGAGCGCGTGAGACGACGCGATTCACAGCTGGAGCATCGAGTGGATGCGGCGGTCCCCCAGCCTTATAGGGCGATAATCCGCAGACGGGGGATGTCCATGCCGTAACGAAGGGTCTGGGTGTTCTTACGGGCTGTCCGTGGAGATGATGCCCTCCAGGTCGGGCATATGCTCGTCATAGTTCCTGGCCGAGCGCAGTTGGAGGGCAATGGAGATTAGCTGTCTGATGCTGAGAACGAGGGCTGCCGAGACCAATAGCCACCGCATGATGTCTGCCTCTTCCTCGGGTTGGTGGGTGGAAATGATCATGGGATCACCAAGCAGGCGCGTGGGATCATGACACCGTTCCGTGAAGATCTGGTGAAGGTAGTGTGTTAATATGGTTACATCTTAACCTGAAAATCTTCAGATCGCGGGACGCTGCAATTCAGTTCCCTCGTTGTATGTTGTGGGCTGGAAAAGACGGTGTCGTTCATGGTATAAGAGATCGTTCCAAAGAACATACATTAAACTTGCATCTTCGATGAAGAATGCGAGCGTGTTGTATGGAGTGCACCGACTCAAGGGTAGGTCGTCCAAAAAGTGGCAAAATCGCCTGAATTTCGTGTCCCGTTTTTGGCCTCGTCCCGAGCCCGGAGGGTCAAGAACCGGGCAACAGTCGAAAGCCAATTTGGACGCTCTAACTCAAGGGTATGATGCCCCGGAATTACGCCCATGGCGTGCATCCGTCCTGCTGCCTTCATTCGTAACGCATCAAGCACATTGCTCGGAAAATGATCGAGGGGAGGCTCCAATGGAATACGTGATTCGACCGCTGGTGATTGGCGCCAACGAGACAGATCAAGGGATCATGACTTACCTTCGCGGTTATGGAAAGCGCATCTGGATCCCGATTTACTCTTTTGTGATCGAGGGTGGCAAGGAGCGGATCCTGGTGGATACCGGCCTCGAGCAGTTCGTGGTCCCTGAATCGGTAGGTCTGGAGTACGGGCTCGACATCCTGGAGTTCGAAGAGGCTCTGGACACGGTGGGACTGAAACCCGAAGATATCGATATCATTATTCATACACATCTGCACAACGACCACTGCGAAAACGATTACAAGTGCTCCAACGCCAGGATCATCGTGCAGCAGGCCGAATACGATTTTTTCAAGAATCCCCATCCCCTCGACCACCGCTATTATCCCGATCTTCTGGACGGGCTTGATGTGGAATGCGTCGAAGGGGATGTGCATTTTCGGGATGGCATCGATCTCATTTTTTCTCCCGGCCACACTCCAGGGGGGCAGTCGGTCTCGATACAGACCGCTGCAGGTCGTGCCGTCATCACGGGATTCTGCTGCAACGAGATGAATTTTCCGCCCAATGCGCCGGCAGTCCCTCCCGGAGTTCACATCGACGCCATTGCCGCCTTTGAAAGTGCGAAGAAAATCCGTGAAATGGCCGATATCTTGATACCGATTCATGATCTTTCCATAGGCAGACAGAGGAGAATACCGGCATGATCCCCTCTCCGACGGGTGAGGAGCTGGTCCCATGGCTTCAGGCGAAAACCATTCCAGGCAGCAGGTTGATTCACGGACGGACGCCGAGGAGGACCGGATTCTCGCCAGATTGGCGCTGAAGCACCGGATGGTGACCGAGGATCAAATTGAAGAAGCTTTTGCTCTCCAGCGGGAGCAGAGAGCCACGGGCGAATTCGCTGCCCTGGGTGACTTGCTGCTGCGTCTGAAATCGATCTCCGGCAGGCAGTTGAAGCTCCTGCGACGTGCCCAGGCCCTCGCGATTCTCCGAAAACCCGACCGGCTTTTTGCCAGAATCGCCCTCCGAAACGGCCTCGTCAACCAGGGAGACATCGACGAGGCCATGCGACACCAGTCGAAGCTCTACAGGGAAGAGGGGCATTTCGCGGCCCTGGGCGAGCTTCTCCACCAGAGGGGCCTCATCGGCTCCCGGCAGCTTAAGGCCATCAATGCCGCCGTAGTCCGCTGCGGGCAATCACCCACGAAAACGCGCTCCGAGATAGAGGCTGCGGAGCCGGAGCAGCCGAAGCCCCTCCCGCCTGCGGAGGTGGACTTTCAGGCCGGGCAGCCGCCTTCCGAATCGGAGGGGCTTCGCATCTCGCCATGGATCGACGAGTCCCTCATCGAATTGCAGGTCACTCCTGACCGCCTCAGCGCTTCAATCCGTTTGAACAGGAAGCTCCCCCCCGGCCTCGGTCCCCAGGACTTGAGCGCGTTTCTGAGATCCAAGGGGATCGTTTTCGGAATTCTCGACGACGATGCTCTTCTGGAGATTATCCAAAGTGGTGGGGGGCAGGGGGGCGTCTTCGAGGTGGCTCGAGGGATCCCGCCTGAGCAGCCGCGATCCGCCGAAATCCGGGTCCTCATCGATCCCAAGCTCCAGGAAGATGAGGCTCGGGATGATATTGTCGATGTCGTCGATTTGAAGGACCGCGGCATGATTCCCCAGGTCCGCAAGGGTGATGTCCTTGCGGTGAAAACGCCGTCGACTCAGGGTATCGAAGGCGTGGATGTTTATGGAATGGAAATCCCCGTGAGGGAGGCCAGGGATCTGCCCATTCTGGTGGGTTCCGGGGTCGTGTTTTCTCAGGACAAGCTGCAGGCGGTGGCGAATGTCGATGGGCGTCCGCAGATTTCAGCCTATGGCAGGCTTTCGGTGCTCCCTGAGCTGGTCATCATGGGTGACGTCAGCTTCGAGACGGGAAACATTGATTTTGCGGGGAGCATCCTGGTTGGTGGGGTGGTCCAGGACGGATTCAAGGTCAGGGGTGGGAGTCTCATCGCCAGGGAGATCGGCAAGGCCGAAATCGATATCGAAGGCGATGTCATGGTGTTCGGGGGCATTCTGGGGGCCAGGATTCGCACTCAGGCCTCCGTCAAGGGCATGCACATTCATGCGTCCCATATTCAGGCGATGGGCGATGTCATCGTGGAAAGGGGCATCGTGGACTCGCGCATCAGCACGTCGGGCAGATGCATCGCGCGGCGCGGAACGGTTCTCTCATCGTCCATTGTCGCTCGGCGTGGAATCGAGGCACAGCACATCGGCTCGGAACGCTCGAAGCCTTGCGCTCTGGGAATCGGCTTCGATCCCATTGTGGAAAGGCAGGCCGAAGCCTGCAAAGTGATGCTGACGGCGGAGCGCGAGGAGTCCGAAAGGGAGCGGGCCAAGATGGCCCCCCCCAGGCAGAGGCTTGCGGAAGTGGAAAAGCAGATTGGTGAGCTGGCCCAGGAGCAGGACCGCGCCCTGAGGCAGCAGCGTGGCCACCAGGAGCGGATCGCGGATGCCGAGGAGGCGGGGTTTGCCGAGGAGGCTGCTTCCCTCGGGAGAGAACTGGGTTCCATGGAAGCCGAGTTCCAGGAGGTTGCCCGAAGACTGGACGCCCTTCTGGAGGAGGAGGATCAGCTCAAGTCTCTCATATCCGAGCGCAAGGAGCGGATCCGCGAGATCGAGGAGCGTATCGCTCAGCTGAACAATGAGCTTTCCGTTATGACCGACTGGGCAGCCGGGGATGCAAAAAGCCCGGCCGTGAAAGTGCATGGGAACATATTCGCCGGGACCTCCATCAAGGGCCCGTTCGCATCGGTGTCTCTCCGTGAGAACTATAAAGGCGTGGCCTTCAGTGAGCGTACTCCGGCTGAGGCCGGTGGTCCCGCGACGGGTGCGTCTCGAATGGTCATTCAAAAGCTCAGGCGCTGAGCCTCCGAGCGTCTTCGGTCGACCCCTTCGGCAACGGCCTGTGACGGGCTACCACTCCCATCCCCCCGAGGGCGATGCCCTCCGCGCCTCACTCGAACTCCACATGGCATTCCGCTCCCAGGTTGAACGTGGTGAAATCCTCGTATCCCTGGTCCAGGCTGACCAGAATGGGCAGTTGCCTGGCGGTGGGCCCCCAGTGCTGAATGGGGCCGGGGCTGCTGAACAGGTCTTCCCTGGCCCAGTGGTCCCGATGCTGGGCGTAGAACTGGAACGACGGGGAGTCCGTCCGCACCAGGGACTTCTCAATGACCAGTTCTTCCTTGCCTTTCCGCTCCTCGCACTGGATGAGGCCGGCAAGGGGAAGACCGAGTATCCTCCCTCCCTTGTCGAAATCGGTGACCGCCGCCATGTAGCCGGTTCGCTCGTCCAGGACGAGGGAGCCCGCCGTGAGCCCGAGCAGAAACGTGAATGCCGCATCAAACGCCGTGGGCTTTCCGCTTCGGCCCTCGTAGCCCAGGAAATGAGACTGGGTTGAAAGGGTGTAGGATTTGAACTTTTCGATCTGGTCTGGTGTCGCGGGGATCTTGCCTTCCCCCGCACCGAAATATCGGTCCGTGTGCCGCTTCATCTCGGAGGCTTTGTAGCGTATCTTCTCGATGAGCAGCTTCTCCGTTTCAATCTGGGAGACCTTGACATTTCCGTGATCGTCCCGGTCCAGGATGAGCGTCTCCTCGATCTCTTCGGGAAGTGAGGCCATGAGCTGGGCGGATTGAGGCGAGAGTCGCGGGTAAATGAACTCCTGCTTGTTTTTGAGGGTCGGGAGATCTTTTATGTCCGTCTCGTACTCGGCCAGAACCTTGTTGAGCTCCTTGATCAGTCGTCCCATCTCGGGAATGAACTCGATGAGGCCTTCCGGTACCAGCACCACGCCGTGGTTGATCCCCTTGAGCCTCCGCTCGGCGATGATGCGAACGATGTGGTCCACCAGTTGATCGAGGGACAGGTTCTTCTCGGCGATCTCCTCGGAAATGAGGGCTATGGCGGGCTTCGTCTGCAAGGCCACCTCAAGGGTGATCTTGCTGGCCGTTCGCCCCATCAGCTTCACGAAATGGTAATATTTCACCGCCGAGGCGGCATCCTGGTTCAGGTTGCCCACGAGCTCTGAGAAGACCTTGGTCGCCGTGTCGTAGCCGAACGAGATGGGCAGGAGATCGCCGACGGCCATGTCCCCGTCGATGGTCTTGGGGATGCCGATGACGCTGCACCTGACTCCCTCGCGCTCGAGGTATTCGGCAATGAAAGCGGCATTGGTGTTGGAATCATCGCCGCCCACGATGATGAGGCCGTCCAGCTTGTTTTTCAGTACGGTATCCTTGACTTTTCGGAACTGCTCGGGTGTCTTGATCTTGGTCCGGTCCGTCCCCAGAAAATCGAACCCTCCGGTATTGAAGACCTTCTTGATGCCCTCCGTGGAAATCTCGAAGACATCTCCATTGAGGAGACCCTTGGGACCCTTGCGGATGCCGAGAAGGGTGTTGTTCTTTCCGAGGACCGCCTTGAGTCCGGCCAGTACGTTATGTCCCCCTGCGGCCGGACCTCCCGAAAAGAGCACCGCCACCCGCTTTCCCGTTACCTGGTGAAGCGTTTCGGACGGCACCGCCTCCAATACTATGTTACGGTGCCTGGCCATCGTTCTGGAAAAAGTCTTTTCAGCGCCTTCCGGATCTTTGCATTTGAGTATGGTGACCGATTCCTTGAACACGACGGGTCTGATTCTGCCGTCCTGACCCAACACCTCCGAGCACACAGGTATGGGCAGGGTGCGGGCCGCATCCTCAAAAACGGAATGCTTGCCGGCAGATTCCTCGATCCTCCGGGCCAGGGTCGTCGAAACATTTTGAGAAGGCGCCATCTCTTTCCTCCTGATGGAATCGAGTCACGAGGCCCGCATCACACGGGCCTCATCTGGGGAGTCACGACGGTGAGAGGTTCCAGGGCAAAGCCTTACTGGTTACCGGCTCCGATCAAGGGGAGAACCTTGTCGACCTTGAAGATCACAAGGAAAAGCGGTCCCCTCTGCTCCTCCGTTTCCTGGTAATCCTTGCGGCGGATGGAGAAGAGCAGCACACTGTCCTGCTCTTCCCGGATTTTGCTCAGAAACAAACGAGCTCCTTTATACCCCGGTCCGTCTTCCATGAAAAGGTAAGCTGCATGCGGGTTGGATTGAAGATTGTGATGGGTGAGCCGATCCCGCATGATGAAAGCCACGGTCTCGTCATCCATGACGTGCGGTGAGGCGTAAACCGCGATATCCACTTTCCCCTCGGAATCCGCGGTGGCGAGGATTCCACGGCCACGGGCCTTTTCAAAGTACTCCGATATGTTCATCTCGGTCCTCCTGAAGCATAGGGAAGCATCGCAAAGGTGAAGCCTTCTAAAAACACCTGCACAATATAATATCGTTGAGTATATTTTCCAGCACTGTTGACTGGCGCAACGGCCGGGCATGAAGATTTGAAACCCTGGGGAGGCATCCGCGATGATTGATCTCGACGATAGGGGGAAGAGCGGCGGTTCCGCACGGGCGGTCTTCAAGATTGCCGCAGTGGTGTTCATCCTCATCGGTTTCGGAGTGTGGCTGTCGCGCAGTTTCATCAAGAAAGCCGAGCCCGAGAAATCCGAGGCCCCTGCGCCATTCGATCATCAGCCCGGAACGGTCAGAGTCGAGCGCCGCGTTTTCACATCATGGGTTGATCAGGTGGGGAGTGTTCGGGCCATGAACGAGGTTTGTATTTCGAGTCGCATCATGGCGGAGGTCAGTGAGATGCACGTTGGGGAGGGAGACCTGGTGTCGGCCGGGGAAGGTCGGGACAGTGCGGCGACGATTCTGGCTGTGCTGGATGATTCCGAAATACTGGACCGGCTCGCCCGGGCCGAATCCAAACGGGCTGCCGTGGAACAGGAGGTGGAGTTGGGCCGGGCCCGTCTCGTGGCTGTTCGGGCGCAGGTCGAGTCGGCGAGGGCCAGCCGCGACCGAGTGTCTTCCGATTACCGTCGCCATGAGGAGCTTTACCGGAACAGAGCCGCAACGCGGCAGCAATTGGAGTATGCCCGGGGGCAGCGGGAAATGGTTGAAGCCCGCCTGCGTGCCTTGCTGAGCGAGATCCAGGCCACCGAGAGTCAAATAGGCCGATCCCTGGCTCAAAAGCAGCAAGCCGACACAGCGGTCCGTGAGGCGCGATCGATGCTGGAGCACACGGTGATCCGCGCCCCGTTCCCGGGGAAGATTCACCGAATCGCTGTCGATGCCGGAGACATGGCCATCCCGGGGGAACCGCTGATCTGTATGGAAGCGCCATTTCGCCCCGAGCTTCATGTCCATGTTCCGGAGTCGGTTCGCGCGGGCCTTATGCCGGGGCAGGAGTTGGAGGTGGTGATCGAACCCCTGGGGCGGTCATTTCATGCAAAACTGCGTGAAATCCAGCCGCGGACTGATCCCTCGGCCGGGATGGCCCTGGTCAGCATAACCCTGCCCCCGGACGGGGCTTTGGCGAACGGCATGGTGGGCAGGGTTCGGATCCCGCAAGGCGAGGTTCAGCCCATGGTGATTCCCAGGGCCGCGCTCCAGGAAGAGCAGCCCCCCGCCGTGGTCGTGTGGCATCCGGAGAGAGGCCGGGAAAGACGGTCCATCACACTGGGGGCCGACCGCGGTGACCTGGTGGAAGTGCTCTCCGGGCTGGATGAAGGCGAAGAAGTGGTGATGCCCTGAGCATTCCGAGGCATCGGGCCCGCCAGGGGGGCATCCAGGGATTGGATCCGTTTCAGTACGGGAATGTCCCTTGGAGCACTCGGTGAAGGGGAAATGTATCCTTCTTTAAGGGAGAAAAGGGCTCAAGGATTTCCAGGGATTCACCGAACTGGTTTTTGGGTTTTTTTGATCGAGGGTTCACATCGGTCGACAGTCTGTCAAGGGCAAACTGCTCGAAAGGGCAGGACGCAAAGCCACTGGCCTAAGTTCCGCTTCGGCGGGATACGGTAGCAGGGTTGCCGGGCTGATTCAGCACTGGGGGAACAGCATCGACTGAGGGCCGGGGTCGCTGCTCCGGTGCTTGGTCGGCTCGTGCCGCGTTCCAGAACCATGAGGCTGCATCATCCGCGGCTTCACACGAAGGAGGTTCTGGAATGTCTGTGCGCAAGCTTTTGAAACGGCCCGCAAGAAGTCAAGTCTTCATCCCATTCACCCTCACCCTGATAACCATCTTTTCCATACTTTGTTCAATACCTTCCTACCTTCATGCAGCCCAGGTGACCCTGGCCTGGGATGCCAACACGGACCCCGTTGCCGGCTATCGGCTTTACTACGGCCACACGAGCAGAAGTTATCAAAGCAATGTGGATGCGGGCAACCGGACAAGCTATACCTGGTCCGGCCTGGAAGATGGGAAGACTTACTACTTCGCCGCCACGGCCTACGATGCTTCCAACAATCAAAGCGACCACTCCGAAGAGCTGGTCTGCCACACCATCGTCCCCTCGGCTGGGGCGGGCGGCGCCATTTTGCCGGTGAGCACGGTCTTCGTCACTTCAGGCGGAAGCCAGACTTTCCAGATCAACCCCGCTAACGGCTACCAGGTGAGCAATGTCCTGGTGAATGGCCAGTCCGTTGGGGCGGTCACGAGCTACGCTTTCAACGATGTGACGGCGCCGAAGACCATCTCGGCGAGCTTTGCGCCCGTTGTCCCCACTGTCTACACGATCACGGCGAGCGTGTCGGGCAGCGGCGGCAGCATTTCGCCTTCGGGGTCGGTTCAGGTGAATTCCGGCGGCAGCCAGACATTCACCATTACGCCCGCGAACGGCTACCGGGTGAGCGACGTGGTGGTAGGCGACACGTCGGTGGGAGCCGTAACGAGCTACAAATTTACGGACGTGACAGGCAACCGGAGGATCACGGCGAGCTTCGCACCGATCACCTACACGATCACGGCGAGTGTTTCGGGCAGTGGCGGCGTCATCTCCCCCTCGGGAAAGGTGCAGGTGAATTCCGGAAGCAGCCAGACGTTCACCATCACACCCGCCGCAAACCATGAGATTGACAGTCTGCTGGTGGATGGAAAATCCGTAACCCCCGGCAGCACCTACACGTTCGACTCCGTCACGGACAACCGAGCCATAACGGTCAGTTTCAAGCCCCTCCAGATACAGGAAAAGCCGCTGGCGGATGCGGGACCGGATCAGATGGTGGCCGGCGGCGCCCTGGTCACCTTGAGAGGGAGCAGCTCCACCGCGGGCAATGGCGTTCTCACCTACCTCTGGCAACAGGTGGACGGAAAGGCCGTCAAGTTGTCCAATCCATCCGCTCCGAATCCAACCTTCAAGGCTCCCAATGTTGGCTCCAGGACGGCCTCCCTCACTTTTCGACTGACGGTCACCGATGGAAGCAAAGTCACCGCTACCGACACCTGTATCGTGAATGTCAGCGCGGCCAACGCACCGCCTGTTGCCAGCGCGGGTCAGGACCAAACGGTCGACGCATGGACCAACGTGACCTTGGATGGCTCGCAGTCCAGGGATCCCGACGGAGCGATAGTGGCTTACTCCTGGACCCAGACCCAGGGTCCAGCGGTGCAAATCAATGGCTCGAGCCAGGCCGCGGCCAACTTCGTCGCCCCGGAGCCGACCGCTGCCGGTGCCTCGCTGGTGTTTGAGCTTACGGTGACGGATAGCGCGGGGCTCAAGGCAACCGATGCCTGCATCGTGAATGTCACCTGGGCCGAAGAGCCGCCCGTCGCCGATGCCGGTCCTGATTCCGCGGCCTACGAGGGAGACCTGGTGGTCATGGACGGCATGGGATCCTTTGACGACGACGGCATCGTGTCCTATCGCTGGAAGCAGCTCCAGGGCGTGCCGGCCGACCTGGTCGATCCGACCTCTCCGACCCTTCAGTTCACGGCTCCCGCCATACCCGTAAACACTGAAGCGCTCCTATTCAGTCTCACGGTGATCGATCGACATGGACTTCAGTCTGAAGACACCTGCCTCGTCACCGTCCATAAGAAAGCGGGTGTGGATTTGAGCGGAGCCTGGCTGACCTCGAGCTACGATGGATCGAGCTTCCGGAGCACGCTGCAATTGGCCAATCATGGCAGCCTCAAATCCGGGAGCTTCAAGGTGTCCTTTCACCTGTCCGGTGGCGGGGTGACGAAGGGCGCGCTGCTCAAGACCGTTCCTATCCGCAATATCGCTCCGGGCGCCACCAAGAACCTGTCCTTCAGCTATCGTAACAAAACCCTTGCGGGCCAGACGGTTATCGCCGAAATCGACCCGAGCGGTGAAATCCATGAACTGGACAGGGACAACAACCTGGCCGCTCTGCCCATCCAGCAGACGGTCTTTCGCATCCCCAGGAGGTAGTGCGCAACAAGTCATTCCACAGCGCTCATTCCTTTCTCTGACCGAGAAGGGACTGAGCGCTCCTCAAGGTCTTCCCTCCCCGTGCGGGAGGGGAGGCCCTTCTTTTTTTAACGCTCTGAAGTCATCGTGAATCAGCCTGGCCACTCCATGACGGAGTACCGGTCACGAACCCGGGGCTCCCCCCCTGATGCGTCTCTGCCCCCGAAGCATTGAGCGCCAAACATCCCGATGGAGGTTAATCATTGAACCTCCGGAGGATCGTCTGTATCTTAGTACAGGGATCAGTGCCTTGGCTGTGTAAAGGTCCCAATGTTGATCTCGACACAGAGCCCTCTTGGCGGGGATGACTGGTATGGCGAGAGTCCTCATCATCGAACAGGACAGCAAGTGGCAGCATGTCCTGCTGCGCGGACTGGGGAAGGCGCACGAGAGCCTGGTCTGGCCCGACGGCGAGGCCGGCGTGCTCTCCAAGGTTACCCGCGAAGCCTTCGATGTCATTCTCTTCAACCTCATTGCCGATGAAAGAGTCCAGCTGGTCGAGAAGATCTGCAGAGTGTCACCCAGCACTCCGGTGATTGTGACCAGCCACATCGACCGTGCCGACCTGGTCGTGAGGGCTATCAAGTGCGGCGCCTTCGACTACCTGCCCAAACCCTATTCCGACCAGAAGATCCGGCTTGCGGTGGATCGGGCACTGGAGCACCAGAGCCAGAAGAACGAGCTGGACTATCTCAGGCGGCAGCAGGACGTACTTTACGATTTCGATTCCATCGTGGCCGAGTCCCCGTCGATGAAGCATGTGATCGGCATGCTCAAGAAGCTTTCCGGTTCTGATTCCACGATTTTGATCACGGGAGAGACGGGAACGGGGAAGAGCTTTCTCTCGGGCACGGTCCATTTCAACAGCTGCCGCAGGAAGAAGCCCTTCATCAAGATCAACTGTGCCAACATATCGGAAACACTGCTGGAAAGTGAGCTGTTCGGCCATGAGAAAGGGGCTTTCACGGGTGCCGTGAAGACGCGGGTGGGCCGTTTCGAGCAGGCCAACGGCGGGACTGTCTTCCTGGACGAGATTGGCGAAATGAGCCCGAATCTGCAGGCGAAGCTCCTCAGGGTGCTCGAGGACAAGTCCTTCGAAAGGGTTGGCGGAAACCAGACCCTGCGGGTGGATGTCCGGATCATTGCCGCAACCAACCGAATCCTGGAGGACCTGATATCGGAGGGCAAGTTCCGGGAAGACCTGTACTATCGCATCAATGTGGCCCGGGTGCATCTGCCTCCGCTTCGGGAAAGGAAGAAATGCCTCGAGAGCATTGCCGGTCATCTGCTCGGCAAGAGCTGCCGGCAGATGAAGAAGCCGGTTTCAGGCTTTTCTCCCGAGGTCCTGGAAGCCTTCAGAGACTACGGATGGCCCGGCAACATCCGACAGCTGGCCAATGTCATCGAGCTGGCCGTGCTCCTCGAGGAGAGCGGTATCATTCAGCGGGGCAGCGTCACCCTCCCGGAGGTGGCTCCTTCTCAGGTCGCCTCAGCGCCCGCTGTGCCCGCTGTGCTTCCGAAACAGGAGCCCAGGTCTCTGGATGATCACGAGAAGAGCTTGATCCTTCGGGCTCTGGAAGCCAATTTCTGGAGTCAGAAGCACGCCGCCGCGCATCTGGGGATCACCCCGAGGGCACTGAATTACAAGATCCGCAAATTCAAGATCGTGCATCCTCACTGGAGAAAGAACAAGTAACGGGAGAGGGGCCTCCGGAAAGGTCGAGAAGCCCCCCGTGGGCGGCAGTTCTGAAGTCTCACGAGAGGAACGGATTGAACCGCTCTTCCCTCGCTATGGTGGACTGGGGGGCCGATCCGTAGTTGTGGCCGGGCAGCACGATCGTTTCCTTGGGCAGGCTCAGCAGTCGCGTGCGAATGGAGTGGATCATCTGCTCATGGGATCCACCCGGCAGGTCCGTTCGCCCGACGGCTCCAACGAAAAGCGTATCTCCCGTGATGACATAGCCCGGCGTGTAGAGACAGATGCCGCCCGGAGTGTGGCCCGGAGTGTGGATCACCTTCAGGGATTCCTCGCCGAACTGGATGACCTGGTGGTCTTCGAGGAGCAGGTCCGCCGGCGGCGAAGCTTCGCATTGAAAGATCTGCAGGATGAAGTCCGACGGGTTCGCCAACCGTTCTCCGTCCTCGCGGTGAACCAGGATCCTGGCCCCTGATCTCTCCTTGAGCTCCCGATTTCCGCCTGCATGGTCGGCGTGGCAATGTGTGTTGATGATGAATTCTATCTGAGTGACTCCCTTTTCCTCGGCCACCGCCAATATCCGCTTCACCTCGGCCGCGGGATCGATGACCACGCCCACACCGCTCCTGGGACAGGCCAACAGGTACGAAAACACCGCGAAATTACCGACTTCGATCTGTTCGATGATCATGTGCTCGACACCTCTCTTTGAATTGCGTTCGGCTGGTCATCCGCACGGGCTGGTATTACATTGCTTGTGCACCCATTATAGTGCATATCGCTGTATGATTATAAGCCTTTCCAATAGTCGACCATGATGACGGGGGAGATGAAAGATGTGGGAATATACGGACAAAGTCAGAGAGCACTTCCTGAACCCGCGAAACGTTGGAGAAGTCGAGGATCCTGACGGCGTGGCCGAGGTGGGCTCCATCGCCTGCGGCGACGCACTCAAGCTGACCTTCAAGCTCGACGAGAACAAACGCATCAAGGAAGCGATGTTCAAGACCTTCGGATGTGCGAGCGCCATTGCCACGGCCTCGGCATTGACCGAGATGATCAAGGGGCTGACCCTGGAGGAAGCTGAAGAGATCACCAACCAGCACATTGCCGAATACCTTGGTGGGCTGCCTCAGGAGAAGATGCACTGCTCGGTGATGGGCCGCGAAGCCCTCGAAAAGGCCATAGACCATTACAGGGGAAGGCCGTCCAAGGCTGAGGAGGGCGAGGTCGTCTGCCACTGCTTCGGCATCACGGACAAGGAAATCGAGCGGGCGGTCATCGAGAACAACCTGGCCACCGTCGAGGATGTGACGAACTACACCAAGGCCGGCGGAGGTTGTGCCTCCTGTCACGAGGCCATTCAGGAGCTCATTCGGAGGGCCCGGGGCCAGATGGAATCCCACCCGCCGGCTCGGCCGGCGCTGTCCAACATCAAGAAGATCAGGATGATCGAGGAGACCATCGATCGGGAGATCAGACCCTCCCTGAAGCTGGACGGTGGGGACATCGAACTGGTGGATGTCATTGGAAACCGCGTGCTGGTAGCCACACGCGGGATGTGCGCCTCCTGCCAGGCGGTGGATCGCACCCTGAAGCTTTTCGTGGAGACCAAGCTGAGGGAGCTGGTATGGCCTGACCTCGTGGTCGAGGAGGTGGCGTCATGAGGACCATCTACCTGGATAACAATGCCACGACCCAGCTGGCGCCCGAGGTCATCGAGGCGATGATGCCCTACCTCCACGATTTCTTCGGCAACCCGTCCAGCATGCATTCCTTCGGGGGGCAGGTGGCGGCGAAGGTTCGGGACGCACGCGAGCAGTGTGCAGCCTTGATCGGATGCAGCCCGGACGAGATCATCTTCACCAGCTGTGGAACTGAAAGCGACAACGCCGCCATTCGTTCGGCCCTGACGGTGCAGCCCGAAAGGCGGCACATCGTCACCAGCCGCGTGGAGCATCCGGCGGTCCGGGCCCTTTGCGCCGACCTGGCTACACGGGGATACCGCGTGACCGAGCTGCCCGTGGATGCATCGGGGCACCTCGACATGGATCACTACCGGGAGAGCCTGACCCCGGACACGGCGGTGGTGAGCCTCATGTGGGCCAACAACGAGACGGGGGTGATCTTCCCCGTGGAAAGAGCCGCGGAGCTGGCCAGGGAGCGCGGCATTCTCTTCCACACCGATGCCGTGCAGACGGTGGGCAAGATCCCGATCGATCTGCGCACCAATGCCATCGACATGCTCTCCATTTCCGGCCACAAGCTGCATGCACCCAAGGGGATCGGCATTCTGTACGTCAGGAAGGGAACCCGGTTCTCGCCCTTTCTCATCGGGGGCCATCAGGAGAAGGGGCGCCGCGGCGGCACCGAGAACACGCCCGGCATCATTGCTTTGGGAAAGGCATGCGAACTGGCGAGCCGGCACATGGACGACGAAAACACCAGGGTGAAGCAGCTCAGGGATCGCCTCGAATCGGAGCTTCTGAGGCTCATCCCCAACAGCCGGGTGAACGGAGACACGGTGTCCAGGCTGCCCAACACCTCGAACATCAGCTTCGAGTTCGTCGAGGGCGAATCCATCCTGCTCATGCTCAACGAATATGGGATCTGCGCGTCGTCGGGCTCTGCCTGCACGTCGGGCTCGCTGCAGCCGTCGCACGTGCTGAGGGCCATGGGGGTCCCCTTCACCATGGCGCATGGCTCGATCCGCTTCAGTCTCAGCATCTACAACACGGGTGAAGAGATCGATTTCGTGATCGAGAAGCTCCCGCCCATCATCGAGACCCTGAGGAGACTGTCGCCCTACTGGACAGTGGGCGATCAGGTCTGCACGGCGCAGTGACCAGGGCCTTGAACAGGCGGCCTGCATCGCACCGTCTTTACAGTGCTGGAGGTTGAGATGGACGAGACCCCGAAGCTGGACCAGTGCAAGCTCGAAGTCCAGGCGACACGCGACTATCGTGAGGAGCTCCCCGCCATCGTGGGAGAGATCGTCTCATCCTGTGAAACGGGTGGGTGCTTCGACCACGTGGGTCCCGAGCCCATCCCGTCCCGGGAGGCGGTCATCAAGATCGTCCACCAGGCCTTGCGCATCCTTTACCCCGGTTACTTCATCCGGAAGCGGCTGGACCGGGTCAACCTGGAATACTATCTGGGTCAGGAAACCACGTCCTTTTTTGACGCCCTGGCCGAGCAGGTCACGCTGGCCATGCGCCATGAGTGTCTGCGCCATGATCTCGCCTGCGTCCATTGCGAGGACCTGGGCCAGCAGGCGGCATTCCAGTTCATGCAGCGGCTTCCGGCCCTCAGGCTGATCCTGGCGACCGACGTGCGGGCAGCTTATGAGGGCGACCCGGCGGCCAGGAGCTTCGACGAGATCATTTTCAGCTATCCGGGTCTTTTCGCCGTCACCGTCTACCGGATCGCCCACGAGCTCTGGCATCAGAAGGTGTCCTTGATCCCGCGAATCATGAGTGAATATGCCCACAGCCTCACCGGAATCGACATTCACCCTGGGGCGCATATCGGCGAGAGCTTCTTCATCGATCATGGGACGGGGGTGGTGATCGGGGAAACCACGAATATCGGGAGAAACGTGAGGATCTATCAGGGTGTCACCCTGGGGGCCCTTTCCCTTCCGCGGGATGCCGGGGAACGCCTGCGTGACCAGAAGAGGCATCCGACCATCGAGAATGATGTGATCATTTATTCGGGCGCCACCATTCTCGGCGGCGGCACGGTCATCGGAGCCCGCTCCGTCATCGGCGGAAATGTCTGGATCACCGAGTCCGTTCCGCCGGACACCAAGGTCTTTCTCAAGCGGCCGGAGCTGGTGTTCAAGGAGGCTCCCCGTGACAGGTGAAAGCGCTTCACCGTGGATGGACTTTTCAGATCCTGAACCATCGGCACACCCATCAGGCATGGCGCCGGGAACGAGGACATGGACAGCTACCTTTCGGATGTCACACGGACCATCGGCGGAACTCCACTGGTGCGGCTCAATCGGCTGGCCGAGGGGCTCCACGCCACGATACTCGTCAAGCTCGAGCTCAGAAGCACCCTGGGCAGCGTGAAGGATCGCATCGGGGTCTCCATGATGGACGCCGCGGAGGCTGCGGGGCTGATCAACGAAGGTTCGGTCATCGTCGAGCCCACGAGCGGCAACACGGGAATTGCTCTCGCTTTCGTGTGCGCCGCCCGCCGTTACCGGCTGGTGCTCACCATGCCCGACACCATGAGCATCGAGCGCCGCAAGCTGTTAAAGCATCTCGGGGCGGAGCTGGTCTTGACTCCCGGGGCTCAGGGCATGCGGGGAGCCATCGAGAAGGCCCGGGAGATCCTGGTCGAGCGGCCTGGAGCCTACATGCCCGACCAGTTCAGCAATCCAGCCAACCCGGAGATCCACCGGAGGACCACGGCCGAGGAAATCTGGCGGGACACGTCCGGCAAGGTGGATATCCTGGTTTCGGGAGTCGGAACGGGGGGCACCATCACGGGAATATCCGAAGTGATCAAGGGACGACGTCCGGCTTTCCGGGCCGTGGCCGTTGAGCCGGCGGATTCTCCGGTGCTCTCGGGGGGAAAGCCCGGTCCTCACAAGATCCAGGGCATCGGGGCGGGGTTTGTGCCGGCGGTCTTGAACCGCGCCATCATCGATGAAATCGTGACCGTCTCCAACGATGCCGCCTTCGAAACGGCCCGCTCCATGGCCCGGTACGAAGGCATCCTGTGCGGCATATCTTCCGGGGCCTCCGTCTGGGCCGCCCTCGAGGTGGCTCGGCGTCCCGAGAGCGCGGGCAAGCTCATGGTGGTGATCCTTCCCAGCACTGGTGAGCGCTATCTCAGCACGGACCTCTTCGTGGAATAGAAGCGCGGGCGACAGGCCGCCGAGGCGAGGCTGCGCGGGGATCAGTGGCTTTCCCGCAGACTGCTGATCTCGAGGTGATAGGCTTCCATCAAATCCTCCAGGCGCAGCAGGCCAATGAGGCCCGTGTCCGAGTCGATGATCGGAACCCGATCGTATCCCGTCTCGAGGAAGACAACCAGCGCGTCGTGGAGGTTGTCCCCCAGCTCAAGAAACACCGGGGGAGAGACCAGCTCACCCAGAACCAGCAAATCCATCACCTCTTCCTCGAAGAAAACCTCCCTGAGCTCGTGGGTCGACAGTATGCCCCGCAGTCGGAAGTCATCGTCCACAACGGGAAAAAACGATTCCCGGGTGCGCTTGAAGAGCTCTCTGAACTGCTTGAAGGTCATGTCCGTGGGAAGGATGAGTACTGGTGCGTCTTTCCGGTAGACATCCCCGACCCTCATGCCCTGGAGGACGTTGACCACGGTGTCCGATCGATGGGCTGGAGAGTGGAACTTGTTCAGAACCTGTTTTTCGTACAGACTCCATGGCTGGGAGAGGAGGATGGCAACGACCGATGCAAACATGAGAGGCACCACAAGCCCGTAACCGCCCGTCATTTCGCACACCATGAGCAGCGCCCCTATGGGCGCCTTGGCGACTCCCGCGAAAAAGGCCGCCATGCCAACCAGGGCAAATGCGCCCGGGTGACTCACGATGGAGGGAAGCCAATCGTGGCCGAGCTGTCCCACGGCCCCTCCCAGCATCGCACCGATGAAAAGCGACGGCCCAAAAACCCCTCCGCTTCCCCCCGATGAAATGGTGAAGGAAGTCGCCAGGATCTTCACTGCCGCAACCGCAAACATCAGCTGGACCGACAAATCTCCTCTCAGGGCCTGCTGGATTATGCCGTACCCGCCACTCAGAACCTGGGGGAACCAAATCCCGAGGATCCCCACCAGCGTGCCCCCAAGCGCCGGGATGAACATCTTCTTCAGGGGAATTCGACGAAAGAAGTGGTCCCTCAGGCCGTAAAAGACCTTCACATAGACGAATCCGAACGGAACGCAAACCAGAGCGAGGATCCCGTACAGAATCAGCTCCAGGGGATTCCGGAAATGGACCGAGGCGATCTCGAATATGGGCTCGTGCCCGAATATCGTCGTGAAGATGGCGTAGCCCGCAACGGAAGATATGATGCAAAGGATGATGCCCTCCGCTTCAAAATCCTCCCGATAGAGGACTTCAATGGATGTGAGGGCTCCCCCCAGGGGGGCACGGAATATCGCTCCCAGGCCGGCCGCGCATCCGGCCAGGAGCAGCAGGCGCCGCTCACGGACGCTCAGGTGAAGCGTTCGCCCGACCCACGATCCGATTCCGGCTCCTATCTGAGCAATGGGACCCTCCCGGCCCGCACTGCCTCCCGAGGCCAGTGTGATGACCGATGCAAGGCCCTTGACGAATGGAACGCGCGTCCTGATGTAGCCGCTCTTGTTGTGAAACGCGTCGATGAAGGCATCGGTCCCGTGCCCTTCGGCCTCGGGCGCCCAGGTGTAAACGATGAGCCCCGACAGCAGACCGCCGATGGCCGGAAGCAGGCAGAGCACCCACTGGCGGAAGGGGGTGTGAGAAACGAGGCCCACAAGCTGTTCGCCGGCCGGCTTCGCCACGGGGTACCCCGCAAGAAGCTCCAGGCTGAAAAAGGTGGTGTATTCCAGAAGGTAGAAGACGGCACAGGCCATTGAACCGCTCAGGACCCCAACAATCAGGCTGAAACAGGTCCAGCGGACGGTGCGGTGTTTATGGAGCCTTGCCAGTGTTCTCAGCCATGCGGAAGGATTTCCGGCATGCTCGGCTGGCGGCGGGCTCTTCTCTTCCCTGGATTTGCCCGGCATGTCCACGCTGAAGGCGCCCCTCGAATCGGGAATCAAGCGAAAGCCGGATGCGTCCCACATGCGGGACGCATCCCCGCA
>JALOOX010000097.1 GCA_025454175.1 Syntrophobacteraceae bacterium | reverse complement strand
CCGGACTTGCTGGCTCCCCATGCGCGCCGTCCAACCCCGAGCTCTCATTCACGTGGCATCTGGTACGACCTTGAAACAGGATCATCGAGAAAGTGCGACCGTCTTCCCTGAAGGACCTTGCCGGATTTTCAGCCGTCGCGATCCATCCGGCGGTCTGGAGGACATGCGAAAGGAGGTGGCCCAGAGACAGTCAAGGCTTTTGAAGGTCCCTTGCCATCGGGTCGCACGACCAAGTTGTCTGCTGCAGCGGTCACCATTGGCTCACATCAAGAACACATAGGAGGGATTCAGGATGGGTAAGATACCGGAGAATTACATTCCACCGAGAGACACCTGGCCGGAGTACATTGTTCCCCAAGAGTTCGCCAATCTTCCCGCCGAGCTCAATATTGCGGAGTTCCTGCTCGACCGGCACGTTCGGGAAGGCAGGGGCGACAACGCCGCCATCAAGTTCATGGACAAGACGATCTCCTATGCTCAGCTCCAGCAGATGGTCAACAAGTTCGGCAACGCCCTCAAGGACTCGGGTGTCGAGTCCCAGGACCGGGTCGGGATCCGGCTCGTCAACTCGCCCCAGGCCATCGTGGCTGTTTTCGCCATCGAAAAGATCGGAGCCATTCCCGTCCCCACGTCGCCTCTCTGGTCCGGTGAGGAAGTGGCCTTCGTGGCCAACAACGCCGAGATGAGATATTTCATCGTCAACGCCCCTCTCATGGACGCCGTGACCAAGGCAAAGCCGGATTTCAAGCACGGCACGAAGGTGATCGTCATCGGCTGCAAGCCCGACGAGGTGAAGGCCGGCGGCGACCAGGTGTTCGAAGAGATGATGGAGAAGGGGTCCCCGAATCTCGAGCCCACCATGCTCAAGGCCGATGATGTGGGAATCATCCTCTACACTTCGGGGACGACCGGAATGCCCAAAGGGTGCATCCACTTCGTGCGTCCCGTCATCATCGAGGCGCAGATCGTCAACAAATACGTTTACAAGCTGGCGCCCGGCGACACCCTGGGCGGCGCCGCGCCCGTTTCCTTCGCGGCCGGCTTCGGCACCTTCACGCTCCTGCCCTTCGAGGGGGGAGCGGCCATCTCCCTGATTCCCAAGTTCACGCCGCAGGAGATGATGGATCTCATTTCCAAGCACAAGATCACCATCATGACGGGGCTTCCCACGGCCTATCGCGGTCTCATGAAGTTCCCGGATTTCAAGAAATACGACATCAGCTCGGTCCGGATGTACACCTCGGGCGGCGACGCCCTGGGCGCCGAAACTCTCGAGGCCTGGAGAGCCCTCACCGGCAAGCCCATCTGGGAAGGTCTGGGAGGGACCGAAATGCTCCACCTCGTCACCTCCAACACCATGAACCCCGAGCCCGTTCCCAATTCCATTGGCAAGGCCCTCCCGGGTGTCGTGGTCAGGGTCGTGGATGCCGAGGGCAAGGATTGCAAGCCGGGCGAGATCGGAAGCATGCAGCTCAAGGGAGCCTCGGGAAGCCTTTACTGGAAGCCCTATGAGGACAACGAGAAGCTGCTCAAGTCCCAGAAGAAGGGTGTCGTCAACGGCTGGAACCAGATGGGCGATGCGGTCTTCATGAATGAGGATGGCAACATCTTCTTCGTTTCCCGTGAAGACGACATGATCAAGAGCTCCGGCTATCGAATCGGCCCCGCGGAAGTCGAGGAAGCCATCGCCAAGCATCCGGCCGTTGCCGATGTCGGCGTCGTGGGCGTTCCCGACCCCGACAAGGGACAGATCACCAAGGCCGTGCTGGTTCTGAAGCCAGGCTTCGAGGGAGGCGACAAGCTGACCGATGAGCTGAAGGAGTTCTTGAAGGAGCACATCGCCATCTACAAGCTCCCGCGGGTGTTCGAGTTTGTGAGCGAATTGCCGCGTACGCCCACCGGCAAGCTCTTACGGCGCAAGCTGCGCTAGGAGCGCGTCGGCAGGAAGATCGTTGTGAGACCATACCCCCGCCCCGAGCGGGGGTATGCATTTCGTGGAGGTGGACATGGAGCTCAAGATCACGGTCCTTTGTGAGAATACGGTTCCAACCCCGGGACTTCTGGGAGAGCATGGGTTCGCGGCTTTCGTGGAGACTCCGGGCGGCAACGTCCTCTTCGATACCGGCCAGGGCTTCGGTCTGGTGCAGAATTCCCTGCGACTTCAGAAAGATCTCAAGTCGGTTTCCCACCTGGTCCTCAGCCACGGACACTTCGACCACACAGGAGGAATGCTGGCCTTCCTGGGAGTCCACGGCCCGTGCGAGGTGGTGGCCCACCCGGATGTGCTCGGAGAGCGCTTCCGCTGGATGCCCGTTGGACCCGAGGAGAAGCCCGTATCCATCGGCATTCCCTGGCGCGAAGCCTATCTGACGACCCGGGGGGCACGGTTCAGATGGCAAACCGAGTTTACCGAGATTCTGGAGAATGTTTTTGTCAGCGGCGAGGTACCGAGAGACACGCCCTTCGAGCTGGGGGACCCCAAGTTTGTGGTGAAGCAGAATGGCCAATGGGCGGCCGATCCCTTTCTCGACGACTATTCCCTGGTCCTCAAGACGTCGAAGGGCCTGGTGATCCTTCTCGGCTGCGCTCACGCCGGGCTCATCAACATCTTGAACCACGTCATCGCCAAGACGGGTGTCGACAGGATCCGCGCCATTCTCGGGGGCACCCACCTGGGCTTCTCGCCCCAGTCCCAGCTGGATGAAACCATACCGGTCCTGAAGAAATACCAACTGGAGACACTGGCTACGAGCCATTGCACCGGACAAGGCCCCATTGCCCGGCTCGCCGCCGAATTCGGAAGCGGGTTCGCCTTCGGTCATGTGGGGTACACGCTGACCGTGCCCCAATGATCGGCATCGTCGACAGACGGGCATGGGGTGCCGGAGTCCTGGTTTTCCTGGCCTCCCTGGCGCTCCTTCTGCACCCTGCCCACGCCATGACCTCAGCCAGCAGCGCCCCTCCCGTCATCCGCATCGGGGAGATCAACCCCCTCACCGGGAAGCTGGCACGGCACGGCATCGAGATCCACGAAGGCATCCTCTGGGCCGTGGAGGTGGTGAACGCCAGAGGGGGCATCCTGGGAAGGAAGATCGAGCTGGTCAGTCGCGATGACCAGAGTCTCCCTGAAGTCGCCATCAACCAGGCCGAGGATCTGCTTTATCGAAACCGGGTGATTGGCCTGGTGGGCGGATACGTGGATTCCCTGGTCGGCCCGGTGAGTGAGCTGGCCGCCCGATACGGCGTACCCTACGTGGCCTCGGCCAGCCTCCAGCGCTCCCTCACCCTGGGTCGGAAGAATCCGTTCTTCTTTCGAGTGGCGCACCTGGATGGTATCGTCGTGCCCCTCTGCGACTTCATCCGTGATGTGGTCCGCCCGACTTCGGTGGCCATCCTGTACACCTCCACACCGGGATCCACGGAGCTCGGGCAGGAAGTCGAGTCTCGTCTCAAGGAATCTGGCGTTCCTCTGGGGCTCGTCGAGAAGTTCAGGCCCGGGAGCCCGGATTTTTCGGCATTTCTCCTGAAGCTTCGCGCAGCCCGCGTCGACACGCTGATTTGCGGCGGATTTTTTCCGGACCACCTCGTCCTCGTTCGTCAGATTCGCGAGCAGAAGATTTCCTTGAAAGCTTACGTGGGGCCCTGGGGTGTGGCCTATCCCAGCTTCATTGAGGAGATGGGAGCCGCGGCCGAGGGCCTTTTCGGCATGTGCGCATGGAGCGGAGGGATCACCCCTCCGGGAACGGAGGACGCTTCCCGGGCTTTCATGGAAGGTTTCGAGGGCAGGTTCGGTAAGGCCCCCAACACGACGACCATGCACGGCTATGCATCCGCGGCGGCATTGCTTGCGGCCGTTGAGCAGGACCTCCAGTCTGGTGGAAGCCTCAAGGGCCAGGATACAGGCCGGCGGCTGCGAGAGCTGGATCTTCTGACACCCATGGGACGCGTGGCCTTTGATGAAAGAGGGGATCCGAGACATTATCGGCAGGTGGTGGTTCAGATTCAGGGGGGGAACCTCGTGGCGGTCTTCCCCAAGGATCGAGCCGGCTGGGGAATCCGGTGGCCCTCGCCCTGACCTGTTTGATCCATTGACACTGCAAATGACTGGGACTTGCCCTTCCACCATCTCGAGTGCATGAGAGGGATCTCGCGAGCCCTCCTTTCGATCGAATGACAGAAAGTCCGGGTCTTAGCCATTTGCAGCAGAGATCCTCGCGGTTATTTTCATGTGGATGCAACTGCTGGTCAATTCCCTCGCCCTCGGCTCCTTTTATGCCCTGATCGCCTTCGGCTTCGCACTCATTTTCGGTGTCACAAGGGCGTTCAACCTGGCCCATGGAGAGCTGGTTCTTCTGGGAGGCTACATCGCCTGTCTCCTCGCCAAGGGCTACGGGATCCACACCTTGTGGACCCTGCCCTTCAGCATCATGGCCCTCCTGGGGGCAGCCCTTCTGCTCCATGCCATCCTGCGGCGACTTCGCGAGCCTTTCGAGCTGAACACGCTGGTGGTCACCTTCGGTCTGGCCCTGGTGCTCCAGAATGCCATGGTGTTTTTTTTCACGGCCGACTATCGGCTGATCGACCCCGGCAGTCTCCGTCACCTCGACCTCCTCGGTATCCAGGTCTCAGACGCTCAGCTCTCGGTTTTCGCTCTTTCGATCACCGTCACCGTGGCTTTGCATCTTCTCATGAGGAAAACTTTCCTGGGAAAAGCTCTTCGAGCAACCATCCAGGATCGTGAAGCGGCCAGGCTGGCCGGGATTCATGTGGACCACATGACACTGGTCGCCTTTGGACTCGGTGGCATGCTGCTGGGTCTGGCCGGGCCTTTTTATGCTCAGAAAGCCTACCTGCACCCTTTTGGCGGCTCGGAGCCGACCCTCCTGGCCATCATCATTTCCATTTTCGCGGGCGTGGGTCGGACCCGTGGCATTCTTCTCGGCGGGTGGCTCCTGGGAGCCATGGAGTCGGCATCGGTCTTCCTTCTGGGTGGGAGCTGGCGTGAACTGGTCAGCGCGGTCCTGCTCATCGCCCTCCTCCTCCTGAGGCCCCAGGGCTTATGGGCGGGTCGGGGCGGCGCGGGAGGAGCGGTGTGAAGCCCATCTCTCCACCCGTCCTGCTCATTGGGGGAGCGGCGAGCCTCCTGCTATTATGGCCCTCCATCCTCCAGGGCGGAGAATTCTATTGCCGCGTTCTGGGCCTGTCATTCTTCTACGCAGCCCTGGCCATGGCCTGGAACATCCTGGCCCTGACCGGCTCCGTTTCCATCGGCCATACGGCCTTCTTTGGTCTGGGGGCCTATACTTCGGCTCTCATGAGCCATTACACCGCTGTTTCTCCGCTGCTCTGCGTGCTTCTGGGCGGAGCTTCGGCCATGGTCTACGGTGTGGCCTGGCATCTGGCCCTCAGACCGCTTCGAGGAGCACGCTATGCACTGGCGACACTGGCCTCCGTCGAAATTCCCCGGGTGATCGTGGACAACTGGGAGAGCCTCACGCAGGGCTCCCTGGGACTGACCGGCATCCCGCCCCTCCCCGAGCTGAAAGCGGGACAGGTGGTCCTCTCCATCGGTGCGGATCTCAGGGATCAGTATTACTTGCTCTTCTTCCTCATGGCGGCCTATGGGCTCATCCACTATCAAGCCGTGCACTCCCGGTGGGGGTGGGCTATCCGGACAGTCCGCGAAGACGAGACGGCGGCCGAAACCATAGGCGTCCCAGTGGACAGGATCCGGCTGGGCGCCGTCACCCTCAGCGCTTCCTTGACGGGCATATGCGGGGCTCTCTACGCGCATCTCATGGGGCTCATCGAGCCATCCCTGGTGTTCAGTCTGCATCTTTCGGCCATGCCCCTGGTCCTGAGCATCTTCGGTGGTCGCTACCAGTTCTATGGGCCGGTGCTGGGCTCCCTGATCCTTTACCCCGCGGATCAGCTCCTCTTTCACTCCTGGTTTCCATCGGGCCACGGAGCACTTTACGGCCTGATGATCGTTCTGACGCTCTTTCTCTTCCCATCCGGAATCGGTGCATGGCTGCAGCAGAAGCTCAGATAACTCTCGCCCTGGAGAATGTCGACGTGGTGATGGACTCACGGCCCATCCTCAGCTCCATTTCCCTGACCGTCGAGAAGCGGTCCATCGTGAGCATCATCGGTCCCAATGGAGCGGGGAAGACCACCCTCTTCAATGTCATCTGCGGACAGGTGCGCCCTTGCGCGGGGAGAGTGATCCACGAGAGCCGGGACATCACCCGGAGCCAGCCCCACGAGATCTGTCACGGGGGGATTTCCCGCACCTTTCAAATCCCCAGGCCCTTCCCCGAAATGACAGCCCTTGAGAACGTCCAGGCAGGGCTGTGGTTTGGCAAGGGATGCCGCGACCGCAGGCCTCCCAGTGCCACCGCGGCGGCCGAGCTACTCGAGGTGGTGGGCCTGGCTCACAAGGAACGAGCCCCAGCCCGGGAGCTCACCCTCTCCGAACAGCGACGCCTCGAGGTGGCCAGAGCCCTCGGGACCCGGCCCCGCCTTTTGCTTCTGGACGAGATCGCGGCTGGATTGAGCCCCGGCGCCATTCGGCACGCGGTCGAGCTGGTCCTGGCCTTGAGGGAGCGTGGATTGACCCTCCTCATCATCGACCATTTCCTCAACCTCACGGCCAGGGTTTCGGACCGCTTGATCGCCCTCGACGAAGGGAAGCTCATTGTTGAGGGAAAGCCATCGGATGTACTGGACTCACCTTCGGTCATCGCTTCGTACCTGGGTGAGCCACTGCCCGAGGCTGGAAGGGGAACGACGTATGGAGGATAAACCCTGCAAGTCAGCGGTGCTGGAAGTGCGCTTCCTCACGGTCGGGTACCATGACACACCGGTTCTGCGCGAAGTCTCCCTTGGACTCTCCGCCGACCAGATTGTCGCCGTGGTGGGACCCAACGGCGCCGGTAAGAGCACGCTCCTCAAAACCATCGCCGGCTTGATTCAGCCCAGCAAGGGAGCGATCCTCCTGGATGGCGAGCCCATTCAGGGCCTTCCGGTCTGGGAGCGCGTACGGCGGGGTATTGTCTATGTACCCGAGGGAATGAGTGTTTTCCCCGACATGAGCGTGCTCGAGAATCTCGAAATAGGAGCCTACCTGAATCGACGGTCGATAAGCTCCAGGCTTCAGCACGTCCATGAGCTGTTTCCCGAGCTGCGGGAGAGGATCAGCCAGCGGGCTTCCACCTTGAGCGGAGGCCAAAAGCGAATGCTCACCCTCGGCCGGGGATTGATGGCTGGAGCGCGCATCCTCCTGCTCGACGACCCCTTTCTGGGACTGAGCCCCATCATCGTCCGCAGATTCTGCGAAGCATTCCGTGCCATCAGGCAGTCCGGGGTCACTCTTTTCATTGCGGGGCAGCACGTGAGGAGGATCTTGAACGTCGCGGACCTAGCCTTTTTGATCGAGGACGGGAACATCACCCTTTCGGGACCCGGCGACGAGATATTCGGTAACGCGCATCTGCAGCAGATCCTCTTTGGAGCCCAGATTCGGCCCGTGGGCTTCTGAGACGACGCTCAGCCCCTTCCCCCTGGCGTCTCAAGCTTCCTCCGGATGATGGACGAGAGCGCGTCCACCGAGAGCCTGGCTCGCTCCGACGGCAGAGGGGCCAGGATCTCCTCCGCACTCCAGGAATCTTCATAAACCGATATTTCAGGACCTCTTGGCCCCCAGACGACGGGGTTTGTCGGCCCGAAAACGGCCACAACGGGAGCTCCCGTCGCTGCAGCAAGATGCGTGACGCCGGAATCGTTTCCAATGTAAAGATTCGCCATGCTCAAAAGGGCCGCAAGAGCGGGCAGGCTCAGTCCCTCAAGAACGCCCACGCGACCGCGCTGCTCCCATTCACTGACGAAAGACCGTATTCTCCCGTCAGCAGGTCCAAGGACCAGGAGCACTTGAACATCCCCCCAGCCTCCGAGCCACTGCATGAGAGCGCCCCAGCGAGGCAGAGGCCAGATCTTACGAAGCCCGCCGCTCCCGGGATGCACCACTACCAGCCGCCGGCGGTCCTCCAGCCATGATCGGCCGATCCGCTCCCGAAGGTCCCCCAGCTCATGGGGATCGGGAATCAGGCACAACGGCTCCATGACGAGGGGCTGCCCACAGGACCTCACCTGGGCTTCCAGGAAATCGGTGGTGTGCTGCTGTTTTTGACCTTCGCCCGGGAAGGACTGAATCCAATGGGTGGGGGCCTGAGCCCGCGACCTCAGGCGCTCCGCCACACGGGCACTGGAGTCCTGACCAAAGATCCAGATTCGTTGGGCATCATCCACTCCACGGGGCAGGGGGGGATCCCCACCGGCGTCGTCCTGGAAGAACGGCAGCCATTCGGGGCCTCCCGCGTCGAATGTCGCTCCAACGTAAGGCTTTCCATATAGAAGCGCGAGATGAGCCTGGCGAGACCAGAAATCAAGCCTCAGGTCACGGGAAGCACGCCAAAGGCCCTCGATGACGGGCAACGCCAGCAGGAAATCCCCCAGGGCACCTTGGTGGAAGACGATGTTTCGATGGTCAGTCAAAAAGCGCGATCTCGCGGAATGGGCTTGGCAAGGATAGACTGGCCCCAGTCAAGGAAGTGATAGGCACGTTGAGGGTCAAAAGCCCGCTTTTCGCGAAGCCTCGACTTTGGCGAATCGCAGGAACGGGAAGCCTCCCGACCCGGCAAACGGTTGCCGCCAACATGGACTGAGAGCATAAACCCTTGAAATGTGCCTTGTACACCTTAAAGACTATACCCTCGCGGCGGCGGGTGCTCGTCAAGCATCCTCCCGCACTGGTGGCGGGCCGCCCTGGGCGAGCTTCTGGCGCGACCAGCGCTTGAGAAAGCCTTTGAATCGGACAGCTGCGGGCGCCTCCAAAAAGGGGGGCGCCAGCACTCCCTCGCGACGCAGTGCCCGCTGCAGGCAGGCTCTGACCACCCCGCAATCCAGGCACTGCTTCCGTGGCTGGAAAAAACCCTTCTCGTCCCGGGGACAGACGGTCTCCGAATCTCCGAAGCATGAAGGGGTCTCTCCTTCCATGACATTTTCTGCCGATATTTCAGGTTCTTTCGCCAAGCTCATGGTTACGGTACCGAGAGGCCGCTTCCCTATTCCAGAATCTCGAGCACAGCTCGCTTGCGAAGCTTGGTGGCCGCTGCATTGAGAATAGTCCGGAGTGCATGAGCGTTGCGGCCTTCCTTCCCGATGATCTTCCCGAGGTCAGCCTTGGCGGCCCTCAGCTCAATCACGGAGATCTGCTGTCCCACGATTTCCTTCACCTGCACTTCGTCCGGGAATTCCGCCAGCGCTTTGGCGATCACCTCCACGAGCTCCTTCACTTGAATATCTTCTTCCATTCCCCTACCCCGCTCCGTTCGATTCGATGAGGACAGTCAACAGCCAGATGATGGTGCTATCGGAACACGATGCCGGCTTGAAACGATGCGCTCAAAATTCCGCAACAACAGGCAGCTCGCCCATGGATTTCCACAGCATGGCACATGCGGACGTCTATCGGCTCGATCAGCTCATTTGGGCATTCTCCTCAAAACAACCTGAAAATCATCAACGTAGGGATACACGTCGGACCCTATTCATCCTCTCAGCGCTTGATCCCAGCGGGTTCAACAAGGCCAACTTACGGGAAAGTCAATAACTTGTCAAGGAAGCTTCCGGCCGGCCATTCACCGTGACACCTATGGACATGGGACGAAGTCCTCGGATAGAATGTTTGCGCGGTTAACGAACATGAACGGCTGAGGGTAGGGTGGTCAAAAACCAAGGGGCTCCTCGGCCTGAAGCTGGCGGTGCCCCTCTTTGTGAAGCCCTGACTCCCTGTTTGCCAGCGAAAGAACCACCGGCGTAACGGCATCCCCGAGCCCTGGTGTGGAGAGATGGCGGGAATCGACAGGCTAACGTCCACGGATAATGAGCTGCCGTGCCGATTCGGCAAGTATGTCCTCCTCCGAAGAATCGGAGCCGGCGGCATGGCCGAGGTTTTCAAGGCCAAACTGACGGGTGAATGCGGCTTCCAGAAGCTCGTGGCCATCAAGCGGGTCCAGCCGCATCTGAGCCGCAATCCCGACTTTCTGGCCATGTTCATGGAGGAAGCCCGGCTCGCCGCCCTGCTGAGCCACCCCAATATCGTGCAGGTTTTCGACTTCGGGAGTGTGGACGGCACTTACTTCATCTCCATGGAATACCTTCGGGGAGATAACCTGAAGGCCATTCTGAACCGAGCCGGCTCTCACCAGCCGTTGCCCCTCGAATGCTCCCTCACC
>JALOOX010000041.1 GCA_025454175.1 Syntrophobacteraceae bacterium | reverse complement strand
AGCTCGAATGGCTCAATGCCCTCGGTCTCAAACCGGATATCTTCACCGCCGAGCCCAGAGCCGGTTGAGCAGTGGATTTGAGGGAGATCGAAAATTCCCTTTCAGTTCAGCACCTGGGTGCGGAATGTGAGCCTTGAGACGGACGCTCGGCAAATACCGGATGAGTCTTTACGGCTGGACCTTTTGGGACCGGCTGGTCAATCGAAGAAACCGACTTGATGGCTATTGGCGGGGGTGATGACATGGACCCACTGGCGGCCGTTTTCGTCGATGGCGGTTTTCAGGAAGGAGATGTTGTCCTTGAAGAACCGAACGAGGGGGGCGCGGTGGTCCGGATTCAAAAAGAGCCACCGGACCACGCTGCTGACTCCAGAATACTCCCATCGGACGGTGAAAGCCATGACCACAATCACAAACGAATCTGATTCTAACGGGTAGACGACAGGGCTTTCTGCAGCGGCCTGACACCCTTTTCGATAATGAAATCCGAGATAAGCTTTCCCGGTTCAGCAGCTTGCCCGGGGGAGAGCTTAGTCTTGGTCTCTCTCGGACCATCAAAAAGATAACTGAGCTGAAGTGTAAAGAGCTCATTATGTTCATGGATCTTAACAGCGATCTCCATATTAAGTATGAAAGAACCGGAGATTTTATCTTTTCCAATCGCTCTTATGACAAATGATTTCTTATTATACTTCATTGTTGGAATTTCGCCAAACTCCAAAGCCAACTGTGCTTCAATAGCTTGCAGTAAAGTGTCGATATCAACATGAGCTCTTCCTTTTGAATCGAGAGCATACTGACCAATCATTCCTAAACCATTGCTGTAACATTCACCATTATCAAGAATGAACACATCTTTTATTTCTTTGTTTTTCAATAAGTTGAAATTAAACGATCCATACTTTGAAAGCCCACCCTTCATGCTCCATTTTCCTGTGATATTCCAGGCTCCTTCCACTGCAGCGCCAAAAGCAGGGACACTGTACAGCAAGAAGCAAATGGAAAACAAACATACCAAACGTTTCATGTAACTCCTCCTTTGATAAAATGAAGTGATAGTTGGAAAAAAGGATGTGGGATTCTTGCTTTCCCAAAAAAGCAGCTATTCTCACACAATTGTTTTCTTATCGGACTAATTGGATTGGCCATGAACACAATAATTTGTTGAGTGCTAATTTACTAAAGTTTATTAACTGATTCATAGTTTTCGTTAATGATAGATGACCATCTTATCTCCCAAGAGATACTGCAATTCATTGTCCCGCCTATCTCCTGGCGTTCACCCCTCGTCCCGATCCGGCAAAGCTGTGCTGCCGGATCCTTCCGGACCAGGTCCGGAGCAGGACCGCTTTTGAGCAGACGGGTGGGCAGGCCGGAAGGGTTTCCCTCCCAGCGCACAAACCTCATTCACTGACTTTGATGGTCAGACGGTGGAGATGAAAGCGGTCTTCGCCAAGGGTGCCACGGCAGAGGTCGACCAGGTGGTCGTGGTGGGTGAACAGGAGGATCTGGGTACGCCGAGCCAGTTCGGCCAGATGGGGGAGGATGGCGGCGGCTCGGTCGTCGTCGAAGGTGATGAGCAAATCGTCGAGGATCAGGGGCATGGGCTCGTGCTGGTCGAGGTAGCGATCGAGGGCGGCCAGCCGCAGCGCCAGGTAGAGCTGGTCCCGGGTCCCGTCGCTCATGCCCGAGACGGGCACCTTGGAGCCGTCGGCGCGCAGCCCCACCAGAACCGGCGTGTCGTCGGCCCGGAACTCAGGACCCAGGCCGATGAACGCCCCACGGGTGATACTTCCGAAAACGTGTCCTGACGCCTCCAGGAGGGGACCCTGGTTTTCCCTCCGGAACCGCTCGATCTGGGTCTGCAGAAAATGGACGGCCAGGCGCAACCGCACGTAGCGCGAGGCATCCTCTTTCAAGCGCGCCGCCAGGAGCTCGGCCTGCTGACGATAATCCGCCGCCGCATCCCCGGAATCCTCCAGGGTCCGCCTCCGCTCCCCGAGCCCGTAAAGCTTGTCCCGCAGTGCATGGAGTGCCGCCTCCACCTCTTGCTTCTTTTCCTCGAGCGTGCGCTTCCGCTGGGGAAGCGATTCCATTTCCTCGGCCTCCATGCGGGAGAGGAAATCATCAACCGTCTGGCCCCGGGCGAGGCCCACCAGCGTGTGGCGGAGGGTGGCGATGCTGCTTTGCACCTGTTCCCGGATTTCGAGGTTCGCCAGCAGTGGCTCCAGCCCTTCGACCGTCTCAAGCTTCGCCTGCTGAATCAGCTCCTCGAGGGCCTGGTCGGCCCGGGTCCGAGCCTCCTGGATGTCCGAGAGCTCCCTTTCCGCCTCTTCGATCTGTGCCTGCAGCTGGTCGCGCCGGGCCGCTTCCCCGCGAGCCCGGGTGAGGGCCTTCCAGAGCCTGGATACGCGCGCCTCGGTGGTGTCGCCCTCGATCCCGAGAGCACGCGAACGATCACTCACCTCCCCCTCGTACGCCTGAACCCGCTCGCTGAGCTTCCGCCGCCTGTTGGAGGACTTCTGCCACTCGTCGTGCCTGGCGAGGAGGTCTGCCCGTTCCCGCAGCAGAGCCAATCCCGACTGGGGCGAGACCTCCTCCGGGAGGCCGGCGGCCAGACACTGGGACCGCCATTGGGCCTGGGCAGCCTCGACATCCCGGCCCAGCTTGTCGAGGGAGCCATGCTGCCTCGACAGATCGGTCTTCAGCTTCTGGATCTGCTCCTCGATGGCCCTGCGCCGCCCCGTCTGCTCCTCTCCCTCCTGGACCCGCCTCCGGGCCTTTTCGAAGAGCACCCGGAACCCTTGCTCCCCGGATTCGGCGAGGACCGCGGCAAGCCCACTTATGGCCCGGCTCACCTGGTCCTGCTTTCGCTGGAAAGTGGCCTCCGACTCCCGCAACTGGCGGAGCCACCGTTTGAATTCACTCCAGGTCTCGCGCCACTCCTCCATTTCCTCGGCGGTTCCCGGGACAATTCCACAGGGCTTCCAGGCAGCCTCCCACGATTCCCGACCATTCATCAGGGCGCGCCGGACCGCCAGGATCCCCGCTTCAATCCCCTGCAGCTCCTTTTGGCACTCACCGATCTGAAAACGTTTCTCCTCGGCCTGGGCCACCGCTTCGGCCTCCCGGCGCAGCCGGTCCGCAATGTCGTCCGCCTTTTGCACGGTCTGGGGGTACGCCTCCTCGAGGGGGATGTCCGGCACAAATTCCTCGCGGGCGCCGCCCCCCTTCCATTCAGCCAGCACCAGCTCCCAACCGTGATCCCGACGATCCCGGGCCTCGCGCAGGGCCTGCTCCGACGGCAGCTCGCCGCGGCGCTCCAGCCTCGCCAGCTCGGCCCGAACGGAATCCAACCGCTTCTTCGTTTCCCCCAGCCTGGCTTCCTCGTCCTTGAGCTCACGGCCGATATCGTCCATGGCGCCGCCGAGGCGACGAATGGCGGATTTCCCCGGGACCGGCAGGTCCGCGGTCGCGTCCCAATCCTCCGGAGCCCCCGTCAGCGCTTCATGGCTGTCCCTGACCTGCTGTCTCAGCCGCTTGACCTCGGATTGCGCGGCCGGAAGCGTCTTGCTGGCGTCGGTGGCTTCGGCCGCCAGGGCCAGGGCGTCCCGAAGGGCGGTCAAGTCCATTGGCGGCAGCGCCTCGAGCTGCGCTTCACTCGTTTCGATCTCCCCGCGCGTGTCTTCCATCCTTTCCTGGAGCTTACCGAGGGCCTCACGGGCTTTATCGAGCCTCTCGGCGGACTCCTGGCAGCTCAGTTTCACAGCGCTGCCCAGCCGGAGCTTTTCGAGCTCGGAAAAGCCGCCGGTCAGTCCCTGGCTCCGGACGCCCGCGCTCAGGGTCGCATCGAGTCCCGCCAGCTCGGTCTCCAGGTCAACCAACGACTGCTGGTGATCCCGGTAAACGCCGAGGTCCTTGTGAAGACGCTCCAGCGCTTCGGCGGATTCGAGCATGGCAGGCGATGTCACGCAGGCGGCTTCCCGGACTCTCAGCTTATCGATCTGAGCCTCGAGCCGCCGGACTTCGGCCTGGGCCTCGCCGGCCGCCTTGCGGGCCGCCCGGGCCCGCTCCACAAAACCAATGGAGACTTCGGGGGCGGGAGGAAGCCCATCGAGGATCCGAAGCTCCTCCTTCAACCGCCCCACGACGGGGAGGGCGTCCTCGCAGCGCAGCAGCCACTCGAGCTGCCGATCGATCCCCCGCAGCTCTGTCTCCAGGCGCGCCTTGTCTTCATCCGCCGCGGCAAGCTCCCGCTCGATCCGCTCCCATGCCTCCGGGCTCACGGCGGCTTCGCGGCATTGCTTCAGCAGCTCTCTGTACCTGGCCGCGGCCGGGCGGATCGAGACATTGGCCGTGGCTTTGCCCTTGAAGTAGCGCTCCGATTCCTCCGTCAGCGCCGCAAGGACCCGCTGGACGGGCGTTCCGCCCAGGCTGGCCGAAAACAGGGCGCTTCCGATGTCCCCTTCGCCCCGGAGCAACTGCTCGGCCCCTTCACGGAGCTCCCGGGTCCCCAGCCCGAACATGGTGGAAAAGTAGGCCTGATCGACACTCCCCAGAAACGGGGCCAGGGCGTGATCGGGCAAGGGGTTGCCGTCAGCGTCCAGCAGCGTGTTCTTGGCTCCCTTCCTTCGCTGGAAGGCGAGCCGGTCTCCGGCCCGGCTCACCACCTCGCCGCCGATCCGCAGCTGCTTGTACTCATGCAGGAAATTGTCGGGCGACTGACCGTGGATGCCGAAGAGCAAGTCCCGAATGGCACGGAGCAGAGAGCTCTTGCCCGCTTCGTTGGGTCCGTGGATGACCTGAAGGTCGCTGCCCGCCGAGGGAAAGCGGATGTCCAGACCGGTGAAAGGTCCGAAGGCCGGGATGTGCAGTCGATCGAACCTCACGGGACCTGCCCTCCCTTCGTACCCAGCGCATCCAGGATGATGGCCTTCACATCCTCCAGGAGCGAAGCACTTCCGGCGCCATCCCACTGGGATTCGACTTCGCTCCGCACCTCGCCGGGCAGCACATCGAGCATATCCTTGACCTCCCGGGGCAGCCCGGCCGGTTCGACGGTGGCCTCTCCAAGGACCTCCAGGACGATTCGGGTGAGCTCATCCCGCTCGGCGAGCTTACCCGGATCATAGACGGGAGACGTCGCCACATGGATTTGCTCGATCCAGAGGGCCTCCGGACCCTGCTCCTGGGCGCGTCCCAGCAATTCGGCCCGCCACCAGGCGGCTTCGCGGTGGAGCGAGCCATGCAGGGGCGATGCCCCGGTGAGCACGATCCTCGCCGCAACCAGCCGCCCGTCCGCTTCACGGACGGCACCCGCCATGGAGCCCGCGGCGCGACTCAAGGCCTCGGAGGACTCGTCGACTCCACCGAGATCGACCTCCAGCACCCGCCAGCGCACCACATCGAGGTCGTGATGCTCCGCGCTCTCCACCTTCAGCTGATCGTTCACCGTCACCAGCCGGCACCCGCGGGGACCTGTCTCGCGGATATCCCGCCCCTGGAGGTTTCCCGCAAAGACGATCCAGGGGTCCCGGCTGACCACCTCGGGCTGGTGAACGTGGCCGAGCGCCCAATAATCATAGCCCTTGCGTACAAGGTCCGCCTCGGAGCAGGGAGCGTAGGTGTCGTGGCCCGCCCGGCCCGTCAGGCTCGTGTGCAGGAGCCCTATGTTGAAACGGTTCGGCACGGCGTCGGGGTAATCCAGCGACAGGTTCTCGGGCACCGCCCGGTTGGGGAAGCCACGCCCGTGGATCACCACGGGACGCCCGGCCACCTCCCGGGACTCGGCCGTCCGAGTGGAACAGACATGGACGTTGTCCGGCAGGCTCAGTTTTCTCGAAATCACCGAGGCCGCGTCGTGGTTGCCCACCACAAGGTAGACGGGGATCCCCCTGTCGCGCAGACGGGCCATCTGGCCCCGGAAAAACAGGCCCGTGCTGTAATCCTTCCAGTCCCCGTCGTAGAGATCACCGGCAAGAACCACGAAATCGATGTTTTCGTCCACGGCCAGCTGAATGAGATTCTCGAAGGCCTTCCGCGTGGAGCCGCGGAGGATCTCGAGCGGCGCTGCGTCGTGGGCATCGAGACCCCTGAGGGGGCTGTCGATGTGAGCGTCGGCGGCGTGGATGAACCGTATCATGCCATCGCTCCTCACTGGAACGTCGAGGGGGCTTGCGAGGTCAAGCTCCAAGTTTACGTCGGGAGCCCATGGGCAGGCTTTCAGAGATCCCCCCGGCCCACCGGCCATAATGGATGACAAAAGCTCACCGGCTCTTGCGTTCTCAAAAGTGTGGGAAAACCAATGGAACACTGATCAACTCTGATGCGCGCTGATCTTCGCAGATCTTGCCCTTCCCATGGATTTGTCAGCATGAATCAGCGTGCATCCTGAAGATCAGCGTCCCATTGCCGGGTCGCTGATTACATCGTATACCCGCGGTTATTGAGAAGATCAGCCGGCTTCACCGGGGGCGCCGCGCTCTTCGGCGACGAGACACTTGGAGCCGTCGGCCTGCTCCTCGACCCGGAACCCGAAAAGAGGGACCAGGTCGGCCAGGCTTTTTCCGAAGACCAGGTCCAGGCTTTCCGGCGGGATCTTCAGCTGCTCCCCCAGGAAGTGGCGGAAATGGTCTTCGTAGGCCAGGAGATCGACGATCTCGTCCAGGTTCTGTCCGTCGCTCGATGCCAGCCGCTCGAAGGCCTCCTTGAGGGCGTCGAAGGAGCAGCGCCGGTCGTGCTCGGCGATGAGCTCCACAATCAGCTCGATGTCCCCGAAAACATCACGCCGGGTGAGGTAAGGCTGGCGGGCCAGATCCTCGGCCACCGACGGGTCCCAGCAGGCCTGGGCCCGGCACTGTGCGGGCCGATCCGCGTAAACCAGGCACTGATCGGTGGCGTGATCGAAGAAGACGCACTCCTGGGTTCCCGGCTTCTCCCGAACCTTCACACGCTCATCCACCAGGAAGGAGACCTCGTCCTTGAAAGGCGAACGAACGGGCTGGCCTCTGCGAATGGTGAAAAGCTGATTCCAGGGGAGTCGTCCACCCCTGAGCAGATCGAGATCCTCCAGCTGAAGCGTGGGGCTTCCCCTCCGGCAGCATTCCCCGCACATGACGCACACCGGCAGAATATCCTCCAGGACCTTTGCGCTCTCCTCCAGGAGACGCTTCCAGCTCCTGAGCCGCTCGTCGCCATCCATGTCGTTCCAGCGGGCCTTGATCTCCTGATGGAGAGGGGTGCGCTCGACCTGGTAAATCACGCGCTTCATGGGGATGGGAACCGGGATATCCCGGAAGATGCGCTCCAGGTGCTCGACCCAGTTGGCCCGCAGGGTGTCCATATCCCAGTCCGCCGGGAAGGATCGCTCCCGCCGGCTTTCATCGCTGGTTTTATCGGTAGGCACGGTCATCTCTTTTCTTTCTCCTCTCTCGGAGTCTCGAAGCCCAAAATCTCGCGTATCAGAGCCTCCACGGCCTTCCTGGCCCTTTGGAGCCGCCTTCCGCCGGTTCTTGGGATGCCCAGCTCCAAACGCACGAAATCGAGGAATTCGACGGGCTCGGACCCCTGATGGGTCCAAATCTCCTCCGCCCCGGGGTCGGGGGTCTTCAGGTCCCGGACGACCCCGAGGTCGGCAATGCTTTCCAGGATTCGCGATGCCCGCTCCTCCATGACATCGCCCGCGCCATCCCTTTCTTCCAACGGTTCCAGCAGCAGGCCGAAAAGGTGGCGGTGAGCCCGGGGCTTCCAGTCCTGGCGCACCAGGAAAGGAAAGGCGTGAATGAGCTCCGTGCAGGACCAGCCCCGGAGACCCGCATGCTCGCGCAATCGCTCCAGAAGGCCCGCTCCCCACGGCATGATGTGAAACAGGGGATTGGCTCTTCGGCTGGAATAGTAGAAAGGGTTCAGCCCTCGCACCAGAGGCAGCCAGAATTCCTGGCCTTCGGGCGGGAGCAGGTCGAACTCCCGGGCCGCCACGCAGCTCTCGCGGCGGCACTTGTCGCCGTAGTCGATGAGCCCCCTGAGATCCCTTCCCTGGTTTCGGGCTGGGTGCAGGAGACAGCCTGCCGTCCCACCCTTCGCATCCAGAAACCCTAAAGCCCAGCAATGATAACCGACGATGGGTCTCGCCCGAAGGGGTGACCTCGGAAAGGCCGCCCGGTTCTCGGCGAGCTCCCTTCTCAGGCTGCCCACGAAATCCAGGGGGTCGTAATGCCCGGGCCGGATGGGCGGGCAGCATCCAAAGCAGCTCAAGTTCCGGTCGGGAGCGCAAAGAGAGGCCATGGGGTCGTCTGGTCCAAAAGATCAAAGTTTCGAGCTGGTCGCGCCCCGAGGACGGTTTGACTCCCGGGGCTCCATTTGTTAAAAGCTCAACTGGCTCCAGTCGAAATGGTCTTATTTTCGTCAAAAGGAGAAAGCATGCCCATCTATGAGTTTCGCTGCGCCAAGTGCGGGCACATTCAGGAATTCCTGTTCACCAGTTCATCCGAATCCGCCGAGCTCACCTGCCCCGAATGCCAGGGCGATGAACTGGAGAGAGTCCTCAGCCAGGTGAGCTACTCCATGGGCAGCTCATCGAGTGAAAAAAGCGCTTCGAGCCCATGCGCCACGACTCGGACCTGCGCCCCCGGAAAGAGCTGCACCACCATTCAGCTGCCCGGTCACACCCGATGATGGGAGCCCGGCCCCGTTTCACGGGAATCGGGGCCAGGCTCTCACACAATCCCCTCCGCCTTGAGCCGGTCCACTTCGGACTGGTCGAAACCGAGGTCCCGCAAAATCGCCGCGGTGTGCTCCCCGAGATCCGGAGCATGGCTTCTGATCTCGCCCGGCGTCGCGGAAAACTTCGGCGCAATCCCCAGCTGACGATAAGACCCCCAGCTTTCGTGGATCAGGCTCACCACCATTTGTCTCGCCTGCAGCCCGCGGTCGTCCATGGCTTCGGCCAGGGTGAGCACGGGCTCGCAGCAGCAGTCGTGGGCCGAGAGGATTTCGACCCACTCGGCCTGTGTCTTCTCCATGAAGGCGGCCCCGATTTCGCCCTCGAGGACGGCCTGGTGGGGTCCCGGATCGAAGTAATCCGGGCGATCCCATTGGGGCCGGTCCATGGCCTTGCAGAAGGCTTTCCAGAACTGGGGCTCCAGGGCGCCCAGCGCCATGAAGCGCCCGTCCCCGGTCTCGTACACGTTGTAGCAGGCATAGCCGTGATTCAGAAAATCGTCTCCGGGAGCCGGGACCCTGCCGTCGGCGATGAACTGGCCCCAGCGCAGGCAGTTCCAGGCCATGGCTCCATCCGTCATGGAGATGTCGATGCACTGGCCCTGGCCGGTGCGCTCCCGGGCCAGCAGGGCGGCCAGGATGCTGAAAGCGGCCAGGAGCGCCCCCCCGCCCAGGTCGGCGATCTGGGTCCCGGGGACCGTGGGCTTTCCAGCGCGCCCGCTGTGGGAGAGGAGCCCGTTGAGAGCCAGGTAGTTGATGTCGTGGCCGGCCTTGAGAGCGCGCTCACCTTCCTGCCCGTATCCCGAGATGGCGCAAAACACGAGCCTCGGGTTCACCTCCCCGAGGGAATGGTAGTCCAGGCCCAGCTTCTTCATGACCCCCGGCCGGAAGCCCTCCAGGACGACGTCGGATTCCCTGGCCAGCCGAAGGAAAATGTCCCTGCCTTCCCGGGCCTTGAGATTCAACGTCAGCGACCGCTTGTTGCGGTTCAGAACCACGTGAAATCCGCTGCTGCTCCCGATCTTGGGAGGCCACCAGCGTATATAGTCCCCCACGGCGGGGTCCTCGACCTTGATGACGTCCGCCCCCAGGTCGGCCATGAGCATCGAGCAAAACGGCCCCGGCAGAAGCCGGGAGAGATCCAGCACCTTGATTCCTTCCAAAGCACTCTGCATGCCTGTCCTTTCCCGGGCCCTTTCAAAAAAGGGCCCGGCTGAACTCGTCCGGATCGAACGGCCTGAGGTCCTCGACGGCTTCACCAATGCCGATGAAGCGGACGGGGACCCCTGTTTCCTCGCAGATGGCGGTGACGATCCCCCCCTTGGCCGTTCCGTCGAGCTTGGTGAGGATGAGGCCCGTCACTCCGACACCTTCCTTGAACTGGCGGGCCTGGGAAAGCGCGTTCTGGCCCGTTGTGGCGTCCAGCACCAGCAGGACTTCGTGGGGAGCCCCGGGGAGCTTCCTGGCGATGACCCTCTGGATCTTCTTCAGCTCCTCCATGAGATTGGCTTTCGTGTGCATCCGGCCGGCGGTGTCCAGGAGGACGACATCGACCCCACGGGCCACGGCCGCATCGATGGCGTCGAAGGCCACCGCCGATGGGTCCGAGCCGCTCTTCTGATGGATGACGGGAACCTGGGTCCTCTCTCCCCAGAGGACCAGCTGTTCGACCGCCGCGGCCCGGAAGGTGTCCGCGGCCACCAGCATGACGCTGCGCCCCTCCTGCTTCAGCCGGTGACCCAGTTTCCCCACCGTGGTCGTCTTGCCGACGCCGTTGACGCCCACCGCCATGATGACAAACGGTCGGTGCTTCTCGAAATCCCAGGGATCGGCCTCCAGGGAAAGCAGGCTGCGAATGTCCTCGCGCAGGCGCTGCCGGAGAACCTCTGCATCCTTGAGCTCCCTGCGCTTGATGCCCTCGGTCACGTGCTGGAGGAGGCGCTGGGTGGTCCGCACTCCGAGGTCCGACGTGATGAGGATTTCCTCGAGCTCATCGAGCATATCTTCGTCGAGATGCTTTCTGCCGGCCATGAGGCCGTCCAGGCGATGGACCAGACGCTCCCGGCTCTTTCGCAACCGCTCCCTCAGGCGGCTCGCCCAGCGCTTCTTCTCGGGACGATCTTCCACAACCGCTTCGGCATCCGGCTCCATCTCGGCCTCCCAGGAGGCCTGATCCTCGCCTTCCTCCGATGGCTCGCCGGGTCCGCCCTCCTCCATGAGTGCGTCCGGCGGCTCCTGGTCGAGGTCCCCGGCCGGCTCGTCCACCGCCTCATCCATCGGCGAATCCGGGCTCTCCACCTCCGAAACGCCGGCTTCCTTCGCTTTCTTCCTCTTGAACCACTTGATCATGGGTGTCTGGCTGCCTCCCACGTGAGAAGTCAATGGCAATGGCCGCCGTCGGGTCCCATCTCACGAGGACCGGATCGAGCGCGACAGCAGGCGACTGCCGCCGCCCACAGCGTCCCCCCGGCCCTCACCCGGCGGCGAGCCGGCATCAAAAGACTGGAATCAGGCTCGCGGTGTGGTACAGATATATAAAGTGGTTGAACAAAACAAGGTCAAATGCAGCCGGGTCATGAATGGAAACCGGGATTCAAAGGCAGGTTTGAAATGGTTGACACCACCGCGGAGCGCATCGCTCTCGTCCGCGTCTGTCGGAAGCTCCAGGCCGGCGGCTTCATCGCCGCCACCGACGGCAATGTCAGCTGCAGGGCGGGCTTGGAGTCATTCCTCATAACCCCGAGCGGCAAGGCCAAGGGTGAGCTCCTGCCCCTGGATATGCTGCTCGTGAACCTCGACGGTGAAGTCCTGCAGGGCAGTGGGAGACCCTCGAGCGAAATCCGCATGCATACCCTGATCTACGCCCTGCGCGGTGACGTCGGTGCCGTCGTCCATGCTCATCCCCCCATGCTCACGGCGTTCACGCTGGCTTCGATGCCATTTCCGGCCGAAGCCCTGCCCGAGGTCTACCTGAGCTTCGGCGCGGTCCCCACGGCGCCCTTTGCCACACCGTCGACGGACGAGGTCCCCCGATCCATCGAGGCGCTGGTGGCCGATCACCAGGCCATCCTGCTGGAGCGCCACGGGGCCGTCACCATGGGAGCGACTCCCCACGATGCCTTTCTCAAGCTGGAAAAGCTCGAGCACGCCGCACACACGCTCCTTTACGCCCATCTCCTTGGTAAGGAACGGATAAGCCCGCTGCCACCGGAGGCCCTCCACAAGCTGGACAGGCTCATTTCTTGAGAGAGCGGCGGCAGCGCGGATCCAACCTCGGGATTGTACTCGTTGAGGCCAGGAAGTGACGTTTCTGCAACTCTAGACGGGCCAGGTCATGCGGGTGGTCATGGTCCCCGACTCGTCGGCCTCCCCCGAAAAACCTCCGCCCGACAGAATGGTGCGCTCTCTCATGGCGGCGAGGGTCAGCGATCTCTGGGAGCGAAGACCGGCGGGAATGTGACTGGGCTGCCCCGGGTAGGGGTTTACGGTGATGGATAGAGTGAGGCCGGCAGGGTCCTTCCTCAGGATGAGAACGACCTTCTTGTGCGCCCCGCCATTGATGGTAATCTCGAGGGCATCCTGCACGAGGCGGTAGAGGATGACCTTGAGGTCCTCGGGGACTTCCGCCTCATGGACCTCGATGGCGGCATCAACCTCCACTTCCGGGTGCAATCCTCCAAATTCGCGACAATACCACTCGAGGGTCGCCACGATTCCCAGATCGTCCAGAATGATCGGCCGCAGCCGGGTGTAGAGCTGGCGGACCTCCTCGATGGCGTGCTGAAGTACGGGAACCAGGGGCTCCAGTCTTTTGGAAGAAAAGCGCCTCTGCTTCAGATGAGCCAGGGTGTTCTCGACACCGAGCTTGACGGCCACCAGCAACTGGCCAAGGTTGCCATGCAGCTCACTGGCGATGAGCTTCCGTTCTTCCTCCTGAACGTGCAGCAACTCGGCGGAGAGATGCCGCAGTTGATGCTGGGAGTCCCTCAGCGTCTCCTCGGCCCGCTTTCGCTCGATGGCGTACCGGATGGATCGCTCCAGACCCCGGGGGGTGATCTCGCTCTTGATGAGGTAATCCGATGCTCCCGCTCTCACGGCCGCGATGTCCATGTCCCGCTCGGGCCTGCCGGTGAGAAGCACCAGGGGCGCCCTGCACCCTCTCTGAAGGGCTTCCTGCAGGATGTCGAGCCCGTTGCGACCGCTCAGGTCGTAGTCGACGAGGTAGGCATCATGGCGCTTGAGATCGAATTCCCGGATCGCCATCTCGTAGTCGCGGGCCCAGTCGAGGTCGAACCGTGACCGGGGCGCATCCCTGAGCAGATCGCGCACAAGGATGTACCCATCCTCGCTGTTTTCCACGAGAAGGACTTTCAGGGTCTCTTTCTCAGCATCCATAGTCCGACCCGACTCAAGGCAGCTGGATTCGAAGGAGCGGCGCCGTCGCTCACCGGGAGTCAATGCATGCAAACGCCGGCCGGCGGCCGAAGTTCGGCGGACCCCAAACAAAGTGTCGCCCAAGTTATCGACAATCGGTTGCCAAAAGAATAGGGCGACTTACGTAGATACGCCATGGATGGATAGTATTTTTCAATGGGGAACGCCCCTCTCCATGATTCAGCTCCCCGGAGTCCCTCCGTCATTTCGAGCCTGCACCAACCCTTGAGGATTCGAAATCCTGCCCGCGGAGCCAGAAAGTGCAACGCCGTCGGCTTGATGTACCGCAATTGATTGTTATCCTTTTTCTAGTGATCATTCACGGCAGCAGGACCACCCACGCAAGCTGATTTGGTGATGGTGATCAAAAATAACCTGTAACACGTGAATCAGGATCCGAGCCTATACACTGCAAGGAGGAACCAGCCATGAAAGACAGTCGCAGCACCCACCTCAAAGTACAGGAAATGTGTGACTGCTACCTGAATACCCAGCCCCTCAGGGAGATGTCCGTGCTCAAAAGTGATGAGGACCAGGAGGATGCCGCCTACAAGTGGCTTGCCCTGGCCATTCTCCACGGGATCGACAGCAATGCCAAGTCCATCGAGATATCCACCGACGATGAGGGAGACGTCAAAGTCGTCGCCAAGTTTCGAAAGACGGAGCTCCCTTCACCTGGAAAAGAAGTGGGCAGACGGATCTTCGAAATGGTGAAGCAGATCGGCCATTTCGACGGCGATGAAGGAAAGACCACCCTCGCCGTGGGAATTCGTGACAGCAGCCTTGAGCTCGAATTGAGCGCCGAGAAAGAGGACGACGAGCAGAGCGTGACTTTGAAGTTTCCCAAGATGTGACGGAGCGTCCGCGGGCGGGCCGGCCGGCACATGGGCCGGACCGATGCCCGCAAGAGCATTGCAGGCGCAAGACGCGCAACACAAGGTCTCGAGCGAGAGGATGCCGGCCGAGAGAAAACGGGGGAATGCGAGGACCGGAAGAGGCCGTTCCCCCGGGCTCACCCCATGCTTCGCTCCTTGACGCAGCTGACCAGACCGACCATTCCGAAGAAGTGAAGAGACTTGTCCGTTATCCTCACGGGATGCTCCTGCAGAACACCTTCCAGGCCGCCGCGGCTCACGAACTTCCTGAAGTTTCGGTAATGCCTTTCCCCCGCCATCCATTCGACGGCGTGAATCAGCAACGGGCCGACGGCTCCAGGCCTCGCCAGGTTTCCGGGCGCAAGGTAGTCCAGGATCAGCAGCCTTCCATGGGGGCGCAGGATTCTCGTGGCCTCGCGGACCATCGGGCGCCACATGTGGGGTTCGTTCTCGTGAAGGGCAAAGGAGAGGAGAGCCCCATCGAAGGAGTTGTCCCGGAAGGGCAGGTTTCGAGCGTCGCCGAGCAGGAAAGGGATGAGCCCCCTGCTCCTGCTCCCGGCCATGTCGAGCATGGAAGGGGATCGATCGATGCCGACCCCTCGCATTCCGGATTCGGCAAGGAGCCGGACCTGGCGCCCCGTTCCACAGCAGATATCCAGCACGTCCCGCACCGCGAGCCGCCCCATCGTTCGGCGGATTTCTTGCTGGACGGCCGTCATGAAGGGCCCCAGCACCGCATCGAAAAACGGAGCGACCATGGCGTAATCATCGTGAGATCGAAAGAACCGCATCACCTCTCCCGTGGTCCAGGAGGAATGTTTCGTTGTCGGCCGGCAAGGTCTCTGGTATGGGTCTGGGCGTGACGATGCATCGCGCTCCCTCAACGCGGAAGTGAACCGCCTGAATGCTCTATACGCCCGGTTTCATCACCATGGCCTTTTGCAACCTGGCCGCCATATCGAGCTACAGCTGTTTTTTTCTCTTCCCGCTCTTCATCCTGGATCGGGGCGGCGCTCCATCCGACGTGGGCATCCTCATGGGCATCTTCACCCTCGCTTCGGTCCTGTTCCGGCCATGGATCGCCCACATGATCGACCGCATCGGACGCAAGCGGAGCTTCACCATCGGCGCCGTGCTCATGACCCTGCTGCCGCTGCTCTACCTGGTGCCCGAAGGTCCCATCCAGGCCATTTACCCCTTCCTGCTGCCCGTCCGCATCGTTCACGGCGTCGGAATCGCTCTCTGCTTCACCGCCGCCTTCACCTATGCCGTCGATATCATTCCCGCCCATCGGCTGAACGAGGGCATCGGCATGTTCGGCATATCCGGACTCACGGGGCTCGCCCTGGGACCTGTGGTGTGCGAGCTGATGATCAGGCGCCTGGGCTTCCCGGCCCTTTTCGCAACCGCGTCGGTCATGGGGCTCATGGCGCTCCTGGCCCATCTGCCCCTCGTCGAAGCCTATCGACGGAATCCGTCCTCGCCCTCGGCCTCCTTTTTCTCCGTGCTTCGAGCGAATCACCTGGTGCTGGTCTCCGCTCTCTCGTTTCTCTTCGGATTCGGCCTGGCCGCCGCGGGCACCTTCCTGCCACCTTTCGCCGCCGAGCGCAACATCTCCATACTTTCATACTACTACATCAGCTACTCGGGGACCGCGGTTTTGACGCGGCTCTTGGGAGGGCGCGTGGCGGACCGCGTCGGCGAGTCTCGCGTCATACCCCTGGCCTTCCTGCTCCTGTCCGTGGGGCTGGGGGTGATCGTCTTCCTGAGCAATCACGCCCTCCTCGCCCTGGCCGGCATCCTCATGGGCTGCGGGCACGGGTTTCTCTACCCGGCGCTGAACACCATGGCCGTGAGGAACGAAAGCCCCGACAACCGGGGAAAGGCCACGGGCATCTTCACCGGGAGCATCGACGCGGGGGTGTTCATCGGCTCCACCGCCCTGGGCTACGTGGCGGAATGGTCCGGCTACCCCGTTGTGTTCGCCGCGGCCGGAGCCGGCTGCCTCTGCGGCTACGGCCTTTTCAGGCTGAACAGCGCCCTGACGAAGGCGGGAAAGCTCCCAAGTTGAAGCGGCGCGGCAGGTGCTTGTGGCGGAAAGCACGGGAGACGGCGGGCAATGGGCGGGTTCGGAAAGATCGTCGACGCCCGGCTCCCTTGCCACTCCACCCAACTTGCCTGGCACGGCAGCATTGGGTCGTCGACGGTCCCCCGACATTGCCCCTATTCCGGGGCGGATATTTCATTGTAGATTTCATCGGCCGCCGCCAGGACGTTGGCGTGGAGGTACAGCCCGATGATTTCTGCTGTCTTGAGGTTCAGGGCTATGTTTGGGGATTCCTGGAACAGCTGGAGCAACTGCCGGGGCTTCGCCCCATTGAATATCTTGGCCATGATGGCGGCCTCGAACATGCCCACGGGCCTGAAGCCGACCCGCGAGATGCTCATCAGAAAACCGCTTTTCACCCACTCCGCTCCGGTCTGGGAAAAAGTGGGAATGCGATGCTCGTTGGCGATCCTGACCAGCTCGGGAACAGTCCCGCGGTCCGCTTCATGTCAGCAAGAAAAACCTTCCATCCATCCCCCTCCCTGATTTCACCTGGAGCCCAGGCCTGATTCCGGATTTCAATGTTGGGAATTGATATCCGCACTATATCCGCAGTACTTTAGTATCAACATAATCAAATAACTGCGCGGATATTGCATCTGCCCACGCCGTCAAGCCATGCGGCAAAGAGAAGCACACCCCATTGGAGTTGGCTCCAGCCATAAGGAACGACTGAAAATGATCCTCTGGAAAGCAGCGAGACTGTTCACGACGTCGAGCGTTGCCCTCGCCCTTTGTGTCGGTATCTTGGCGACAAGCACCGTCGGCCTGACAGCCGAAGCCGAGAATATGACTGAAACGGGCAAGGGCGCCAAACTGGCCAAGGGAATGACCCTCGATGAATGCCTCACCACCGCCATGGAAAACAGCCACCGGAGGCCGGCCTCCAACTTCGCGGTGGCCATGGCGGAGGCGCAGCATCGCCAGGCCCTGGCCGGCTACTGGCCCCAGGTGAATCTCAAGGGGGCCTTCATGCGATTGGACGAGCCGCCAAACTTTCTCTTCCCGGCTTCGAGCTTCAACGTTCCGGCGCAGTCATTCAGCATCCCCGGCGGAACGATGAGCGTGACCATACCGGCCAATGCTTTCGGTCCAGGCTTTCCACCGGGCAACATCCAGCTTCCCATCGCTTTTCCCGGGCAGACCATCAACACGCCTCCCCAGAAGTTGAAAATTCCCGCCCAGGACGTCAAGCTGATGGACCGGGACTCCTTCATGGCGTCGGTGAACGCCACGTGGCTGCTCTATGACGGCGGCATGCGCAAGGGGCTTCGCGAGCAGGCCGGGGGCGGCCTCGAAATCGCGAGGCAGGACGCCCGGCGCACGGATCTCGAGATCATCGACAGCGTCAAAAGGCTGTACTATGGAGCGGTGCTCGCGCGGCAGCTCCACCAGGTCGGCAGGGACACGCTGGCCCGCATGGAAGCGACGCTCAGCCTGACCGAAACCATGTACAAGGAAGGTTCCGGAAGGGTCATGAAAACCGATTACCTGGACAACAAGGTCATGGTGGAGTCGCTGCGATCAGCCGTGGCCCTGCTGGACAAGAACGAGGAGATGGCCCGGGCGGCCCTCGCCAACACCATGGGCATGGAGTGGCGCACGAGCGTCAAGCCCGCCGACCGGGAGCTCCCGTTCGCGCCCTACTCCGGCGACCTGGATCGGCTGGTCTCCACCGCCTATGAGTTCAGTCCCGACTGGGCCACGGTGGAAGCCGGCATTCGCGCGGCCGAAGGCGCGGTCCGAACCGCCAGAAGCGGCTACCATCCCAGGGTGGCCCTGACAGGCGAAGTCCACACCCTTTGGAATGACTACAATGCCGGCATGGTGACGGCCCGGAACAAGCATGGGTGGAGTGTCGGCGTCGGGGTGGAGATGGCGGTCTTCGACGGCTTCCTCACGCGAAACAAGGTGAAGGAAACCCGGGCGCGGGTGGACAAGATCAAGGAGGAAAGGTTCCTCCTGCAGGAGGGAATCGGACTGCAGATCAAGGACATCTTCCTGGGGCTGAGCGCTGCTCAGAAGTCGCACCAGGCGACGCTGGACGCCTTGAAAGCCGCCGAGGAAAACCGGGACCTCAATATCCGCGCCTACCAGAACGAGCTGGTGGAAACGGAGAAAGTCATCCGCGCACAGCTCATTGAAGCCCTCATGAGCGCACAGCACTACAAGACGCGCTACGACCACATCGCCCTCCAGTCGCAGCTCAGCCTCGTGGTGGGAACGGAAGTGACGAAACAGATTGAAAAGACAGCGTCGGGAGCCATGTATTATGAACTGGAGCATTCCAGCGTCTCCCCTGACAAACCATGAAGTGACGAGATGAACGAGCGATACAGGCCCGGAAGCATCATGAGCTTGACCCCATGGAAGCGGTTATGCGGTGTCATGGCAATCCTGTTCCTGGCGGCCGGCCCGGCATATCCGGCTTCAGCCGGCGGGCCCGTTTCCGTCGACAGTTCCATCCCCCTGATTCATGTGAGTTTTTCGTCCAGCATGTTTGCCGCTGTGAACGAAAACGACGTCAAGGCCGCCATGAAGGTCTGGGCCCACGTCCTCTTCAAGGAGCGCGGGCTCCCAATAAACCCTGAGATCAGCGTCCTGAACGGCATCCAGGAGATCTCCAGCGCCCTGCACGGCAGACGTTTCGATGCCATAGCCCTCACCACCGACGAATACTGGGCATTGGAAGGACAAATGCAGTCGGACCAGGTCATCGTGGGTCTCTTCGACGGACAGGTCACGGAAGAGTACCTGTTGCTCGTACACCGGGAGAGCGGCATCGAGCGGCTCGCTGACTTGCGGGGGCGCAGCATCGTGATGTTCCACAACCAGAGAATGAGCCTTGCCGCCGCATGGCTCGATACCCTCCTGACCAGGGAGGGTCTGGGGACTGCCTCCGGGAGTTTTGGCCGGGTGACCCGGTTCAACAAGCTTCCGCTGGTGATCCTGCCGGTCTTCTTCCGCCAGAGCGACGCCTGCCTGGTCCATCGCCGGGGATTTCAAACCATGGCGGAGCTCAACCCCCAGGTCTCCCAAAGGCTCAAGGTCCTCGCTGTGTCCCCTGAAATGATGCCCGCCGGGTTCTTCTTTCGCGGAGACTGGTCGCACCCCACGAAAGAAAGGGTGCTTGCAGAGTTTGAGAAGATCCACATGACACCAGCCGGCCAGCAGGCGCTGACCGTCTTCCAGAGCGGTCATCTGATGGTCTACCCGATATCCGTCTTGAACAGCGCCTTCGAGCTGATCGAGACTCACCGGCGATTGAGCGCGGCGATGCGCGGGCCCGGGGATACCGAGGCCAACCCAATGTCCGGGAAGACCGCGGCCCAATTGAAGCAGTGAGTGTTGATCACGGTGAGCCTATCCAAAGTGCATGGAGATTCATGGATTTCCAGACCCGGGTGGCGAGCCGGGGTGCTGGCTGGATGGCTGGCTTTCCTCTCGGCCTTCGCCGTCACAGCCCAAGCCCATGGAGCATCCGCTGGGAATGCGGGTTTACGCATTGCCTTCACCAGTCGCATGTTCACGGACGTCAACGAGAACGATGCCTGCGTGGTGAACCGCGGCGGCTTCGAAACCATGGCCGAGCACCGTCGGCTCTGCCCGCCGACTGGTGGGACGGGAGCCGGTCAGTCCGCTCTCACGAGGAAGTCGAAAGGAGGCGCTCCCTAGACGATGGTCCATGCCATGTTCCAGTTGCAGCGGTGCCTTCGGAGAGCCGGACAGACCCGGAAGTGTGCCTTCATGGGGCTCGCGGCCTTGATCATTCTCTCCGGGATCATTGACGGCGGCATCACAGGCCGGGCGAAGGCAGCTCAGAGCGAGACCAGCCGGGTACGCATCGGCATCTCCCGGGGCACATGGGGGGGAGTGAACGCGAATGACGCCATGGCTGCCATCAGGGCCTGGACTAAGATCATTCTGGGCCAGCGCGGCATAACGGTCGACGTGGAAACCAAAATCCTCGGCAGTGTGGTGGATATGTCCGACTCGTTGAAGAACGGCCTGGTTGAGGCGGCTTCCCTGGTGACCAGCGAGTTCCTGGCTCTCGATCCCAAGTTCAAGCCCGACTCGGTTTTCCTGGCCTTCCGAAATGAAGCCTACACCGAGAAGTATGTCATCCTCGCGCATCAAGGCAGCGGAATCAGAGATCTCCATGACCTTCAAGGACGCCAGGTCCTGATCCACCAAGGCCCAAGAACGGGTCTGGCGCCACAGTGGTTTGAGTCTTTGATGGCGAACCGCCTGATGGATGCCGCGGATGGGACTTCGGTCAAAACAAAAACGGAAGAGAATCCTTCCAAGGCTGTCCTTCAGGTGTTCTTCCGAAAAGCCGACGCATCGGTGGTCAGCGCCAACGCTTTCAATACGGCCAGCGAGCTGAATCCGCAGCTGCGCAGGGAGTTGAGGATCCTGGCATCATCACCCGAAGTGATTCCCATCGTTTTCTTTTTTCGCGCCGGCTACGTATCCGACATCAGAGACAAGCTGGAAGCGGCCATCACGGCTCTGCACGAAACACCAGCGGGGCAGCAGGTTCTGACGGTCTTCCAGTGCGACAGAATCGAGAAGCGATCCGTATCCCACTTGGAGCCCACCCGCCGGATGCTGGCGGAAATAGACCTCCAGAACCGGCGACGCAACAGCGGGGAGCCACAGACCCCGTGAGGAAGCTGCGGACGGGTTGCGAAAGGCTGCGCACGCAGGCCCTCAGATCAGCCGATACCGGATCGTCATCGAAGCCGCCGATGTTGATAAAGAGACCGCGATGAAAACGAACGACCCGATGAAGAGACCCATGGGGATCATGCTGAGGACAGCCCTCCTGTCGTGGCTGGTTGCAATTGTCACGCTGCTGATCTTCGTCATCGTGATCATCCCCGAGCAGAAGCGGACGTTCCTTCAGAACCTCGAATCCAAGGCCCACGGGGTGACCGTGTCATTGCGCGACGTGGCGGCCGGAGCCGTCGTCAACGAGGACTACAGCTCCGTGGTGGACTACTGCGTGCAAATGCTCAGCGGGGACAAGAACCTCGATTACCTCGTCATCACGCGCAACGACGGCTTTTCGATGATCCACGAGCGCGCCGGATGGAGATCCGAACCGGACATGGCCATGGAATGGCGCCCCGCAAAACGGGAGATCAGAAGCGGCATCGGCGTCGTTCCATTTTTCCAGCGGCGGGTCTTTTACTATTCAAAGCCATTCGACTACTCCGGCATCCAGTGGGGCTGGATTCACGTCGGTCTCTCCCTCGATGGCTACGATCGGAGCGTGACCTCGGTTCATCAACGGACCGGAATCCTCGCGGTCCTCTGCATCGCGCTCAGCCTCGCGGCATCGGTCATTTACGCAAAACGCCTCGTCAAGCCCATTCTCAGTCTCCAGTCCGTCGTCCAGAAGGTTGCCGGAGGCGAGCTGTCCGCAAGGGCGTCGATCGAGGGCAACGACGAGATCGGCAGCCTGGCCCGATCCGTCAATTCGATGACGGAAGCGCTCCTTCAGAGGGACAGGATCCTGGAGACCGTCCGGTTCGCGGCGCAGCAGTTCCTGAGCACCACGAACTGGGAGGCGGTCATCGAGGACATTCTGGCCAAAATCGGGCAGGCCGCGCAGGTCAGTCGCATCTTCCTCATCGAGAACCGGCGCGACGCCAACGGGAGCATGCTGGGCCGCATGCGCTTCGAATGGCTCGCCGAGGGAATCGAGGCCACCGTCGATTCCCCCATCCGACAGTCTTTTGCCTGGCATGGCTGGGGCCTGGATGCACGTGCCCACGCCTTTGAGGGAAACGAAATCCTCAAAGCGCACTCCCATGAGCTCGGCGAAGCGGAAAGGCTCATGGTGGAGCCCTACGGCGTCAAGTCCCTCCTGTGCATCCCCATCAGGGTCCAGAATTCCTGGTGGGGGGTTTTTTGCCTGGAGGAATGCACGCGGGAGCGCAATTGGACCGACGCCGAGATGGACAGCCTTCGCGCGGCCGCGGACATGCTGGGGGCCACCATCGAGCGGCATAGGACGCAGGACGCGCTGCTCATGGCCAAGGAGGCGGCGGAGGCTGCCAGTCAGGCCAAGTCACAGTTCCTGGCCAACATGAGTCACGAAATCCGCACGCCGATCACCGGCGTCATAGGAATGCTCCACCTGCTTCACCGGATGGATCTCGACAGGAAACAGGGCCGCTACGTGGCCAACGCTCTCTTTTCGGCGGAAGCCCTCATGAATGTCATCGGCAACGTGCTGGACTTCTCCAAAATCGAAGCCGGCAGGATGGAGCTGGAGGAACATCCGTTCTCCGTGCCCGGCATCGTCGACAGCACCGTCCGGATGTTTGCCGAAGGAGCGGAACGGAAGGGGATCGAGATCGCCTATCGGCTGGACGATTCACTCCCGGAGGAGCTCATGGGGGACCCCACCCGTCTGCGTCAGGTCCTGGTCAATCTCGTGGGCAACGCCGTGAAGTTCACCGAAAACGGCGAAGTCATCGTGAGCTGCGGGATAGAGGATCTTTCCGATGAAGCAGCGGTCGTCCGGTTCGAAGTTCGGGACAGCGGCTGCGGCATAGAAAGAGAGCAGCAGGCTCTCATATTCGATGCCTTTTCTCAGGCCGACAGCTCCATGAGCCGGGTCCATGGCGGGACAGGGCTTGGGCTGGCCATTTCGCGCCAGTTGTGCGAGCTCATGGGGGGCGCCATCGGCGTGGAAAGCGAGCCGGGCAGGGGAGCGATCTTCTGGTTCACCGTGCGGCTCAGGAAGCCGGAGGCCAAACCTTTCGAGGCATCGAGACCCCTTTTGGATCTGAAAGGACTCAAAGTCCTCGTGGTCGAGGATTCCATTCAAACCCGCGAAATCTTCCGGGAGTACATCCTCTCCTGGAAAGGCGTCGTCGATGTCGCTCCCAATGGGGCTGCAGGTCTCGACAAGCTGCGATCCGCCGCGGCCCGGGGGCGACCTTTCAAGGTCGCCGTGCTGGACTGGAGAATGCCGGGAATGGACGGGCTTTCCCTGGCGCGGACCATCCGGGCCGACAGCGAGCTGGAGCAGACCGGCCTGGTGCTGATGAGCAGCTTCGCCCAGCTTGGTGATACCGATGACACGATGGCTGCGGGATTCGCGGCCTGCGTTCCCAAACCCTTGAGCAGGTCTGACCTCTACGATGCCATCGTCACCGCCGCCAACGGTGACCTGAAACAGCTCAAGGAGAGACTTCACAAGCGCGGGACGGAAGCATCCAAGTCGAGGGCATTCAACAAGGGAGTCATCCTCCTGGCGGAGGACAACGAAATCAACCGTGAAGTGGCGACGGAGCTCCTGGCGGAGCTGGGCTACCGCTGCCGGTGCGCACGCACGGGCCGCGAGGCCGTGGAAGCCTTTGGGCAATACAGCTTCGATCTCGTGCTCATGGACTGCCAGATGCCGGAAATCGATGGATACGAGGCCACGCGCATCATCCGGCGCATGGAAACGGAAGGCGACAGCAATGGCGGGGAGAGCCGTCGCATCCCCATCGTGGCCCTGACGGCCCATGCGGCCAAAAGCGACCGGGACCGCTGCCTCGAGGCGGGGATGGATGACTATATCACCAAGCCCCTGGACCCCGCGGAGCTCGACAGGACCTTGCGCAAATGGCTCCCGGACGGCAACCTCCCCCGCGGGCGGCAATCCGCACCCGCGGTTTCCAGCCTGAAAGGCGAGGAACAGGAGCAGATCATCGACTACCCGAGCCTGCTGGAACGATGCATGGGAAAGCAGGACCTGGCCGAGAAGCTCATCCGGATGTTCCTGGAGAATGGTCGGGACAATCTGCGGAAGCTCGACTCCGCGGTGCGGTCCAAGGACCCGGCAACCACAGCGACCATTGCCCACGGTCTCAAGGGGGCGGCCGGGAGTGTCTCGGCGACAGCCGTCTGGGAGGTGGCGGCCCGGCTGGAGGCCGAGGCCCGGGAGAACAACCTGGACGACGCCCCGGCCCTTTTGGAAAAATTGCGGGAGCACTTGCAGATCCTGAGATTGAGCCTTGACGGCGAGTCGGAGATCCCGGAGAGGCCGGAGGAAGCCCCCGAGGAAGCGGCTTCCGCTCCACCCCATGAGCCGTTGCGGCACACCCGGCTTCCGGAATGCGGAGTCACCGCACCGGATGCCGCACCGGGCCAATCCACCCCTGGCCCGTCCGAGGAATCCCGCGCCGATAGGCCCCGGGGGTTCACCGGGGCACGGGTGCTGCTGGTCGAGGACAACCCCGTGAGCCAGGCACTGGCCCAGCACGCCCTGGGCAGCCTCGGGTGCCTTGTCGACGCGGCATCCAACGGGCAGGAAGCTCTCGATGCTCTCGCTGGAAATGTCTATGACCTCGTTCTCATGGACTGCCAGATGCCGGTCCTGGACGGTTGCGCAGCCACCCGGATCATCAGGGAGAGGGAGGCGCTGGCAGCGGCGGAGCAGCCTCAGCCGGGGCACGAAGCCCGCCGACTCCCCATCGTCGCGCTCACTGGCCAGGCGCTGCCGGAAGACCGTGAAGACTGCCTTGCTTCGGGAATGGACGACTATCTGACCAAGCCCTTCGACCTGGAGAGCCTGCGGGCTGTACTGGAACGCTGGCTTCCCTCGTGATTGGTCAAACGATTCATCATCCGCCATTGTCCTGCGGCCACGCCTGGGAAGCTGTCCAGGAACACCTCCTGGTCATTTCGAACCGAGCGTAGCGGAGCGAGAAATTTCGTGAGCCCATCGTGTTACGCTGAACGAGTTTTCTCGCTGTCGCTCGAAATGACGGTTCTCGGACGGCCTCCTGGGGACGATCCGGAATTGTTCCACAGCCATTCAAATCTCCCCTCAACAATCAGTCTGTGTCCGGTGACCAGGTAATCATGTGAAATGCTAAGACACCGGCGGCCGGATTATGTGTGGGTTGACTCGGCGCCCTCAGCCTGCAATATTTCAGGGAAAACCTGGATGGAGCATTGCATGGTCTCAAAAGTGATCCGTTTTCTGGTCTTCGCGATCCCGGCCCTGGCGCCCGCCATGGGCTGGTGCGATTTCGCCCCTTCGGCCCGTGAGGCTCCCTTCAAGCCCGGTGAGAAGCTCACTTATGAGCTTTCCTGGGAGTTCCTTCCGGCGGGGACCGCACGGCTGGAGGTGTCCCCCGTCGAGGAGTACGGGGGAGGCACCGCCCACCATTTCGTCATGACCGTCGAGACCAACGCCGTGATCGACCGTTTCTACATGGTTCGGGATCGTCTCGAATCCTACACCGACCGGCCCATGAAGCGATCTCTCCTGTACCGCAAAAAGCAGCGGGAGGGGCGCCATCGCCGGGACATCGAGGTGACCTTCGACTGGGGGCGGCTGCAGGCCGAGTATTCCAATTTCGGCAAGAAGCAGAAACCCGTTGCCGTCGTGGACGGCACCTTCGATCCCCTGTCGATGCTCTATGCCTTTCGCCTCATGCCCCTGGCGGAGAGCACCGTCGTCGAAATACCCGTGTCCGACGGCAAGAAATCCGTCATGGCGAGGGTTCGGGTGGTCGGCAGGGAGAGGATAGGCGTGAACGGACGGGAATACGGTGCCTATGTGCTGGAGCCGGACCTCAAGGACCTGGGAGGCGTTTTCCGCAAGAGCAAGGGGGCGAAGGTGCGCATCTGGGTGACCGACGACGAGCGGCGCCTGCCCGTGAAGCTCACGAGCAGGGTGGCCGTGGGCTCCTTCGTGGCGGAGCTGAGGGAAGTGCGCCACGGCTCCCCTGAAATAGCCGGAAAGGGAGGCGCATCAGGCGACAGCCACGTCATGCGACGGGGTCGAGGGCCGGATATTGCCGCCGAGTCGGCCGAGTCGCCATGACTTCCACTTCAAAGCCCTCTTTCGTCCCGCCGGGCGGTCAATGGGAGCCCGACGGACAGTCCGGGCTCTTCCGTTCGAATACTGGAAACCCGTCATTTCGAGCGATAGCGAGAAATCTCGCTCCCGGTAACACCTCGACTTTTCGAGATTTTTCTCTTCGCTACGCTCCGTTCGAAATGACAACGAGGTGTTCTCGGACAACCTCCTAGTTCATGCTCCCGCTGGTCAGGAACGGGGAGTATTTCTTGTCGGTCCCCAGAATATGCTTCTGGAGCCAGTCCGTGAGGAACTTCATGACATCCAGCGTGATCATGACCTTGCCCGCCTTGAACTGCTGCTCGAGCTCCGTGACCCTGGCCGACATCTTCTCATGAATGAGCCTGTGCTCGTGGTATTCCGGGTAGCCGCACGCCTTCATGAGCCGCTCCTCGGCGGCGAAATGGGTCTTGGTGTAGTTGATCACCTGCCCCAGGATCAACCCCAGGGCCTGCTTTCCCTTTCCCTCCCGCATGGCGTCCTCCAGCTGGCCCACAAGGCCGATGAGGACGCGATGCTGCTCGTCCAGCTCCTTCACGTTGACCCGGTATTTTTCGTTCCAGACGAATGCCGACATGGCTGAATCCTCCTTTTCGGTGAAATGGTCATGGGCGGGGAATTGTTCCGCTTCCTCGGTCTTCGGGCTTACCTCCCGGAGAATACCCCGGGGAACGGATATAGTCCGTTCGATGGCGAATGTTCCGGAGACGGGGCAGGTTTGGCGGCGTGGATCTTCCACGTGGCTGTTATCGGAAAGCGCCACGGTTGACTTGAGCGCACGATTTCGACTCAAGCCCGGGGTGCGCGGTGAGGTGCATGAAGCGAGGTTTTAACCAAATCTCCATGAAACTGTAACGCTATAATTTCATTGATGCTTTAAAATTACCAATATTTGGCGCTTCGGCGGTTCCGAGGCTAAATGGCTGCTCATGGACTCACCAACAAGGGAGAACGATCTCGAATCATGCTCATCGACGCCATCAACGCGGCATGAACCGATGCGGTTCCCGCGCGCGGCGCACCACCCGAAACCCGTAACTCGAAACCCGTAACCGCCGCCGGCAGGCAGCCGGAGGACCGCACCAGGGGATGGAGGTCATCGGATGAACTGGCGCATACTGCCCTTCTCGTCGAGGCAGGTCCGGGATCTGGCCCGCAATCATGTTCCCGGGCAGCTCGTGATTCAGCTGACCGACCGGTGCAACGGCCTCTGTCCCCAGTGCGGCATGAGGGCCACCGAGCGCTTCAAGCGCTCGAGCATGGACCTGGACGACGTCCGGCGGGCCATCGATGCCGCCGCGGCCCGCGGATTCACCGTGCTTTCCTTCACCGGCGGCGAGCCCCTGCTGCTCCTCGACGACCTGGTCTCGATGATCCGTTATGCGGGCAGCGCCGGCATGGAGTATATCCGAACGGGCACCAACGGGTTTCACTTCGCACACCCCGGGCGGCCCGATTTCTCCGACCGGATCGCTCGCCTCGCCGACGCCCTGGCCGGCATCCCCCTCAGGAACTTCTGGATCAGCATCGATTCGGCGGTCCCGTCGGTGCACGAGGAGATGCGGGGGTTTCCCGGGGTCGTCGAGGGCATCCGCAAAGCCCTTCCGCTCTTTCACGAGCGGGGCCTTTACCCGACGGCCAACCTCGGGATCAACCGCAACATCGGGGGCCGCGGAAGCCCCGTCCTCCAGGCCGGCGACGGCGGCCCGAGCCCTTCGGCGGCGGACGAATTTTACCGTCATTACCGGACCTGCTTCGGCCGCTTCTTCGATTTCGTGATCGACCTGGGATTCACACTGGTCAACACCTGCTACCCCATGTCCATGGCCGATCCGGGCAAGGGCCAGTCCCTGGGGGCCGTCTACGCCGCCGAGTCCGCCGATCTCGTGGTGAGCTATTCCACCGAGGAAAAGGCCCTGCTCTTCCAGGCGCTTCTCGACACCATCCCCGAGTATCGCACCCGGGTGAGGATCTTCTCGCCGCGAAGCTCCCTCCTCGCCCTGGCCCAGGACCACCGGGACGCCCGCACCGTGGCGTATCCCTGCCGCGGAGGAATCGACTTCTTCTTCATGGACGCCAGGGGCGCCGACGTCTACCCCTGCGGCTACAGGGGCCGGGAGAACCTCGGCAAGTTCTGGCGGATGAACGGCGCCAACGGCTGTTCCGCGGCCGAGTCGGACTGCACCCTCTGCGACTGGGAGTGCTTCCGGGACCCCTCCTTCCTCCTCGGCCCCCTCCTGGCCGCCACCACCCACCCCCTGCGCCTCGCCAAGTCCGTCTTTCTTCACCCCGCCTTCTACCGGCTCTGGCTGGAGGACCTGCGCTACTACCGCTCGTGCGACTTCTTCGACGGGCGGAAAGGACCGGACCCCGCCCGCCTCAAACACTTCGCGTGAAAGCGGTTTCAAGTCTCCGGTTTCGAGCTTCCATACTCATTGCAATTGAAATCCTTCATTTTCTCACCGCCAAGGCGCAAAGGCCGCAAAGGATCCATGTCTGTCCTTCTTTGCGTTCTTGGCGTCTTTGCGGTGACCCCTCTTTTTCGGTTGTGGACCGCAAACCGGTGCAGTAGAAATACCCTGCTTCGGGAGGGACGTGCCTTTCCAGCGCCTTCGGCCGCCGCGTCCTTCCCTTCGTGGCCGAGACGATGAGGCAGGGGAAACCCGATGCCCGGTTCCATGTTGAAAAGATCCGGTCGAGCTTTGCCACCCGCGGTGACGGGGCTTCTTCTCTGTGCGGCGGTCTGCGTCGTGGTCCTCGGTCTGCGTCACGCGGGCCGGCTCCAGGCCCTGGAGCTGGCGGCCTACGACCGGTTCCTGGCCTTCACATCGCCCCCCCATCACCGGGACCCGCGCATTCTCCTGGTCACCGTTTCCGAAGAAGACATCCAGGCTCAATCCACCTGGCCCCTGCCCGACGGCACCCTGGCCCGCCTCATCACCAACCTCCTGAAGCACGAGCCGCGAGCCATCGGTCTCGACCTCTACCGGGACATCCCCGTGCCGCCGGGCGGAGAGGAGCTCAAGGCCCTTTTCGCCGAGAACCGCGACATCGTCACGGTGAGGAAGCTCCGGGACCGATTCTCGCCCGGGGTTCCTCCTCCCTACATGGTGTCAGGCCCCGATCTCACGGGGTTCAACGATCTGCTGGTGGACCCCGACGGCGTCGTGCGGCGCGGGCTGCTCTATCTCGATGACGGAGAGGAGGTCTTCACGGCCTTTTCGCTGCTCCTGGCGCAGCTCTACCTGCAGCGGGAAGGGGTTTCCCCCGAGGCGGACCCCGCCCGTCCCGAGTGGCTCAAGCTGGGCCGGAGGACCTTCGCCCCCCTGGAGGCCGACGACGGCGCCTATGTCCGGGCGGATGTGGGCGGATACCAGTTTCTCCTGGATTTCTCGTCCATCTCCTCGGGATTCTCCTGGATCTCGCTGACCGAAGGACTGGAGGGGACCTTTCCGCCCGATCTCGTTCGAGACCGGGTGGTGCTCATCGGCTCCTGGGCCGAAAGCACCAAGGATCTCTTCCTGGGGCCGGTCACCCTCCATCGGCACGGGGGCAGGATGATCTCGGGAGTCGAGCTCCACGCCGGCATCGTGAGCCAGCTGCTGGAGGCGGCCCTGTCCGGGCGGCGCGGCCCGCGCTTTTTCGGCGCCGCTGGGGAGATGCTGTGGATTTGCGCCTGGGGCCTGGCAGGCTTCGGGCTGGGCATGAGGATTCGGTCCCCGGCATGGTTCGTTCTGTGGAACGGGGCGGCCCTGGCGGTTCTCGTGTCGGGGAGCTTGCTCCTTTTCGTCAAAGGGGTCTGGGTCCCCGTGGTCCCTCCCGCCGCCGCCGAACTGGCCTCGGCCACCCTGCTCACGGCCTGGCTGGCCCATCGCGAGAAGGCCGAGCGGGCCCAGCTCATGCGCATGTTCTCGTGCCACCTCTCCCCGGAAGTGGCCGAGAGCCTCTGGAGCCGGCGGGACCAGTATCTCGAGGGGGGCCGACCCCGGGCCCAGGAGCTCACGGCCACGGTGCTCTTCACGGACCTCGCCGGGTTCACCCCCGTGGCGGAGAGCCTGGATGCCCAGGCGCTCATGGACTGGCTCAACGAGTACATGGCCGCCATGACCCGGACGGTCATGGATTCGGGAGGGGTCGTCAACAAGTACATGGGAGACGCCGTCATGGCCCTTTTCGGAGTGCCCGCCCCCCGGCGCGGCGAGGAGGAGATCGCCCGGGACGCCCGAAACGGTGTGCGGTGCGCCCTGGCCATGAAAGGGGAGCTCGAGCGGTTGAACGGGGAGTGGGCGGCCCGGGGGCGAACGGCCATGCGCATGCGGATCGGCATCCACACGGGGCCCCTCATGGTCGGGTGTATTGGCTCCGAGGATCGTTTGGAGTATACCGTGATCGGCGACACGGTGAACGTCGCCGCGCGACTCGAGAGCTTCGACAAGGACCTGGATGCCGCGAGCACCTGCCGCATCCTGATTTCCGAAACGACCCTGGGGCGGCTCGACGGCAGGTTCCTCACGTCGTCGGTGGGAAGGGTCCGGTTGAAGGGAAAGGACCGGGAGCTCTCCATTTCCCGGGTCGTGGACCTCGCCCCCCCGCCCGCGGGCTGAGGGCTTCGCGGCCGGGAGCCGTCTCCCCCGGTTCACCATGCCCCCATGGGGCACCCGAAACCATGAGGAGGACCACGACACGCCGGTTTTCAACTTGAAACCGGAAACCGGAAACCAGAAACCTTTCAGAGCAGAGGAGAAAACGGCATGAGTCGAGCCCATATTTTCGCCGCGGCAGTCCCCAGTTCCCCCGTCGGGGATCCCGAAACGATGCATGGGACCAGCGCCGGACCGCCTTGCAACTTGAAACTTGAAACCTTGAACCTGAAACCTTTCATAGCGGTTTTGATGATCGTCTGCGCCTTGGGGTGGATGCACCCCGAACGCGCCCTTGGCCAGAGCGTGGATCGCGGCGCGGCCAGGCCGCCCGAATCCGGCGCGGCGGCGGGCCAGTCCCCGACGGCCGCTCCCCCGGTGGTCTACAAGCCACCCCTGCGCGGGGCACCGGCCGACCGCATCGGCGGCGGCACCCGCGGCATCGGCCTCGAGGAGCTGCCTCAAATCATGGTGCTGGCGCCGGACCATCCCGGCCTCACGACCCAGCCCAGGCCCACGCTCTACTGGTACATCTCCCGGCCCACCACCCTGCGGGTGGATTTCACCCTCCGGGAGGAGCAGACGGGGGCGAGCGTGCTCACGACGACGCTGCCCGCACCTCAAAACGCGGGCATTCAGCGCATCAGCCTGGCCGAGCTGGATGTGGAGCTGGCCGTCGGCAGGGATTATCGCTGGATGGTCAACGTCGTGGTGGACCCCGGCCGCTCCTCGAGGGACATCCTTTCGGCCGGCATGATCCGAAGGATCGACGGGCCGAAGCTTCCGACGGACCGAATCCAGGAAGGCGACAAGCTCCTGGCCGCCGCCTGGTACGCCGGGGAGGGGCTCTGGTACGATGCCCTGGAGGCCATTGGCCAGGCCGTGGATGCGGCACCCGGAGACAAGCTCCTCAGGACGGTCCGGGCCAGCCTCCTGGACCAGGCGGGCCTCTGCCAGGCGGCCCGGTTCGACATGACGCACTGAGGGCCGGATGACAGATGCCGCCCGGAGCGGGCGTCGTTCAGGGGCGGCACCCCGGTTCCGGGGCGTATCACGGGAGGAACGGGAATGGACCCCAGGGTCAAGGCGGCCATCGAAAACGCGGTGAAAACCGAGCCCTTCGCGCAGGCCCTCGGCATGGAGCTGCTGGAGCTCGACGAGGACCACTCCATCGTGGAGATGACTTACATTCCGGAAAAGATGGACAACATCTACCGGAGGGCCCACGGCGGCGCGGTCTTCGCCCTCATCGACGAGGCCTTCGAGACCGTCTGCCAGACCGACGGCACCATCGCCGTGGCCCTCAACGTGAACGTGACCTACGTGAGCAGCCCGGAGCCCGGGGCGCGGCTCCGGGCCGAGGCGGTCCAGGTCAACCGCACCAAACGGACGGCCCTCTACGACATCAGGGTCACCGACCAGGAAGGCCGGCTCATGGCCACCTGCCAGGCCCTGGCCTTCCGCACCGGCAAGCCCATTCCGTTCCTGGATTGAGTGGGTTTCCGGTTCCTGGTTTCTGGTTTGAGGGCGCAGTTGTTCGTTTCGGATGGCTCGGACAGGCCTGGCGGAGATCGGTGAGCACAGGCTGTTCGAGCCGGCGGCGCGCTTTACCGGCCGAGGCCGAACAACCTGGCGAGCATGGCGAGGAGCCCCCGCTTTTCGGAGGTCCGAAAGGGGATGCTGCTTGTATCCCGCCGGACCGCCATCCAGAACAGTCCCTCGGGATCGGACAAAACATACTCGAGGGCGTCTTCCAGCCCCATGATCATGCCACCGAAATCACCGATGCGGCTCCACCTGCTCGAATCGCCCTTCCACCAGCAAACCTCGAAAAGGTCCTTTTCCCCCGCCTTCGGCCGGAATCGTGCCACGGGCACTCCCGATTCGTGGATGATGGAATATCCCTTGTTGACGTGCCGGACCATGACGGGCACGCCCCTCGCTTCGAAATACTCCGTCATCGTTTGGAGAACACTGTCGTCCATCGCCATGCCGCACCCATCATTCAATGTCGTCCATCGCCATGCCGCACCCATCATTCAATTCCTTCCAATCTTAGCCTGGGATCTCGGGTCTCAATCCCCTCGAATCGGGGCGGTGTTTCCTACGTAAGGAGATCGACGGTATGATTTACGATCCGGATGCGTCTCAATCCCCTCGAATCGGGGCGGTGTTTCCTACTAAACGGTCATCGGTATTTGGTTTCGTTCCGCTGCACGTCTCAATCCCCTCGAATCGGGGCGGTGTTTCCTACGCGAAGCGGCCGTGAGTACCGCAACGTGAGAGCGGGCAGTCTCAATCCCCTCGAATCGGGGCGGTGTTTCCTACCCGAGATGCAAAGACCTGGCAATCAGGCTGGAAGCTGGTCTCAATCCCCTCGAATCGGGGCGGTGTTTCCTAC
>JALOOX010000096.1 GCA_025454175.1 Syntrophobacteraceae bacterium | reverse complement strand
TGGATGGCAGTGTCAGGCGACAGTTGCTTAACTTTAAGGAAACTTTGAAGAGGGGTGCGTTGGGCTAATGGAAATCAGAGCCGAAGAAATCAGCCAGATCATTCGCGATCAGATCAAGGACTACGAAAAAAAGGTTGAGCTGAGCGAGACCGGACGCGTCATCTCCGTCGGAGACGGTATTGCCCGTGTGTACGGCGTTGAGAAGTGCATGTCCATGGAGCTGCTCGAGTTCCCTACCGAAAAGGGTCCCATTTTCGGCGTGGCCCTTAACCTGGAAGAGGATAACGTCGGCGTGGCCATCATGGGCGACGACACCCTCATCAAGGAAGGGGCGGAAGTCCGAAGGACAGGCCGTATCGCCGAGGTTCCCGTCGGCGACGCGGTACTCGGTCGTGTCATTGACCCCGTCGGGAATCCCATCGATGGGAAGGGCCCGATCGATGCCAAGGAATTCGGCCGTATCGAAGTCATCGCTCCGGGTGTTATCGCCCGCCAGTCGGTGAATGAGCCCATGTACACGGGGCTCAAGGCCATCGACGCCATGACGCCCGTTGGCCGGGGCCAGCGCGAGCTGATCATCGGCGACCGCCAGATCGGCAAGACCGCCATCGCCGTTGACGCCATCATCAACCAGAAGGGTGGCGACATGATCTGTATTTATGTCGCCGTTGGACAGAAGAAGTCCACCGTGGCCCAGGTGGTGGAGACCCTTCGCCGGCACGGCGCCATGGATTACACCATCGTTGTGGCAGCCAATGCCAGCGACCCAGCCCCCCTTCAGTTCCTCGCCCCCTTCGCCGGAACGGCCATGGGCGAGTACTATCGCGACCGCGGTCGACATGCTCTCATCATTTACGATGATCTATCCAAGCAGGCGACGGCCTATCGCCAGGTGTCCCTCCTTCTGCGGCGTCCTCCGGCTCGCGAAGCCTATCCCGGTGACATTTTCTACAACCACTCGCGACTGCTGGAGCGCTCCTCCAAGCTCAACAACGAGCTCGGCGCGGGCTCCCTGACCTCGCTTCCCGTCATTGAGACTCAGGCGGGCGACGTGTCGGCCTACATCCCGACCAACGTGATCTCCATCACGGATGGCCAGATCTATCTCGAGCCCAGTCTCTTCTTCGCCGGTGTGCGGCCAGCCATCAACGTCGGTCTGTCGGTTTCGCGGGTCGGTGGCGCGGCTCAGACCAAGGCCATGAAGCAGGTAGCCGGGCGGCTGCGTCTCGATCTGGCTCAGTACCGTGAGCTGGAAGCGTTCGCCAAGTTCGGAAGCGATCTCGACAAGTCGACACAGGCTCAGCTGAACCGCGGTATCCGGCTGGTCGAGCTGCTGAAGCAGCCTCAGTACGTGCCCATGCCTGCCGAAAAAGAGGTCATGTCTCTCTACGCCGGCACGCGTGGACATCTTGACACCATCCCGGTGGATCGCGTGGCGGAGTACGAGCAGCAGATGCTGGCCTTCGTCGAGAGGAAGTATCCTGACATCCTGGCCGAGATCAAGGAAAAGAAGATCATCAGTGACGATCTCGATCAGAAGATGAAAAGCGCGCTGGAGGAATTTGCCGGGGTTTTCCAAGCTTAATGTGCGTCAACCATGAACAGAAAGAACGGGAGCTCGTAGTATGGCGACCCTGAGGGATATCAAAAGGAAAATCGACGCCGTCAAGAAGACCTCGCAGATCACCAAGGCCATGAACATGGTTGCCGCGGCAAAACTGCGCGGCGCGCAGCAGAACATGGAAGGCTTCCATCCTTATGCCGCCAAGTTCAACGAAGTGATTCGGCGTCTGGCCTCCGGAGTCGAGGACGCCAGCTCCTATCCGCTGATCACTCCTCGCGACGAGGTCAAGAAGATCGACTTGGTGCTGGTGACCGCGGACCGGGGTCTTTGCGGCAGTTTCAACAACAACCTCATCATCGCGGCTGAAAGATTCATCCGGCAGCGGACAGCCGAGGGGATAGAGGTGAGCATGGTGGCCGCAGGTCGGAAAGGGGCTGACTATTTCCGCAGGCGGCGATACGATGTTCGAAAGCGCGTCACCGGACTTCTCAACAAGCCTAGCTACAACGATGCCTTCGAGCTGGGGCAGGATGTGATCGAGCGGTACGAGAGCGGCGAGTGCGACGCCGTGTATGGCATTTACAGTCACTTTGTCAGCATGGTGAAGCAGATCGCCACGGTTGTGCAAATCCTGCCCATCGTTCCTGAAGAAGCGGACGAGAAGGCGGGATACTTCGAGTATCTTTTCGAGCCTTCTCATGAAGCGCTGTTGACAGACCTTCTGCCCAACTTCGTCTACGTGCAGCTGCTTGAGTTCATGTATCAGACGGCTGTCGGGGAGCACGCGGCGCGGATGGCCGCCATGGAGAATGCGACGAGCAACTGCAAGGAGCTTGTCCGGTCCCTGACGCTGATCTACAACAAGGCACGGCAGGCTGGGATCACCAAGGAGCTCATGGACATCGTGGGTGGGGCGGAAGCCCTGAAGTAAGGGTTCGAAGGTCTTGTAGAGATATCGACGAGTAAACCTTGAAGGAGGTAATAGCCCCATGAACGTGGGAAAGATTGTACAGGTCATCGGTAACGTCGTGGACGTTGAGTTCGAAGAGGGCAAGCTTCCGTCCCTCATGACAGCACTCTTCGTCAGTAATCCAGGTCTCGGGCCTGAAGCGGACAACCTGGTCCTGGAGGTGGCGCAGCACCTGGGCGATAATGTGGTTCGCACCATTGGAATGGACCTTACGGACGGTCTGGTGCGCGGCATGAGCGTCAAGGACTCCGGGAAGCCCATCATGATGCCGGTGGGGAACGCGGTTCTGGGACGCGTGATCAACGTCGTTGGCCGCACCGTTGACGGGCTGGGCCCCATCAAGACCGACCAGATGATGCCCATTCACCGCCCCGCCCCCGCCTTCACCGAGCAGGATACCTCGGTCAACGTCCTGGAAACCGGCGTGAAGGTCATCGATCTGCTCGTTCCGTTTCCTCGTGGCGGCAAGATGGGAATGTTCGGCGGCGCCGGCGTGGGCAAGACGGTCGTCATGATGGAGATGATCCACAATATCGCCATGCAGCATGGTGGGATCTCGGTTTTCGCGGGCGTTGGCGAGCGGACGCGTGAAGGAAACGATCTCTACCATGAAATGAAGGATTCCGGGGTTCTGCCCCGCGCCGGTCTGGTATACGGCCAGATGACCGAGCCTCCGGGTGCTCGCGCTCGTGTGGCTCTGTCGGCCCTGACGGTCGCTGAGTATTTTCGTGACATTGAAGGCCAGGACGTGCTCCTTTTCGTTGACAACATCTTCCGTTTCACTCAGGCGGGAGCCGAAGTCTCGGCGCTTCTCGGCCGCATGCCTTCCGCCGTCGGTTATCAGCCGACTCTGGGAACGGACCTGGGTGCCTTGCAGGAGCGCATCACGTCGACCACGAAAGGCTCGATCACTTCGGTTCAGTGCGTGTACGTGCCGGCAGACGACTTGACCGACCCCGCTCCGGCGACGACGTTCGCCCACTTGGACGGCACCGTGGTCTTGTCGCGGCAGATCGCCGAGCTTGGGATTTATCCCGCCGTGGATCCTCTCGATTCGACGTCACGCATCCTCGATCCCAACGTGCTGGGAGAGGAGCATTACAAGACAGCCCGCGAGGTCCAGCAGATCCTTCAGAAATATAAGGATCTCCAGGATATCATCGCCATCCTCGGCATGGACGAGCTCTCGGATGAAGACAAGCTCACCGTGGCCCGGGCTCGCAAGATGCAGCGGTTCCTGTCGCAGCCCTTCCATGTCGCTGAAACCTTCACGGGCGTGGCCGGTAAGTACGTGAAGATGGAAGAGACGATTCGAGGGTTCCGCGAGATCGTGGAAGGCAAGCATGACGATGTACCGGAGCAGGCTTTCTACATGGTCGGTGGGATCGAGGAAGTGCTCCAGAAGGCCAAACAGATGGCTGCAGCTTAACCGAGAGAATGGTGACTTATGGCTGATAAGATTCTGCTGGAGGTAGTCACTCCGGAGAAGACGCTCCTCAAGGAAATGGTGGATATCGTCGTCGCTCCGGGCGAGGAGGGCGAGTTCGGCGTCCTGCCGAATCATATTCCCTTCCTGAGCAAGCTTAAAGTCGGCGAGCTGAGATTCCGAATCGGTGCGGCGACTCGGTATGTCGCCATCATGGGTGGGTTCGCCGAAGTGCTGCCTGACCATGTGACGGTTCTGGCAACGGCCGCTGAGGAGGCTACTCAGATCGACGTGATTCGTGCCAAGGCCGCTCGCGAGCGCGCCGAGCGTCGTCTGCGGGAAACCAGGGACAGGTATGAGTTCGCAACGGCCCAGGCAGCTCTTCAGAGAGCACTCGCCAGGCTCAGAACGGCTGAGCGACGCTGATCCCTGAGCTGCGACCTGGCTTGGTACAAAAAGGGCCCCTCCGGTGTGGAGGGGCCTTTTTTGTTATCTTTACTATGTCTGGCCCATCATGGATAATCCTGGCACTTTGCAATCCGTAATCTGCGGCTGAATCGCCACACCGGATCAGGAGTGTGGAATGCATTATGCTTGCAGCTGTCTGAGTGAATGTGTCAGGCAGCTAGAGAGGCATTTTGATCTTTCAATGCGGCAGGGAGGTGGTCTCATGTGCGGTATCGTGGGTTATCTGGGTAAGTCTGACGCAGTCGCTGTACTGCTGGATGGGTTGAAGCGTCTGGAATATCGTGGCTATGACAGCGCTGGTGTGGCCATTGTGGATGAAGTGTCGGGAATGCAGGTGGTGAGGAGCCAGGGAAAGATTTCTGCGCTTGAGAAGCGGCTGGAAGAGTCCCCTGTTCGCGGAACCGTTGGAATCGCCCATACGCGTTGGGCCACCCACGGCAGACCATCCGACGAAAACGCCCACCCCCATCGCTCCGGCCCTTTCGTGGTGGCACACAACGGGATCATTGAAAACTACGCCGACATCAAGAAGCAGCTGGAAGGCGAAGGGTACGTGTTTACCTCCGAAACCGATACGGAGGTCATCGTGAAATTGGCTGATCGGGAGCTCAAATCCGGCATGTCCCACCGGGAGGCCATCGTTTCCGCGCTGAGGCAGCTGAGGGGGAGCTACGCTGTAGTGTTTCTCAACCAGGACGAGCCGGGGGAAATCTTGGCGGCAAGGAGGGAGAGTCCCCTGATCCTGGCTGTCGGGGATGGGGAGTTCTTTCTGGCTTCGGATGTTCCCGCCATTCTGCCTTACACCCGGCGTGTCATATACCTTGAGGACGGGGATCTCGTGACTCTCAGGGGCGATGGCTTCAGCATCCATGATTTTGACGGTTCGCCGTGCTCCAGGGTGGAGCACTATGTGGACTGGAACCCTGTCATGGCTGAGAAGGCCGGGTTCAAGCACTTCATGCTCAAGGAGATCCACGAGCAGCCCCACGCCATCATTGACACCTTTCGAACTTCCGTTGAATTCAACAGCAGACAGTTTGTCCTTTCAGACCTGAAGCTTTCGGCGGAGGAGGTGAGAGGCCTCGACAGGATCTTCCTCGTGGCCTGCGGGACATCCTATCACGCCTGCCTCGTCGGCAAGTACATGGTCGAGAATCTATGCAGAATCCCGGTGGAGGTTGATCTGGCCTCGGAGTTTCGGTATCGGAATCCCTTACTCAATGAGCGTTCCCTCATGCTGGTCATCAGTCAGTCGGGAGAGACCGCGGATACCAAGGCTGCGCTCCAGGAGGCAGCGGCCAGGGGCGCACGGTGCAGGGCCATCGTGAACGTGGTCGGAAGCAGCCTGGCTCGGATGGCGGAAGGCGTGATCTATACCCATGCTGGCCCAGAGATCGGTGTGGCTTCAACCAAGGCTTTCACGGCTCAGCTCACCGCCCTCTACCTGTTCGCTCTCTACTGTGCCCAGTCTCTGGGACGACTGGATCGAGACTTGGCGGGAGAGCACATACAGGAGCTGGTGGAACTGCCGGGAAAGATCGAGCAGGCCATATCCAGCTCGGAGGTCATCACGTCCTGGGCCAGGCGTTATATGCACGCGCAGGACTTTCTCTATCTGGCCAGGGGGATCCTGTACCCGGTGGCTCTGGAAGGGGCGCTGAAGCTCAAGGAGATTTCGTACATCCATGCCGAGGGTTATGCCGCCGGCGAGATGAAGCACGGCCCCATCGCGCTCATCGATGAGAACATGCCGGTGGTTGTGCTGATGCGGTCCGGGGCCATCTACGAGAAGATGCTGAGCAACGTTCAGGAAGTCAGGGCCAGAGGGGGGCAGATTCTGGCTCTCGTGGAGGGCGGAATCGATGAGAAGCTGGGGAGCTCCTCATCGCAGCTGGTGCTTCCGAAGACCTCGGAATGGCTGGCTCCAATCCTCTTCACGGTCCCGCTTCAGCTTCTCGCCTACCATGTCGCGGTGCTCAGAGGCACTGACGTGGATCAGCCTCGAAATCTCGCAAAAAGTGTGACGGTGGAGTGATTGCTCCGCAAAGCGCATGGATTCCCGGAATTCCAAGACTTTCAGCTTGACTCGAATTTTTTATTCCGGCTACAATGACCATGCGAGTTGGTTCCGTCCTAACATCCTCTAAAAAGGAGGTTTTTCCCGCGAGACGGACGAGCCTCCCTGGGGCTCGGATGCGGGTATCCACAGCGTGCGCGGACGGGGCTGGTGCTCGTGGTGTCGGTCCGGGCTGTGAAGCTCTGAAATCCATTCGATTCAATTCAGGGTCTCCGAGGCGGGAGATTCCAAAGGTTCACCGTTCGTTGTCGAGCTTCCGGATGAATCGGCGGGCTCGATTTGAATACTAGGGGCTATCCGTTCAGTGGTGTGGAAAGGGGGCGTGAGGATTCTCCCTGCTCAATGCTGGGTAAATCCGTGTGCCTCCAAAGCTGCACGATGGTTGGCGCTCATCCTCGGATCGCCGTGGGCCATGCCCGGGTGACTGATCCATGCTGGACCGGTGACCCCTGCTGTGTCCGTGATTGGCAGCACGTCCTTGTCCCAACATTAAAGAATGCGGGGGCTCTTTCCTGGATCGGTGAGCGATTCCTCCCTGGAATTGCCTGAAGGTTCATAAGGGCTCCCACCTGAATCCATCGTGGTTCATGGCCGGCTGCCGACACGGCATGATGTGGGGGTCACAACCCCTTTTCTGACCCCATTGGAGTCCCTGCTCCCGCCTTCCAGTTTCTGAGCTTTCATTAACGGTATCTGCACGACGTTCAGGCAGCTCCGCGGGCTGAAGACCGGTCCCAGGTCCAGACCCGATGGGGACTGAGAGAGTTCCACGCGGGTGCTGGACGGCTCGGTGCGCGGGACTGCTCCCGGGGTTCTTGGGGTCCATATCGAAAGGAAAGGTGGCCTATGTCATATGCTTGGGGAACGGTCCTCGTTCTCATGGGGATTCTCATCGGGGGGGCGGCTGGCTTTCTGGCCAGGCAGCATTGGATCGGCCGGCGCCAAAAGAGTCTCAATGAGCAGGCGGCCAGCATTCTTACGGACGCTCGAAAGGAGGCCGAGACCATCAAAAAGGAGGCGATCCTTCAGGCCAAGGATACGCTTTTTCAAATGAAGGCTGACTTCGAGCGGGAGACCAAGGAGGGTCGCAAGGAGCTCCAGGGCCTGGAAAAGCGCATTCTCCAGAAGGAAGAGAATCTGGACAAGAAGTCGGAGGCCCTGGACAAGAGGGATGCGGCACTGGGCAAAAGAGAAAAGCTCTCGCTCCAACAGGAGAAGGAGATGCAGGACCAGCAGAAACAGCTGGAGCAGCTCATCGAGAGTCATCGACGAGAGCTTGAGAGCCTTTCGGGGATTTCCACCCAGGAAGCGAAGGACATGCTCATCAGCTCCATTGAGAACGAGGCTCGGCATGAGGCGGCCATGATGGTGAAAAAGATCGAGACCGAGGCTCGGGAAACAGCGGACCGCAAGGCCAAGGACATCATCTCCCTCGCCCTCCAGCGTTATGCGGGAGACTACGTGGCCGAGAAGACGGTCTCCGTGGTCAACCTCCCCAACGAGGAGATGAAAGGAAGGATCATCGGGAGGGAAGGGCGAAACATCCGCGCCATCGAAGCGATCACGGGGGTCGACCTCATCATCGACGACACTCCCGAAGCGGTCATTCTTTCGGGCTTCAATCCGGTCAGGCGTGAAGTGGCGAGAATCTCGCTGGAGCGCCTGATCTCGGACGGTCGCATTCATCCCGCCCGCATCGAGGAAATCGTCGAGAAGGTCAATTCCGAGATCGAGACATCCATCCGGGAGGCTGGCGAGCAGGCTGCCTTCGATGTGGGGGTGCACGGAATCCATCCTGAGCTCATCAAGCTCATAGGGAAGCTCAAGTATCGCACGAGTTATGCGCAGAATGTTCTTCAGCACTCGAGGGAGGTGTCGTTTCTTTGCGGGATCATGGCCGCCGAGCTCGGGCTCAATGAGAAGCAGGCCAAGCGCGCGGGACTCCTCCATGACATCGGCAAGGCCATCGATCATGAAATGGAGGGGACTCACGCCACCATCGGTGCGGACCTGGCGAGGAGATACGGTGAGTCGGGCCCCGTGGTGCATGCCATAGCCGCCCATCACGAGGACGTGCCCGCGGAAGATGTCCTGTCCGTGCTCGTTCAGGCGGCGGACGCCCTTTCAGGGGCGCGTCCGGGCGCCAGGAAGGAGCTCCTCGAGACCTATGTCAAGAGGCTCGAGGACCTGGAGCGCATCGCGACTTCCTTCAACGGGGTGGGAAAGGCGTACGCCATTCAGGCGGGGCGGGAGCTGCGTATCATTGTGGAGAGCGTCGCCGTTGGCGACGCGGATATCGTCATGCTCAGCCGGGATGTGGCACGAAGGATAGAAAATGAGCTGACCTATCCTGGGCAGATCAAAGTGACGGTCATTCGGGAGATCAGATCGGTCGAATTCGCAAAGTAGCACCAGTGTCCGGTAAGTCAGTCGAGCTCCGGAGAACCCGGGGCTCGTCGTGCTTAAGGGGTGGGCCATGAAGGAGGCGGGGGAGTGGCTGGACAGGAAAATGTCTTTGATGTGCTGAGCCAAAGAGGCTTCGTGGCGCAGTCCACGGATGGGAATGAGATCAGGGAGCATCTGACCCAATGCAGAACCTGTTACATCGGATTTGACCCGACGGCCGACAGTCTGCACATCGGACATCTTCTGCCTATTCTGGCTCTGGTCCATATGCAGCGTGCGGGACACCGCCCCATCGCGCTGGTGGGGGGAGGCACGGGACTGGTGGGAGATCCCAGCGGGAAGACAGAGATGCGCCAGATGCTGACGCTGGAGCACATCGATGCCAATGCTCGAGCGTTGAAAAAACAGCTTTCGAGCTACCTTGACTTCTCCCAGGGGCGGGCGCTTCTCATGAACAATGCGGACTGGCTCGTGGGGCTTCCTTACATAGACTTTCTGCGGGACATTGGACGCCATTTCAGTGTCAATCGGATGCTCGCCGCCGAGAGTTACAAGGCGAGGATGGAAACCGGCCTCAACTTCATCGAGTTCAACTACATGCTGCTGCAGGCCTACGATTTCCTGCACCTCTATTCGAACTGGGAATGTACGATTCAGATGGGGGGAAATGACCAGTGGGGGAACATCGTGGCCGGCATTGAGCTCATCCGGCGCAAAGCCAGGGGGGCCGGGCACGCCTTGACGTTCCCGCTTCTGACAACGGCCTCGGGGCAGAAGATGGGAAAGACCGCCGCCGGTGCCGTATGGCTGGGAGCGGATAAAACGAGCCCTTACGAATTCTACCAGTACTGGATCAATACCGATGATCGTGATGTGCACAGGTTCCTGAAGCTTTACACCTTCCTCCCTCTGGGTGAGATCGAGAATTCGGCAGGGCTGGAGGGGCACGAGCTGAATGCCTGTAAGGCGGTCCTGGCCTTCGAGGTGACACGGATCGCTCATGGCGTCGCGAGCGCCACGGCGGCGCACGAGGCTGCGGGGAATCTGTTTGGGCGGCAGCTGCTTCCGGAAGACCTGCTCCCTTCGAGCGGGGTTCCCCGACAGGCGGGCGGAGAGGATGCATCCATTCCCACAACGTGTATTGCGGTTTCCCGTCTGAAATCGGGGATCGCTGCCTTTGAGCTTTTTGTGGAGACTGGCCTTTGCAGCAGCAGGGGAGCCGCGCGCCGACTCATCGAGCAGGGAGGGGCCTATGTCAACGAGGAGCGGGTGGTATCCTTTGACCAGGTGGTGAGCGCTGTGGATGCGCATGACGGCTGCATAATGCTCAAGGCCGGGAAGAAGAGAAAGCACAGGATCCAGCCAGTGGAATGATCTTATTTTTTGCTTGACTGGATCGGTGGTGTTCGTATATTAAGCTTTTACACTGTTGATGGGGACGGGCTCACGGTCCTCGATGGATCTCAAGCCCAAAAAAAAGTTCTTGACTCAAACCTCGTCAGCAGGTAAATAAGCAAGTCCTAGCAGCGAGAGCACCGAGACTTTGTTCTTTGGAAACTAAATAGTGGGAAAACGATGGGCCTAGCGCAGTTTGGGTTTTAGGGAGAGAACTGGAGAGTTTGATCCTGG
>JALOOX010000155.1 GCA_025454175.1 Syntrophobacteraceae bacterium | reverse complement strand
GCCTGTGTCACGACCTGTGTCGGGCGCGCCACCTTCTTCGGGGACCGGAACGATCGGGAGAGCCTGGTCTTTGCCCTGCTCGGATCGCCGCGCATCCACCGCCTGAAGGAAGAGCTTGGCACAAAGCCTGCCGTCCACTACCTGAGCTGAAGGAGAGGTGAAGCCATGAGGAACCCATCATTCAACGGACTGCTTGCCGTGGCCGTCCTGGGGCTGCTCGTCGGCACCTGGGGCCTGGTCGATCGGCTCATGCACGGTCTGAAGCCGGTGGCTTTCGGCTCCTACGTTCCATGGGGCCTCTGGGTGGCCTTTTATCTTTTCTTCCTGGGACTCTCTGCGGGAGCATTCCTGGTCACCACCATGACCTATGTCTTCAGGATGACGCGATTCGAGAGAATCGGCAGGCTTTCGGCCTTCACCGTGCTCATCGCCCTGCTGTGCGAAGTGCTCTTCATCACCCTGGATCTCGGACGCATGGCCCGGATCTACCGCTTCCTCCTGACTCCAAGCTTCACCTCGATCATGACCTGGATGTTCGTGCTCTTCAACGCCATGCTCGCGATCTACGCCCTCAAGACCTTCTTTCTCATGCGGGAAGACCTGGTTCATTGGGCGAAGGACAGGGAGAGGAGCGGCAGCGGCCTCTACCGCCTGCTCGCCCTCGGAAAGGAAAACTACGGGGATGCGGACCACCTGAAGGACGAGAACCGGGTGCACATTCTTTCCATGATCAGCCTACCCGTTGGAATCCTGTTCTACGGCACCAACGGCGCCTTCTTCGCCATCCTGATGAACCGCCCCATCTGGAACAGCGCCCTCACCCCGCTCCTTTTCATCGTGGCCGCCATTCTCTCCGGGGGGGCCCTCATCGCCCTTCTCACGCATGTTTTCATGCGGGACGACGAGCTGGTCACTGCACTCGGGCGGGCCGTTTTTGCGGCACTCGTGGTCTTCCTGTTCCTGCAATCCCTGCAGTTTTTCGTCGGCTACCAGACAGGGGTCACCATGATCGTGACGAGCCTGAACCTTATCACCTCGGGGCCTCACTCCTGGACCTTCTGGGTGGTCCACCTCCTCATTGGAAGCCTCGTTCCGCTGCTCATTTTCATCATGCGCCCCCATGATTCCAGGGCCGTCGCCTGGGCCTGCTTTTTCATCGTGATCACCTTCATCTCCGTGCGGTTCAACTTCGTGGTTCCGGACCTGGCCGTGTACAAGCTGGAGGGTCTCGAGCACACCTTCTACCACGAGCGGCTGCGGACTGACTATGTGCCGAATCTGAACGAATGGCTCGTCAGTGTCTGGGTCATCTCCCTCGGACTCATCGCTTTCCTCCTCGGAGCGCGGTGGCTTCCAGTGGTCTCTTCTCGGAGAGGAGGAATGGAACATGCGAGCTGACAGCCCGGAAAATAAGGAGAAGAATCCCTTGAAGATGCAGATGGAACGGCGTGACTTCCTCAAGTGCTCGGCGCTTCTCGGAGGGTCCCTCGCTGCTGCGGCCAGTCTGGGGCGCTATGTCGATTCCCCGGGCGGCAACATGGCATGGGCCGGCCCGAACGCCGTCGGCATGACGGAAAACGCATACTCTCATCACCTTCCCGAGAACCAGATCTACTCAGTCTGCCAGCAGTGCAACACCAACTGCGGCATCAAGGTGAAGCTCGTGGACGGCCAGGTGGCGAAGATCGACGGGAATCCCTATAGTCCGTGGACCCTCACACCGCACATTTCCTATGACACTCCCCTTGCCGATGCAGCTACCGTGGAGGGAGGCATCTGCCCCAAGGGGCAGGCGGGCATCCAGACGCTCTACGACCCTTACCGACTGGTGAAGGTCCTGAAGCGGGCGGGCAAGCGCGGCGAAAACAAGTGGAAGACCATCTCATTCGAGGAGGCCGTGAAAGAGATCGTGGAAGGCGGCGACCTGTTCGGCGAGGGCAAGGTGGAGGGTCTCAAGGACATCTGCGTCCTGAAGGACCCCAAGCTGGCCAAGGAGCTGGCCGACGACGCGGCGCTCGTCGCCTCGAAGAAGATGCCCCTCGAGGCCTTCAAGGAGAAGCACGCGGCCAATCTCAAGTACCTCATCGATCCCGGCCACCCCGACCTCGGACCCAAGAACAACCAGTTCTGCCTCAACTGGGGGCGCCTGAAGGCAGGGCGGAGCGACCTCCTGAAGCGATTCGTCGGGGGGGCGCTGGGGACGGTCAACGCCCACGGCCACACCACCGTCTGCCAGGGCTCCCTGTATTTCACCTGCAAGGCCATGAGCGATCAGTTCACCGAGGGGAAGTTCACTGGAGGAAGCAAGTTCTACTGGCAGGCGGACACGGGAAACGCCGAATTCATTCTGTTCGTGGGCGCCAACCCCTACGAAGCCAACTACGGACCGCCGCTGCGCGTCCAGAAGATGACCGAGGGGATGATCGATGGGCGGATGAAGATCGCCGTCATCGATCCCAGGTGCTCCAAGACGGCGTCGAGAGCCTGGAAGTGGCTCCCGGTGCGGCCGAACGGGGTGGCCGCCGTCGCCATGGGCATGGTGCGGTGGATGATGGAGAACAACCGATACGACGCCAGGTATCTCGCCAACGCCAACAAGGCTGCGGCGGAAGCTGACCGTGAGCCCACATGGACTCAGGCGGCCTGGCTCGTGAAGGTTCAAGAAGACGGGAAGCCGGGCATCTTCCTGCGTGGCTCGGACATCGGGCTGGCTCCCGAAAAGCGCCCCAGGAGGGAGGGCGGCGATTGGGATTTCGATCCCTTCGTGGTTTTCAAGGGCAGCGCGCCGGTCGCCTTCGACCCCAACGACGAGAAGCAGGCCGTGGAAGGGGACCTCCTGGTCGATGAGGAAGTGAACGGCATCAAGGTCAAGAGCGTCCTCCAGGTCTACCGGGAAACGGTGGGGGCCAAAACCCTTGCCGAGTGGGCGGATCTCGCGGGGGTGAACGAGAAGGACATCATCGATCTCGCCCGCGAATTCACGAGCCACGGCAAAAAGGCGGTGGCCGACCTGCACCGCGGGGTCTCCCAGCACACCTCGGGCTTTTACAATGTGCTGGCCTGGATGATGGTGAACGTCCTCATCGGCAACCACGACTGG
>JALOOX010000154.1 GCA_025454175.1 Syntrophobacteraceae bacterium | reverse complement strand
GATCCAACGAGGCTCGGGACAACGGTCATGACCAGGGGACAGATGGTCATTCCAGCACCGCTGCGCAAGGAGCTCAATCTTCGCAAGGGAGCAAGGCTCCGTGTCATACATTCCACACCCAGGTGGCGAACTGAAGGGCATTTTTTTAGCACCCTCCCCTATACTGGTCAGCCCGCCCCGGGTTCGGCGGTGAATAGGTCGGGTTTGAGTCCGAGGGCATCGAGCCATTCGAGCTGGACCGGCTTCAATGGCCGATTGAGCCTTCGCAGGGGACCAATCCGAAGGAGGGTGATGTTTTTGAGCTTGCTGGTGATCATGAGGGCAGTGGGACTGGTCGTGGGTTTGTTGTCCCAACCGGTTATGGGGTGTTCGGTCTCTTCGACGTGTTTTCTGAGCTTGCACGCCACTACTCACGAGCGCGACGGGGTCAGTGCGTGCGTGACGGGGGCAAACCTGCACTCTTGACTCAACGGGAACGCAAAGACTCTCGCGTGGAGACTCGTGTGAAAAGTGTAGGTTTGACCCCACACTTCTGCGCTGGCCTTGACTTCTTCCAGTATGAAGAGTTGAGCGAGAAGATCCTGGAGGCCCAAAGCATGGAAGAGATCGAGGAGTGGCTTGAAGCTGCACGCCACAACTGATGAGGAGCACTCCGTGCACGCCACAACTGATGAGGAGCACTCCGACCCCCTTTTCCTTTTCCCCCTGGCGGGTATTCGCCGGGAGACTTCATTCACAGCCCACAGGCCTGATCTGCGCCAAAACAAAGAAAGCCACCCACGGAAACCGTGGGTGGCTTTCTTGCTTGCCTGCGTGGATCCATGCTCCGATTCGGCTTCCGTGTAGCAGCGCAGCTCCGGAGCGTTGCCCGACGGCCTGAGGTGCACGATGTCCCCGTTTTCAAAGGTCATGCGAAGGCCGTCCAGGTCGTTCACGGAAGTGACGCGGCCGAGCCCCGGAAATGCCCGCTCCATGGCCCCGGCACCGCCTTTCAGCAGGTTGGCGACGATCTGCAGGCTCATCCCGGTTGGAAAGTCCTTCAACCGATCGCTCGCCGTGAAGCGCGGGGGCAGTTCGGCCACAAGCCGGGAAAGGGAGATGCCCTTCCGCCTTGAAAGGCAAAGCAGGCCGAGATGCACGACAACGGGATCGCGGGTCGGCAGTGGATCGAGAACCCCACCCTGGTCAATGGGGATGGGCGATGCCGTGAGGAACCCGCCGTTGGCTTCATAGCCCACCACCCGGTTCCTCCCCGCTGTCACGGCCTCCATCATCCCTTCGATGACGTAAGGCGATCCGATGCGGGTGCGCCGGACCTCTTCGAAGGCCCCAAGCTTTTCCACCGCCGTGTTTGAGCTCACCGGAGTCACCACCGTATCGGCCCCGAGAAAGCTCGCGCAAAGGATTCCCGCCACATCCCCCCGTATCCATTTGCCGTTCTCGTCGCTGATGAGAGGGCGGTCGCCGTCCCCGTCGGTCGAAACGATGGCGTCGAAGGAGCCCTCTCGGGCCCACCGAAGCGCCAGGTCCACATCTTCAGGGCGGATCGCCTCGGTATCCACTGCGATGAAGGTCTCTGAAAAACCGAGCCTCGTGACGTGAGCGCCAAGCTCCGTGGTGATCCGTTCGAGCAGTTCGGCACCGACGGCCGAATGACCGTAGAGGCCGAGTCTCAATCCCTTCAGGCAGTTGGGGGGGAACCCCTTGATCCATCGATTGACATAGGCCTCTTCCGCGTCCTTCTGCTCCGGCCCGGGTGACCATGCGCTTCTGAACATGCCGTTGCCATCGAAATGATCGGGCAGTATCACCTGCTGGGCCTTGATCTCCATTTCATCCGGCTTGAGGATTTCGCCGGTCGTCTTGTTGAACTTGATGCCGTTCCGGTCCTGGGGGATGTGGCTGCCCGTGACCATGATGGAAGGGATTCCCTGCTGGAGCCCATGGAGGGCAACGGCGGGGGAGGGCACCCGGCCGCAGTTGATGACCGCATGGCCGCGATCCGCCACGGCCCGTGCGACGGCAGCCATGATCCGGGGGGTGCTGGGCCTGAGGTCCCCGGCCAGGGCAACGCGGGCGTTCTCCCCGGGGATTTCGCCCCTGGTCTCCAGCATCTGGATGAAGGCGGCCGTGTAGGCGTAACAAACCTCGTCGGTCATGGCCGTTTCAAGACCCCTCGCCCCGCTGGTCCCGAACGCAACGCCGCTCTGCTCCATCAGACTGGAAATCCGTATCACCGCACTCAAAGTCAACCCTCTTCATTCACTGCAGTCTTCGGGATATTGTCGGCCCAGGGGCTGGGACGGCTGCCTCGATTGTGGGTATTGTGCACGCACCTTCTTGACTGTCAATGGCTTTGAGCCTGTTCAGAACCGTTCGGCGCAAGTGCTCTACTCTCTTGAGAGCGTAGTGGCCCAGAGGGCCGTGTCGCAGGTCTTTCAGGAGCACGAGGGTCCCGTGGTTCCTGGTTGCATCCTCCTCGACCAAGGGAAGCTCCAGTCGCATCAGGAAACGACTGGCTTCGCGATCGAGGGGCTGAAGCGGGTTCCGATGCCAATGCCAGTCCGGATCCCGCTCGCGAAGGATGACGCTCGACTTCTCCGGAGGAACGGACCTCCGATTTCCGTTGGCTGCCCTGCCGTTGCCATTGCCGTTCCCGTTGGAGCCATTACTCTTCCGAGGGTGGTCTCCTGGTGCTTTGTCAGTCTTGTTTCGCTGGGAGCACCCCGCTGATTCCCCCCTTGAGGGGGGACTGAGGGGGGTGTTGGACCCTGGAAAACCAGTTTGATGGAGCACCAGGGACGCGCCGTTCCCGGCCTGGTTGAGATAGATGGATCCATAGTCGAAGTCGAGCATGTGGAATGCGCTGGTGATGTGAGTCCAAAGCTCCTCGTGGGTTGTGGACCGACTGGCTTCGATTTGAACGTTGAGGAACCGCCGGCGCTCCACCTGGATTCCGGCCTCGTCGGAGATATCCTTGATCCATTCCACGATCCGCTGGGTGCAGAAGTAGTCGAAATAGCCAAGCTTGCGCACCAGGAAGACCGCTCCTCCCCCCAGCACGACGAGGAAGAGCCCTGCCTTTTCATCGCGAAGGTTCACCATGACCACGGCGAGCAGACACAGGCACACCGTTATGGAATAGATGACCAGTACGGCTCCCCTGGTCGAAAAGCCGAGGGAGATCAGCTTGTGATGAATGTGGCTCTTGTCCGGATGGAAGAGCCTCTTTCCAACAATGAATCGCCGGATGGGGGAGAGGATGGTGTCGAAAAGGGGAATCCCGAGGGCCACGAGGGGAATCAGGACGGCGGCGCTCACCTGGGTCTTCACCGAGCCCATGATGGCGAGCCCCGCGATGGCGAACCCCAGGAAGTAGCTGCCCCCGTCCCCCAGGAAGATGGAGGCCGGGTTGAAGTTGTAGCGCAAAAAGCCCAGAACGGCGCCGGCAAGAGCCGCGAATATCATGGCCATGGCGTAAGCCCCGTTGATGGTCAGCATGATGACCATGACCGTCGACACGAAGAAGGCCACGCCGCCGGCGAGCCCGTCCAGCCCGTCGACGAGGTTCACGGCATTGATGAAGAGCAGAAACCAGAAGACCGTGAGCAGGTAGGAGATCGGCTGGAAACCGAGTCCCAGCTCACTGAAGAAGGCCATGTGCAGTTTGAGGATACTCAAGCCGCCCGCATGGGCGAGGCTGGCGGCAACGATCTGACACGCGAATTTGGTCTTGGGACCCAGCCTGCGGAAGTCGTCCACGACTCCGGTCACAAAGACAATCGCTGCCCCCGCCAGGAACATCCCCGTTTGAAAGTCAAGGACGAGGCGCCTGGAAATGTCGGTCGGGAAGATTTGACTGGCCAGGAGGGTGACGAGGAATGCCAGGAAAACAGCCATTCCGCCGCTTCGCGGGATGGGCCGCGTATGCACCTTCCGCAGGTTCGGCAGATCCACCGCACCCAGTCGCATCCCGA
>JALOOX010000153.1 GCA_025454175.1 Syntrophobacteraceae bacterium | reverse complement strand
GCGACCCCATCCTGAAGGAGCGGCTGTACGGGCTCACCAACAGCGAGGCGAACCATGGGGAGGACGTGAAGGAGTACTATTTCTACCTCGACAGCACGCCCACCCACTCCTACATGAAGTACCTGTACAAGTACCCGCAGCGGGAGTTTCCCTACCGCGACCTGGTGGAGACGAACCGCGGGCGGTCGCGGGAGGAATTCGAGTACGAGCTGCTCGATACGGGTGTGTTCGACGACGACCGCTATTTCGACGTGTTCGTGGAATACGCCAAGGAAGGCCCGGAAGACGTGCTCATCCGGGTCACCGTGCACAATCGCGGGCCCGAAGCGGCCCGGCTTCGCCTGCTGCCGACGCTCTGGTTCCGGAACACGTGGTCCTGGGGCGAGGACGATCGCAGGCCGTCCCTCCGCGAGGTGGCGCCGGGCGCCATTCAGGCCTCCCACCATGATCTGGGTGACACCTGGCTTTACTGCGACGGGGGCCCGGAGCTGCTCTTCACCGAGAATGAAAGCAATGCACAGCATCTCTGGGGCCGGCCCAACGCTTCCCCCTACGTCAAGGATGCGTTCCACACGGTCCTCATCGAGGGACGGGGCGACGCGGTGAATCCCGCCAGAACGGGGACCAAGGCCGCGGCTCACTACATTCTGGACGTGCCGGGCGGCGGCAGCCAAACCGTCCGGTTGCGGCTCGCAGCCGCCCCGGCCAAAGACGCCTTCAAGGGCTTCGAGGAGGTCTTCAAGAACCGGATCGCGGACGCGGACGAATTCTACGAGCGGATCACGCCCGGCTCGCTCAGCGAAGACGAGCGGAGGGTGCACCGCCAGGCGCTGGCGGGGATGCTCTGGAGCAAGCAATATTACCACTTCGACCTGGAGCAGTGGCTGATCGATCACAAGAGCCATCCGCTGCTTGATGCAAACCCGCGCATCATGCGGAACACCGAATGGTTCCACATGCTGAACGCCGACATCATCTCCATGCCCGACAAGTGGGAGTACCCCTGGTATGCGGCCTGGGATCTGGCCTTCCACACGACCGCCCTGGCCCTGGTGGATTTCGACTTCGCCAAGGAGCAGCTCCTGCTGATGCTGCGCAATCTCTATTTTCACCCCAACGGCCAGATCCCTGCCTACGAGTGGAACTTCAGCGACGTGAATCCTCCGGTGCACGCCTGGGCCACGCTCTACCTGTACAGGATGGAGCAGACGCTGGGCCGGGCGGACCTGCGGTTCCTGGAGCGGTCCTTTCAGGGGTTGATGCTCAACTTCAACTGGTGGGTGAACCGCAAGGACCCTTCCGGGCGCAACGTCTTCGCCGGCGGCTTCCTGGGGCTGGACAACATCGGCGTCTTCGACCGGAGCGCGCAGCTCCCGACGGGCGGGTCGCTGGAGCAGGCGGACGGCACCGCCTGGATGGCGTTCTACTGCCAGTGCATGCTGGAGATCGCCCTGATCCTGACCGAATACGACCCTCTCTACGAGGAGGTCGCCTTCAAGTTCATCCAGCATTTCATCTGGATTGCCTATGCCATGGACCGCATGGGCGAGCATCACGACGAGATGTGGGATGAGGAGGACGGCTTTTACTACGATCTGCTGCGGCTGCCGGACGGCCGGGCCATGCGGCTGAAGGTGCGGTCGCTGGTGGGACTGCTGCCCCTCTGCGCATCCACCGTGTTTGATGGGGGATACCTGAAGCGATATCCGAAACTGGCGGAGATGATCGCCCTCTTCCGGAAACGGCATCCGGAGGTGGTTTCCCACGTGGCCCCCACCGACGAGGGTTTCACCGGCTACAAGGATCGGCGGCTGCTTTCGACCCTCAACAAGAAAAAGCTTACGCGGGTACTCGGGTACCTGCTCGACGAGAAGGAGTTTCTTGGGCCCCACGGGATCCGCTCCCTTTCGCGGATCCACCTGGAGCAACCGTTCAGGTTCTGGGTAGGGCATGAGGAATTTAAGGTGCAGTACCTGCCGGGCGAATCCAATACGGGGATGTTCGGCGGGAACTCCAACTGGCGGGGCCCGGTCTGGATGCCGGTCAATGTTCTGCTCATCCGGGCGCTGTTGAACCTGTACCAGTTTTACGGCGACGACTTCAAGGTCGAGTGTCCGACCGGGTCCGGCCAGTATATGACTCTCTTCGAGGTAGCGAAGGAGGTTGGCCGGCGGCTTGCGGGCATGTTCCTGCGGGACGCCGGCGGGAGACGGCCGGTCTACGGCGGGACGGCCAAGTTCCAGGACGACCCGCACTGGCGCGACCTGATCCTGTTCTACGAGTATTTCCACGGCGACAACGGGGCCGGGCTCGGGGCCAGCCACCAGACGGGGTGGACCGGCCTGGTCGCCCTCATCCTGGACGTCTTCGGGCGTCTCGACGCCAAAGCCGTGCTGGAAACCGAACGCCAGAAAGCTGCAAGAAGGCTCTTCAGAGAGCAGGTGGGCGGTGAACAGACGGGCGGCCGGTAGTGCACGACCACGGAACAGGGTGACCCTCTTCCGTGCACGTCATCCCCGCATGCTTTTCCTGTGAAAAGCCGGGCACAACGTCACCCCCGCGTGTTTTCGGCGGGGGTCCAGGGTCTTCAAAAGGCATGGATTCCCGCCAACCGCCATGACCGGGGGGCACAACGAACCATGAAAGTCATCCAGGGTATGACGGGTGCACTTTCATAGGACACATGTGGGAATGACGATTCAATCGTGGCGAGTGATCGTCGCCACGCGCAGATTTCCCGGCTTCCACATGGAATCGGTCTAAGAGGGAGATACACCATGAGAACCTGGTCCAGAAATCCGCTCATCTACGAAATCAACACCTGGGTGTGGCTCGCGGAGCTGAGCCGGACCTACAATCGACCTGTCAACCTCGCCACGGTGCCGGAGGAGGAGTGGGATGCCATCGCGTCCCTTGGGTTTGACGCCGTATGGCTCATGGGGGTCTGGGAGCGAAGCCCCGCAGGAATCGAAATCTCCATGCGAAACAAAGGGCTCCTGGAGGATTTCCGCCGTGCCCTGCCGGACTTTTCCGCGGCGGACAATGTCGGCTCGCCTTATTGCGTGCGCCGCTACGTTGTCGACGACCACCTCGGGGGACCCCCGGGGCTCGCCACGGCACGTGAAAAGCTCGCCGAGCGCGGCCTGCGACTCCTCCTCGATTT
>JALOOX010000040.1 GCA_025454175.1 Syntrophobacteraceae bacterium | reverse complement strand
GCGTGCTGTCGAGGTAGAAATAGTACTCCTTCACGTCCTCCCCATGGTTCGCCTCGCTGTTGGTGAGCCCGTACAGCCGCTCCTTCAGGATGGGGTCGCGCTCGTTCCACAGGGCCAGGGCGAAGCAGAGCCGCTGCCTGTCATCGGAGATCCCCCCCATCCCGTCCTCGCCCCAGCGGTAGGCCCGTGAGCGCGACTGGTCGTGGGTGAAATAGTCCCAGGCGTTGCCGTCCTCGCTGTAGTCCTCGCGGACCGTGCCCCACTGCCGCTCGCTGAGGTAAGGGCCCCATTTCTTCCAGGGGATTCCCTTCTCGCGCGCATCGTTCAGGCGTTTCTGTTCGGTGACATCCACAATTTCAGTCGCCATGTCTCGTTACCTCCCATTCTGTTCTGGTTTGCGCCGATCCCGATGAATCCCCTGTTGAGACGAATTCTGGCGTCTTCTCCCAGAAAAGGGGCAGGGCCAGAATACACCACGGCCAGTTTGATGAGAATTGAAACAAGAGGTCTTTCCGCCGGGCCTATTCGATGCGGGTCATCTTGGTGGGCTTGTCGTTCCTCCACCCGTAGTAGATGTCGCCGCCCCTCACGAAGATCTCCCCGCTCTCTCCGGTGTTGATCCTGTCCCCTTCCAGGTACCACTTCCTCCACCCTCGGTATTTCTTGCCCTTGCCGTCCTTCACCCGATGGAAATAAATTGCGTATTGATCGCCCGCCTTCACCAGCCAGTACTCGATGGGCTCCATCGAATACTCATTGGTCTTCGTGTTCAGCTTCCTGTGAACACAACCGAAGTGGCCCAGCAGAGCGGGATTGGGCTCCTTGACCACTTTGCAGTAAACAGTGGGCGTGCCGGCCACGTCCGATGGCTTGATCTCGGCCGCGAGCGCTGTGGCTGCGGCGCATACCAGCAATGCACATGACATGATCACCAGTCTTTTCATCACCACTCTCCTTTGTTGATCTCGAAGTGAAATTGGGCTCGGCACCGGCAAGAAATCGCTGTGCGGCGCCGGCGTAATTGAGGATGGCTGACAGCGGCTGATTGAGCTCATGGGCAAGTGAGCTGGTGAGCCCTCCCAGAGCGGCAACCCGCGTCACATGGGAAAGCTCATCCCGGTGTTGTTGAGCCCTGGCTTCGGCCGCCTTCTTCTCCGTGACATCCCTGTTGCTTGCCCGGGTGCCCTGGAACTGACCCTCTTGATCGATTACCGGCCGGCAGGTGTGGTCAATCCAGCGGATCTCACCATCCCGGGTGAAGATGCGAAATTGAATTTCCTGCAGGTCCGATTCGGGCCGAGCCTCGGTCTTGTGTCGATCCCAAATCTGGCGATCCTCAGGAATGATGATCTCGTGGTGAAGAGAGGGGTTATCGATAAACTCCTGGGAACTGTATCCCGTAACGCGCTTGCACGAGGGGGATACATAATTCAAAGTCCCATCCGGGGCCGTCCAGTACTCCCAGTCATAAGTGTAATCGGCCACCGTCCGATACTTCGATTCCGCGCATCGAAGGGCGCGCTCGGCTCGGCGTTGCTTGTGGCGACTGATGACGAGGGCTGAGATGAGCAGCGCCTGGACGAAAACAAGCGAAAAAACCCCCACGATCTGCCACCGATATTCTCTCCATACGGAGAAATCTCTGTATCGGATCTCGCTCTCTGGAGGCAGGTCTTCCTCGGAGATGCCCCAACGCTTGAGCTCCCGCGCATCGAAGACATACTGATTTCCCGCTCCCTCGAGAGACTCCATGCCGCCGGGCTGTTCTCCGGAGAGGGTGCGCAGCACCGCCCGGGCCGTCATGGCTCCCAGGGCGGAATAACTGATCAGGTGGCCACCGACGATCCCGGAGCCAATGTGCGTTTCGGCAAGACCGTAAATGGGTGCGTTCGTCTGCCTGGAAATGAGCGCCAGAGCATCGGGGGCATCGAAGGCCTGTCCGTTGCCATCCTGGGTGACAGAAAGGTAAAGCACCAGAGAGTGCTCGGGGAGCTTCGCAACCTGATTCACGAGCTCATCCATCGGGAGCCCCGACAGGTACTGGATCTCAACCCGGTTCTCGAAGCCGCGCAAGGGCTCCCTCGCCCATCTTTGGAGCATTTGGTCGAACCGGGAGGCCCCGTTCACAACGAAAACCTTGCGGACATCAGGATGGAGGTGGAGGGCGAGATCCAGGGTACCCTCGATGTCCAGCCTGCTGGTCACTACGGCGGCAAGGGGTCCTGGCGCGGGGTCACCGAGGAACCTGGGGTCCTGTTCGACGAGAATGATAGGGACTTTCAGAAAAGATTCGGGGCTCTGTTTCGCCACAAAATCAAGGGATGGGCGCAGGATGGCAACGATGATGTCGATTTCAAAGGCGACGTATTTCTCCCGATACAATTCGATAAGCTTCTCGTGATGTTCAGCACTTGGGGACTTGTCCAGATCCAGACACTCGACGAAGAGCTCGAACCGGTAATCCTGCGACGAGGACAATGCGGATCGAAGGCCGGTCTCAAACTTGATGAACCCGGGCATGTAGCTATGAAAGGGGTAGAGAATCAAAATCCTCTTGCCGGGCACCTTTGCCGATGATCCATCGGGAATGGCAAGAGACAAAAGTCCAAGAAAGAGAAATGCGGCGGCCTTTGTTGCGCGCTCCATCAATCTCATATAGCCGTTTGTCTCCGACAGCGACTCGAAAGCGGAATGTTTCAGCTCACTTCACACAGTAGGTGCTCGTTAGTTGCTTTCTAATCCTAATTATAACAGATCGGAGGCAGCGGATGGAGTGCTTCGTTAACCCTTTCGTTTCTATTCTTCTTTATTGAGCGGGATGATTAAGGCCGCCAGGGTGATGCCGGCGGCAATCTCGCTGGGCAAATCTGCCGGCGTCATTCCCTGCAACCCCTTAAACATGGTGGGCCATTGAACCTTATGCAAGGTACTCATCTCCTCTGAAAAAAGCTATGCCACCGAACTCGGCTTGATTTTACATAAAGATGCTATTGGTATCAGCATCGCCAGTATGATTATAACCATCGTTGCGATCATCAACATTACATCCGGCAGATCACTAAACACACTATTCGCAACCATTACTGCAACGCTGGCATTGCGTGCACCATGTATGTATCCCATGGCGAGCATTGCACTGCGTTCCGGCCATCCAAGCAGGTAACCGATCCCAAAGGCGGCAACAATGTAGATCACTCCTGCAAGTATTGCGTATGTGCCAAACAGACCAATGATTTGCTTATAATAAAGCCCGATGAGTGTTAATAACAATAAAACCAAGAAAAAAACGTGAAATCGTATGCAAGTACTTTTCAGCAGTATGGGCTATCTTTTCAAAACGTGATCTGATAAAGAGACCGAGAAGCAGCGGCACCGCAATGTACTTGGGCTTCAACGCGACCGCCGTGTAGACCTGGATCATGCAGTGCTTGATGACGTTCTCGAGCTGCATCCTGAAAGCATTCCACAAGTCGTCGTAGGTCTTGAAGGTCCTCGGGTCGCCCGTCTTCAGGCCGAATTCCTCGTCCTTGTGGATCTTTATCCTGCCGTCCCGGATCGTCATCTCCATGACAGCGCCGTAATTGATGCCGGAATTCCCGGTCTTGCCGGTCTTGCGGTTGGGCAGGCGCGATTCAGAGCACCCCGACATGGCGTAATCCAGTGCCTCGCGCTTCACAATCCCGTTGCTCATGTACCACGGAACCATGAATTCGTCGTTGATCAGTTTGGGTGAGCCCTTGCCGTTCTTGATGATCTCGGCCACCGCGTGCAGGAATCAGTCGGGAGTATTGGCGTGGATCCGAACCCCAAGCTCCGGGTAGCTCATCGGCAGCGGCCGGGTCGATTCCAGGAGCACATACGACAGCTCGTTCGTGGTGTCGAGACCATCCGGGGTCTGGCCGCCCATGGTCACCGTCTCATGGTGGGAAAAGCCTTCGCGGCCTTTGGCCAAGGCGGGCGATATCTGTGACTCGATACTCTGCATCATGTTGAGCCAGAGGCACTGGAACTGCTCCTGCGCCGCTTCCGGCGTGATCCGGCCCTCTTCGAGGTCCTTCTTGTAGGTGGGATAGAAATCTGGTCCATGCGGCCTGAGTTGATCTGCCCTCCAACCATCTCCTCGAATCGCGAGAAAAGCTGCGTGAACCACTGCGCCTGGATCGCTTCCCGGAAGGTGCGCGCCGGATTCTCCGGAACCCACGCGCAGATGGCCGCGATCTCCTCCAGTTCCTTCTTGCGCCGGGCATCTTTCGTCCTGGCCGCCATCTGGGCGGCCAATTCTGAGTAGTGCCTTGCGAAGAGACTCAAGGCGTCGCAGGCGATGATAGCCGCCTCATAGAATGGCCCCTTGTAAGCCAAGTCGCGCGGGTGTTCCAGCGCGGCCAGCCGTGCCCGGGCTTCCTCGCGCAGGCCCTTGCAGCCCCCCTTCAGCATCTTCCCGAAGTCGAGGACCCAGTTCTGGGAATGCCGCATGGTGGAGGTGTTGACGATCACGAACGTCTGCTTGGTCCCGATGTTCTCGGGGTCCGAACCGAAGTTCATGTGCCGGGATTCGGGAGGCAGGGCCTTGACGAAGTTGGGGGTGAAGTCCTTGCCGTTCCAGTACGGGAAAAGGACATCATCAATGATCCACTTGTCTTCCTCGGTCACGGTAACGGCGTCCGGGGAGCCTTTGGCCGCGATGAATGCCTCGGCGCCGGCCTTCATGATGGTGCCGTCCAGCTCGGGGAAGACCAGCGAGTACCGTCCGAGCCAGGTATTGGGACGGCCCACGATCAGCTCATCGTCGAAGATGGCGACGGATATGTTTTCAGCAATGTGCTTCAGGGCCTTGGCCCAGCGCAGGGCCAGGGGCCGGCCTTCCGTGGCCTTGAAAGACTCCGTGAAGTAGATTGCCCGTTCCAGGGTCAAGCGGGGCGGGCCATAAGAGCGTATGGCGTCGAACATTCTGAGGACCCGGTCGGTCGCGGTCCCGTGCAATACCTTTTTGCCATCAACGATGGCCTGTTCTTGCGCTGAGAGGAGGTGGGCAGTTTCAGTCGCCATATTCACCCTACAACGCAAGATCTCGATCTCAACTCTGTCATCCCGAGCGAATGCGAGGGATCTCGAGATTTCTCCCTCCGGTCGAAATGACTGAATGGGCTGAAGTGGCGTTGTAGGGTTCATATACTCTCCCTTTTTCATGTCTTGGGATACTGGCTGGTGGCAAGGATGTCCGATCTGATTTTGGGCTCATGTCCACTGCCACGCTTCCCTCAGTTGGGCAGGAGCGCCCCCGGCATACCGGGGGCGCTCGGCGCATCACCAGACGCGGGAACCGCTGCTATGAGATCATCGGGAGGTGCCCGTCATAGAGCGGCCTATCCTTTTCACTGGCCAGCCGCATCTCCTTTGGCTGGCTCCAGTATTCCCAGCGCGCGGTCGGAGTGAACACACCGGTCACCGCCGCGTTGACGAGGGCCTCAGGTTTGGCGTAGATCCAGGTCGTCCCCTCCGATCCGAAGCCGGCGCACAGCTTCGGGTTGTTGAGGTAATGGTACATTTCAACGATATCATCCATCGTCACTTTGAACCGTTCCGGGTTCTTGGGCATCTTGCCCTTGAAGGCGGCCTCCAGCGTCGGGGATTCCGGCGTAATACCCATCAGATGCAGGATCGGGTCGTTCATGCCCGGCGAGGCGCACGAGATCAGATTCTTGGTCGCGCCCGGGCCCATCTTCTTGGGCAGGTTGAGCACGGCCATGATCCGGTTTTGCGCCTTCGCAGCGATGACGGCACCCAGGGCGCCCCAATCCGCCATTCCCTTGATGTTGTGGCGGACCTCGTCATCCAGCTCGACGATGCACTTGGCCGCGCGATACTCGTCGAGGTGAGTGCCGTACTTGGGCAGGCAGCCGGTATAAGCGCAATAGACCGTGTTGACGGCGGATTCCCGGTTTGTCCGCGCGCCCAGGACGGTGTTGATGTAGCACGCGGCACTGGACTCGGAGCTGGCCGCGTACTGGCCCATGATGGGGATGCGGGTGTTCAAGTAGGGGTTGCACGAGAGCCAGGGCAGATGGCCGTGCTCCATCAATTTATCGTACCCCGCCTTGAGGTCCCTGTACATCTCGTCGTCGATCTTGAAGCTGCCCTTGCCCGGGATCTCGAAGTTCCACGGGTAGCCCTTCTCGTTGACCTTGTCGAACTGCACGAAGTACGGATCGTTTCCGCACACGCAGCCGGTTTCGTCGGCGACGTGTGCGTCCTTCATCGCGAAGATGGGGTCATAGAGCCGGCTGTGCCCCAGGTCGTAGGCGTTGAGTTTCGCCAATGTTTCCGGGTTCCTGCGGTCCAACGTCAAATAACGCCGGGCTGCTTGCGGAAGCAGTCCTTCCGAGCAAGGAAGCAGATGCGTTCGGGCGGAGTGCACCTGACGAGCTTTGATAACCTTTCGAGCCGTCAAGCGATCCATTATTTCAACTCGCCAAAAGTGTGTCTGATATAATCACCACCCGTGGGGATTTGGGGTTGACATGAACATTTCAGTTTGTGGAGAATATGTGTAACTCACGGATCCGTGCACAGCGACCATGGTCACGTTCCGATACAGGTGCATTCGCTTGCGTGCTTCCGTGACGGGCCATGCATTCTCTTCACCCCATCCGGACCTTCTTCGAATTTGCTTGTGGTCTTTGGCTCCAAACGCGTTTCCTCATGTCCCCCTGGGACGCTCTGAAAGATGAAAAGGCCCTTTTCCGGGCTGGCTTATAACTTGACGCACCCAACTCAAAACCTTTCAGAAGGGTTTCCACGGTGGAGGTCTACAATGAAACGGCGAGCTCTGAGCTTCATGGCGTGGGCGTTGTGGCTGTTGGTCAGCGTTGGCGGCGCTGCAGCTGCTGACCGGCTTCCTCGACTCGACGTCGAAGGCCCGCGTGACGGGCTGCTCTCCTTCACCTTGAGGGGTGTGGAGGTCACAACCGAGCCCATCGTCAAGATACAGGGCCTTGAGGCGAGGATCGTATCCGGCAGTCTGAGGCTCAATCCCGACGGGTCCGGATATTTCGAAGCCGAGCTTCCCGCCGGCATCAAACCGGGCAGAGTCTCCCTCGAGGTTGTCGTGGGGGACAAAGTCATCAGGCCGGAACCGTTCCTGGAGATACCGAATCCCCTGCTGGAGGCAGGCATGCAGCCCCTGATCCACAGGGTGGAGCCGGTTGGGGGGCTCCCCAGCGCGACGATCAAGGTCCACGGCCGTAATTTCGGGAGTACCCTGAAGAATGTCTATTTGACGGTTGGAAATGAGAACACCCTGGTTTTCCCCATATTCATTTCGAAGCCTGATGAACAGGGTTTTCAGGAGCTCGTGTTCGCGATTCCGTCAGACAGGAAGGATGGGAGGCCGAATCCGGATTTTCAACAGATCCTCAACCGCAGCTCCATCTGCAACTACGCCTTGCTCTCCCTGACCGTTTCCGGGCGACCGGCCAACTGGGAGAGCCTGAATGTCGTGCATCCCAATGGGCTCTGGAGGGTGGCGGGGCTTTCCGCGGCCCTGGTCTTCCTGTTGCTGAGTCCTCTGCTGGCGGTTTGCTGCTGGCAGCTTGCCCTGGGAATTGCCTTGTTTCTGGGAGCTTACCTGCTTTTCACGCTGCACTCCGACCTGTGCTGGATCCTCGCCGTGGCCTTCCTGGTGCTGGCCCTCGCGGCGCTTCGTCTGTCCTGGGCCAGGCGTGACAGCTTTCGGCCCATCGTGCGGACGCTCTTCATCGATTCGAATACCGGCACCTACAGCCTGTCCAAGGTGCAGGCCTTTGCCTGGACCGTCGTGATCATCGGGTCCTACTTCTACTTCGCCATCGGCCGTGGCATCCTCGTCGGGAGAGCGGAGATGCCCGATGTGAATGCCGGCCTCATCGGCCTTCTTTCCATCAGTTACGGAGGTCTCCTGATATCCCGGGGGATCAGCAGGAGAAAGCCCAAGAACGACTTCGCTCCCACGCCTCCGCGGTGGACCAATCTCATCACCGAGGGCAACTCCGTCAGCATCACGAGGCTGCAGCTCATCGGGTTCACCATCGCTGGAATCGCCGTGTATGTCTTCTACGTGTCCGGCAACGAGGTGTTCTTCAGAGGGATGCCCGAAATTCCGCCGACGCTCAACGGGCTCCTGGCCGTGAGCCAGGGGGGATACCTGGGTGGCAAGATCGTAGCCGATACCGCCGTGAACTACATCGTACCCATGAGGGCTCGCGCGGGGGAAACCCTCAGTATCTTCGGCGTTGGGTTCCTCGACAAGACCAAGCTCCTGGTTCAGGGCGTCCGGGAGGCCATGGAGACGGAGCTCATCAACGCCAATTGCCTCAAGGTCAAGCTACCGGACGAAATGGCTGAGCCCGGGCTGAAGCAGATCGTCTTCATCCCGCCCACCGGGGCCAGTTTTCCCGTCAGTGAAGCCTTCGAGCTCATCGATCCGAAGATTCTGGATCTGGATGCCTCCCAGCCACGACGGGTTTCATTCACGCTCAGGGGGATCGATCTCGCTCCGGAAGAGCTGAGGGCCGGCATTGGGGACCTGTCCCTCGAAGTGATCCGGAAGGAGCGCGACCGGTTCACCCTCGAGTCGGCAATGGACCTCGTGCCCGGATCCACCCTGTGGCTTCGGACCGCCGAGGGCGATAAAATCGGGACCGCGGTGATTTGAATGAATCGGTCTTCCAAGCCCCTGAGGCGCTGCAAGCTCAATCCTGCCCGGCGCAAACCATGGCTCGCGTAATGGCCGGGCGGGGTATCGCCGAGATGGCCGCTCAGGTCCTGTTTCCTGACGTCCTCGGGTTGAGCTATGCCGTGGGCTTCTGCTGAGCCGCGTTGAGCGCGTCAAGATAGCTGTGTGCGATTTTGGCAATCCGCTCTCCACGATTCGCTGAAACGCCCCGGTCGACCGTATGCTTATCCGCATTGATGATCTCTCGGGCGTTGAAGAAATCCTGTTTGTCCGTCGTAATATATCGTTCCAGGTTGTGGCGAGGTCTGAAGGATCCGTCACGCATTCCCTGCACCAGTATTTTGGCCGCAATGTCAGGGTTGCGCGATACGATCTCGGGGTTGCCGACCAGATCAAGATTCAGCCTTTTGGACCATGTGGCATAATTATCCCGCCCGGTAATCTGAACGTAGCCTCTTCCTCGAAATCGGAAGCCATCCCCGGGCCAGGTGTTACCCAGGTCGGAACGCCCTTCGTACCTTCTCTGCGCGGGTGTCGGTCCCCATAGCTCCACCATGAATCTCCCGGCTTTGGATTCGTGCTCGGATGTAGCCAGGATGTAGGCAATTTGAGCGGGTTGGACAATACCGCACTCACCACACTCCGCCAGGATGATGGGAATGGAGTCTCGGGCAAATGAGCGTATGTCACGCGGGACAACCGCAACCAGTGCATCGACGTCGAGGACGGAAGGCAGTGGCGATGTATGAACAGGGGCGGCAGCCGGGGAAACGGCCGGCAGGAAAACCACACTGCCGGGCCGAAGGCGCCGTGCCCGAGCGTCGGTGAATGGGGCTCCATCCTCGCCCAGAATCTCCCTCCAGCGACTGCCGCTCCCCAGGAGCCGCGCCGCAATGGCGGTGAGGGTGTCTCCGGGCTTGATCGTGTATTGAGGGGGAGAACCTTGATCACGAGCAACAACCGCGGGTGGGGAAATATCGCCAATGGTGATGGTTCGGCTGGCCTCATCCCAGCGAAGAGGCGCACCGAGCTCAGCGGCAAGCTCCCGAGCCGCGACATACCCACGATGGTTGACCAATGTCACGATTTCAGCCTCAGTGGCGTCTTCGGGAACTTCGTCCGGGTCCCCCAGCAGCATATAGGACAAATAGACGGGCTCATCCTTCATATCCGTGCCGAGGACAATGACCTCCGGCGCGGCGTTGTAGAGTGTCCATTTGAGGCCTTCAACGACTGCCGCGGCTTTTAGATAAAACTCTTCATTGGCGATGATCCCTCCCGGAATTTCGCGCTTCCCAATGACAACGCGAACTTCCGGCGGTTGTTCCTCGTCAAGTCCAGTGCTGTTCTCAATATACTGGGCAACCAAATGGCGAAACGCGTCACCAACCTCGGCTTTACTCATTGTTGGACTCCACGGAAGCACCATGGGGTCCCATTTCTGCTTTTGCCGAACAGCCAGGATCCTCTCCACCTCGCCATGTCCAAGCACGGTCTGAGGCGTCACTGGAATGTGGTAGAATTGACAAAGCTCTGCCACAACCCGCGCCATCGTCTGCCATTGTTTCAACGTCATCGGACAGGGACCGGGATCGAAAGGCTGTTCCCGGGCATTGGCCATACAGCAAACGGACACCCCTATGGAACCGGTGTTGAGATTCAGCGTATGGGCTGCATAGCGCCCATCGCGGGTGGAAACGTTATCCTCGATGGAATGTGTGCCTCGGACCAGCCCGCCATCGTCCTCTATCAGGATGTGGTAAGCGGCCTGATCCACCTGGGACGCTTTGTGGGCTCCGGCGGTCCAGTGACAAACGATGCGCTTCATGGCGCAATTGGGCATCCATTCACGAGAAATGATGGCCATGGTCTTCTCCTTTCATCCTTGGCGGCGCGTCTGGTGTATTCTCCCGCGGCGCACGACGGAGGACCCGCGCGCTCCCACTCAGAACTCATTGGAGGCTATTTCCCTTTCCTTGTTCGTCAGGCTTCCAGTCATTGTCGCGACTTGCGCCATCGGAAACGATATGACCGTTGAATCCCGAAACCGGATTAGTGCGCGGCCTATTTCGCCGCCATCGACTCCATCGCCTTGCGCAGATTGCTTTCCGCCGGCAAGAGCCGCTCTTCGCCGCTGATCTCCTCGTTGAGCTCCTGTCCCAGCAGCGACCTGGCGGCAGCTCGAGCGCGGGCGCGAACCTCGGCGTCTCTGGGTGGAGGCTCGCCTGTTCGCGAGATCACGATTTTCCAGTTCTGCAGAACCCGCCACCGCTGCGCATGCACAAAGGCAATGATACTGTCGGGAGTTGCCGGATCCACGTTGGCGACGGCTTCCTTGAGCATGCGAGCCGCGGTTCCAAAGTCCCTGGAATAAACCGCGTTGTACTCGGCCTCGGTCACGTTGCCTCCCGCTGCCTGGAACTTGGCGACCAGTTCCGCATCGATCACCAGAGCGGGTACGATTTTCAACACCAACCGATCTCGGGGACTGTCGGCCACGTTTGGAAGGTTCAGTCCCTTGAGGGCCGTTTCACGCGCCTCGTGCAGTCTTCCCAGGCGCCATTGGGCCATGGCGCGCAATGCATAAGCGTTGGGCTTGAGTCGATCGTCCAGCTGACTGATGTGCTGGTCGTCGAGCTTCGCCGCGACGTTCTCGTAGCCACGCGCCGCATCGCCGGGCGTCAACGAGCCGGGCGTCTTGAGCGACTCCATGTTGTCCGCTGCCACAGCCTGATTCCACTCGTCATGGACCTCCCGGTAGTCGAATGTCCGCCTGACCGTCTGGCAGCCTGCGAGGAAGACACCGGCAAACAGGATGACCAGGAGTGTCTGACGTCGTGATGCAATGCGCATGGGAATCTCCTTTCTTGTCAGGCGGCCAGGCGCAGAAGCTGGTCTGCCGTCGTCGCGATGGCGTCCGTATCGTCGAGTGAGATATCCTGGGTCAGGACACGAAGCAGCACCCCTTCGAGCAGCTGCGGCAGGTTTGCCCCGTTGATTCGGTTCCCAAGGGGACCGTCGGCGAGCCGCAGGACGGCGAGGACCGCGCCTTTGACCAGCTCCGCGTCGCCGTTGAGCAATGGGCCGATGTTGGCTGACACGATGGGTAGGATGCGTTGCACGATCTCCAGGAAGACGCGTCGATCCAGAAGGCGTCGAGTGTCGAGGCCGCTCTGTGCGGCGTCCGCCACTCCGGCGAGGACCCGGCAGAGGACGTTTGTCCTGGGATCGGTGGAATCCAGGTCCAGCAGTCTATCGAGGTTCCTCAGCGTGACACTCATTGCCGCCTCAACCACTCCGACCAGCGTTTCACCGTTTACCAGCTTGACAGGATCGCTGCCCAGCCCCGTCGCCACCGACCCGAGAATCTGGGCCAGCGCGGTCCGGCGTGGGTCTCCGCCATTTCCGCCCAGCAGCTTTTCGGGGTGCATCGCCACTTCATCGAATACGATGTCCGTCAGGTGGAGCAATTGCGCCGTGGAAAACAGGTCCTTCACGGAGCCCGGCCCCGCAAGCTCGGTCGCCAGCCCCTGGGCCATCGCCGCCACCGCATGCGCGATCCACTGCCGTTGCGGGTTTCTCGGATCGATCAGCGTCTCGCTGTTCTCGGCCACGGTCTGCAGCGCTGCATGCGTAACGGCTTCCACCGAAGCGCCCGAGAACAGGTTGCGGGCATCGACTTGGGTCAGTTCGGCGACGGTATTGCCGATGATTGCCTGCAGTGCCTTGTCGCTCGTGAAGAGCTTCGCATTCTGAGAGACAGCGTGGAGGGAAGTGGTGAAAAGCTCTTCGAGGGCCGCGTTGGAAAACAGGTCCTCGTTGTCGCGTATCCCATCAAGAACGGCCGCCAGCGTGCCGCGCACGGCATCCCTGGCCTGTCCTTCTCCCCCAATGAACAAGTCGGGGTTGTCGGCCACCGCTCCGGCCCCGGCACGCAGGATGCTCGATGTGATGCGCTCGAAGAGCTCGCCCCGGCGCTGCAGCTCCCCGAGGGAGGCGCCCTCCATGTCGCGTCGGAGTGCATGGGTGACACCCCCCAGCAGAACCGAGATGCGCCGGTCGTGGGTGACCAGGGCGGAGTTGTCGCCGAGTGCCCGCAATGCGGCCGTCAGCGTGGTTTGGACGACGGTGATCGGCTCGCTTTCCGCGAAGTCGATGTCATCGATTCCAGCGAGGAAAGACTCGACGACGCGCCGCGCCGACGAATCCTTGCCGATGGCTTGCGGGTTTGCAGCGAAATAATCGATGCCGATTTCGACAACGGTCCCGAGGATGCGCTGCCAGGGAGACCCCGGGCCGAAGCCCGCCTTGTGCTGCTCGAACTTTTGGAGATCGGTGACTACCTGGACCCCTTCTCCGGAATCCAGTCCCCCCACACCGAGCGCGGAATCGATGTGCCGTATCGTGCGGTAAGCCTTCACAAGGGCGGCTCGATCGCCGGCGGCCCATTCATATGGCCCGCCCTCTTCGAGGAGAGTCGCGTTCATGTCAAAGAACTCGATCGCCTCAGCCTCCTGAATCGATCCGGCCAACGGTCCAAGCGGCAAGATCAATGGCGCCTCGACCGTCTTGTCGACCAGCACCTCATACACCTTTTGGCCCAGCCTGGCCCCTGCCTGAATTGCGAAAAGAACAAGATTCGGATCCACCACCATGACCCTACCTCCATTCAAAACGGGTCCACTGCAGATTAGAGCCCCAAAACCCTGCGAAGCTATAGCCCCATTCACCGGAGGCTGTATGAACCTGGGTTTTCGAACCCAATGGGACCTGGATCTGGACCTTCCATTTCCAATTCATCAACTACCGAGAGCTATCCTGGAGGTGTAAGGTTTTTCAACCGGCCCATTCGGATGAATATCGGGTCGAAAACCTTGAGATGGAATCTGACCAGGAACATCCCCAATATGGGCAATACTCCCTGGCCCAGGTAGGCGGCCAGGCGGCGTGTCGGGTTGCGGAGGAATTTCAGGATCCTGAAGGTTTTGGTCAATTTCGGCAGAAGCAGTCCCGCCGCCAGGAGCAGGCCCCCCAACAGGAGGCTTCGAACGCTGATCTGCGCATTGGTCAGCGAGCCCATCCAGATGAGCCACGAAACGGCAAGGATACACAGAGCTGCCCCGCCCAATGCCAAGGGCACGTTGAGCTTGAAGGCCTTGAAGAACTGGCTTTCGGCTGTCCTGAGGTGCTTGAGATACAGTGGAGTCGGCTTCTCGAGCCAGGGCTTGATCTCCATGAACTGCCAATCCTCGGCGGGAAGCTCCTCCGCGGAGCGGACAAGCGGCTTGAAAGCTTCCGTTTGGGACACGACATGGCCGCTCACCAGGTAGCCGTCCAGCATCAGGGAGTAAGCTTCCACCTCGGAGAAGGAATCAAGATCCGTCCGGACCTTGGAGAGCAAATGCTGTACCTCGGTCAATACTCCGAAGGATTCGCATTCTGATTGCGGTTCGTGTTCGAGGTTATCGGCCAGCTTGTTCTCGCTGGTATACCAGGATGCAGTCCGTGCCGGTATCCCCTGGCGCAGGTGGAAGAAGGCGACGCGCCCTTTCCATTCCTTGAGAACCCTGCTCATCTGCTCTTCCCGGACCCGTTTCATGAAAATCCCCTGAGACCTGTTCACGGCGGCCGCCAGCCAGGTGTTGGGATTCCCCTCGTCACGCATCTGCCCCGAGCCGTCGCTCACGATCAGGAGATTGCAGCAGTTATCCCTGTCGATCAGCCCCTGGACGCCCTGGTTGTCGTGAACTCCCCCGTCCACCAGCTCCACTCGAATGTCGGGGTACAGATCACTTATCGCCAGTGGGTGAAAAATCCCGGGAACACAGGCTGAAGCAGCGACCGCCAGGCCGAGCTCCACGTCCTGCTGCCGCTCGATCATCCCCTCGTACGAGGAAGGCCGTCGCAACCGGATGTTTTTGTCAATATCCATGGATATGTCGTCATCGTAGTCGGGCGCTCCCATCGTCGATGCTTCGAAGCGCCAGTTGTGACCGTTGTTGAGCGCCGTGGCGTTGAGAAGCAGGATCGGAACCTTGGCCTTTCTTCCGGGATTATCCTTTCGCGGATTGAATGGGTCCATCCTTTTGCCGTCCGGTCCCAGGGGGTGAATGTAGAGATCCCTCATCTGGATCATTCCGTCGAAATTCTGAGCCATGACCGGCCGGTAGAGATGTTCGTCGAAGAGCTCACCCAGACGGTCGCTTCTGGAGTAATCCGGCGATGTCATGCGCCAGTTCTTTCTCCAGTCGCTGTAAGTCATCATGCGCAGGTTGCACTCAACGGCTTTGAGGAAATCCCGCTCGATATCCCGTACGATCTGGATGTAGTCCCGGTCCTCCACAATATCGACGGTGGCCTCGTCACTCATCCTTGTATCGGGCTTGCTTTCGAGCAGCCTCTTCACGTGGAGATAGTAGAGGGCCCCGATGATGGATCCTCCAGACACCGTTGAAATCACTTCCACATGCCGCAGGAGCCCCAGCCGTGCAAGCTGTGCCAATACGCCTATGTGGAAGAAAGAGGATCGAAATCCTCCTCCGGAGAGCGCAAGTCCAACTTTTGCCTTTCCCGTCCACTCTTCCAAACGTTCTTCGTCAGTCATTGCCGGCCCCCCTCTGATGAATGTATTGGCTTGTTATCCTTAAAAATACGGTAGAGAATCCCATTAAAACATATAATAGGCGCCTTCTAAAGATTTATAGAAAGGATTCGTCAATTCAGTTCTGAGAAGATAGATTTCACACTGCACCCATATACTTTAAGCTGAGACCACCGGATGAGGAATATCGGAAAGGAATATTTGATCCAGGAAGCCGCGCGAATCTACCTGATGAAGTTTTGATGTCTTAGTATTCGAGGTAACTCCGAGCTCGATATCTTCCTACATCTAATAGGGTTCTTTTGGGTCTTGTCAAGACAAAAATGTGGATATGAAAGGAAATAATATGTCATCATTCTTGACGTTTGAAATGTCGGCCCTTGCTCATGCCTGCTCGATCTTCGATGAGTCGGGAAGCTCGATCCTGAAGGTCATGCCTCCGTCCGGGTTGTCGAGCATGAGAATGCGTCCCTCATGGGCTTCGACGATCTTTCTGACGATGGCCAGCCCAAGGCCTGTACCCTCCTTCTTGGTGGTGTAAAACGGTGAGAACACCTCTTCACGGTTCTCCGGAGGAATGCCGGGCCCGCGGTCGATGACCTCGATGGCGGCATCGGCTCCCGACCGCGCCGCCTGAATCGTGATGGACTCTCCATCGGGTGAAGCCTGGATGGCGTTCATCACGAGATTCATGATCACCTGCTTCATCCTCATGGCGTCCATGAACGCACGCACGGAATCGGGGGCTGGAGGATGGCGGATGACGACCTTCCGCTGCCCGGCGATGCGCTCCAGGATGACGAGCCCCTCATCGATGATTTGGTCGAGGTCCTCGCTGGCTCGATTCAGCTCGAGGGGCCGCGAGAAGTCGAGCATGTCCCTCACCATGTTCTCCAGCCTCTCGGTTTCCTTGATGACGATGTCCAGCCTGCCGCGGTCGGGCGCACCTTCCTCCAGGTGGTTGCGCACGAGACGGCTGAACCCGCCGATGGCGATGAGGGGAGTCTTGAGGTCGTGGGCGACGCTGGAAAGGGCCCTGCCCATGGAGGCCAGCCTTTCGGATTCCCTGAGGGTCTGCTCGATCTTCCTCCGCTGGAGGAGGTTCCAGACTCCATCGAGGAAAAGGTTCAACTGCCGGGCATCCGGAGCGACGTATTCGCCAGGCTTGTTGCCCACGGCGGCCAGGGCCACGACGCGCTCGCCATCCATCACGGGAACGCTCATGAAGCGATGCAGGCTGATATGTCCCTCGGGAACTCCCTTCCCGGGGGGGTGGCCGCCGTGGTAGTCGTTGACGATGACGGGGCGCCGCTCCCGGAGGGCCTCGGCCCAAAGGCCGGCATCCTGCGTCGACAGGTGGACGGGGTCACCCTCGACCCGGCAAGCCTTTCTGGTGCCCTCTGACCACGCCTGGACGGTCATGATCGTCATGTCCTCGTTCAGGATCCCGAGGAAGCCCACTTCACTTCCCGTGAGGGCCACCTGCTGTTCGACGGCAAAGGCCATGATTTCCCTCGGGGGCCGGTCTGCAATCTGGCTGAGGCGGAAAAGGGCCTCGAAACGGGCCTCGTCGAGCCGGAGCGCCTCCTCGGCCTGCTTTCGCTCGGTGATGTCCTCGGCGATTCCCGCGTAACGGGCAGTCCTCCCCAGCTCATCCAGGATCGGGAAGCCCCGGTCCCATATCCAGCGAACGGTTCCGTCGGGCCGCACGATGCGGTATTCGATGGCATGGCCGGCGGCACCCGCTTCCGCCATGGTGCGCAGTACCTCGTCACGGTCCTCGGGATGGACGGCGTCCCTCCAGGACCGGGGATTTTGCATAAGGACGGCCCGCGCGCGTCCCCAGGTCTCCTCGTAGGCGGGGCTGATATAAAGGATCTCGGTGAGATCGGAGCTGGTGATATAGAACACCTCCCGGATGTGCTCGGCGATCTGCCGGAAGCGCTCGCGGCTCTCCAGGAGCTCGGCGGTGCGCTCCAGAACCTTCTTTTCGAGCGTGTCGTGGGCCTTCCGCAGGACCTCCTGCTCTCTTTGGGTGAGCCTGGCATGCTGACGGGCCCCGACCAGGGAGATGCCCACTCCCGCGCCCGCGATGAGCACGGCCACCACGAAAGCCACCCACAGCGCCCGCTCCTCGATGGGGGTGAAAACCTCCTCCCGGTCCACCTTGGTCACGAGAAACCAGGGTGAGTCCGGTATGGACCGCAGCGCGGCGAGGACGGGGAGCCCGCGGTAGTCCACGCCCTCCACGATTCCCTCCCTTCCACGGACGGCCATGGCGGCGGGGAGCTCGGCGCTGCTTTCCGGGAATCTGAGGGTGAGGGCCGTGTCCTTTCGATGCCGGAGGTCGTTGAGGAAGACCACCTCGTCGCCTTCCCTGCGCACCAGCAGGATCTCTGAAGTGGGACTCTGGGTCGGCCAGGTCTGGATGAGGGGATAGAGGAACCTGTGGGGGTCGATCTCGAGGATGAGGATGCCGACGGCGGGTGATCCCGGCGCTTTGTGGTCGAGAATGGGAATCAGGAGAGCGCTTCGAATGGATTGTTCGGTCTCGGACCAGTAGAGATCGCGGAAAATGATCTGCCTGGAGCCCAGCACCGAGGGCAGCAGCCCGTCGATTTCGGGGTCGATTCGATTCTGGCCCGAAAGGGACATCAGGACCTTGCCGCCGACATCCAGCATCAGGACATTGCTGTAGTCATGGTGCTCCTTGAAGGCGTGCATCCAGGAAAAGGTCTCGACGGCCACCGCGGGGCCAGGCGGATTGTCCGCCCGGTGCAGGAGCTCGAATCCCAGCAGCGGGCTTCTGGAGAGCACCGTCGCGTCTCCGAGCCGCTCCGAGCGCCACCAGGCGATCTCCTTCACCTTGAGCTTGGCCACCGCCAGGAGCTCGTCCTGCTTGGCGGTCACGATCTGGGCCTTGTTGTGCTCGAAGTACAAATATCCCGAAGCCCCTATGCCCGCGGCGAGCGCCAGGAATATGGCGATCACCTTGGTGAAGGCGATGCGGGCTTGCGGCTCTGTGACCATGGCAGTGTCCTCGAGGCTCGACCATCCGGTTTTCCACATAATGTAGATCAATCATCGCTCGACGCAAGAAGAGATTGCCGTCTTGTGGAGACGCCGAGGGAAAGCGGGATGAAGGTGAGAGAAAAACATTGACAGCATGCGATGCGTTTTCTATTGGAGGTGCGAATCATGGAAGTACTGGTATACGGATGCTGGCCCGCATGGGCCGGGAAGAGGGAAACCGGTGTGAATCCGGTGCGGACCCGCCGCTGTGATCGGGGACGAATCCCGCAAGATGCCACTGTTCCACCATCAAGTGGGGCGGGAAGGCGCGGGCTGTAGGACGATCCGAGAGTCAGAAGACCTGGCATCCGTTACGCTTCAGGGGAGATGGCAAATCCCCAGGCGCTTTTTTCCGCGCTTGGGGATTTTTTTGTTCCCGGCGCGGGATAACCCATCTGGCGGCGTCCCCTCCAACGGGGATGTCCGGACCATGCGTCGGGAGGCAGTCCATGTCCACACAGGTTGAACTGGCAGTCCAGGGCACCATCACCCCCGTCATGAAGGAAGTCGCTCTGCTGGAAGGGCTGGAGCCGGAAACGGTGCGCCGGCGAATTGCGGACGGCCAGATCGTTGTCCCCCTCAATACCCAGCGTCCCGGCCGGGCCGTCGGCATCGGCATGGGGCTTCGAACCAAGATCAACGCCAGCATCGGGACGTCGACGGACATCGTCGACATCGACGCCGAGGTGCGCAAGGCGCGGGCCGCCGAGGCCGCGGGCGCCGACACCCTCATGGAGCTTTCCGTCGGTGGCGACCTCGACCGGGTGCGCCGTGAGGTCCTGGCCGCCGTCCAGCTGCCCGTCGGCAACGTCCCCCTCTATCAAGCGTTCCGCGAGGCCACGCGCCGCTACGGAGATCCCAACAGGCTGGACGAGGAGCTGCTCTTCGACCTCATGGAGCGCCAGTGCGCCGACGGGATTTCCTTCATGGCCATCCATTGCGGCATCAACCTCCATACCATCGAGCGTCTGGAGCGGCAGGGCTACCGCTACGGGGGGCTGGTCAGCAAGGGCGGCACTTCCATGGTGGCCTGGATGAAGGCAAACGGGAGGGAAAACCCGCTCTACGAGAAGTTCGATCGGGTGGTTTCCATCCTCAGGAAGTACGACACGGTCCTCTCCCTCGGCAATGGGCTCAGGTCCGGAGCCGTATGGGATTCCTTCGACCGCGCCATGGTCCAGGAGCTGCTCATCAACTGCGAGCTTGCCGAAATCGGGCGCGGGATGGGCTGCCAGATGATGGTGGAAGGCCCGGGTCACGTGCCCGTGGACGAGATCGAAGCCAACATCATTCTCCAGAAGCGCATGAGCAACAGCGCCCCCTACTACATGCTGGGCCCCATTCCCACGGACATCGCGGCCGGCTACGACCATGTGGCCGCGGCCATCGGCGCGGCGACCAGCGCCCGCCACGGCGCGGACCTCATCTGCTACATCACGCCGGCCGAGCACCTTGCCCTGCCCAACGAGCAGGATGTGGTCGAAGGGGTCCGGGTGGCCCGCGTGGGGGCTTACATCGGCGACATGGCCAAGTATCCCGAAAAGGCCAGGACTCGGGATATGGCCATGAGCAAGGCGCGCCGCGACCTGGACTGGGAGGGCCAGTTCAAGGTCGCTCTCTTCCCCGAGGAAGCCCGCTCCATCCGGGACAGCCGGTCCCCCGGGGACAAGGACGTGTGCACCATGTGCGGCGAATTCTGCGCCAACAAGGGCTCGTTGAATCTCTTCGGGCACCTCCTGGACCAGGACAGGAAGGCCTGAGTCGCTGTCACCGGCATCGCGGGGGGACTGGCATGGGATGACCTCATCGCGAAGACGAACCCAAGGAATGGGGAAGATCGATGAATATCCATGAAATCGTTCAAGGCATTCGGCCTCTCGATGGGGAATGGGTTGAAAGGGCGAGGGAGCGGACGGCCACGCTGGCCATCCCCCCGCGGGCCCTTGGAAGGCTTCACGACATTTCGGAAAAGCTGTGCGGCATAGGGCGGACCTTGAGCCCTGACGTCACCCGTCGAGCTGTCCTCGTGATGGCGGGGGACCATGGGGTGGCCGCCGAAGGGGTCAGCGCCTTTCCCCAGGAGGTGACCGGAGAAATGGTCAGGAATTTCCTGCGCGGCGGGGCGGCGATCAACGTCCTGGCGAGATGGGTGGGGGCGGAGGTCATCGTCGTGGACATGGGCATCATCCCGGAGCTGGACATGGGCTCCCCGGGCCAGAACGGTCATTTCCGACGGTGCAAGGTCGGCCGCGGGACCGCCAACATGGCCATGGGGCCGGCCATGAGCCGGGCGCAGGCCGAGGAGGCGATCCTGCGGGGCTTCGATCTGGCCTCGGAGCAGTTCCATCGCGGAGTGCGGCTCATGGGCACCGGGGACATGGGGATTGCCAACACGACGCCGTCGGCGGCCATCGGCGTGGCCATCACGGGGTTGTCCGTGGAGGCCATGGTGGGGCGGGGAACCGGAATCGACGACCGGGCGCTCGCCCGCAAGCGACGCGTCGTGGACCGGGCGCTCTCCGTCAACGGGCCCGATGGATCGGACGGCCTGGATGTGCTGGCCAGGGTGGGCGGGTTCGAGATCGGAGGCATTGCCGGGTGCATCCTGGCCGGCGCCTATCATCGGCGTCCCGTGGTCATCGACGGTTTCATCTCCACGGCGGGGGCCCTGATTGCACACCGCCTGTGCTCATCGGTCACGGACTACGTGTTTGCCGGCCACTGCTCGGAAGAGTGGGGCCATGGAGCCATGCTGAAGCATCTGGGTCTCGAGCCCATCATCGACCTGGGACTGCGCCTGGGTGAAGGCACCGGGGCCGCCGTGGCCATGGGTGTCGTCGAGAGCGCGGCCCGGGTCATGAGGGAGGTCCTCACCTTTGAGGAGGCCGGCGTGACCGGCGGCTCCGGCGGCGGGAGCTCGGGGCCTCGAGGCGCCTGATTCGCGTGCCGGCCCGCGGCCAAAGGCGTCGTGGTCCAATATTGCCCATTGTGTGGGGATTTGAAAAAGGGTAGTGTCGGGCTCGAAGCCATGGAGCTCGACAGCAGTTCAAACGGGTCCTTCAGAGGAGCGATCAAGCGGCGTGGCAACCAAGGAAGGCGGCAAATCAAAAATCATCGCTTCCACCAAGCGGGGCGACCAGGGGGAAACCAGCCTCCTGTCCGGCGAAAGAGTCTCGAAGACCAATCTTCGCATCGAAGCCTGCGGAAATCTCGATGAATCCAGCGCCACCATGGGGCTGGCCAAGGCTCTGGCGACCAACCCCAGGATCCGCGAAATCCTCGCGGCCATCCAGCAAGACCTTTTCATGCTCGGAGCCGAGCTTTCCAACACCGATCCCGGCCGGGAGCTCAACCGGGTGGAGGAGGCCAAGATTTCCGACCTGGAACAGTGGATCGCCGAGCTGCAGGTGGAAGTGCCGCTGTCAACCCGCGGTTTTGTGGATCCCGGCAGCAATCCCGTGAGCGCATCCCTGGACATGGCCCGGACGGTCGTCAGGCGGGCTGAGCGCAGCATCGTAAACCTGCACCAGGCGGAAGGTCTGCAGCGACCTGAAGTCTTGAGTTATATCAATCGCCTCGGCTTTCTCCTGTTCATCCTGGCTCGCTATGCGGATAAATTGCCATGATGGCGGAGTGACGCCGAATGGCTCACCGTGATTTGAGTCTCGCGCCATTCCGGGAGCAGCGTCCTGTAAGGGATGGGCGGCTCGCGTTTCTTTGCCGGCTCCCAGGCTCGAGCCTGGGAGCCGGCTGAACGGGGCACCCATTTCCGCCCGAGCGTACCAGTAAGGGCCGAACATCGGTCCGGAATGGACGGACCAAACCTGCCAGCCTTTTGATCAGGGGGGCTTATGCGCGGCTTCTTCTTTCTTTTGTCCTTGCTCTTCATCTCCGTCGGAACGATGCTGGTCCTCTACTCGGAGCAGAGCAGGGCCACTGTTCGGGGCTTCTTCTACAGAGTCGATTTCCGCCTTCTGGCTGTGCTGCCCGCGGCATTGGGGCTGCTCATGGTGATCGGGGCCTTTGCCGTGAGGGAAGTATTCGGGCTGGCCCTCATCCTGGGCATCCTGGCGCTGGCCAAGGGGGCCTATGTGGCTTTCGGGCCTCCCGCTCAGATTCAGCGTGTGCGCGACTGGTGGTTCGAGGAGGCTGGGGAGATCGTGCTCAGAGTGTCCGGCCTGATCATGTTCCTGCTGGGAGCGGCCATGCTTTCCTGGCTCGTGTGAGACGTTGTGTGATGACCTGTTCGGGGCGGTAAAGGTCGTGAAGCTTTGCAGCATGCTCGTGGTCCTGGCCATGGTCGTGTGCGGCTGCACTCGAGTGGGCCCGAATTATGTCCGGCCCGAGACCTCGATCTCGGCGGAGTGGCTGGAGGCTCGTGACGCGCGCGTCAAGACTGACCCGGCCGAATACCGCGCCTGGTGGGAGGTGTTTGGCGATCCAGCCCTGGACCGCATCATCGATCACGTCACCCGCGAGAACCTGTCGCTGCAGATCGTGGGAGTGCGGGTGATGGAGGCCCGGGCTCAGCTCGGCATCGCCGTGGGGGGCCTCTATCCCCAGAGCCAGTTCGCCGACGGCTCGGTGGTCTTTACTCGTTCCAGCGCGCGCTCGTCTCTCACCAGCAGGCAGGCAGGCATCGATCTGAGCACATGGGAAGACCGCATTGGGCTCGGGGCCGCCTGGGAGCTCGATTTCTGGGGCAAGTTCAGCCGTGCCGTCGAGGCTGCCGACGCGAGCCTCCTGGGGGCCGTCGCCGACTACGACAATGGACTGGTGAGCCTCACGGCTGATGCAGCCTCACTCTACGTTCAAATCCGCACCATCGGGCGAAGGATCGAGATCGCCCGCCAGAATGTTGAGAGCCAGAAGGAGTCCCTGGAGATTGCCGACGCCAGGTTCCAGGGGGGCACGACAACCCAGCGGGACGTCGAGCAGGCCAAAACCATCCTTTACAATACGCAGGCCACCATCCCCCTCCTGGAGGGCCAGCTGAGACAGGCTGAAAATGCACTGAGCACTCTGATGGGCCTTCCGCCGGGCGGCGCGAGGAGCTTTCTGGAGGGTCCGGCCGTCATCCCGGCGCCCATTCCCCAGGTGGCCCTGGGCATCCCGGCGGACCTGCTCCGAAGAAGGCCCGATGTGAGAAGTGCCGAGTTTCAGGCCATGGCTCAGTCGGCCCGGGTGGGGGTCGCCAGGGCGGACCTGTTTCCCGCCTTCTCCCTCTCCGGCTCCTTCGGCTTCCTTTCCACCGACGTTGGGCGTTTCAAGCTCTCGGAGATGTTTTCCTGGGAGGCACGCACCGGCTCCGTGGGTCCTTCCTTTCGATGGGACATCCTGAGCTACGGCCGGATCACCAACAACGTGCGGGTCCAGGATGCGAGGCTTCAGGAGCTTCTCCTCGCCTACCAGGAGACCGTTCTGAGGGCTCAGCAGGAAGTGGAGGATTCCCTGGCGGGCTACCTCCGCGCCCAGGAAAATGCCGAGTATCTCGCCCTGAGCGCCGATGCCGCCAGTCGCTCCCTGGAGCTCGCCTTTGTCCAGTACCGGCAGGGCATCACCGATTTCACCACGGTGCTGACGGCCGAGCAGGCCCTGCAGACCGTCCAGGATAACCTGGCCAGTGGTCTGGGGAGCATCGCCGGGAACCTCATTGCCCTTTACCGGGCCCTGGGAGGCGGCTGGGAGATCCGGGAGGGCAGGGAGTTTGTGTCTCCCGAGATCAAGGATCTCATGGAGAGGCGGACCAACTGGGGGAAGCTTCTGGAGCCCGCACCCCACCCCGGGGAGCCGCCCCCCTCGGAGTCTCCCGTCCGCTCTCCGGACTGGTAAAATGGGCAGGCGGGGCCTGCGGCCATCGAAACGAACGACCCCTGGAGCGACGGCGATGCCGATGTCATTCACCGAAGTCCCCCGGCGGATGAGGAGCCCACTTTGCGCTCTCCTCTGCACCACCCTCCTTCTGACTGTCGCCTGCGAGAAGAAGCCCCCTTTCGCGCCTCCTCCCCCCACGGTCACGGTGGAGCACCCCGTGCGCCGGACGGTGATCGATCACCTGGAGTTTTCAGGCAGCACGCGGGCCGTCAACACGGTACAGCTCCGGGCCCGGGTGGAGGGAATCCTCGAGAAGGTCCTCTTCAAGGACGGCGATACGGTGAGGAAGGACCAGCTGCTCTTCGTCATTCAGCGCAACACCTACGAGGCCAGGGTCCAGCAGGCGGAGGGCAGCGTCCTGACCCAGCGGGCACTCCTGGCCCATGCCCAGACCGAGCTGGCTCGCTACGCGAACCTTCTCGCCCAGAAAGCGGCCTCCCAGACGGACGTCGAGAACTGGCGCTTCCAGCGCGACAGCGCCCAGGCGGCCCTCATGACCGCCGAGGCCCAGAGGGACCTGGCCAGACTGGATTTGAGCTACACGCAGGTCACTGCCCCCTTCAACGGTTGTATCGACCGGAGACTGGTGGATCCCGGCAACCTGGTGGGCGCCGGCGGGGCCACGGTCCTGGCCGAGATCACGCAAATGGACCCCATTTACGTGTACTTCAGCGTGAGTGAAGCGGATGCGGCCGCCATCCCCCGGGGGTTCCGGGATGGGCCCGTGAAGGGCTGGGACGCTCAACATCCCGTCTACATGGGACTCGCCGGCGATGACGGTTTTCCCCACCAGGGAATGCTGGATTTCAGGTCCACGAGCATCGACCCCAATACGGGAACGCTGCTGGTGCGAGGCGTCTTTGCCAACGCCGGGGGGAGGATTCTTCCCGGACAGTTCGCCCGCGTGCGAGTGCCCATCGGCATGGAGCGGGAAGCGATCCTGGTGCCCCGAGTGGCGGTGGCTTTCGATCAGCTGGGGGCATATGTGCTCACCGTCAACGAGCAGAACCTTGTGGAACGGCGTCCCGTCACCACGGGTCCCGTGCAGAGCTCCCTGATCGTGGTCGAAAGCGGTCTGGACGTCGACGCCAGGGTGGTGGTCCTGGGGATGCTCAAGGCACGTCCGGGCCAGCCGGTGAAGCCGGAGATGGGCGCTCCGGAGGCTGCTCCGCCCAGCAGATGAGTTTCACCGCAAAGTCGCAAAGGATAACTGGTACAGAAAGTTTCAGGTTTCAAGTTTCAAGTTGAAAACCAGCCCCGCCGTGAGCCTTTTCATTGGTTCGGGTGCCCCAGGGGGCATGAGGAACTGCTTTGAAAATTCCAAAACCTGAAACTTGAAACCTGAAACCTGAAACCGCCCCCGGTCACAGGTGGCCCATGATCTCCAGGTTCTTCATCGAGCGGCCCATCTTCGCCAACGTCATCGCCCTGATCACGGTGATCATCGGGCTGGTCTGTCTCTACAACCTGCCCGTGGCCCAGTACCCCCAGATCGTGCCCCCCACGGTCCAGGTGACGACCCGATACCCGGGGGCCAGCGCCGAGGTGGTGGCCTCCACCATCGGGGTGCCCATCGAACAGGCGGTGAACGGCGTCGAGGACTCGATCTACATGTCCTCCACCAGCAGCAGCGACGGCTCGTACTCGCTCACCATCACCTTCAACGTGGGAACGAATCTCAACACTTCGCTGGCCCTGGTGCAGAACCTGGTCAACACGGCCCTGGCCCAGCTGCCCGAGGGGGTTCGGGAGCAGGGGGTCACCATCAGGAAGGTGTCTCCCAACATCCTCCTGGTCGTGAGCATGTATTCCGAGGACGACCGGTTCGAGGAGGCGTTTCTTTCGAACTACTCGGTCATCAACCTGCAGTATCCCCTGGCCAGGATACCCGGGGTCGGGCAGGTGAGGGTGTTCGGCGCCGGCCCTTACGGCATGAGGGTCTGGCTGGATCCCATGAAGCTCGAAGCCTACGGACTGACGACCCAGGATGTGATGGCGGCCATCCGGAGCCAGAACGTGCAGGTGGTCTCCGGCCAGCTGGGGGCGCCTCCCGTGCCGGACGATCATCCCTTCCAGTTCACGATCAACGCCCTGGGGCGGCTTTCGGACGCGGGCCAGTTCGAGGACATCATCGTCAAGACCGCGGCGGGTGAAGCTCCACGGATCGTGCGCATTCGGGACGTGGCCCGGGTGGATCTCAGCCAGCAGTTTTTCAGCAATTACGCCATGACCACCGGCCGCAGGTCCGCCCAGATCGTGGTCTTCGCCCTTCCGGATGCCAACGCCATCGCCGTGGCCGACGAGGTCTACGCGGCCATGGAGGACATGAGCCGCCAGTTTCCCGAGGGCCTCAAATACGCCATCCGGTTCGATACCACCACCTTCGTTCGCCAGGCCATCGCCAAGGTCTACGAGACCCTCATCATCGCCGCCATCCTGGTGCTCATCGTGATCCTCGTGTTTCTGCAGGATCTCAGGGGCACGATGGTGCCGGCCACGACGGTGCCCGTCACCATCATCGGCGCATTCATCGCCATGGTGGCCCTGGGCTTCACGGTGAACCTCATGACGCTCTTCGCCCTGGTCCTGGCCATCGGGATCGTGGTGGACGACGCCATCATCATCGTGGAAAACAGCTCTTACTACGTGGAGAGGGGTCTCACGCCCAAGGACGCCGCCATCAGGGCCATGCAGGAGCTCACCGGCCCAGTCATGGGCATCACGCTGGCGCTGGTGTCGGTCTTCCTGCCGGCGGCCTTCCTGCCCGGGATCACCGGACAGATCTTCAGGCAGTTTGCCCTGGTCATCGCCGCCACCTCCGTCATCAGCGCCATCAACGCCCTCACCCTGAAGCCCGTCCAGTGCGCGCTCTGGCTGAAGCCCCGTGGGGACAGGCGGCCCAACTGGCTCGCCCGCGGCTTCAACCGGACTTTCGAAGCCGTTTCGAAGCTCTATGTGGCCATGGTGGCCCGGATGGTGAGGCGGCCGGTTCTCATGCTGGCGGTCTTCGTGGTGATCGTGGCGGCGGCTTTCTGGCAGTTCCTGCGCCAGCCCACGGGCTTCCTGCCCACCGAGGACCAGGGCTATGCGGTCCTCATCGCCCGGCTGCCCGACGGAGCGTCCCAGCCGAGGTCCCGGGCCGTCTCGAACCGGATCAACGACATCCTGAGCCAGACGCCGGGCGTGGCGAGCTGGGTCAATATCGGGGGATTCTCCATCCTCGACGGCGCCAGCGTCTCCACCATTTCCACCACGTTCCTCGTCTACCGGGACTGGAGCGAACGGGGAAGCGGGCTGAGCCAGGAGGCCATTGTTGGGAACATCAATCGTCAGCTGGCGACCATCCAGGATGCCGTCGCCTTCGTGCTCATCCCCCCTCCCATTCGCGGCCTGGGCCAGACGGGCGGTTTTCAGATGGTGGTGCAGGATCGTGGGAGCCTGGGCCTTGCTCAGCTCCAGTTGACCGCCCAGGAGCTGGCTCAGCTCGGGAACCGGCAGCCCGGTGTCCGGGGGCTGGTCAGCACGTTCAGCAACAACAGCCCGCAGCTCTACCTGGACATCGATCGCACCAAGGCCGAGTCCCTCCGGGTCCCGCTGGCCGGCGTGCTCACCACGCTGCAGTCGTACCTGGGGTCCTCATTTGTGAACCTCTTCAACAAGTTCGGCCAGGTTTTCCAGGTCTATGTCCAGGCCGACAGCTCGTCTCGCCTGGAGCCCCGTGACGTCAAGGGCCTCCATGTTCGAAGCCAGGCCGGGGAAATGGTGCCCCTGGGGACTCTCCTGGACGTCAGGCAGGTCCTGGGCTCGGAGCTCATCACACGCTATAATCTCTACCCCGCCGCGAACATTTTCGGCTCCAGCGCCCCGGGGTTCAGCTCGGGCGAGGCTCTGAGGCTCATGGAGCAGCTGGCCGAGAGCACCCTGCCCCAGGGGATGGCCTACGACTGGACCTCGACGAGCTACCAGGAAAAGCAGGTGGGCTACCAGGCTTACTTCATCTATGCCATCTCCATCATCCTCGTGTACATGGTTCTGGCCGCCCTTTACGAGAGCTGGACATCCCCCGCGGCCATCGTCCTGGTGGTGCCCGTGGCCCTGGTGGGAGTTATCCTGGCCCTGCTCGCCCGGGGATACGACAACAACCTGTACACCCAGGTGGGACTGGTGCTGATGATCGCCCTGGCGAGCAAGAACGCCATCCTGATCGTGGAGTTCGCGCGGGATCTCCATGGCGAGGGAATGGACCTGGCCGAGGCCGCCGTCGAGGCGACCCGTCGCCGTTTTCGTCCCATCGTCATGACCTCGTTCACTTTCATCGTGGGGGTGCTGCCGCTGCTCATCGCCACTGGAGCCGGCGCCGCCAGTCAGCGCGCCATCGGGACCGTGGTGTTCGGGGGCATGATCTCGTCGACGCTTCTGGCCATTCCCTTCGTGCCCGTCTTCTACGTGCTGCTGGAGGGGCTGAGCCAGCGATGGAGGGCGCGCCGGGCCCGACGCAAAGAGCTTAAGAGACACGGCCAATATCGGGATGTACAACCTTAAAAGGAGGCTCGAGGCTTATGGGAGCACGCTTTTTCACGGACAGCAGGGGACGGCTGCATTACGTGCTGATGCAGGAATACTCAACTTCCTGCGGCCCGGCTTGTGTGGCCATGGTGGAGGGCGCCTACCGGATGCAGTGCATGGTTGACGGCGAGGGGCAGGCGCGGCGCCTTTCGCAGCTATATCCGGGGAGGTGGACTCTGGCGGGAGGCACGGAGGCCATGATGAACCTCTCCTACGTCCTCAATGCCGAGGGCGTGAAAGCCTACGGAGCGACCAACGTCACGCCGGGCGGACTGTTCAGGTACCTGGAATTCTACGCTTCGGAGAGGACCCCGGCCATTGTGCGGGTCGGATGGTCCGGGGGAGGCGGGCACTTCGTCGTGGTGCCTTTCGTGGACTCGGACGGCACGGTCTTTTTCCGCGACCCGTGGTACGGTTTCCATGAGTGCGCCGGGTCGACGCTCCCGACCTACAACCCGCAGGCGGGCGTCAACGGGTCCCTCTCGGGGCACATCGTGGTGACCTACCGATGAGGGACTGTTAAGAGAAGTTTCGAGTTTAAGGTTTCAAGTTTCAAGTTGAAAGCCGGGGCATCGTGGGCCTTTTCATGGTTTGGGTCGGCCCGAGCTGGCATGGGGGGTTGCCAAAATGAAGAGGCGAGGGAAGGCAAAGAGCACACGGCCGTCTTGCCGCGGGGGGACGGAGCGTGCGAATGCCTCGGCCAGCCTTTCCTCAAACCGCAGCCTTTGGGGATCGTCCTCCAGGGCCTCGAGATACGGTCGGAGGCCCGTCGACTTGAACCATTCGACCATGGCGCGTGGGCTTTCGAGGACCTGATAGTAGTCGGTCTCCCAGATGGACAGGCGCGACGTCAACGGTTCGAGAAGGTCGAAGTAGAAGGTGGGGGTCTCACGGGTCATGGCGTTCCTCGCCCCTTGAAGGAGGTCCCGCCATTGGGGATCGTCGGCCACTTCACGGATGAGGTGGTGCAGCTGGAAACGATGATGGGCGGGCATCTGGACGGCCAGAACCCCGCCCGGTGCAACCTGGGCCAGGAGATGCGGAAAGAGCCCGGCATGATCGGGCACCCAGTGCAGGGCCGCATTGGAAGCGACGATGTCGAAGGGATCATTGGCGCTCCACGCCCCCGCATCAGCCCAAACCCACGTCCCCTCGGGGTGAGCATCGGTCGCGGCTTCGATCATTTCCCGAGAGCTGTCCACGCCGATGATTTCGGCCTCGGGCCAGCGCCGGCGCAGAACCGCGGTGCTGTTGCCCGGTCCGCAGCCGAGATCGATGATCCGACGGGGATGGGCGACCTCGATGCGCCCCACCAGGTCTCGCGCCGGTTGCGTGCGTTCCTCGCCGAACCTCAAATACTGGTCTGCATCCCATTTCGGCATGAAGCCCTCCATGTCCATCCAGCCCTGAAGCATGGCGGGTTCAGGGGTTGACGGCCTGCCGACCATCCTTCCAGGCCCGCAGATACTTCATGGCCTCCCGCACCGCCTCGACGGGCCGGTCCTCGTAGGTGTAAAGCTCGACGGTGACAAACCCTTCGAACCCAGTTTCATCAATTGTGTCGAGAACTTGCGGTATATCGATCGCCCCCTGACCCAGCATCAGGTGGTGATGTTCCCGTGATGCCGCGATGTCTTCCAGGTGAAAGTGATGCGCGACGGATTGCATGTCCTTCACCCGGGCCGCAGGGTCCTCCCCCACGCAGAAGAAGTGGCCGATATCGAAGTTCAGGCCGAAGACCGCCGGGTCCAGGTCCCGGAAAAGCTCCAAAAACTGTTGCGAAGTCTCGATGAGGAGCCCCGGCTCGGGCTCGACGAGGACCAGGATATTCCTCTCCCGCGCTCGATCCTCGACCTGGCTGAGCCCTTCCCTGAACAGCATGAGCCCCTCCTCGCGGCTCATGTCCTCGAGGGGACCTCCCGGTTCCGTCGAGAGGTGGCGGGCCCCGAGCTCCGCGGCCAGATCGATGCACCGCAGGGTGTAGTCCACCCGCTTGGCCCGGAGCGCCGGGTCCTTTTCGATCCACGAAGGATGGTAGGTGTCCCCGTCGGCGTGGTGCATGAAGGCGTTGACGTTGGATATTTCGATGCGGCAGTCATCCAGGGTCCGGCGGATGTCCCGGACGTCGGCGGAATTAAGGTGCAGCGGATAGGCATGGGGGACGTCGGCCATGATCTCGACCCCCTCGTAGCCCGCCTCGGCCACGATGCGGATGGAGTCGGCCAGGCTGAACTGCCGAAAAGCGTTGGTGCTGAAAGCGAACTTCATGGACGGCATCTCCTCGAATGATCTCAGCGATCAGCTCTTGGCGATCAGTCATGAGCGAAAAAACCCGGGCAGTGGAGCCTGGCGCCAGCGCGCTCAGGCAAGACCGAGGCAATGCTAGCGGTTTTTGACAAAAGAATCCAGGGGCTCGACTTTCCGACTTCCTTGCGGGAATGGTGACCGGAAACCCTGAAAGTCATGAAATTGACCACGGAAGGTTGGGAAATAGCACGAAGAATCAAGGCCTTTCAATTCTCGAAATTGATTTTTGAAATGTTATTCTCGGTCGAATACCATTTCAACGGGTTTCGATAAGGAGTGACAAATGGGACATCTGGATCGCATCACCCAAGAGCCCGGAGTGAAGGGCGGCAAAGCGTGCATTCGCAGCATGCGCGTCACGGTTGGTATGATTGTAGGCCAGGTCGGCGCGGGGCACACGATTGATGAGACTCTTGCCGACGCGGGCACTCCCTCGGGTCGATTCTTCTTCCATGTCATGGCCAGGCTCGCTGAAATGGAACGCGAGCTCACTGTCGAGCGCACACGCGCCGGCCTTGAAGTTGCCCGTCAGCCAGGTCGCAAGGGAGGTCGCAAACCCAAGATGACCGACAGCAAAATCGAGTCGGCCAAAAAGCTGCTGGCTGGCGGCATCCCGCCGAGGGACGTGGCGAAGAACCTGGGCGTATCCATCCCCACACTGTACCGCTGGGTGCCGGCCTCAGCGCACGCTTAACCTACCGTTTCTTTTCCGTTTCATTTCCCTCCCCGAACACGGTTGCCGCTGTCTTGACGGCTTCCAGTGCGGCAGGGAAACCCGCGTACACGGCCATTTGCAGAATGATCTCCAGGATCTCGTCACGGGTGCAGCCGACGTTCAGCGCTCCTTGGATATGCTCCTTCAACTCCGCCTGCGCGTAGCCGAGGACGGTGAGGGCTGCAACCGTGAGCATCTCACGCGTCTTCAAATCCAGACCGGGGCGGGTGTAGATGTCCGCAAACGGGAATTCGACCAGGCATCGCGCCAGATCGGGACTGGTTGAGGAGAGGCCCTTCAACGCGGATTCAATCCTGGGTCCGAAAATGGCCCGCATGGTGTCAAGCCCACGTTCGTATCGAGTTTCTTCCTGTGCCATACCAGCTTCCTCCGATGCAATGGTCAGAGACTCATGTTACCTACCCGTGGTACTTCTGCAACGGCTCCCGCACCGGCCAGCGGCTCGGCAGCAGCTTCCCCGCAGGTTCGGCGAAACGGCACCGCAGCGTCCCGAGTCGCTCGAACGTGATCTGAATCTCGGCCCCGGGGTCGATGAAGTCGTCGTGGTCAAGGCCGGTACAGTCGGGGATGGTTCCGAAGCCCATCACGGAACCGGGTTTGGGAGGAGCCATGAACCCCAGCCACGCGAAGATGTCTTCGGCCTTGTGGCTGATGTCGGATGTTGATCCCTGGTACTTGACTTGCCCATTCACCAAGACCGTCACCTTGAGGTTGTAGGGATCCCCCACTTCATCGGACGTGACCAGGTAAGGCCCGAGCTGGTTGCCCTTCGCCATGTCCTTCGTCAGGCAGAATCCGCCCACGAATTCCGTGGCCTGGACGTCGCGGGCCGAGATGTCGTTGAAGATGCAGAAGCCCGCGACCGGTTGCTTCTCGTTCCCGTACACGACGGCCAGCTCGGGCTCGACGTCCAGCCGTGATGTGTAAGCCGGCCAGGGGACGGTCTCCCCGTCGCCTACGATGGCGTTCATGTTGCACTTGTAGTAGGACAGCGGCTCGGGCTGGCCCGCGGCGGACGAATTGGATTTGGGGGCCATGACGGCTTTGGCGAACGCCTGCAGCAGCGGCGCGGTCTGCGGGTTATCCTTCTCATACTTCATGAGGGTTTCGGCAGAGTTCTTCAGATGCCGCGGCGTCAGGCCGAAGTCGAACAGGGCGGCGACCTCAACCGGCTCCAGCAGGCGTACGGCGTTGAGCGGGAAACGCTCGCCGGCACCAAGCTCTCCGAGGTGCTCTTCGCCCCACGCAAGCAGTTCTCTGGCCGCCCGCTCGCTTTCGGGGAGACCGGCCAGGTAGGATCGGCTGTCAGCCAGGTGGGGGGAAGACTTTCCCGCTTTGCTTTGCAGCACGGCGAACGAGACGGCTTGATCGCCGACGACGAGGCCGAGACAGGGGTCCGGCGAATGGGCGGTGGTGAAGCGGATCAGTTTCATGGCGGGTTTCCTTTCTTTGTCCGGACCGGTTTACTATTCGACTTCGATCCTCTTGCCTTCGCTACCTTCTGGATGGGGTCGAAGCCCTCACCGAATCATGGTATTCCTGCACCCGGAACACCCACCTCGGCAACTTGGAAGCTCGCACTCGGATTTCGCTGAATCTCTGCAGGATCGTGGGAGCCTGACGCACAGATGAAGAGGTGCCTCCGCTCAGGCCCGCCCAACATCACTGCATAGGCGTGGGTGTCCACCTTGATCCGATCCGTGATCTCCCCGCCCTCGCGGACGCGCACCACGCTGTCCTG
>JALOOX010000152.1 GCA_025454175.1 Syntrophobacteraceae bacterium | reverse complement strand
ATTGGCCAGAAAACCGGACGCCAGGGCTACGCCCACGAGCATGGCCATGGCCACCAAGTGCAGCTGCGTTCCAAACCACCCATACATTCCGTGAGAAACACTCTGCAGGATGCCGGTTCTCGTGATCGCCTCAACCATGAGAAACATGCACATGAGGAAAAGGAGGGTGCTCCAGTCCACATCCTTAAGCACCTTGTCTATGGGCTCGACTTTCACCCCATAAATGACGAGAAGCGCCAGGGAGGCTCCGACAATGGCCACAGAAGGGGGGAGCAGCGGCGCCGGCATCTTTTCTCCGACAAGAAAGAGCAAAACCATCACGACCAGCACCAGCAGAGCCAGTACGCAGAATAGGGGACGATCCAGGCGGGGCAGCGGAAGGTCCGCGGGGAGGGATCGTTTCGTTTGCCAGATGTCTTTCATGAGCCATGGAAGGACCGGAATGATCACAAGGACGGAAAGCAGCCCGCCCAGGCTCACCTTGCGGAGGTACTCCCCGAAGCTCATGCCGATGGAGCTACCCACCAGAAAGGTCGCGGGGTCTCCCACCAGGGTCGCCAGCAGAATCACAACCGTTGCATTGGGGAGAAAGGCGCACACGGGAGCCGTCATGATGACGATGCCCAAAAGGAAACGCTTGCCGCTCCCCCCGGTCACCCTCAGGAAGTGCGTGCCAAGCAGATCGAATAATCCCGTGGGCACCAAGGTCCTCGCCACCACCATGCCACCGAAGAGGAGAGAGATGGGCCCTCCGGCAGTCTGCACCGCATTGAGAAACTCCTGGCTGGTGAAGACTCCAAACAGAAGCATCGTGCTGACCCCGATGAGGGCAGCCAAAACGATGTCGAGGACGTTGAAGGCAATGCAAAGGATCACCCCGGCAAAAATGATGGGAGTAACAAAGACTTGCAGATCAGTCATGGAGGACCTCGCTTAGGGAAAGGGATCGGCAATCCCTTTCGCGTCTTCAGGATTCCCTGGCACTATCCCTACAACGCAAGATCTCGATCTCAGCTGTGTCATCCCGAGGGAATGCGAGGGATCTCGAGATTTCTCCCTTCGGTCGAAATGACAGAATAGGCTGAGGAGCGTTGTAGGGCTATCCCACTTCGATTGGCCTCATCTCTGGATCGGCCCGCCATATCCGATAACGCACTTCAACGCCTTGGGGTACGTAGACCACCACGGGCAAACGGCTGTTGTAACGGATGAGGTGCGGCTCTCCGGCAAGCGCGACAAAACGCTCCACCTTCGGCGCGTCGGGATCGACCGCCATCAGAGTGCCCCCCATCGGACCGAGCGCCTTGACCATGTAGCGCGGAAATCCCCAGCCCTCGATGGTCTCTTCTTCAATCTTGCCACCGAAGAAGTAAACGTTGCTTGCGTCGGTGAGAACCGTTTTGCCGACGATCAGTTCCAACCTGAAAAGAGATTCATCATCCAGCGTGGGCAGCTGAAGGACATGTCGAGTCATTCCCTCATCGGCTGGAGGGAAAGCTTTCATGTTGTCCGCCGCCAGGGCGGCCGGGACTGCAAGAAATAACGACAGGAACGCAGTCAGACAGAGCTTCTTCATGGACACTCCTATCCTGCTCGGGAGTCACTGTTCGGCCCCTGCCGCCGGTCCCGCCGGATGATCCACGCGTGCCGGCGGATTGCCGTCTTCCATCAGATATCGGCCCGCAGCCCAGCCCACGAGGTTCCGATAGCCCACCTTGCACCAACGGTCCCGGCCGGCTCGCTTGCGCTCGGCTTCGGACATCTTCAGCCAATCGGCAAAGCTCGGCCCGCCTGTACAGCCAAGATTCCGCAAGCCTCGAGCGTCATGGGGAATTTCCCCGATTTTCGTGCTCCGGGCCGAAGCCTCCTCACGAAGGTTGAGGACACTGCCGGCGGCAACGCCGGTCACGGCATAATAGTCCGGTCCACCGTCCGCCGTGGCACCAGCGCAAACCCCCAGCAGAGCCCATCCAAACACGACTACCATTGCCCATGCATTTCTCGACATATTCTCACCGATATGGCGGAGCAACCATGAGGCCGCCGTCCTTCCAAAGCTTGTTGAGACCGCGCTCCAATTTGAGAGAACTGCGCTCTCCCAGGTTACGCTCGAAGATCTCGCCATAATTCCCGACACTCTCCACGATTCGGAGTCCCCATCCCGGGGCGATACCCAGTGATTTGGCTATGAGCCCGTCCATCTCCTTCCAGGACCTTGCCCGGAAGTTGGCCTGGCTCTCGAGCAGCGAGCGCACGTTGGTCTGCGTGTACCCCTCTTCCTCGGCCCGAATGAGCGTAAACAGGACCCATCGGACGACGGTGAGCCACTGGTCGTCCCCCCAGCGAACCACCGGCCCCATGGGCTCCGTGGAAATCTGTTCCGGCAAAATGCTGTATGGATCGGGTCCACCGGCAGCATTGAGACTGACGGTGATCAACTGAGGTCTTTCCGAAGTGAATGCCTTGCAGCGACCCTCGTGCAGCGCCTCCATGGCCTTCGCCGGGGATTCCATGGGCACGGGCCGAAAGTCCCAACCCTTATTGCCGAATAGCTGGGTCAGGTTTCCCTCATGCGTGGTTCCCTTGACGACACAGATAGGAGCCCCGTTCAGCTGAGCCAGTTCTTTCACCCCGCTGGATTTTGAAACCAGAAAACCCTGCCCATCGTGATAGAGGATCCCGGTGAAAAGGACTTCCAGAACGGCTTCGCGCTCGAGCGTCCAGGTTGTGTTTCGAGCGAGAACGTCAACCTCGCCTGCCTTGAGGGCGGAAAACCGGGCAGCGGCGGTGAGAGGCACGTAGCTCACCTTTTCGGGATCCCCCAGAGTCGCGGCGCCCAAGGCGCGGCAGAAATCCACATCCATGCCGGACCACCTCCCGTTCTGGTCCTTCATGGAAAGCCCCAGGATGCCGTCGCTCACCCCGCACTTGAGGATCTTGCGCCCCTTGATGCGAGCGAGCGTATCCCCAGCCTGCGCCGGTACCGACAGGAACAGGACCACCCCTATGGACCAAATGGACGCAACAACTCTCCCCAAACGATTCATACCAACCCCACTCCAGGTCTTCATCTGAATGCCTGTAATCCCTTTCCCCCTGGAAGGCCGAGGGGAAAGGGATTCTCTGGACGTTGACCGGTTAAGGATCAAAGGTTTTCAACGGGTTGCCGCTAATCGCTCCAGGATTGCTCCATCTTTTTCATGACCTGATCGATGGTGAAGCTGGCCGGCTTCATCCGCGGTGGAAACTCGGCGAACGTGGCCAGAAACTCCGTGACCAAAGCCTGAGAGGCATACATCAAAAAGGCGTGATCGATCATCCAGTCCCAATAGGTGTTGGAAGTGATGTCGGCCCGTTCAAAGGGGTCGGTCCGCAGGTTGAATATCTTTGGAATGCGCAGGAAGACGAACGGTTCCGCCCAAATTTGACAAGTACCCTGAACCCGCTGCTCGGCAAAGACGACCTTCCAGTTGTCGTAGCGCAGCGCCACCAGGTCGCCGTCATCGGAAAAGTAGACAAAGCCCGGCCGAGGCCCTTTCTTCTGGTCCCCGGTGAAATACGGCAAAAAGTTGTAGCCGTCGATATGGACTTTGTAGCTTTTGTCACCGGCCCGATGGCCCGCCTTCAGCTTCTCCTTGATGTCGGGCTCTCCGGCCGCGGCCAGCAGCGTGGGCAGCCAGTCCTGGTGGGCGATGATCTCGTTGGAAACCGTACCCGCCGGGATTTTGCCCGGCCAGCGCGCGACCATCG